>CAJMLV010000006.1 GCA_905214345.1 uncultured bacterium
ATGCCCATCAACATCACCCGCTGCTCCAACAACTACGGCCCCTATCAGTTCCCCGAAAAGCTGATCCCCCTGCTGATCAACAACGCCAAGCAGCACAAGACCCTGCCGGTCTACGGCGACGGCATGCAGGTGCGTGACTGGCTGTATGTCATGGACCACTGCAAGGCCATCGATATGGTGGCTTCCGACGGCAAGGTGGGCGAAGTGTACAACGTGGGCGGCCACAACGAGCGCCCCAACATCTTCATCGTCAAGACCGTCATTGCTCAGCTGCATGACCGTCTGAAGGATGAAGGCATCAGTGAAGAGCTGATCACCCATGTGGCCGATCGTCTGGGCCATGACCGCCGCTACGGCATCGATCCCACCAAGATCAAGAATGATCTGGGCTGGTATCCCGAAACTCCCTTTGAGAAGGGCATCGTGCTCACCATCGACTGGTATCTGGCCAACCCCGACTGGATGGCCCACGTTACCAGCGGCGACTATCAGAAATACTACGAGCAGATGTATAAAAACAAGTAAAATTTTCAAATGAACGAAAAACGCCGCCGCGGCTCTTTGCAAAGCGGCGGCGTTTGTGGTATACTGCATGATATGGCCATCGCCTGTGTGCGGCCGGTGCCTGTCAAACTGAATTTTCGTTCATATATATAAGGAGACCCCTACATGGCAAATTCTCGTGAGGAACAACTGCGCAACAGCCGCCGCCTGGCCCGTCAGATTCTGGGCGTTGTGGCGCTGGTGCTGGTGGTGATCGGTTTGTTCACCGTGCTGAACTGGTGCGTGGGCGCCATTCGTGCCGCGTTGGATGATTCTGACCGCCGCGAACGCTTTGCCGACCGCGTGTACGGCCTGGTCATGTTTGACGTTCTGCCCTTTGATGATGTATCGGCGGTGGATTCCTCCGTGTTCCGTCAGGCGGCTATCTGGGGCACTGTTTACCAGGCCCAGAAGGACGGCACCATGGATGACTACGAACGCGACAGCGCCACCGGCTCGCTGATCTTGCCTCAGCTGGAGATCGATACCTATCTGACCAATCTTCTCGGACCGGATTATCCTCTGGAAGAGGGTAGCTTCGAGACCGAAGAATTTATCTATAATTATGATGCCGACCGCCAGGGTTATCTGGTGCCGGTCACCGGTGCGGTGGCCCAGTATACCCCGGAAGTGGAAAAAATCTGGACCCAGGGCGGCAAGACTTACGTCACCGTGGGCTACATCCCCACCATCAGCAACAGTGCCAACGGTGAACTGTCCCTGACGGCTCCCACCGAACCCACCAAGTATATGGACTTCGTGTTCAGCCGGGGTGAGAACCGCCAGTGGTATCTCAGCGCCCTGCAGGAGAGCGAGATGCAGGTCCAGGCCCAGGTTTCGGCCGCTCCCGCGCCCACCAGCTCCATCGATGACCCCCAGGCACTGGTGCAGGATAACCTGGATTCCACCATGACCGATGCCGCCGGTTCGGGTACTGACGTTGCCGCTGAACCTTCGGAAGACACCACCGGTGAAACCGAGCCTGCCGATGAGACCACGTCGGAAGAAACGCCCGCCGAGGACGGTGCCGGGGAAGGGGACACGGGGGATTCCGGCGAAACCACCGACGAACCCGCTGTTTCCACCGCTACTTCCGACTGACCTCTCTTGATAAGAAACAAAAACCAGCCCTGTACGGCGTCCGTGCCGCGCAGGGCTGGTTTGTTTTCAACCGATCGGTGGATAACTTTATCGTGGCAGGTCCCGGCCGTTCAGGCAGGTGCGGACCAGTACATCTTTTTCATAATACAGGGCCAGCTGAAAGAAGGGCTCGTTTTTGGCCAGCAGGTCAAAGAAAATCTTGTCACCCTCCCAGATGGGCAGACTGGACACCTTGTCCTTGTCTACCCATTCCAGATCCCCTTCGTCGCAGGTGCGCATTTCGCCGGTAAAGTCGCTGCAGGTGAACAGGTGCATCCGTTCCGCAGGCCAGGGCGGGCAGAAGAAATCCACCACCCCGCGGTAGAGCGGCCGGTTCATGGTCAGGCCGGTCTCTTCCCGCACTTCCCGCAGGGCGCAGGCCAGGGCGTCCTCGCCGGGCTCGAACTTGCCGCCCACCCCGATCCACTTATCCTTGTTGACATCCTTCTTCTTCTTTACGCGATGCAGCATCAGATACTGTCCGTTTCGCTCCAGATAGCACAGGGTGGTCTGCAGCAACTCCATGGTAAGCCCTCCTGAGGTCGTTTTTCTTCATATTAGCACGGCGCCCGGTGCGGGTCAAATCCACCGCAAAGTCCCTTGTATAATTTGGCTGCGGATGCAGACAATACCAACAGCCAAGGAAGCAAATACCAAACATGCAGACGTTCAAGGAGAATGTGTATGAAAGCAACAGGGATCGTGCGCCGCATCGACGAACTGGGACGGGTGGTCATTCCCAAGGAAATCCGCCGCACCCAGCGCATCCGCCAGGGCGACGCGCTGGAAATTTTCACCGATGCCGGCGGGGAAGTGGTGTTCAAAAAGTATTCCCCGCTGGTGGAACTGGGGCAGCTTTCGGGTGTGTATGCGGAGGTACTCTCCAAGAATCTCCGCCGCCCGGTGCTGGTGTGTGACCGGGACGCCATCGTGGCGGCCAACGGCCCCAACAAGGCGGACCTGAAAGGCCGTCCGGTGTCCGACGCCATTCAAAAGCTGCTGGCCATGCGCACCACCTACACCGCCCCGGAGGACCCCGACCGCCGCCTGCGCGCACTGGAACGCAGCGACCGCCAGATCCTGTGTGCCGCACCCATCGTGGCCCGGGGCGATGTGGAAGGCGGTGTTTTGCTGCTGGGCACCGCCAAGGACGCTCCCCCGGATGAGCAGACCACCGCGGCACTCTCCATTGCGGCGGCTTTTCTGGCAAAGTGGATGGAAGAATGACGAAACGGCCCGCAGACCCGTGCCCTTGCAGAGGGGCGCAGGCCTGCGGGTCGCTTTGTGTCAAAACTGTTAAACTTTCAAACTTTTCTGCAAAACCCCTTGACAGCGGGGGAAGGTGGGATATAATAGACTTAGCACTCGGGAACAGAGAGTGCTAAACACAAACGAAAGGAAGTGGGCGGCATGGCAATGGATCGGCGCAAACAGCGTATTCTGGAAGCTGTGGTCGCCCTGTACGGGGCCGACGGCGAGCCGGTGGGTTCCGGCCTGCTGGCCAACTACTTTGATATGGCCCTTTCCAGCGCGACCCTGCGCAACGAGATGGCAGCCCTGACCAAGCTGGGGCTGCTGGAACAGCCTCACACCAGCGCGGGCCGGGTGCCTAGTCCGCAAGGGTATCGGTACTATCTGGACCACCTGCTGGGCGCGCCTGGGATCACCGAGCTGGACCGGGAAAGCCGGGAGCGCATCGACGAACTTTTCTCCGCCATGGATGCCGAGCCGGAAAAACTGGCACAGAGCGCCGCACGGGCGCTGGCCGAGATCACCGGCCTGGCCGCGGCGGTCAGCACTCCTCAGTCGGACGATCTGTGCATTGCCCATTTTGAGGTGGTGCAGGTAGGCCGCTACACCGCGGCCGTGCTGGCTGTGACCAGCGCCGGCGGCGTTCGTACCCGGGTGGCCCGGGTAGCGGACGGATTCACCCGGGCGGATGCCCAGACACTGGGCACGCTGCTCAACTGCAACCTGACCTTTGTGGTACCGGAGGATGTGACCGATACGCTCAGCGCCGAGCTGATGCAGGCCGCCGGGCCGCGCCTGGCTCCGGTGGTACGAGCCGCCGAAGCGCTGGTGCGCACCAGCCCCCGGGTCTACTTCGAAGGTGCGCAGCATCTGGCCCAGATGACCGATGTGCGCAAGAACCTGGGCCTGCTTTTGGAGATCTTCTCCGACAGCAACGCGGCCCGGACCCTCATCGAGCCCCAGGGCAACAAACTCACCGCTACCTTGGGTGAGGACGTTCGCCCCGAAATGCCGGGTGTCTGCGTGGTCAGCAAACGGTATCTGGCGGGGGGCGGCCTGACCGGCACCGTGGCGCTGGTAGGGTCCAACCGAATGCAGTTCCAGAAGCTGATCCCCGTCCTTGAATATTTCGCAACCAAACTCGGGCAGCAGATGTCCGGTAAAAAGCAGGAGGAGCAGACATGAGCTCTACGAACGAAACCAAAAAGCCCAATCCGGCCGCAGAAACCGCCGAAGAGCAGGCCGCTGCGCCCGACACCGCCGCCGAACAGACCGTCCAGGGCGATGCCTCCCAGGCTGACAAGGAGCCGAAGGCGGAAGGCAAGCCTGAAAAGGAAAAGAAGGACTGGTTCGGCAAAAAGAACCGCGAGCTGGAGGCCGTGCAGGCCAAGCTGGATGCCGCCGAAGCCAAGAACGGCGAGCTGAAAGACCAGTTGCTGCGCACCGCCGCCGAATATGACAACTACCGCAAGCGCACCGCGCGGGAAGCGGATATGAAGTTCAATGACGGCGTCAGCCACGCGGTGACCCAGATCCTGGGCATCCTGGATACCCTGGATATGGCTGCCAACGCCGACTGCACCGACGAAAACTACAAGAAGGGCGTCATCATGACCCTGGACAAAGCCGCCAAGGCGCTGGAGACCCTGCACATTGCAGAGATCGAAGCTCTGGGCCAGCCTTTTGATCCCCAGTTCATGAACGCCGTGCAGCAGGTCCCGCCCGAAGAAGGGCAGGAGAGCGGCACCGTCGTCCGGGTCTTCCAGAAAGGCTACAAGATCGGCGACAAGATCATCCGCCACGCCACTGTGGTTGTGGCTGAATAAAGCATGGACCGGGCATTTCGCCCGTTTCAGATAAATCAGATATTTCCTCATCATCATCGAACCATAAACAAACAACAACCACCTATCGCCCCGAAAAGAGGGCAGGGAAAGGTAAACGAAGGGAGTTTTACACTATGAGCAAGATCATCGGTATCGACCTCGGCACCACCAACAGCTGCGTCGCCGTTATGGAAGGCGGCGAGCCCGTCGTCATCGCCAACTCCGAAGGCGCCCGCACCACGCCTTCCGTCGTCGGCTTCACCAAGACCGGCGAGCGTCTGGTCGGCCAGGTTGCCAAGCGCCAGGCCATCACCAACCCCGAAAACACCATTTCTTCCATCAAGCGCAAGATGGGCACTGCCGAAAAGGTTCACGCCGGCGGCAAGGACTACACCCCCGAAGAGATCAGCGCCATGATCCTGAGCAAGCTGAAGGCTGACGCCGAAGCTTACCTGGGTGAGCCTGTCACCGAGGCCGTCATCACCGTGCCCGCTTACTTCAACGACAGCCAGCGCCAGGCCACCAAGAACGCCGGTACCATCGCCGGTCTGAACGTGCGCCGTATCATCAACGAACCCACCGCTGCTTCCCTGGCTTACGGCCTGGATAAGGAAGCCGACCAGAAGATCATGGTCTACGACCTGGGCGGCGGCACCTTCGACGTCTCCATCATCGAGATGGGCGACGGCGTTACCGAAGTTCTGGCCACCAACGGTGATACCCACCTGGGCGGCGATGACTTCGACCAGCGCATCATCGACTGGATGGCCGAAGACTTCAAGCGCGAGAACAACATCGACCTGCGTCAGGACAAGATGGCTGCCCAGCGCCTGAAGGAAGCTGCCGAAAAGGCCAAGATCGAGTTGTCCAGCGCTACTTCCAGCAACATCAACCTGCCCTTCATCACCGCCGACGCCAACGGCCCCAAGCACCTGGATATGACCCTGACCCGCGCCAAGTTCAACGAACTGACCGCTGATCTGGTCGACCGCACCATGACCCCCGTGCGCAAGGCTCTGGCTGATGCCGGTCTGAAGGCCAGCGACCTGAAGAAGGTCCTGATGGTTGGTGGTTCCACCCGTATCCCCGCCGTGTATGACGCGGTGAAGAAGGAACTGGGCTGCGAACCCTTCAAGGGCATCAACCCCGACGAGTGCGTGGCTGTGGGCGCTGCCATCCAGGGCGGCGTTCTGCAGGGCGACGTCAAGGGCCTGCTGCTGCTGGACGTCACCCCGCTGAGCCTGGGCATTGAGACCCTGGGCGGTGTCTGCACCAAGATCATCGACCGCAACACCACCATCCCCACCAAGAAGAGCCAGATCTTCTCCACTGCTGCCGACAACCAGCCCAGCGTGGAAGTCAACGTTCTGCAGGGCGAGCGTGAGTTTGCCCGCGACAACAAGAGCCTGGGAACCTTCCACCTGGACGGCATCGCTCCGGCTCCCCGTGGCGTGCCTCAGATCGAAGTCACCTTCGACATCGACGCCAACGGCATCGTTCATGTAAGCGCCAAGGACCTGGGCACCGGCAAGGAGCAGAGCATCACCATCACTGCTTCCACCAACATGAGCAAGGACGACATCGACAAGGCTGTCAAGGACGCCGAGCAGTATGCCGCCGAGGACAAGAAGCGCCGTGAAGAAGTGGATACCCGCAACAACGCCGACCAGATGGTCTTCCAGACCGAAAAGGCCATGAACGAGCTGGGCGACAAGATCTCCGCCGAAGAAAAGAGCGAAGTGGAGACCAAGCTGTCCGCTCTGAAGGAAGCCCTGAAGTCCGGCACCATCGACGACATCAAGGCCAAGCAGGACGACCTGCAGAAGGCTTTCTACGCCATCAGCGAAAAGGTCTATCAGCAGGCTGCCCAGCAGCAGGGCGCCCAGGGCCAGCCCAACCCCGGCCAGCAGGCTCCCAACAACGGCCAGGCGGATGACGGCGCCGTTGACGCCGACTTCCACGAAGTCTGATCTGTCCCAAATCCAGTAAGTTCCCATACGGCCGCCGCCGGGGTATCCGGAGGCGGCCATTGTGGGGCTTGTACAGAAATAAAGGTGTGATCCTATGGCAGACAAAAGAGATTATTACGAGGTGCTGGGCGTAGGCAAAAATGCCAGCGACGCCGAGATCAAGAGCGCCTACCGCAAGCTTGCCAAAAAGTACCACCCCGACCTGAACCCCGGCGACAAAGCCGCGGAAGAAAAGTTCAAAGAGGTCAACGAGGCCAACGATGTGCTCTCCGACCCGGAAAAGCGCAAGCGTTACGATCAGTTCGGTTTCGCGGGCGTTGATCCCAACTATGCCGCTGCCAACGGCGGCGGTGGGTTCGGCGGCGCAGGCTTTGGCGGTGTGGACCTGGGCGACATCTTCGGCGATCTGTTCGGCGGTGGCTTCGGCGGCGGCTTCGGTGGCTTCGGCGGCGGTAGCGGCCGTGCCCGGGCCAACGCCCCCCGCAAGGGCCACGACATCCAGGCCAGCGTGATCCTGACCTTTGAGGAGGCGGCCCATGGCTGCGCCAAAAAGGTCACCATCAACCGGCAGGAATCCTGTCCCGATTGCCAGGGCACCGGCGCCGCCAAGGGGACCAGCCCCGAAACCTGCCCCCAGTGCAACGGCCGCGGCTATGTGGTGACCCAGCAGCGCACTCCCTTTGGTGTGATGCAGAGCCAGCAGCCCTGCCCCCATTGCGGCGGGCGCGGCACCGTCATCAAAGACCCCTGCAAGACCTGCCGCGGTACCGGCAAGGTCAGCAAGCGCAAGACGCTGGAAGTGAACATCCCCGCCGGCATTGACGATGATCAGAACATCGCACTGCGGGGCCAGGGCGACGCCGGTTCCAACGGCGGTCCCGCCGGTGACGTGATCGTGCATGTCACCGTCAAGCCCGACCCCATCTTCCTGCGCGACGGCTACGACGTCACCGTGCGTGTGCCGATTACCTACAGCCAGGCGGTCCTGGGCGATGAGATCGAGGTGCCCACCGTGGACGGCCGGGTCTCCCAGAAGATCCCCGAAGGCACCCAGAGCGGCACCCGCTTCCGGCTGCGCGGCCAGGGCATCCAGTATCTGAACGGCCGCGGCCGCGGTGATCAGTATGTCATCGTGGAAGTGGAGATCCCCAAGAAGCTGACCCGCGCCCAGCGCGACGCCCTGAAAGCTTTCGATGATTCTCTGAAAGAGGAAAACTACGAAAAGCGCAAGGGCTTCTTCAAGAACCTGAAAGACCGGTTCTCCAACAAGTAACCCCATAAACCGCAAGCCGCATCCGCGTCGGGCAAAACCCGGCCCGGGCGCGGCTTTTTGCGGTGGCGGGCGGTTGCGCTTTGTCCTGTTTTGGGATATAATAAAACCCGTATGTGACCATCCTTCCGCCCGCTGCTCAGGCAGCGGCGCGAAACAGGAAAGGACGGAAGACCGTTGCAAAAGATCAAAACCTTTGCCCGGCGTCACCGCCTGCTTCTGGCGGGGCTGCTTCTGGCGGCCGTCAGTGTGCTGGTACTGGCCTGGGCCGGGTATGACCTGGCCCAGCGGGTGGACGATCAGCCCGTATACCAGATTGTCAACGATACCTACACCCAGACGGTGGAACTGCCGGAGGACGGCGGCCTGGTACAGGCGCTTCCTCTGGGGGCAGGGCGGGAACTGTACGGCGTGCGCCTGAACCTGACCACCTACAACCATGCTTTTGCCACCGGGCAGCTGCACGCCGAACTGACCGATAAAACCGGCACCGTGCTGGCCCGGGGAACCCTGGACTGCATTACCTTGAAGGACAACACTTTCGCGGCCCTGATCTTTGAACAGGCTTACACCCCCGCAGCCGACGAAACCCTGTACCTGCACATCTGGTACGACGGCACCGCTGATGCCGATGCGGGCTGCCCCCTGGGACTTTGGGCCAGCGAACGCGTCACCGAGCCTGAGCAAGACACCGGCCTGACCGGTGCGATGCCCCTGACCGCCTACACCGACGGCACCAATCTGGATGCCACCGCGGCGGTACAGTATGTGGTGGATTACTCCGGTAATTGGTCCGGACGGCTTTCCGCCGTGCTGGGGGTGCTGCTTTTCGGTGCGGTGGTACTGGGCTTTGTGCTGCTGGCGCGGAAAAAAGCATTCTGTGCTGTGGTGCTTGTCTGCGGGGCCTTGCTGGGCGGTGCGTTCAGCGTTGTGACGCCGCCGCTGGTGGGACCGGACGAATACACCCACCTGGCTTACAGTTACCAGTCGGCCAGCGAATTGCTGGGCCAGCCCCTGACCAACGGGGAAGAGGACGGCTGGCGGCTGCTGGTTCGTTCCTGCGATGCCCCTTACTTTGCGGCCCAGAGCGGTGACATCGGAATTTTTGCCTATAAGGAGTACCTGTCCCATCTGGGAGATACCGCCGATTCCGATCTGCCCGATACCCCCAGTGAGTTCACGGTGGGCGGCAGCTTCAATCATACCCTGTACCTGGGGCAGACCCTGGGGGTGGCACTGGCCCGCCTGCTGGGCCGTGGTTTCCACGGTATGCTGCTGGCAGGGCGTCTGGGCAACCTGCTGGTGTATCTGGTGTTGGCAGCGCTGGCCGTCGCCCTCATGCCCCGGCGCTGGAAAGGTCTTCTGACCTGCGTGGCCCTGCTGCCCCAGACCTTGCAGCTGGCGGCCAGCTTTTCTGCCGATGCCACGGTGCTGGGGCTGGTGTTCTGCTTCACTGCTCTCTGCTTTGCCTTGCGGGAACGTCCCGCGCGTACGGCGGAGCTGGTTTTGCTGGCGCTGCTGGCCTTCCTTATCGGGCCGGCCAAGGCTATCTACCTGCCGGTGTCTGCTCTGGTGCTCATGGTGCCGGCGGACCACCTGGACCCCCGCCGTCATCCCGCTGCGCCCACCGTGGCCCTGGCCAAATGGCGGGTACGCCCCGGCATCCTGGTCAAGATTCTGGCCTTGGTGCTGGCGGTTCTGGGCTGGGTGAACCTGAACCTGGGCGCCCTGCTTTATGCCACCCGTGATGTGGACAATGTGGGCCTGACCCGCGCTGCCGTTGCCGTGGCCATTGCCGCCGCCCTGCTGGGCTTTGTATACTGGAAAATACACAGCAGCCCCCGCCTGAGAAAGGTGTTCTTCGGCGTGCTGGCGGCAGGACTGTGCGTGGCTGTGCCGGTGATGTTCTGGAAACTGACCCACATGTGGGGCGGTCTGACCCCCGAACAGCTGGTGGACAGTGTCCAGCCCAACGGCGACTCCATCTACACCTACTCCGCCGGGTATATCTGCCGCAACCTGCCTGCCACCATCAAGCTGCTCCTGCGCTCTGTCAGTGCGGAGGGGGCTTCCTGGCTGCAGGGACTGCTGGGCACTGCTCTGGGCGAACCTATCGTCTATCCCATTGCGGTCAGCTGGCTGCTGGGTGTCGGCCTGGTGCTGGTGCTGCTGGCAGCAGCACTGCCCCGGCAGGAGGATACCCCTGCCATCTCCCGCCGTCTGTGCGCGGGCGGCTGGCTGATTGTAGCCCTGGTGGTGGGGCTGACCTTCTTTGCGGCCCTCAGCTGGACCCCCATCAACTACACTACCATCTTTGGGGTGCAGGGGCGGTACTGGCTGCCGGTGCTGCCGTTGGCCCTCATTCTGCTGGGGAACACCCGCATCTTCACAGTGGGGCGCAGCGTTGCCCGCCCTGCCGTGATGACCACCCTCTGCCTGACTTCCCTGGTACTTCTCCAGGGGGCGGGGCTGTATGCCCAGTGGCAGATGGTCTGACATTTTTACGCCGGAAAGCAGTGCCCGCCCTGGCGGACCTGCTTCTGATAGAATCAAACAACCGGCCGCTGATCCGGCCGAGAGAAAGGAACCTACCATGACTGTTCAGAGAGATACCATCATCATCGACATCCTGAAGAATGACCCCTCCCAGGGCTGCGTGCCCATCTTCCAGAACGCAGGCATGCACTGCCTGGGCTGCATGGCTGCCCATGGCGAGACCGTGGAGCAGGCCTGCGCCGTCCACGGCCTGAACCCCGACGCTCTGATCGCCGAGCTCAATGAATACTTTGCCAAGCAGTAAGGCGCTGCCGCACCTGGACGCCCGCCTTTCGGCCGCCGCCGCCTTTGTGCGCCCCGGCAGCGTTGCGGCGGACATCGGGTGCGACCACGGCAAACTCAGTGCATGGCTGGCGGGCAGCGGACGCTGCCCGCTGGTTTTTGCATGTGATCTTCGTCCCGACCCCCTGGCCAAGGCACAGCGCGCCTGTGCTCATCTGGGGGAGAAGGTGCGGTTCCGCCTGGGGTCCGGGCTGGATGTGCTGCAGCCCGGTGAAGTGCAGGACATCATCATCGCGGGGATGGGCGCCCAGACCATCATGGAAATCCTGGACGCCGCCCCCTGGGTGTTTGACCCGGCCTATAACCTGGTTCTGGTGCCCGCCACCAAGCACAGCCTGCTGCGCCGCTGGTTGGCCCAGAGGGGATTCAACCTGCAAGGGGAGACCCTCGCCCACGCCGCCGGGCGGTGGTACGCCGTGATGAACGCCCGCTATACCGCTGACCCCCATGAACCGGAGGGCCTGTGGTGCCTGTGCGGATTGGTGCAGGGGCAGCCCGGGGCCGAGGAATACCGTGCCCAGCAGATCGTCAAACTGAAAAAATACCGTCTGGGTCTGTCTGCCGGTCCCGAAGCCGAGGCCGTGGACAACCTGATCGCAGAAGTGGAGGCAGGAAAATGGCCGTGACCGTACAGCAAGTTTTGCAGATTCTGAAAGAATTCGCCCCGCCGGAACTGGCCTGCAGCTGGGACAACGTGGGCCTGCTGGTGGATGCCGGGCGCCCGGTGAATGCCGTGGCGGTGGCACTGGACATCACTGCCGACGTGGTGCGGGACGCCGTCAACAGCGGCTGTGACCTCATTGTGTCCCACCATCCGGTGATCTTTAACCCTCTCAAGCGCATCGGCGCCGAGGATGTGCCCGCCCTGCTCATCAAGAACGGCATCTCCGCCATCTGCATGCACACCAACCTGGACGCGGCCCCCGGCGGCGTCAACGACACCCTAGCGGGAATCCTGGGCATGACCGACACCGAATCCTTTGCCGAAGGCTGCGGCCGTATCGGCAACGTGCAGCCCACCACTGCCGCGGACCTGGCCAAACTGTGTGCCGAACTGCTGGGTGCTCATCCCCAGTTTGTGGAAGCCGGCCGTCCCGTCACCCGCCTGGCGGAAGTCAGCGGTGGCGGCGGCAGCTACCTGCAGGAAGCCATCGACCTGGGAGCGGACTGCTTCATCACCGGCGAAGCCGCCCATCACATTGCCCTGCTGGCTCATCAGATGGGTGTGGGGCTGGTGGTGGCCGGGCACTGGGCCACCGAAGTCCCCGTCACCCGGGTGCTGGCCGAACACCTGGCCGCCGCTCTGCCGGACGAGGTGCGCATCACCCTGTCTCTGGCAGACAAGGACCCGTTTACCTACCTTTGATTTGTATGCCCCGCTGTGGCGGGGACGCCACACCGAAAGAGGGGAGAACCTATGGCACTGGATGCCGCAACACTGGACCTGGTGGCTGCCGAGCTGCGGGAAAAGCTGCTGGATGCCAAGATCGACAAGATTTTTGAGCCCACCCGGGACGAGGTGCTCATTACCCTGCGCACCCGTACCGAGACCCACCGGCTGCTCCTGTCTGCCCGCAGCGGTTCGGCCCGGGTCTGCCTGACTGCCGAATCCTTTGAAAATCCGCTCACCCCGCCGGGGTTCTGCATGCTGCTGCGCAAACACCTTACCGGCGGCCGTCTTATCGACCTGCGCCGGGAACCGGGGGACCGCATCGTCTTCTTTGATTTCCGCTGCACCAACGAGATGGGCGACCTGGTGGTGAACACCCTGGCCGCCGAACTCATGGGCCGCTATTCCAACCTGGTACTTTTCCGGGATGGAAAAATCGTAGATGCCCTCAAACGTGTGGACTTTGAGGACAGCGAGATCCGCCAGCTGCTCCCCGGCCTGCCTTATACTCTGCCGCCCAAACCCGGCAAGCCGGACTTTCTGGATGTGAGCGGCGCCGCCATCGTGGAAGCCGCCTGTCGGACCGACCTGCCCGTGGCCCAGGCCCTGGGCAAAGCAGTGGGCGGCGTGGGGCCGGTGGTCCTGCGGGAAGCTGCCTGGCGTGCCTTCGGCGGTGAAACCGCCCTGGCTGCCTGCGACCTGAACGAGGAACAGCGGCAGGCCCTGTGCGCCGCGCTGGAGGAAATCAAGGCAGAACACGCTGCCGGGGGCCATCCCACGGCGGTGCGGCTGCCCCAGGCGGACGGCTCCCTCAAACCGGTGGAATTCAGCTTCTTTGCGCCCCGGCAGTATGGCGCCAATGCCCAACTGACCGAGTATCCCTCTTACAGCACCATGTTGGAGGATTACTACGCCACCAAGGACCGGGCGGAACGCCTGCGCCAGAAGAGCCGGGAACTGTATAAGGCTGTTCATAACATGTACGAGCGCGCCGTGCGCAAGCAGGCCGCCCGGCGGGAGGAACAGGCCCAGAGCCAGAAGGCCGATACTCTGCGCCTGTGCGGTGAACTGCTCCAGGCGAACCTGTGGGCTTTCCATAAGGGGGACCGGGAAGTGACGGTGGAAAACTACTACACCGGCGAGCCCATGACCATCCGCCTGGACCCTCGTATGGGACCCAACGAAAACGCCCAGAAATACTTCAAGGACTACAAGAAGAAGCAGACCGCCGGCGAGATGCTGAAAAAACTGCTGGCGGAGGGCGAGACCGAGATCGAGTATCTGGGTACCGTCCTGTATGAGGTGGACGCGGCTCCCGGTGAGCAGGCCCTCAACGAAATCAGAGCCGAGCTGAAGAGCCAGGGATACCTGAAATACTTCAAGCAGCGGGACAAGCGGCAGAAACCCGCCGATTTTCTGCGCTACCGTTCCAGCGACGGCTTCGAGATTCTGGTGGGCCGCAACAACGCCCAGAATGACAAACTCACCCTGCATACCGCCCGGGGCAAGGATCTTTGGTTCCATGTACAGAAAGCCCCCGGCAGCCATACGGTGGTCATGAGCCGCGGGGAGGACATCCCCGACGCCACCAAACAGGAAGCCGCCGAGCTGGCGGTGCTTCATTCCAGCCAGAACGGCGGGGCCAAAGTGCCGGTGGATACCACCGAGGTGAAGAACATCTGGAAAGCCAACGGCGCCAAGCCCGGCATGGTTTTGTACGAGGTCTACACCACCGTCTATGTCACCCCGCGCCCCGGTCTGGAAGAACAGCTGCGGCAGAAGTGATCCGAGAGGATACAAATACGATACACCTGTAAAAAGCGCGTCCTTTGCCCCGTCTTGGTGGGCACAGGACGCGCTTTGTGCTATACTGAAAGTAAGAATAAGGGCTGTCCCGCTTACTCCATGACCGGGGCGGCCGGGAAAAGAGGAATGCCCCATGCGTACCCGCCTTGCCTGCCTGTCCCTGACCCTTGCCGCCGGGCTGGTATTGTCTGCTTGTGCCGCTCCGGCTTCTCAGGCGGAACCAACTGCCACACCGGAACCGGCACCCACCACAACGCCGGGGCCTTCCTATACGCCGGTGTCTCTGGATGCCTGGCTGGCGGGTATGCCGGAAAATGCTCCGAGTTTTTCCTATGCGCCGGGGAAACTGAATTTGTATGAGGATGTGAACTGGCCGGAAACGGTGCGACTGAAGATCTATTACTGGCCCGGTACTCTGGAGGAAGCCGCCGAAGCCTATAACATCCCGTGGGAACGCTTTCAGGCTATGAACCCGGACCCGGAAATCAGCGATTACAGCGGCGGCTATTATAACCTCTGCCTGGATGACGCCTATGTTCTGCCCCAAATCGAGATGCAGGATGTGACCGTTGAAACGCCATGGGAGTCGTATCCTTATGTGCAAACGAAAGATACCTACACGGTGCCCGCTGCCCTGGATGAGCAAGCCGCAGCGGTTCTGGCGGTTGCCTACGATTTCCTATATGAGCATTACGGGACACAGCTTGGATTCACTCCTGCTGAACCTTATGAAGAAGAGGACTACTATATCGCGGCGGATGGTGCACTGTACACCCGCTATACTGACCTGGAAAAATATCTGAGCAGTATTTTCCCGGCGGACTGGTGCGCCGGTGTGCTGGGTGGTTCTTTGCCAGACAAGGAAAAGAGGGAACCTGGTTGTTTTTACCAGGGAACGGATGACGCCATTGTGTTCGGTATGGGGGAACGGGGCAGTGATATTACCCACTGCGGCACCGTTTACACCCAACCGGAATTGCAGCCGGACGGCAGTATTCTGTTCTGGCAGCTGGGATTGAACATTGCAATCGAAAATTTCACGGGCTGGGGACAGGATGTGACGTATGTTCCCGACATTGCTTATGTCACACCAGTACGCTTGGTCCCCACCGAGACCGGATGGCGGGTGGCTGAGCTGAGCCTGCCTGCCTGACGGTTCCTCTTTATAAGGAAAAGGAGAGTGATCCCTGTATGCGCCGCAAACTTCTCTGTCTGACGGTGGCTGCCGGACTGCTGCTGTCCGCCTGTACTGTTCCTGCATCCTCCGCAACCCCTTCCGAAACGGCGGAAGATGCCGATGCCGCCGAAACCTCTGCAACACCGGCACCTGCGGTGACGCCGGAACCCGGCCTGCCTTATGATGAGGTCCGCACCATTGAAGAATATGACGCGACGCCTTCCACGCCCAGTGAAGGCTACTTCACCATGTCCCAAAACGGCCTGTGGGGGCTCATGCGCGCCGACGGCACCGAAGTGCTGCCCTGTCAGTCTGATGTTCCGGTTTCCCGCTGCGGGGCGGAGGATCACTGGATCTGGTTCCCGGAAGAACGAATGGAATGGGATGAATTCGACGCCCTTTCCGCGCAGCTTACCGAAGCGGGGGATGGAGCCCTGTGCCCCGGCCATGGAGGATTGGGAGATAGGTTCTTCTATGATCTGGATTCCCCTGGTCGGGATACCACGGCTGTGGACCTGACCGCGTTGCGCTGGTACCGGATGGGGACTCCTGGAGATGTGTTTGAGATGGATGACACTCTGTGGGATGTCTACGGCAGCATTCTGCCGGTGTGCTCTGCGCATGAGGAAGGGGAGGAGGGGGACCCCAAGTTTCCCGGAGACCCGGTCCTGGATGATACGGGGGCTTTGTACTGGTATATCTGTGAGGACGGTTCCGCTTTCTATGTTCCGGGGGCTGTCCAGGCCGGCTGGTTCTTCGATGAAAATCTGGCGCCGGTACAGATCGGGGATGCCTGGGCCTATGTGGACCGCAACGGCAGCCTGAAGACCGAAGCGGTCTACTCGGCTATCTGGGGCGCCCAGGGAGAGTACGCTAACCCGGAAAATCCCACCGCACCCAAATACGCTGCCTGCCTGCAAAACGGCTATGCTGCTGTCTGCCGGGACGGCCAGTGGGGGCTGATGGATTCCACCGGCACCGAAAGCATCCCCTGCGAGTATTCCGGCATCGCCTGGGAGGGGACTACCCTCTGGGTGAAGGCGGATGACGGCTGGCACAAAACCGAACTTCCGGCCTGAGCTTTCCTATTATATAAGGAAAGAGGAGAGTTGCCATGAAAAACAATATCCTTTGCCTGCTGCTGTCTGCCGCGCTTTTGCCCGGCTGTACAGGCACAGGGACCACGGAGCTTGCCGCATCGACCTCGCCTGCGCCACAGGCGGAAACGGAAGAAGCCGCGCTTGCCTCTGCCGAACCGTCGGCAGAACCGGCCTTGCGCCTGTCGGAGGAGGCTTATACCTGGGACGAGATGCAGCCGGTGGGCATCTGGGGAACAGCCCCCATGCAATCCAAGCCGGGCTACTATACCGTTTGCCGGGATGGCCTGTGGGGGCTCATCACCGCCGACGGGCAGCAGCTGCTGGATTTCGTCAGCGAACGGCCCCTGGACCTCTGCGATATGGGGGAATGGATCTGTAACGAACTCAACACTTATACCGAGGAAGAACATCCCGATGCTGTCACTTTGCAGGAAGCCACAGGCAAAAGGCTCTGCCTTGGTCATGGTGTGACCAGCGTGCGGTATTACTATGACCTGGACATGCAGCAGGCCCGGGGATACAGCGTTTTGGACGGTTCTTCCTTTAACCAACCGGTGAACGAAGCTGCCTGGGATACCTTCGGAGATTGGCTGGCTGTTTATCCCACCCGGATGCAGGATGAATACGACCTGGGCCCGGCGGGAGGCGGCTGGTTCTATGTCAACGCTGCCGGGGAACAGCTGCACCCCGAAAATGCCGGGGGAGAACCCGACGCTGCGGGGTGGTTCTTTGACGAAGCTCTGGCCCCGGTGGGCTTTGGCGGAGACTGGGCCTATGTGAACCGTTCGGGGAACCTGGTCACCGAAGCGGTCTATGAACCCGTCTGGCACAACGGCGGAAAGGACAATCCCCCTGTATACGCCGCCTGCCTGCAAAACGGCTATGCTGCTGTCTGCCGGGACGGAAAATGGGGGTTGCTGGGTTCCAACGGCGCCGAAGTCCTTCCCTGTGAATATGCCGGTACGGTCTGGGATGGCACAGTTCTGTGGGTGAAGATGGAAGACGGCTGGCACAAGGCAGGACTTCCCGCTGCATGACAAGGAGAAAACCTATGAAAAAGTTTTTGGTTGTCTGTCTGGCTGTGATGCTGCTTGCGGCCTGTGGAGGGCAGACGCGGTCTGCCACGTTCCTATCCCCTGCACCCACGGCCCACACACAAGCGACCGCTACATCCGAGACAGCCGCTATTCCTTCGGCTTTGAGGGAACGGGTAACAGTAGAACACGGACAGCCTGCCGTTCTCTATGACGGCAGCCTGATGCCGCAACAAAGCTCGCCTCTCTACTATATAGGAAACTGGCAGGGCAAGACCTGGGAAGAAGTGGCGGCAGAAACCGGATTTTCCGCAGATGATCTGCGCATACTGAATCCATATGTGTCCGAGGATGACCAGGGCAAATTGCGGCGCAATGTTTATGAGCTCTGCCTGTCCGAAGCCTGGCCCGTTCCCCAGACGGAGGTCTGCCGGGTGACGGTGGAGATGCCAGACATGCCGGAACCCTATGACAGCCGTACCTACCAGCTGCCTGACGCTCTGCCCGATGACGCCGCCCGCGTTCTGGCTCTTGCCTATTATCAGATGGAAGCCAACGGGCAGGGATTTGCCACCGAACCTTTGCCGGACAATAACGATTATGTCAAGGTGACTTCCGGTGTGCGGTTCGATACCTACTCCCGGCTGAAATCCTGGCTGGAAAGCGTCTATACCCCCGAAGCGGTGTCTGCTATGCTGGATATACAGGAACCTTATTATAAGGAAGGGCCGGGTGACGAACTATGGATTCAGGGGTATGCCTTTGATCATATCATCCCTCAGTCGGGCCTCACCTGTACCGAACTGGTAGAGCAGGCAGATGGCGGCTTTCGTTTTGCCGCCGTCTGCGTCTGCGTGACGGATGAAGAGGGAAATCCTCTTGACGAAGGGCGGGGAAGGATGTATTATGCTCCTGTACACCTTGTGCAAACGGCCGATGGCTGGCGCGTGGACCAGGTGGAGGTGCCGTTCTGAACGGGAAGGTTTCTTCTTTCGGCAAAACGCAGATTTTTTTCAAAAAAATTTGGAAAATAGCCGAAAAAACACTTGCAACACACGGCACAGTGTGCTATACTACTCTACGGCTGCGAACGGTGTGTGATGAACATCCGTTCATCACAGCCGGCGATATGCGTTGATGCGGGAGGTTGCCGCCCTTTCTGTGCCCAACAGAGAGAAGCGGGTTTTTCCGCGGAGTATGTCCGATCTTAGAACCGGGCGAAAGAATTACGGATGCGAAGGGATACGTACGGCGCTGCATTCTGCGGCACGGACCAATGTCCATCATGCTTTGCGAGGATTCTTTCCGGGAGAACTGCCTGGCGGTTCACCGGATTTTGTCATGCGAAGAGGTTGAACACCCGGAAGCGTGTGTGATTTATCGGCTCGCCTAAGGCAACATTAAATTAGGAGGCGAAAGTAATGGCAGTCAAAGAGAAAATCAGAATTCGTTTGAAGAGCTACGATGCATCCCTGATCGATGCGGCTGCGGCCAAGATCGTGGAAACCGCGAAGCGCACCGGCGCCCGCGTGTCCGGCCCGATCCCCCTGCCCACCGACAAGGAAGTCGTCACGATCCTGCGCGCTGTCCACAAGTACAAGGACAGCCGTGAGCAGTTCGAGACCCGCACCCACAAGCGTCTGATCGACATTCTGAAGCCGTCCAACAAGACGGTCGAGGCTCTCATGAGCCTGCAGCTCCCCGCGGGCGTCGACATCGAAATCAAGCTGTAAACCTTATTTATACGCTGCTCTCACGCCGGTCCGAACGGCCGTGAACGTTGACCGCCGGCAAAGCGCGGCGTCAAGGAAAGCAGCAAGACCAAGATGAATGACCGCGGAGAGGTCATGTTGATGGAGGCAACGTTAACCCCCACCAACCAATAACCTTTTTAGGAGGAAAAAACAATGCAAAAAGGTATCATCGGCAAGAAGCTGGGTATGACCCAGCTGTTCGACGAGAACGGCAAGGTCGTCCCGGTTACCGTGATCGAGGCCGGCCCCTGCACCGTCGTGCAGAAGAAGACCGTCGAGAGCGACGGTTACCAGGCTGTCCAGCTTGGCTTCGGCGAAGTTTCCGCCAAGAAAGTCAACAAGGCTGCCAAGGGCCACTTCGAGAAGGCCGACGTCGCCGCCAAGCGCACCCTGCGTGAGTTCCGCTTCGACGACATCGCCGCTGTGAACGTGGGCGACATCCTGAAGGCTGACGTCTTCGCCGCCGGCGACAAGGTCGACGTGGTCGGTACTTCCAAGGGCAAGGGCTACCAGGGCGTCATCAAGCGCTTCGGCCAGCATCGTCTGCGCGAAAGCCACGGCACCGGCCCCGTTACCCGCCATGCCGGTTCCAACGGTTCCACTTCCACCCCGTCCCGCGTGTTCAAGGGCAAGAAGCTGCCCGGCCACATGGGCGCTGTGCGTGTGACCGTGCAGAACCTCAGCATCGTCAAGGTGGATGCTGAAAACAATCTGATCGCTGTCAAGGGTGCCATCCCCGGCCCGAAGGGCTCTGTGGTTACCATCCACGACAGCGTCAAAGCGTAAGGGAGGAAAACACAATGGCTAAATTTGATGTCGTCGATATGAACGGCAAGAAAGTTTCCACCGTTGAGCTTTCCGACGCCGTCTTCGGGATCACCCCGAACGAGAAGGCCGTCCACGAGGCGGTCGTCAACTTCCTGGCCAACCAGCGCCAGGGCACCCAGAACACCAAGATCCGCAAGGAAGTCCGTGGCGGCGGCCGCAAGCCGTGGCGTCAGAAGGGCACCGGCCATGCTCGCCAGGGCTCTATCCGCGCTCCGCAGTGGACCCACGGCGGCGTTGCTCTGGGCCCCAAGCCCCGTGACTACAGCTACCGCATCAACAAGAAGGTCAAGCGTCTGGCTGTGCTCAGCGCCCTGTCCGACAAGGCTGCCAACGGCAACATGATCGTCGTGGACAAGATGGCTGTCGAAGAGTACAAGACCAAGACCGTGGTCGCCATGCTGGCCGCTGTCGGCGCCGGCAAGAAGAACCTGGTCGTCAACGATGTTGTGGACGCCAAGTTCGTCAAGAGCGCCGCCAACATCCCCGGCGTGAAAACCACCACCGCTACCAGCGTGAACACTTACGACGTTGTCAACGCCGAGAAGATGATCATCAGCCTGGACGCGGCCAAGAAACTTGAGGAGGTACTGGGCTGATGAAATTCGCACAGGATATCGTTCTCGCTCCGGTCATCACCGAGAACTCCATGGCCGGTATCGCTGACAAGAAGTACACCTTCAAGGTCGCTACCGACGCCACCAAGGTCGACATCGCCAACGCGGTGGAAGAGCTGTTCGGCGTCAAGGTCGCCAAGGTCAACACCATGAACGTGCGCGGCAAGTACCGCCGCCAGGGCCTGCATGCCGGCTACACCGCCAAGAGCAAGAAGGCCATCGTCACGCTGACCCCCGACTCCAAGGAGATCGAGTTCTTTACCAGCATGACCTGATCCGGCGCCTGCGCCTGATCGTTCCGAGCCTGCCGAAGGCTCAGCTATGGGGATATGACCCCGACAAAAATTCATAAGATACTAAAAAGGAGTACCACAATGGCGATCAAAAAGTACAAGCCGACTACGCCCGGCCGCCGCGGCATGACTGTTACCGATTACAGCGTGCTGTCCAAGGTCGAACCCGAGCGCAGCCTGCTGGAACCCAAGAAGAAGCATGCCGGCCGTAACAACACCGGCAAGATCACCGTCCGTCACCACGGCGGCGGCAACCGCGTCAAGTACCGTGTCATCGACTTCAAGCGCAACAAGTTTGATGTCCCTGCCACTGTTATGACCCTGGAGTACGATCCGAACCGCTCCGCTTTCATCGCCCTGGTTCAGTATGAAGACGGCGTCAAGAGCTACATCCTGGCTCCCGACGGCCTGAAGGTGGGCGACAAGGTCATGGCCGGCCCCCACGCGGATATCAAGCCGGGCAACGCTCTGCCCTTCGAGAACATCCCCGTCGGTACCATGATCCACAACATCGAGCTGTATCCCGGCAAGGGCGGCCAGCTGGTCCGTTCCGCCGGTGTCATGGCTCAGCTGATGGCTAAAGAGAATGGCTACGCTCTGGTCCGTCTGCCTTCCGGTGAGATGCGCAACATCCCCCTGAACTGCATCGCGACCATCGGCGTCGTTTCCAACCTTGACCATGAGAACGTCAACCTGGGCAAGGCCGGCCGCAAGCGCCACATGGGCGTTCGTCCCGGCAGCCGCGGCACTGTCATGAACCCCTGCGATCACCCGCACGGCGGTGGCGAAGGCCGCGCCCCGGTCGGTCACAGCAGCCCGCGCACCCCGTGGGGCAAGCCGGCTCTGGGCCTCAAGACTCGCAAACATCATGCTCGCTCCGACAAGTTCATCGTCAAGCGCGCCAAAGGTTAAGGGAGGTAAAGTACTATGTCTCGCAGCACCAAAAAAGGCCCTTACGTCCTGCCTTCTCTGATGAAGAAAGTCGAAGCCATGAACGAAAGCGGCAAGAAGAGCGTCGTCAAGACCTGGAGCCGCGCTTCCACCATCTTCCCGGAGTTCGTTGGCCACACCTTCGCTGTGCATGACGGCCGCAAGCATGTGCCCGTTTACGTCACCGAAGATATGGTCGGTCACAAGCTCGGCGAGTTCGCCCCGACCCGTAAGTTCTCGGGCCATGCCGGCGGCAAGACCACCGGTAAATAAGAGAGGAGGAGCATAAGATGGAAGCACGGGCTATTCTCCGTTACGCCCGCATCAGTCCCCGTAAGGTTTCGATCGTGATGGATCTCATCCGTAACAAGCCCCTGGACGAAGCGCTGGCTATTTTGCAGTATACCCCGAAGGCGGCCTGCGAGCCCCTTCTGAAACTGGTCAACTCGGCCGCGGCCAATGCTGAAAACAACTTCAACATGGACCGCAACAGCCTGTATGTTGCCGAATGCTACGTCTGCCCCGGCCCCACGCTGAAGCGTATCATGCCCCGCGCACAGGGCCGTGCGTACCGCATCCTCAAGCGCACCAGCCACATGACTGTTGTGCTGAAAGAGAAAGAGTAAGGAGGTAAACAAATGGGCCAGAAAGTCAATCCCCACGGCATGCGCGTGGGTGTTATCAAGGATTGGGACAGCCGCTGGTTTACCTCTAAGCAGGCTTTCGGCGACACCCTGGTGGAGGATCACAAGATCCGCACCACGCTGAAGAAGCAGCTGTACTCCGCCGGCATCCCCAAGATCGAAATCGAGCGTACCGTTGACAGCCAGACCGGCAACCCCCGCGTCAAGGTCAACGTGTTCTGCGCCAAGCCGGGCATCGTCATCGGCAAGGGCGGCGCTGAGAGCGCCAAGCTGGAAAAGCAGCTCGCCAAGATGACCGGCAAGAACGTCAACCTGAACATCGTCGAAGTCAAGGGCACTTCCACCACCGCTCAGCTGGTGGCTGAAGACGTGGCTTCTCAGCTGGAGCGCCGCATCGCGTTCCGCCGTGCGATGAAGCAGGTTATCCGCAACGCCATGCAGCCCCGCGGCGGCGTGCCTGCCAAGGGCATCAAGGTCACCTGCTCCGGCCGTCTGGCTGGCGCTGACATCGCCCGCGTGGAAAGCTACCACGAAGGCACCATCCCCCTGCAGACCCTGCGCGCTGACATCGACTACGGCTTCGCTGAGGCCAACACCACCTACGGCAAGGTCGGCGTCAAGGTGTGGATCTACAAGGGTGAGATCCTCAAGGGCGCCAAGACCGCTGCCAAGAAGGAAGGAGGCAAACAGTAATGTTACTGCCGAAACGTGTTAAATACCGCCGCGTTCAGCGCGGCCGCATGACCGGCAAGGCCATGCGCGGCAACAAGGTCAATCAGGGCCAGTACGGCCTGATGGCTCTGGAGCCGGCGTGGATCACTTCCAACCAGATCGAGGCGGCCCGTGTTGCCATGACCCGTTATATCAAGCGTGGCGGCAAGGTCTGGATCAAGATCTTCCCCGACAAGCCTGTTACTGAAAAGCCGGCCGGCACCCGCATGGGCTCCGGCAAGGGCAGCCCGGAATACTGGGTGGCCGTTGTCAAGCCCGGCCGTGTGCTGTTTGAAATCGCTGATGTTGATGAGGCGACCGCGCGTGAATCTCTGCGCCTGGCCTCTCACAAGCTGCCGGTGCGCTGCAAGTTCGTCAAGCGCGAAGAAATCGACACTGTGAAGGAGGGCGACGCTGAATGAAAGCCACTGAACTGCGCGAAATGACCGATGTTGAGCTGGCCAAGCAGCTCAAAGATCTGAAAGCCGAACTGTTCAACCTGCGCTTTCAGCACGCCATCAACCAGCTGGAAAACCCGCTGCGCATCGATACCGTCAAGAAGGACATCGCTCGCGTGATGACCATCATGGCGGAAAAGAACGCGAAGAACGCGTAAGAGGGAGGGTAAAACATGGAACGTAATCTGAGAAAGAGCCGTGTGGGCGTCGTCGTGTCCGACAAGATGGACAAGACCATCGTTGTCGCCGTCAAGGACAGCGTCCAGCACCCCCTCTACAAGAAGATCATGAAGCGCACCAAGAAGTTCAAGGCCCATGATGAGAACGGCGAGGCCGGCATCGGTGACCGCGTCGAGATCATGGAGACCCGCAAGTTCTCCAAGGACGTCAACTGGCGTCTGGTGAAGATCATCGAGAAAGCGAAATAATCAGCCTGGTACTTTGAAAGGAGGACCTGAAAGATGGTTCAGATGCAAACTTATCTCAAAGTTGCCGACAACACCGGTGCCAAGGAGTTAATGTGCTTCCGTGTACTGGGCGGTACCCGTAAGAGATATGCCAACATCGGCGACGTCGTTGTGTGCAGCGTCAAGAAGGCTGCTCCCGGCGGCACCGTGAAGAAGGGCGATGTGGTCAAGGCCGTTATCGTCCGCAGCAAGCATGGCCTGCGCCGTGACGACGGTTCTTACATCCGTTTCGATGAGAACGCTGCCGTCATCGTCATGGCCGACAAGAGCCCCAAGGGCACCCGTATCTTTGGACCTGTCGCTCGCGAACTGCGCGATGCCGGCTACACCAAGATCCTGTCCCTGGCTCCCGAATCGCTGTAAGGAGGTTTTAATAGAATGAACACTCTTCATGTTAAAACCGGCGACAACGTCATGATCATCTCCGGCAAGGACAAGGGCAAGACCGGCAAGGTCCTGCAGACCTCCCCGAAAGAGGGCAAGGTTATTGTCGAAGGCCTGAACATGGTCACTAAGCATGTCAAGCCCCGCCGTCAGGGCGAGCAGGGCGGCATTGTCAAGGCCGAAGGCGCTATCTACGCCTGCAAGGTCATGCCGGTGTGCCCCAAGTGTGGCAAGGCCACCCGCGTGGGCCATTCCGTCAAGGACGGCAAGAACGTCCGCATCTGCCGCAAGTGCGGCGCCGAACTGTAAGGGAGGAGTTTGAATCATGGCACGTTTGAAAGAACAGTATGTCAACGAGATCGCTCCGGCCCTGAACAAGAAGTTCGGCTACAAGAGCGTGATGCAGATCCCCAAGCTGGACAAGGTCATCATCAACGTGGCCGCCGGCGAGGCGAAGGAAAACGCTAAGGTCATCGACGCCATCGTGGCTGACCTGGGCCAGATCACCGGCCAGAAGGCCATCGTGTGCAAGGCCAAGAAGAGCGTGGCTAACTTCAAGCTGCGCCAGGGCATGCCCATCGGCGCCAAGGTCACTCTGCGCGGCGAGCGTATGTACGAGTTCGTCGATCGCCTGTTCAACGTGGCTCTGCCCCGTGTTCGCGACTTCCGCGGCATCAACGGCAACAGCTTCGACGGGCGCGGCAACTACGCCTTCGGCCTGAAGGAACAGATCATCTTCCCGGAAATCGACTTCGATAAGGTCGACGCTATCCGCGGTATGGACATCTGCTTCGTCACCACGGCCAAGACCGACGAGGAAGCCAAGGAGCTGCTGAAGGCTCTGGGCGCTCCGTTCGCCAACTGAGAAGGGGAGGAAGAAAACCAATGGCAAAAACTTCTATGAAGATCAAGCAGCAGCGCCCGGCCAAGTTCTCCACCCGCGCTTACAACCGCTGCAAGATCTGCGGCCGTCCCCATGCCTATCTGCGCAAGTACGGCATCTGCCGTATCTGCTTCCGTGAGCTGGCCTACAAGGGCGAGATCCCCGGCGTGAAGAAGGCTTCCTGGTAATCAGAGACAGGAAAAGACGTAACAACAACATCTTTAACACAACCTAAGGAGGTTAGTGGCATGCAAATCACCGATCCTATCGCGGACCTGCTGACCCGCATCCGCAATGCCAGCACTGCCAAACACCCTTCCGTGGACGTTCCTGCTTCCAACCTGAAGAAGGCAATCTGCCAGATCCTGGTTGATGAGGGCTACATCAAGGGTATGAAAGTGACCGAAGACAGCAAGCAGGGCGTTATCACCCTGACCCTCAAGTACCAGGACAACGGTATGCCGGTCATCGCGGGCCTGAAGCGCGTTTCCAAGCCCGGCCTGCGTATCTACACCAACTGCGAGGATATGCCCAAGGTCATGAAGGGCCTGGGCACCGCGATCATCTCCACTTCCAAAGGCGTCATGACCGACAAGGCTGCCCGTGCTGCCCATGTCGGCGGTGAAGTGCTGGCCTTTGTGTGGTAAGAAAGGGGCTTAAAGACAATGTCGAGAATTGGAAGAAAACCCATCGTCATTCCTGCGGGTGTTGATGTGAAGATCGACGAGGCCGAACACAACATCACTGTGAAAGGCCCCAAGGGTACCCTGCATTCCAACTATCATCCCCTGATGACCGTTAAGGTCGAGGGCAATGAGATCCTGGTTACCCGTCCCAATGACGAAAAGCAGGCCCGCAGCCTGCACGGCCTGACCCGCACCAACATCCACAACATGGTCGTTGGCGTCACCGAAGGCTTCCGCAAGGATATGGAAATCCAGGGCGTCGGCTATCGCTGCGCCAAGCAGGGCAAGACTCTGGCCCTGACCCTGGGCTTCTCTCATCCCGTCAATGTTGAAGAGACCGACACCATCCAGATCGAAGTGAAGGATGCGCTGCATTTCAGCATCGTCGGCATCAACAAGCAGGAAGTCGGCCAGTTCGCTGCCGAAGTCCGCGCCAAGCGTCCGCCGGAACCCTACAAGGGCAAGGGCATTCGCTATGTTGGCGAGTATGTCATCCGCAAGGAAGGCAAAGCCGGTAAAGGCAAATAATAGGAGGGGAGAAACATTATGGTCAACAAGGCTGATAAGAACGAAGCTCGTCTTCGCCGTCACCGCCGCGTCCGCGGCAAGATCAGCGGCACGGCCGAGCGTCCTCGTCTGGATGTTTTCCGCTCTGCCAAGCACATCTACGTTCAGGTCATCGATGACGTTGCCGGCGTGACTCTGGCAGCTGCTTCCACCCTGGACAAGGACTTTGAGGACTACGGCGGAAACGTCGAAGCCGCCAAGAAGGTCGGCGCCGCCATCGCCAAGAAATGCCTGGAAAAGGGCATCACCGAAGTGGTCTATGACCGCGGCGGTTTCGTCTACCACGGCCGCGTGAAGGCTCTCGCTGAGGGCGCTCGCGAAGCCGGTCTGAAACTGTAAGGAGGGATCGAACATGGCCATGCAGAGAAACAGAGAACAAGATGACGGCATGATCACCAAGGTCGTCTCCATCAACCGCGTTTCCAAGACCGTCAAGGGCGGCCGCGTTATGAAGTTCGCTGCCCTGATCGTCGTGGGCGACGGCAAGGGTAACATCGGCTACGGCGTCGGCAAGTCCGGCGAAGTTCCCGAGGCTATCCGCAAGGGCGAAGGTGCTGCCAAGAAGAACATGCACAAGATCGCCATGAAGGGCACCACCATTCCCCACGAGATCGTGGGCGAGTTCGGCGCCGGCCGCGTGCTGATGCGTCCCGCCGCCCCCGGTACCGGCGTTATCGCCGGCGGCCCGGTCCGTGCGGTGCTGGAATGCGCCGGCATCAAGGACATCCGTACCAAGAGCCTGCGTTCCAACAATCCGATCAATGTCACCGCCGCGACCTTCGCCGGCCTGTGCGGTCTGACCGACGCCGAGTCTGTTGCTGCCAAGCGCGGCAAGACCGTCGCCGAGATCCTGGGCTAAGGAGGGCGCTGAACATGGAAAAACTGAGCATTCGTCTTGCCAAGAGCCTGATCGGCCGCGGCAAAGAGCAGATTTCCGTCGCGAAGTCTTTGGGCCTGCATCGTCCGGGTGACGTTGTCGAACAGCCTGACAACGCCGCTACCGCCGGTAAGATCGCCAAGATCTCTCACCTGGTCGTTGTGACCAAGCTGTAATGGAGGTGCAAGCATGAAGCTTCATGAACTGAACGCGCCCAAGGGCGCCCGCAAGGCCGTTACCCGCAAGGGCCGCGGCGCGGGTTCCGGCAATGGTAAGACTGCCGGCTACGGCCACAAGGGCCAGAAAGCCCGTTCCGGCGTCAAGAAGGCCGGCTTTGAAGGCGGCCAGATGCCGCTGCAGCGCCGTCTGCCGAAGCGCGGCTTCAACAACATTTTCGCCACCAAATATGTCACCATCAAGGTGTCTGACCTGGAGAAGTTTGAGGCCGGCGCCACTGTGGACGCCGCCGCTCTGCTGGAAAAGGGCATCATCTCCCGCACTCTGGACGGTGTCAAGGTCCTGGGCAACGGCGAGCTGACCAAAGCCGTCAATGTCAAGGTCGCGGCCTACACGGCCTCTGCCAAGGAAAAAATCGAAAAGGCAGGCGGGAAAGCTGAGGTGATCTAAGGTGTTCGAAACCTTCCGCAATGCCTGGAAGATCGACGACCTCCGCAAGCGTCTTCTGTTTACGCTTGTGATCCTGGTCCTCTTCCGCCTGGGCTGTGCGATTCCGGTACCTTATATCACTTCCGGCACCCTCACGGATATGTTTGCCACCGGCAGCATGCTCGAGTATCTGGACATGATGTCCGGTAATGCTCTGAGCCAGTGCGCGATCTTCGCGTTGGGCGTTCAGCCGTATATCAACGCGTCCATTATCGTGCAGCTGCTGACGGTTGCCATTCCTTACCTGGAGAACCTCTCCAAGGAAGGTGAAGAAGGCCGGCGCAAGCTGACCCGAATCACCAACTATGTGGGCTGCGGCATCGGCGTGCTGCTGTCCGTCGCCTACTACTTCATCCTGCGCCGCAGCGCCGCTCTGGAGTACACCGAAGGCTTTGCCGGCATCTTCGCCGCCATCGTCATCGTGCTGTGCTTCACCGCCGGCAGCCAGCTGGTTACCTGGATGGGCAACCAGATCGACTCCAAGGGCATCGGCAACGGTGTGTCGCTGCTGATCTTCGCCGGCATCGTGGCCAACTGGTCCCGTGTGCTGACCATGGTCAAGAGCATCCTCACCGCCGCCCAGACCTCCAGCGGATACTACATCCTGCTGCCGGTCCTGGTGGTGCTGGCCCTGGCCGCGGTTGTCTTCGTGGTCATCCTGACCAACGCGGAACGCCGCATCCCGGTGCAGTATGCCAAGCGTGTGGTCGGCCGTAAGATGTACGGCGGCCAGGCAAGCTACATTCCCATCAAGGTGAATATGTCCGGCGTTATGCCCGTCATCTTCGCCATGACGCTGTGCAGCCTGCCCAACATGGTCGGCAGCTTCCTGGGCTGGACGGACAACATCTTCTTCCAGGTGTTCAACTACACCAGCCCGGTGTACCTGGTGGCTTATGTGCTGCTGATCATCGGCTTCAACTACTTCTATGTCGCGATCCAGTATAACCCCATTGACATCAGCAACCAGCTGCGCAAGAACAATGGTACGATTCCGGGCATCCGCCCCGGCAAGCCCACCAGCGATTTCATCACCAAGACCCTGCAGAAGATCACTCTGATCGGCGGCATCTTCCTGGCGGTGGTCGCGGGCCTGCCCATCGTGCTGGGCGACATTACCCACATCTCGATCCAGCTCGGCGGTACCAGCCTGCTGATCGTGGTCGGCGTCGCGCTTGACACCGCCCGCTCTCTGGAAGGCTACATGACCGCCCGTCATCACAAAGGCTTTTTGGAATAACAGCGGAAGGCTGTCAAAGAGCAGCCGACAGGAAAGGGGAAACGACGTATGAAACTGATCCTTTTGGGCGCCCCCGGCGCCGGCAAAGGCACCCAGGCAGAGATCATCTGCGATAAGCTGGGTATCCCCACCATTTCCACCGGCAACATCCTGCGTGCCGCCGTTAAGGAAGGCACCCCGATGGGCCTGAAAGCCAAAAGTTTTATGGACGCGGGCGCGCTTGTCCCTGACGATGTCATCGTTGGCATCGTCAAGGAGCGCCTGGCCGCGCCCGACTGCAGCGGCGGGTTCATTCTGGACGGTATGCCGCGCACCATTGCCCAGGGCGAAGCTCTGGAAGCCATGGGTGTGGAAATCGACAAGGTATTGAACCTGGTTGTTGCCGATGAGGCCATCATGGAGCGCATGAGCGGCCGTCGCGTGTGCGCCAAGTGCGGCGCCAGCTATCACATCAAGAACAAGCCCAGCGCCAAGCCGGGTGTTTGCGATCGGTGCGGCGGGGAACTGGTCATCCGCAAGGATGACGAGCCCGCCACCGTGCTGGACCGCCTGAAAGCGTATCACGAACAGACCGAGCCTCTCGTGGCCTTCTACCGCGAACGCGGCAAACTGGTGGAGATTCCCGACAAGGGCTCCATCGAGGACACCACTGCGCTGATCCTCAAAGAGTTGGAGGCATAACGCACCCATGATCCAAATCAAAAACGCTGCCGAGATCGAGAAAATGCGTCGCGCCTGCGCCATCAGCGCAGCGGCGCTCAAGGCGGGCGGCGAAGCGATCGAACCCGGTATTTCCACCGCGGAGATCGACAAGATCATTTACGACTTTATCGTGCGCCATGGCGCAAGGCCGAATTTCCTGCACCTGTACGGATTCCCGGCCACCGCCTGCATCAGTGTGAACGATACCGTGATCCACGGCATCCCCACCCGCGAACAGAAGATCCGCCCCGGTGATATCGTATCCATCGACACCGGCTGCAAGATCGACGGCTTCAACGGCGACAACGCCTGCACCTTTGCCTGCGGCAAAGTGGACAAGGAAGCCCAGCGGCTGCTGGATGTCACCCGCGAAAGCCTGCACCGCGGCATTGCCGCGGCCCAGGCCGGCGCGCGGATCGGGGACATCGGCCATGCGGTGCAGAGCTATGTTGAAGAGAACGGCTTCTCGGTCGTGCGCAGCTTTGTCGGCCACGGCGTCGGCAAGGAACTGCACGAAGACCCGGAAGTCCCGAACTTCGGCAACCCCGGCCGCGGACCGCGCCTGGTCCCCGGGATGTGCATCGCCATCGAACCGATGGTGAACCAGTACAAATACGCGGTAAAGACGTTGAACGACGGATGGACGGTCAAGACTTGTGACGGGGGACTGGCTGCTCACTTTGAGCACACGGTTCTCATCACCAAAGAGGGGCCCGAAATCCTGACCCACGGCTGGGAGGAACCCGAATGGACTTTGTAAAAGGCCGTTTGGTACGCTCCAGGGCGGGACGGGACAAGACCCGGACCTTTGCCGTGGTGGCTGCCGAGGGCTGCATGCTGTGGCTGGCCAACGGGAGCAAGCGGCCTCTGGCCGCGCCCAAACGCAAGAAAGCCCGGCATGTGGCACCTACCGCCACCGTTCTGGCAAACGAGCTTCTGAAAAGCGATCAACTGCTCAGTGAGGCAATCGCCGCTTACGATGCGGCTCACCCCGCTGAATGAACCCTTCAAGGAGGCAATCAGCTTGTCTAAAGAAGATGTCATCGAAGTAGAAGGCGTCGTGCGTGAGGCTTTGCCCAACACCGTGTTCAAGGTCGAGCTGCTCAACAAAGAGGGCAAGCCCAACGGCCACACGGTTTCGGCGCACATCTCCGGCAAACTGCGGACCAACTTCATCCGCATCCTGCCCGGCGACAAGGTCACCATGGAAATGTCGCCCTACGACCTGACCAAAGCCCGGATCACCTGGCGTTCCAAGTAAACGCCTTGTGTCATAGAAGGAGGTTAACATCATGAAGGTAAAACCTTCCGTGAAACCCATTTGCGAAAAGTGCAAGGTCATCAAGCGCAAAGGCCGCGTGATGGTCATCTGCATCAACCCCAAGCATAAGCAGCGTCAGGGCTAAAGGTCCGGGGAACAGCTCCCCCGGAAACCGTACCCAAAACGCTTGGGGGCCAAGTACGTAGATTCCCGGCGTAGGCCCCGACACAGGACATGGGATGTTATTTATGGAGGTGCTTTATGGCACGTATTGCTGGTGTTGATCTGCCTCGCGAGAAGCGGATCGAGGTTGGTCTGACCTATGTTTACGGTATCGGTCAGAGTACTGCTGACGAGATTCTCGCCGGCACCGGGATTAACCCGGACATCCGCGTCAAGGATCTGTCTGCTGAAGATGAAGCCAAGATCCGCGACTACATCGACAAGAACAATATCATCGTGGAAGGCGATCTTCGCCGCAACGTCGCGCTGGACATTAAGCGTCTGACCGAAATCCAGTGCTACCGTGGCATCCGCCATCGCAAGGGCCTGCCTGTGCGCGGCCAGCGCACCAAGACCAATGCGCGTACCCGCAAAGGTCCGAAGCGCACCGTCGCTAACAAGAAGAAGTAAGGAGGAACTGAAATGGCTGCTACGAAAGCAACTGCTAAGACCCGCACCAAGCGCAAAGAGCGTAAAAACGTCAGCGCCGGTGCTGCTCATATCCAGAGCACGTTCAACAACACCATCGTCACCATCACCGACACGCAGGGCAACACCATTTCTTGGTGCAGCACGGGTACCTTGAACTTCCGTGGTTCCCGCAAGAGCACTCCTTACGCCGCCCAGAGCGCTGCCGAAGTGGCCGCCAAGGCCGCGATGGAGCATGGCATGAAGACCGTCGAGGTCTACGTCAAGGGCCCGGGCTCCGGCCGTGAGAGCGCTATCCGCGCTCTGCAGGCCACTGGCCTGGAGGTCACCATGATCCGTGACGTGACCCCGATCCCGCACAACGGCTGCCGCCCGCCCAAGCGCCGCCGCGTCTGATGGAAGGAGGATACTGAATTATGGCTAAGAATACGCAGCCCATCGCCAAGCGTTGCAAAGCTCTCGGCATTTCTCCTGCCGTCATGGGCTATGCCAAGAAAACCACTACCCGCAACACCACCGGTAACTTCCGCAAGAAGCAGTCTGAGTACGCCACTCAGCTGAAGGAAAAGCAGAAGCTGAAGTTCATCTACGGTGTGCTGGAAAAGCAGTTCGCCAACTACTTTGACGAAGCTGCCCGCCGTCAGGGCCAGGCCGGTGAAAACCTGCTCCAGATCCTGGAATGCCGTCTCGACAACGTCGTGTTCCGTCTGGGCTATGCTTCCACCCGCCGCGATGCCCGCCAGCTGGTCAGCCACGCTCACTTCACCGTCAATGGCAAGAAGGTCAACATTCCTTCCTACCAGGTCAAGGCCGGTGACGTGATCGAAGTGCGTGAGACCAGCCGCAAGATCGAAAAGTTCGCCAAGCTGACCGGCGCCGACGCTCCTGTCGTCGCTCTGCCCTCCTGGCTGAGCCGTGAGACCGGCTCCCTGAAGGGTGTCGTCACCAAGCTGCCCGAACGCAGCGACATCGATTACGAGGTCCAGGAACACCTGATCGTCGAGTTGTACTCCAAGTAATCCTCTGCCATACCGTTTTTTCACCAAAACCGGTCCCGCTTTTCTGCGGGCCGGCTGATCAAGGAGGGTTTTTATGATGGAGATTGAACGCCCCAAGATCGAGATGGCCAACCTTTCCCCCGACGGCCGATATGGCAAGTTCGTGGTGGAACCTCTGGAGCGCGGCTTCGGCACCACGCTGGGCAACAGCCTGCGTCGTGTTCTGCTCTCCAGCTTGCCCGGCGTGGCGGTCACCAGTGTGAAGATCGACGGCGTCGTGCATGAGTTCTCGACCATCGAGGGCGTGCGCGAGGACGTTACCGAGATCGTGTTGAACCTGAAGGGCGTTGCCGCCAAGATTTACGGCGACGGCCCCAAGACCGTCCGCGTGGAAGCCGCCGGCCCCTGCGAAGTCACTGCCGGCAGCATCAAGCAGGGCGACGATCTGGAGATCCTCAACCCCGAATGGCACATTGCCACCCTGGGTGAGGGGGCCAAGCTCGTCATGGAGCTGACCTTCGACAAGGGTCGTGGCTATGTTCCGGCCGAGCGCAACAAGCTCGCGCTGATCGAAAAGAACGATGTCACCACTCTGCCTGTGGACAGCATCTATACTCCGGTGCTCAAGTGCAACTACACGGTGGACAACACCCGTGTGGGCCAGATCACCGACTTTGATAAACTGACCATCGAGGTCTGGACCGATGGCACCACCACCGCGCAGGAGGCCATGAGCCTGGCCGCGCGTGTGCTGACCGAACACCTGAATCTGTTCGTCAACCTGTGTGATGAAGCCGCCGAGACCGAAATCATGGTCGAAAACGATGAGAAGGGCAAGGAAAAAGCGCTGGAGATGACCATTGAAGAACTGGACCTGAGCGTCCGTTCCTTCAACTGCCTCAAGCGTGCCGGCATCAACACCGTGGGCGACCTCATCAGCAAGAGTGAGGACGACATGATGAAGGTGCGCAACCTTGGCCGCAAGAGCCTGGAAGAAGTCATGGCGAAACTTGACAGCCTGGGCTTCATGCTCACCAAAGACGACGACAACTGATAAAGGAGTGAAACAGAATGCCCGGTACTAGAAAGCTTGGCCGCGCCACCGACAGCCGCAAGGCGATGCTGCGCGCTATGGTCACTTATCTGTTCGAGAACGGCAAGATCGAGACCACCGTTACCCGCGCCAAGGAGGTTCGCTCCATGGCCGAGAAGATGGTCACCCTAAGCAAGGCCGGCGATCTGCACGACAAGCGCCAGATCTTCAGCTACATCACCAAGGAAGATGTTGCCAAGAAGGTTATCGATGTGTATGGTCCCAAGTATGCCGACCGCAACGGCGGCTACACCCGCATCATCCGCACCGGTATGCGCCGCGGCGACGCCGCCGAGATGGCCATTCTGGAGCTGGTCTGATCAGACCGTTTCAGTGACTGACTGAACAAGAAAACCGCCTCTGACGAAAGTCAGGGGCGGTTTTTTGTTGTGCCTGCTTCTACAAAAGCGGGGCAGGGGACTTATAGGTTCCGGACAGGAATATTGGGGAAAGCCTGGCGGGCGCTGAACCGCCCCTGAGGACCGTACATCTCAAAATGCAGGTGGGTACCGGTGGAGTTTCCGGTAGAGCCCATGTAGCCGATGACCTGCCCGGCTTCCACATACTCGCCCTCACTGACGATGAACTGCAGCAGGTGGGCGTAGCGGGTGCTGTATCCGCCTTCGTGCTCAATGACCACATAGTTGCCGTAGCTGTTCCAGTCGCCCTGGGTCACAATGCCGTTCCAGGTGTAGGTCTGTACCACCGTGCCGGAAGCCGCCGCCAGGATGGGAGTGCCGCTGGGACCGGTAATGTCCACACCGGTATGGCTGCCCACCATCCACTGGCTGATATTGCGGTAACCCGGTGCGGGCCAGATGAAATCGTACCCGCCGATGCTGCCGTACATATAATCTTTCAGCTGGGTGCCGGTGACGCGCTGTTCCGGTATAGGGTCGGTCAACGTTTCCACCTGTACGGTCTGCACATCCGTCTGTACGCCGTCAACGGTGGTCACATCCTGGGTGATCCGCCGCAGACCGTTCTGACCGGCCTGCAGAACCACCGTTTCGCCGTAATCATAGGCGGCGGATTCCTGGGTGTAGACGACATAGGGGATCTCTTCCTCATAGGTCTGGCGTTCAATGGTGCGCACTTTCAGGATGCTTTCATCACTGCACAGCTGAGTAAGCACATCGCTGTACGGCTGTACCGAGCCGGAGAAGAACAACCCGTCCACCAGTTGGATGTCATGGACAAAATCCACTCGCTGGTTGGGGTCCGCTATGTTTTCATAAGGAAGAAGAGTACTCTGGAGATAACTGCGCAGATGATCGCCATCAGAGGTCACATATTGCAGTTCTCCATCCATGTATACGGCGGTGGCTTCCTGAAGTTCACCGCCGGTAGCGACCAGCAGCGCATTGACCAGTTCATTCTGCCCCATGGTGCGGTCATAGTCGGTGGTCAGAGTGTAGGTGGGCCAGATGTCAAACCCGGCATTGTCTGCAGATTGGCCTGCATCCTCCAGCACTTGCTCAGCGTTCAGGATGCGTTCGTACACCGTGCTGCGGGCGTCCTCAAACACCTGTTCGTTTTCCACATAACCTACGGTATTGCCGTTGACCTCTACCTGAAGGACGTAGCTGCGGTCCAGCCCGGCATACACGGACCAGCCCAGTAAACCGGCCGATGCCGCCAATAGAGTGCCCTGCAGCAGCCAGACAGGGGAGAAACGGGCCACGGTCTGCCCGGTGTCCGGCGGTGCCAGCGGACGGACAAGCGCGCCCAGCAGCTGCACAAAGCCGCGCAGGAACACCCCTGCAAACCAGCCCAGACTGCGGCACAGGCGGATCATGGTATATTCCACCAGGAAGCCGATCACATACAGGAACTGGCCGATCTCATGCCAGTATGGTAAAGCCCGGAAACGGTCCCGTATCCGCTGCCGGGCCGCACTGCGCTGCTCATTCTTTTTCCAGGAGCGCACGGTGCGGCGGCAGCGCCAGGCGTCCAGCAGGGAAGTGCGGGGAGGTTTGGTTTTCATCATGATTATAAGATCACTCGTCTTTGCTTTGAAAAAAGAAGGTCTAATACGATAGACCATATAAGGAAAGTGTATCACGACGGCCGGACCCTGTCAAGGCGGGTTCAAGCACAGGGGAGTCTATGGGACAGCACTGCGGCGGGAAAACAGGCACAATTGCAAAATTTTTGTAAAAAATACCAGAATTATCACGGACCCTGCAGAAAGGGGATGTGCAAGGTGCGGAAAATCTAAGATTGCACAAAAAATGCCCTGTTGACAGATGCTTTTGCCGTTCCCATGTGATAAAATATAATTGAGTTATGATGCACCTTTGTGTGCGCAAAATATGTATAAAGTTCAGTGAAGGAGCAACGTATGGCTGATATGAATCTTGGCCCCCGTGACTTTTTTGCGAAAGAGGACGCAATTGCTGATCTGGGACTTCTGGCCTGCCCCGGTGCAGAGGAACTGGCCAATCTGGTAGACGGACACCTGGTGCGCTGGGCCCGGGAGGTCGGCATGGATGTGGACACCTTTATCATCCCTTCCGACTGCCCCCGCTTCCAGTCCGGTGACGCCAAGGGCCTGGTCAAGGCCTCTACCCGCGGCGACGACATTTTCATCTTTGTTGATCCGGGCAACTACAGCGTTACCTACAAGCTGTTCGGCTATGAGAACCATCTCTCTCCCGACGATCACTTCCAGAACCTGCTGCGCCTGATCCAGGCTGTTTCCGGCCGTGCTCACCGCATCAGTGTCATCATGCCCAGCCTGTACGGCGGCCGTCAGCATCGCCGCGTCAGCCGCGAAAGCCTGGACTGCGCCTTCTCTCTGCAGCAGCTGCGGTCTGTGGGCGTCAAGAACATCATCACCTTCGACGCTCATGACCCCCGCGTCCAGAACGCTGTGCCCACCATGAGCTTCGACAACGTCATGCCCACCTACCAGGTGCTGAAGTGCCTGCTGCATCATGTGCCCGATGTCCGTTTTGACAAGGAGCACTTCATGGTCGTTTCTCCCGACGAAGGCGCCATGAACCGCAATATGTACTACTCCAGCGTGCTGGGCTGCAACCTGGGTATGTTCTACAAGCGCCGCGACTATTCCAAGATCGTCAACGGCCGCAACCCCATTGTTGCTCATGAATACCTGGGCGAGAGCGTGGAGGGCAAGGACGTCTTCATTGCCGACGACATCATCGCTTCCGGCGAGAGCATGCTGGACATTGCCTACGGCCTGAAGATGCGCGGCGCCCGCAAGATCTTCACCTACGCCACCTTCCCCCTGTTCACCGCTGGTTTGGACAAGTTCGACAAGGCCTACAACGACGGTATCCTGTCCGCCGTGCTGGGCACCAACCTGACCTACCGCATGCCCGAACTGCTGGAGCGTGAATGGTACCATGACGTGGACGTGTCCAAGTACACCGCCTATTTCATCGCCGCCATCAACCACGACAAGAGCGTGTCCAGCATCATCGATCCCATGGTCAAGATCCGTGCGCTGCTCAACCGCCACGGCATCAACATGGAGTATTGATCGGCGCCTGACAATTCAATAGCCTGATTTTTTGCCTGTGCCGTTTCGGCACAGGCAAAAAATTTGCATTGCGGCGCCCGTATAGCTATAATAATGGGGTATAAAGAATTTCAGGGCGACAGCCCTTTTGCCGAAAAAAGGAGAGGTTTTGTATGCTGCCAATCGAACGTCTGCGCGCTATGGTCGCCGGCAAAAAGGTGGCTTTCATCGGTGCCGGTGTCAGCCACAAGCAGTGCATCGAACAGTTTGCGGCGCTGGGAGCACAGGTGACCCTGTGCGACCAGAAACCCACACTGGAATCCTTTGGAGATTACGCCGAAACGCTCCGCCGCCTGCAGGTCAACCTGAGCCTGGGCGAGCATTACGCCGACGGCTTTGCGGGGCAGGACATTATCATGCGCACCCCCGGGTACGAGTACTACAAGCCCGAACTGCAGGCCGCGCTGAAAGCCGGTACCATGGTCACCAGTGAGGTGGAACTCTTCTTTGAACTCTGCCCCTGTGAGATCGTGGCTGTGACCGGTTCCGACGGCAAGACCACTACCACCACCCTCATCGCCAAGATGCTGGAAGCCGCCGGCCGCAAGGTGCTGCTGGGCGGCAACATCGGCGCGGCCCTGCTGCCCCAGTTGGAGACTGTCACCGCCGAGGACATCGCCGTGGCGGAGCTTTCCAGCTTCCAGCTCATCAGCATGCGCCGCAGTCCCAAGGTGGCGGTGGTCACCAACGTGACCCCCAACCATCTGGACCACCATAAGGATATGCAGGAATACATCGACGCCAAGCGCAACATCCTGCTGTGGCAGACCCCGCCCTGCCGTGCCGTCCTGGGCTACGAGAACGAGATCTCCCGCTCCATGGCCGCCGACTGCAAGGGGGACCAGGTCTGGTTCACCCGCCTGCATGAGACCGACAAGGGCGCTTTCCTGCGGGAATCCGACGATACCCTCTGCTATGCCGAAAACGGTGTGGTGACCCCCATTGTGCCCCATGCGGATGTGAAACTCCGCGGCCTGCACAATGTGGAAAACCTGCTGGCCGCCATGGCCGCCGTCTGGGGCCTGGTCCCGGTGGAAGCCATGCGCCGCGTGGCCTCTACCTTCACCGGCGTGGAGCACCGCATCGAGCCGGTGCGCATGCTGGACGGCGTGCAGTATTACAACGACTCCATCGCCACCAGCCCCACCCGTACCATTGCGGGTCTGCGCAGCTTTGACCAGAAACTCATTCTCATCGCGGGCGGTTATGACAAGAAGATCAGCTACGCCCCTCTGGCGCCGGAACTCATCGCCCATGTAAAGGTGCTGATCCTCATGGGCGCTACCGGTCCCATCATTGAGCGGGAGGTCAGTGCCTGCCCCGGCTTTGCCGAGAGCGGTCTGGTGATCCTCCACGCCGATTCCATGCAGGACGCGGTGGAACAGGCCCGCGCAGCCGCCAAACCGGGGGATATCGTCAGCCTGTCGCCTGCGTCGGCATCCTTTGACCATTATCCCAATTTTGAAGCCCGGGGACGGGAATACAAGGAAATCGTCCATAATCTGTAAAATACAAGGAGGTGCCCCCATGATTCAAGCTGTAACCGACGCTGCTCAAAAGCAGTCTTTTCTGCAGACTGTAGAGGGGGTACCTTATTTTCAGGCCCTGCTGGGGCGTGATGCTGCGCTCTGGACCGGTAATCCCGGCGCGCCTTCCCGGCTGTTCACCCTGCCCGGCGGAGCGCTGGCCCTCAGCGGCCGCTCGGCCCAGCTGTGCTGTGAAAAGGGCACTGAACCCGACTGGGAGGAACTGGCACTCTTTCTGCAGTTTGCCGGGGTGAAGCGCCTGACCATGAACACCTGCCCGCCCGAAACCTGGCCCCTGCGCCGGGATCTGTATCTCTACACCCTGGCCCCCGGCGGGCATCTGGAACCGCCGCCATTGTTGGAAGGGCTGATCATTGACCGTAGCCCCTCCATGCAGGCCATCAGTGAGGAACTTTTCCCCGGGGAGCCGGAACAGCAGGAGCATTTTTATTCCGAATCCTGCACCGCCCTCAACCACGGCTATGCCCGGGTGCTGGCTGTGCGGGACGGGGCAGGGGAGATGATCTGCACCGTGGGCGCCTATGCCATCTGCAACGGTGAAGCCTACATGGCGGCGGGGGAGACCCGGGAAGAACTGCGAGGCCAGGGCATCGGCGGGCATCTCATCGCAACCATGGCCAACGAACTGGCTGCCGAAGGCTACACTGTCACCTTTTTGTGTGAGGAGAAACGCCGCCATTTCTACGACCGGCTGGGCTTTGTCCGCACCCTGAACTACGGCCAGTATCTTCTGCCCCCACAAGACAACAACGAAGGAACAGAAAACCAATGATCGAACAATTTTTTGACCTGAAACCGGAAGTCCTGGTCCTGGATAAAAAGGCCCTGGAACTGTGCAAGGAGCAGTTTGCCCATGTGGAGGAGATCCGGGATTATAACCAGCTGAAAATGCTCAAAGCCTTCACCGGCTGCGGGGTGGAAGCCCGCCACTTCTGGGGCTCCTCCGGCTACGGCGTCTGGGACGACAGCCGCAACAAGCTGGAAGAGGTATTTGCCCGCTGCATGGGGGCGGAAGCCGCCCTGGTGCGCCCGCAGTTCATGAGCGGCACCCATACTCTGGCGGTGGCCCTCTTCGGCCTGCTGCGTCCCGGCGATACCCTGCTGGCTGCCACCGGCCGCCCCTACGATACCCTGGAAGGGGTCATCGGTATCGGGGAAGCAGGCAAGGGCTGTGGCACTCTGCGGGAATTCGGCGTACTGTACGACGAATGTCCCCTGAAGTCCGACTTCACTCCCGATTACGACGCCATTGCCCGCCAGGCCAAGACCGCCACGGTGGTGCATATCCAGCGCAGCCGGGGCTATACCCAGCGCAACGCCTTTGATCTGGAAACCATCCGCAAAGTGGCCGAAACTGCCCGCAAAGCCAATCCCAACGTGGTGATTTTTGTGGACAACTGCTACGGTGAATTCACCCAGAAGCAGGAACCCCTGGAAGTGGGGGCCGACCTCATGGCCGGCAGCTTCATCAAGAACCCCGGCGGCGGGATCACCCCCACCGGCGGCTACATTGCCGGCCGCGCCGACCTGGTGGAGAAAGTCAGCCACCGCTTCACTGCTCCCGGCATCGGCGCCGAGCTGGGCTGCACCCAGGACAGCCTGCGGGATACCTTCCTGGGCTTCTACTATGCCCCCGGCGTGGTGTGCGAAGCCCTCAAGACCGCCATTTACGCCCAGTGCCTGCTGGAACTGTCCGGCGTGAATCCGGTGCCCCGCTACACCGCCGACCACAACGACATCGTTACCTGCTTCGATTCCGGCAGCGCAGCGGCTTTGCAGGGCTTCTGCACCGGCATCCAGCAGGGCAGTCCCATCGACAGCATCGCCGCCCCCGAACCTGCCGACGAGCCCGGCTATACCGATAAAGTCATCATGGCTTCCGGAAGCTTTACCGAGGGCAGCACCATCGAGCTTTCCTGTGACGGCCCCCTGCGCGAGCCTTATACCTGCTACCTGCAGGGCGGTGTGAACTTTACCGCCGCCCGTGCCGCGGTTCTCTGCGCTGTGCAGAACGCCTTTTTTGCCTGACCTTGTATCACAGCCGTCCCACGGCGGCTTTGCGTCAATATGACCCTATTGACCGAAAGGAAGGAAAACACCATGCTGGACATCAAGCGTAACCTGACCACCATGACCGACTTCTACGAACTGACCATGTCCGCCGGCTACTTCGACGAGGGCTACAAGGACAAGATCGCGGTGTTTGACATGTTCTTCCGCCGCGTGCCGGACGGCGGCGGTTACGCCATCATGGCGGGCCTGCAGCAGTTCATCGACGCGGTGGATCATTTGCAGTTCACGCCGGAAGACATCGATTATCTCCGGTCCACCCGCATGTTCCGGGAAGATTTCCTGGAATATCTGGCCAACTTCCAGCTGCACTGCAACATCTGGGCCATTGAGGAAGGCGTGCCCATCTTCCCCCAGGAACCCATCGTCACGGTGGAAGGCCCCGCCATTGAATGTCAGCTGCTGGAGACCCTTCTGCTGGTCACCTTCAACCACCAGTGCCTCATCGCCACCAAGGCCAGCCGCATCGTCCGCGCCGCCGCCGGCCGTCCGGTGATGGAATTCGGCGCCCGCCGTGCCCAGGGGTACGACGCCGCCTATTTCGGCGCCCGTGCGGCCTACATCGGCGGCTGCGGCTCCACCAGCTGCGTCATGGCGGCCCGGGACTTCGGCATCCCCGCTTCCGGTACCATGGCCCACGCCTGGGTGCAGATGTTCCCCACCGAATACGACGCCTTCAAGAAATACGCCGAAATGTACCCCGACGCCTGTGTGCTGCTGGTGGATACCTACAACGTGCTGCGCCACGGTATTCCCGATGCCATCAAGGTGTTTGACGAAGTCCTCAAACCCATGGGCAAGCGTCCCCGGGGTGTGCGCATTGACTCCGGCGATATCGCCTACCTGTCCAAGAAGGCCCGCCGCATGCTGGACGAAGCCGGTTACCCCGACTGCACCATCTGCGCTTCCAACAGCCTGGACGAATACCTGGTGCGTGACCTGATCCTGCAGGGGGCCCGGGTGGACAGCTTCGGCATCGGTGAAAACATGATCACCGCCAAGAGTGACCCTGTTTTCGGCGGAGTGTACAAGCTGGCCGCCGTCAAGGAAGAGGACGGCAGCTATACCCCCAAGATGAAGCTCAGCGAAACCGCCGAAAAGACCACCATTCCTTGCCTGAAAAAGGTCTGGCGCATTTATGACGAGGACAACAAGGCCATGGCCGACCTCATCACCATGGCGGACGAACAGGTGGAGACCAAGCACGGCATTACCCTGTTTGACCCGGTGGAAACCTGGAAAGAGCGCACCTATGTGAACTGCACTGCCCGGTGCCTGTCCACTCCCATCTATGTGGAGGGCAAGCGTGTGTACACCAGCCCCAACCTGGAGGACATCCGCAAGTTCTGCAAGGCCCAGATCAACACCCTGTGGGACGAAGTCAAGCGCTTTGAGAACCCCCACCGCTACTATGTGGACCTGAGCCAGAAGCTGTGGGATACTCGCAGCGAACTGCTCAAGCGCCTGTCCAAATAAAATCGGCAAAAAACGGTTACAAAACGATTACAGGACCCCCTTGCTGCACAGAATACTCCTGCAAGAGTATCTGCCGGGCAAGGGGGCTTTGTTATGTTGTTGATCCGTAACTGCCGTTGGGAAACCGCCGCGCTGTTCCTGCTGGGAGGAACAGCCTACCTGGGGTTGGAACTGGCCTGGCGGGGATGTACCCATTGGACCATGTTCTTTGCGGGGGGCGTTTGTCTGTGCCTGCTGCGCTGGTTTGATGACCGGTTCCGCTGCCCGCTGCCTGCGGCAGCCATGCTGGCAGCGGCGGGGGTATCGGGGGTGGAACTGGCTTTCGGGATGGTATGCACCTATCTGCTGCGCCTGCAAGTGTGGGATTACAGCGCCGAGTGGGGAAACATTGCCGGGCTGATCTGCCCCAAATACAGCTTTTTGTGGTTCCTGCTCTGTTTCTGGCTGCTGGCAGCTTTGCGGTTCCTCCGCCGATTGGCATAAATAAGTCCCTTTTATAGTATCGTACAAATCGTTGCCACAGGGTCCGGTCCGCTTTATGGGCCTGCTGTTTCTGTATAATAAAGACAGAAACAAAGAAAGGCAGGCGGTACAAATGACCACCCGATTCAAGAATGTCAACGGCCACATCGAGGTATATTCCGCACAGGGAGAGTTCCTCTTCTCCGCCGATACCATGGAGGAAGCCTGGCGCGAACTGTGCGCGTAACGCGTACAAACGTGGATGGTAAGTATACAAAACGACGGAAATGTGGAAAGTATCAAAATAAATTTTGTAAGTTTGTACAAAATGCGGGTTGCAAAAGTCTGACCTTACGTGTATACTAAAGGTACAGAAAGAGGGAACCGGCCACCCGCAAGCAGCCGGTATCCCGCCTTATGTACAGAAAGGGGATCGCTATGTTGAGCCTGCATAAGATCACGACATGGATGCGCGGTATCATTCAGCGCGGCGAGGATTACGGTCTGCCGGAGGATGTGTACAACGACGTGATCCCGTCCGGTGTGCATGATTTTACGCGTACCGATTTCTGAACACGGAGCAAGGCCGGTCAACGGTAAAAAACGTTGGCCGGTCTTGTTTTTTTTGCAAAAAAACGGTATGCTATATAGGTATAACCAAGGAAGGGGGAGAATGCCCGTGCCGTGGCTGCCCTATGCTATTTTTGATATGGATGGTACCCTGCTGGATTCCACCGGGATGTGGGATCTGGTGGCGGACCGGGTTCTGGCCCGGTGGGGGATGACCTTTCCCCGCCAGGACCGTGAGGATAACCTGGTGCTGACCATTGAAGGAACGGCGCAGTACTATGTGGACCACTACCATTTGCCGGTGACTGCGGCGGAAGTAGCGGACTGCATCCGTGCGGAAGCCCGCCGTGCCTATACCAGTGAGGCTGTCCTCAAGCCCGGCGTGGTTCCGGTACTGGATGCCCTGCGGGAAAAAGGTGTGCGGCTCTGTGTGGCTTCCGGTACCGACAAGCCTCTGGTGGATGCGGCTCTGGAGCACCTGGGGATTTTGGACCGGTTTGAATTTACCCTTTCCTGCCAGACACCCCGCGGCAAAGAAAGTCCCGAGGTCTATCTGCGGGCACTGGAAGCCTTCGGCAACCCCGACCCTGCCCGGGTCATGGTCTTTGAGGATTCCCCCACCGCGCTGGACACTGCCAAAAAGCTGGGTCTGTACACCGTCGCCGTGTGGGACACCTACACCGCCGATGACTGGCCCGCATTGCAGCAGACCGCCGACAGCCTGTGCGAACGCTGGCCGGACTGGCTGGCCCAAACCAAAGAATCCAACTGAATGTATGTAAGAGGAGAAATCAACATGAAACTGATCACCTTTACCGTGCCTTGTTACAATTCGGCCGCGTATATGGACCGCTGCATCAAGACGCTTCTGCCTGCGGGCGAGGACGCCGAGATCATTCTGGTGGATGACGGCTCCAAGGATGAGACCGGTGCCATTGCGGACGCCTGGGCTGAAAAGTATCCGAACATCATCCGCGTGATCCATCAGGAAAACGGCGGCCATGGTGAGGGCGTGAACCAGGGCATCCGCAACGCTTCCGGTATGTACTTCAAGGTGGTGGACTCGGACGACTGGCTGGATGCCGATGCCCTGCAGAAGGTCATGGCCAAGCTGCGGGAATTTGCCGCTCTGCCTCAGCCCGTGGACCTGCTGCTGTGCAACTATGTGTATGAGCACACGGTGGATAACACCCGCCATACCGTCCGGTATACCGGTATCCTGCCCCAGGACAAGATCTTTGGCTGGCAGGACATCGGCCATTTTCCCCAGAGCCAGAATATCCTGATGCACTCGGTGATCTATCGTACCCAGATCCTGCGGGATTGCGGCCTGCGCCTGCCCAAGCATACCTTCTATGTGGACAATATCTTTGTCTACCTGCCCCTGCCCAGCTGCCGCAGTCTGTATTATATGGACCTGGACCTCTACCGTTACTTCATCGGCCGCGAGGACCAGAGCGTCAACGAAAAGGTCATGGTCAAGCGGGTGGACCAGCAGGTGCGGGTCACCAAGCTGATGATCACCGCCGTGGACCTGTATGCCCTGCCGCCGGAACAGAAAAAGCTGCGGGCGTATATGTTCAACTACCTCTCCATGATGATGACCATTTCCAGCGTGTTCCTGACCATGGACGGCACCGCCGAAGCCCTGGCCAAGAAAGCCGAGCTGTGGAAGTTCCTCAAGCTGCATGACAGCCGTGTCTACCGCCGCTGTGTGGCATCGGTGGCGGGCCTGTGCAACCTGCCCGGCAAGGCAGGCCGCGGTATCACTCTGTGGGGGTACCGTGTGGCCCAGAAGATCTTCAAGTTCAACTGATTTTGCTGTTCAAAAGGCCGTCCGTCCCGGAGTATCCGGGCGGACGGCCTTTTCATCTTTTGAAAATATCTCTCCTTTTGGCCTGAAATGGGGTATGATACAGACAGAACAAAGAAACCCCACCATCACGGGAAAGGAGCCGAAGGCGTATGATCAACTGGAAACGACTGTGGAACGATGCCATTCTCAACCGTCTGAGCAACCTGCTGGCCAATTCGGAGGAACAGGGCTTCCGGGATCTGTATATGACCTGTCTGGAAAATCTGCTCCTGAAAGAGTAACACGGCAAAACCGCCCTCTGCCAAAACAGCAGGGGGCGGTTTTCAATTGGTGCATCAGTTTTGTTTGGCGCGCACAGCCTGCAGCAAGGCTTCCCGGTCGTTGGGCAGGGTGCCCTGCATCACCTGCTGCAAAAGCCGTTCCAGGGTGTTGCCCACCAGGGGACCGGGAGTCAGTCCGGCGGCAATCAGGTCGCTGCCGGTGATGGCCAGCCCGGAAACGGTATAGCAGCCTGTACGGGCCAGCTCTTCCATCCGGCGGGAAAATTCCCGCACTTCCCGGCAGCGCTGGGCCACCGCATCGTTGTTGGTATGGGCGGCCAGGTCGGCCAGTTTCAGGCGGCAGAGCCGCTGCAGAAACAGCGGGCCGCGCAGGTGGAGCTGTTCCAGAATCTCGGTGTCGGAAGAGGGGAGAGGACCGTCGTGGACGGCCACCAGACCACTGACGCCATCGATGACAAAAACGGGCGCCCGCAGCCGCTGCAGGATCTGCCGGGCCAACCGTCCGCCCCGCTGGTTGTGACCGGGGAAATGGGCGGCACCGGCATCATCCACGGTGCGGCAAAGGGGTTTGGCCATGTCATGCAGCAGCACGGCCCAACGCAGGACCCGGGCACTGCGGGTATCCAGGCCTTCGGTGTCCAGTGCCCCCACCGCCGCCGACGTGTGATCCCACACGTCATAGCAGTGCCAGCGGCCGGGCTGGGTACAGCCGATACAGGCTTCGATCTCAGGCAGGGCACCGGCCAGAACATGTCCGTACCGGGCCAGAACCGTACCGGCAGCAAAACCTGCCAGCAGCCGGTCCAGTTCGGTGAAGATGCGCTCTGCCGAAACACAGCGCACCGAATTCCGGGCCTGAAAAGCCGCCCGGGCGGTGTCGGGGTCCAGGCGGAACCCCAGCTGCGACGCAAAACGGACTGCCCGCAGAATACGCAGGGCATCCTCGTCAAAGCGGGCGGCCGGGTCGCCCACACAGCGCAGAAGTCCGGCCTGCAGGTCCCGCTGCCCGCCGAACAGGTCGACCAGACCGGTTTCGGGGGACCAGGCCATGGCGTTGACGGTGAAATCCCGCCGCGCCAGGTCTTCCCGCAGGCAGGGGACAAAATGTACCTGGTCGGGATGGCGGCCGTCGGTGTAGGTGCCGTCCTGGCGGAAGGTGGTGATCTCCCAGCTGTGACCTTCCAGCACCACCGCCACCGTACCGTGCTTCTTGCCTTTCAGCAGCAGGCGGTACCCCGCAAACAGGGCTTCCATCTCTTCGGGGCGGGCACTGGTACAGATGTCCCAGTCGTCCGGTGTGCGGCCCAGCAGGCTGTCCCGCACGCAGCCGCCCACAATGTAGGCGTCATGCCCGGCCTGCTGCAGCTTGTTCAGCAGCAGACAGGCCGGTTCCGGAGGCCGGATACGGGGTTCTTTGTTCATGCCCGGGGCCTCCTTTCTTCAGGGTGAAAACGGCTCATTCAAAATGCCATTGCTGGGTCAGGTCCACGGTGCAGGCCACACAGCCGCCTTCGGCCATCAGGGAGGCCACCTTCTCACGGGCAGCTTCCTCGTCGGGCATCCAGGTCACCAGGAAGAAGTTCTCCTCCGGCACGCCGTAATACACCCAGATACCGTCGGCGCGCACCAGATCGCTGAGATGGTCCAGTTCCTCGCCGTCGGTCAGACCGGCGCCCTCCTCGGCATAGATCATTTCCGGGCTGACCTGCATGCTTTCAATCACGGTGATGCTGCTGGTGATATAACCGTCACGGTCGGTGCTGGGCATATCGGCACCGCATACCTCCCACGCCGAGGCGAAAGCTTTGATGAGCAGCTCCCGCACCTCGATCATGGAATCCCCAGGATTATACATGATATTCCTTCTTTCTATTGCTTTGTGTTTACAGTATATCATGCTCCCGCAATGGGGGCAACGAATTTGTGTCAAACTTCTGCAGCGGCCCGTAAAAGGCCAGCAGCATGTCTGCCAAAGCCAGTTCGGCATAACGGTGGAAGGTGTAATCCTTTCCCGCACCGGCCAGCAGAACATGGGTCACAAAGGGGTATTTCCGTGCTACGTCTTCAGCCTGCGTCAGCAGCCAGAAATCTCCTGCACCGCTGGCCAGCCGGGCTACCGATTCTGTCATCACATCCAGTCCGCAGCCGTTCATGCTCAGCATCAGGATCAAGGTTCCGGAACCGACCTTCACATCGTTCAGGTTGGCAGTGGAAAGAAGCACCCGGGTGATCTTGCCCCGCTTGACCAGTTCTCTCTGCAGGTACAACATCATCAGGCCGGAATAGTCCATACCAAGCAGCAGAACATCCTCCGCGGCACGGATGGCTTCGGCCAGCATTCGCATACAGGCGGGGTCTACGGCATCCAGACAGGCGTGGATGTCACGGCCCATGGCGCGGCAGCATTCATCCAGAGCCGGGCCCGTCATAACGGTGGAGTCGGTGCCGAACATGTTGCCGCAGTAATAGGCAGATTCGGTGCGCATGCGCCGGTCCAGAATACACTCATCCTTGAAATGCAGAAAATCATCGTACCCCAGAGCGTGACAGAACCGGGTGATGGTGGCGGCCGAAACATGACAGGCGGCGGCCAGCTGGGTGATGTTCATGGTCAGTACCTGGTCGAAATGATTCAGGCAGTACTGGGCAATGGTCTGGTTGGTCTGACCCCGGTTTTGTTCCGAGGCGACCAGCAGCAACAGTTCTTCTGCCATCTGCATGGGGCAGACACTCCTTTGCTTATACAAAATAGAAAGACCGCCCCGCCCGTGCTTGTGCCGGGGTGGGGCGGTCTTTTACCGATTCAGTTCAACCGAAAAAATCGATCAAGCCTTGGGCTTGGGGCCGGCTTCCGCGATTTCGGAAGGCATGTTGGGATACTTCTTGGCGAAGTTGTCCGCGAACATCTGAGCCAGCTTGTTGGCCTGGGCGTCGTAGGCGTCCTTGTCAGCCCACATGCCGCGGGCGTCCAGCATTTCGTCGGGCACGCCGGGGCAGCTGACAGGATAGTCAACGTTGAACACGTCATGATGCTTGAACTCGATGGAGTCGAAGCTGCCGTTCAGAGCGGCGGTGACCATGGCGCGGGTGTAGGACAGCTTCATGCGCTTGGCGCCAGCCGCAGCGCTGCCGCCGGCCCAGCCGGTGTTGACCAGGTAAACCTTGGTGCCGTACTTGTCCAGCTTCTCGCCCAGCATCTCAGCGTAGACGGAAGGATCCATGGGCATGAAGGGCTCGCCGAACAGGGTGGAGAAGGTGGGCTGCGGCTCGGTGATGCCACGTTCGGTGCCGGCCAGCTTGGAGGTGAAGCCGGTGACGAAGTGGTACATGGCAGCGTTCTTGTCCAGACGGCTGATGGGAGGCAGGACGCCGAAAGCGTCGGCGGTCAGGAAGATAACAACCTTCGGGATGCCGCCCTCGCCGGGGATCTGAGCGTTGTTGATGTAGTTGACAGGATAGCCCACGCGGGTGTTCTCGGTCAGGCTGTCGTCGTTGAAGTCGAACTCACGGGTCTCGGGGTCCATGACCACGTTTTCAACCAGAGAGCCGAAACGGATGGCATTGTAGATGTCGGGCTCGTTCTCAGCGCTCAGGTTGATGCACTTGGCATAGCAGCCGCCTTCGAAGTTGAAGACGCCGTCCGGGCTCCAGCCATGTTCGTCATCGCCGATCAGCTTGCGGCCGGGGTCGGCAGACAGGGTGGTCTTGCCGGTGCCGGACAGGCCGAAGAAGACAGCGGTCTCATGGGTCTCGGGGTCCATGTTGGCAGAGCAGTGCATGGGCAGGACGTTCTCCTTGACCATGACGTAGTTCATGGTGGAGAAGACGCTCTTCTTGATCTCGCCGGAGTACTGGCTGCCGCAGATGACGATCAGGTGAGCCTCGTAGTCGATCATGATGGCGGCTTCGCTGTTGACGCCGTCCACTTCGGGATCGCACTTGAAGCCGGGAGCAACCAGCATGGTGTAGTCGGCATCGCCGTAAGCAACCAGTTCTTCCGCGGTGGGACGGATCAGCAGCTGATGAATGAACAGGTTCTGGCTGGCCATCTCGTTGATGATGCGGAACTTCTTGGTGTACTTCTTGTCGGCGCCGGCGAAACCGTCAAAGATGAAGATCTCGCGGCCCTGCAGGTACGCGGCGACCTTGCCCTTGATGGCATCGAACTTTTCCTTGCTGATGGGGCGGTTGACCTTGCCCCAGGCAATGTCATCATGCACGGCGGGGGTGTCGACGATGAACTTGTCGTTAGGGGAACGGCCGGTGTACTTGCCGGTGGTCACGACCAGCGCGCCGGTGTTGGACAGGGTGCCCTCACCGCGGCGCAGGGCAGCCTCGGTCAGCTGGGCGGGGGTCAGGTTGCGGTATACGGCCTTGGGGCCAATGATACCGAACTTTTCGATTCCATAAGTCTCCATGGGAAACTACCTCCTTATATGCCATTGTATGCCACTATAATGGAACTGTCTTAAGTATAGCCGAAAGCGCCAAAAAAGGCAATGCGCCCAGACACAAATTTGAAAAAATTTAACACATTTTGGCGCCGGACTTGCGGCCCCATGGTATAATAAAAAGAAAAAAACAGGGCGAGCCCAGGCTCACCCGCCCAGGAAAGGTGGAATCCGTTTATGATGAACAACGAAACCCTGAATACCCTGTACACCCGCCGCAGCTGCCGGGCCTATACCGACCGCCCGGTGGAAGCCGAAAAGCTGGAAGCCGTGCTCAAGGCCGGCACCTTTGCCCCCACGGCCATGGGGCAGCAGAGCCCGGTGATCGTGGCAGTGCGCAACCAGGAAGTCCGGGACCGGCTTTCCCGCATGAACGCCGCGGTCATGGGCCGGGACAACGACCCCTTCTACGGTGCGCCGGTGGTGCTGGTGGTCCTGGCCGATACCCGCCAGAACAACTGGAAGGCGGACGGCAGCCTGGTTATGGGCAACCTGCTCAACGCCGCGGCGGCTGTGGGGCTGGGGTCCTGCTGGATCAACCGCGCCTATGAGATGTTCGAAACGGAGGAAGGCAAGGCTCTCCTGAAGGAATGGGGTGTGCCGGACGCCGAGTATCTGGCCGGCGTGGGCAACTGCATTCTGGGCTATGCGGCCCCCGGCGGTGAAAAGCCTGCCGCGCCCCGCAAGGACCACTATGTGGTGTACGTGGACTGAGTCCCGCTGACGAAAAAGGAGGATGCAAGGATGATCGTGGGAATCGGCACCGACCTGTGTCAGGCTGAGCGGATGGAGCGTGCCGTGGAGCGGGAAACTTTTCTGCAGGGTGTCTTTTCCCCGGCAGAGCAGGAACTGCTGGCCACCCGTACCGGAAAACGCCGGGCACAGACCGCTGCCGCCAATTTTGCGGCGAAAGAGGCTTTTCTCAAAGCCTGCGGCAGGGGATTGGGCGGCTTTGCACTGGCAGATATTGCGGTTCTGCGCAAAGAGAGCGGAGCACCTTATTTCCGGCTTTCCGGCGGCGCCGCTGCCTGGGTGGAAGAAAATCACCTGGTCCCGCATCTGAGCCTGACCCACGATGCCGGCCTGGCATCCGCCTTTGTGGTTTTGGAACAGAGAGAAGGAGGAATCGGGTAATGGCAGAAAACTTGCCGCAGTCCCGGAACGGGCAGAGAGAAAGCAGCCTGGAGCTGCTGCGGATTCTCTGTATGCTGTTTATTGTTGCGGATCACTATGCGGGCCAGAGTGGGACCGCCGTGTATGATACTTTGCCCCATGCGCTGTTTTATTCGGCGCTGGGAGCAGGGTCCCGGCTGGGGTGTGATCTGTTTGTGATTCTGGGGGCCTGGTTCCTTTGCAGGCAGCCTTTCCGCACACGGAGGGCGCTGGGGCTTTGGCTGAGCTTATGGCTTTATACAGTGCCCCTTACCCTGATCTGCCTGGTGATTCCCGGCAGCAACGTGGGACTGGGCACTCTGCGATGGGCGATGTTCCCCGTCAGTACCCAGCAGCTTTGGTTTGTCTCTCAGTATGTGCTGCTGCTGGTGTTGTCTCCGGCTCTCAACCTGCTGCTGCGCGCGGTTCCCCGGTCCGGAATGCGGGCATTGCTGGCGGTGACCGGTGTGTTTCTGACCGGCTACTCCACCCTTTTTGCAGAGAACGGCGTATTCGGAGATTTGCTGTGGAGCTTCCTGTTCCTGTATCTTCTCACCGGATATATGCGCTTTTACCCGGATAACCGTCTGGCCCGGGTGCTGCAGGCGCCCGCTGCGCCCTGGCTGGCCCTGGCTTTTGTGGTGTTTCTCACGGCGGGGCGTGGGGTTGCCCAGTGGATGGGCATCGGCGGCAAGGTCATGCAGTATCTGGAATACTACCGCACCGCCCTGGGGGCCGCACCCAATATCCTTTGCGCCTTCTGCTTCTTCTTTGCCTTTCAAAAACTGCATCTCGGCAGCCGGAAAATCATCAACCGACTGGCCGGTGCCACGCTGGGCGTCTATATCATCCACCAGACCCCTGCGGTTATGGGCTTGCTCTGGACAGGGCTTTTCCATACCGGCGACCATGTAGGTTCGGTGCCGTATGCGCTCTTTGTGATCCTGGCTGTTTATGCGGGGTGTACCGTGATCCACCTGATCCGGGAACGCCTGGTGATGCGTCCTTTGCAGAACGGCCGCTGGTTTGCGGCGCTGTGCCGCAAGGGGGATGAAACCCTGGGTCTGATGGATAAAATCTTGCCTGTGGGTGATTGAATCCCTCTGTGCCTGCTTATACTAATAGCAACGACAACTTGCAAACAGGGAGGCAGGCACCATGGAGGTACACAGAGGAGAAGTTTTTTACGCCGATCTGAGCCCGGTGGTGGGTTCGGAACAGGGGGGCGTGCGGCCGGTACTTATCATCCAGAACGAGATCGGCAACCGGCATAGTCCCACGGTCATCGCGGCGGCCATCACGTCCCGGCAGGACAAAAACCGCCTTCCCACCCATATCGGGGTGCGGGCAGACCGGTGCGGCCTGGCCAAGGACAGCATCGTGCTTACCGAGCAGATCCGTACCCTGGACAAACGCCGCCTGCGGGAGCGAGCCGGCCGCATCCCACCCGAAGATATGCAGCGGGTGGACGAGGCCCTGGGCGTTTCCATGGGACTGGTGGAACAGCCGCCCCGGGGCAGCTTTACCTGAAAAAGAAAAAGACCTTTCCCGGCCGGGCATCCGGCAGGAAAGGTCTTTTTGTTTGTATTGATATTACTGGGGCCAGTTTGCGGAAGGGGAGAGGGTCCCGTCCTCCAGCACCCACAAAGCGGCGGCGCCGTCGCTCTGTTCCAGAACGCGCAGTCCCTGTTCCTGAGGCAGGCAGAACAGCCCGGTGGAAAGGGCATCCCCCAGACCGCTGTCGGTGCACAGAACTGCCACGCTGCGGCAGTACCGGGCAGGCTGCAGGGTCTGCAGGTCGATGAGATGATGGTAGCGCACCCCGTCCACCGTGAAATACCGCTGATAATCGCCGCTGACCACCAGGCTCTGTCCCGGCTGCAGTTCCACCTGGGCCAGATACTCGTTCCCGTCGGGGCCCTGTACCCCGGCGGTCCACAGGCTGCCGTCCGGCTTGGTTCCGATGGCCCGCACGTTGCCTCCTACGTTGAGAATGGCGGAGGTCAATCCCCGGGCTTCAGCCTGTCGGGCGGCCTGTTCCACCGCCCAGCCTTTGGCAATGCCGCCCACATCCAGCTGCAGGTCCGGGTCGGTGAAGCGGACGGTGCAGGCGGATTCATCCAGTACCAGATCTGTCATGTCGATGTGCGCCGCAGCCTGTTCCAGGGCATCCTGCTGCGGCAGAATGTCTGCGGTGAGGGCGGTCTCGCCGGTGGCGGCCTCGGCAGTGGTGCGGGCGTCATGCCAGAGCGCCAGAACCGAACCTGCCGCAATGTTGCAGGCACCGTCGGTAAGCGCGTATGCCTCCTGTCCGAACTGCAGCAGGGCGAACAGGTCCTCGTCTACTATCACCGCTTCCTGCCCGGCCCGGGCATTGACCATGGCCAGATTGGTCAGACCGTCGTATTCGTTGTAGATGTCGAACAGCTGATGATACCGCACCAGGTCCTGGTGCAAAGCTTCGGTCTGCTGCTGCCACTCTTCTTCGCTGGAAGCGTAGCCGGTGACCACCGTCACAGTGTCGAACACGTCCCACCAGGTCACGGTGTAGGATTTGGGAGAGGTACGGTCCCGCCAGAAACTGAATCCCACCACCGCCGCCAGTACCGCGCACAGGCCCAGGGCAATCAAGCGCTGCCGGGTCATGAATTGCCACCCACGGCGGCGTGCTCATCGCACAATTCCGCCAACAAAGCGGAAAGGGTCCAGCTCCGGCTGGTGGGAGTCACCATGGCCCGCAGAGGGATGGCGGCCCCGCCCCGGCGGACTTCGTCCACAAACCGGCCCAGGGTACCGTCATCGTGGCGCAGCCCGCTGATGATCATGGCGGACATGGCGGTGGGGGAGGGGACAGCCTCCCCGGAAACGGCACGCCGCCCGGCGCACAGGTCGCCCACGGGGGTGTTCAGCGCATCGGGGTCGACGGAGCGGACCTTCAGCCCGAAAGAGGCTGCTGTGCGGGTCAGATGGTCGTATCCCGCGTTCAGCGGGCCGAAATTCCACAGCAGCACGCAGCGCGGCTCTGCTTGAATATGTGCTTTCATGGGGGAAAACCTCCGAAATTTCTTTGAAGATGGCGGTTGAGGAATGGTCTTTATTCTACCACATTCCCGCACGAAAGCAAAGGCCGCATCTTACCGAAGGTCCTTGCGGCGGTAATACAAAAAGCCAAGAACCACCGCCGCTATGCCGTAGGCCATACCGGGCAGCACCAGAGCAAGGTCCAGACCGCCCTCAGTGAGCAGGTCGGCGCCGTCAGTGTAGGCGAAGGGAGTGACATAGTTCAGCCAGTCTGCCGCCGGTGCGGCGTTGGCAATCAGGTTGGCGAAATACAGGCTGACCGCCAGACCCAGGCCGATGCCCAGCCCGCTGCTGTGGCGGAACGCCGAAATCCCGAAGCAGAGAGCGGCCAGTTCCAGGTGCAGAAGCAGGTAGGCAAGGTGCAGAAGGCCCAGGTCGCCCCAGGGGACCGGATGATCCACCAGAATCACCGATAGAACCCCGAACCCGAAGCAGGCCAGGTCCAGCACCAGAATCTGTACCAGAACCGCAGCCAGCTTGGTGCCCGCTGCAAAGCTGCGTGAGATGGGATGGGTGAGCAGAAACTCTGCCGTGTGGCCGTTTTCTTCCTTGGAAAGAGCGGAAATGCCGGTAAGAGCGGCATAGAACGCACCGCCCAGCCCGATGATGCTGCCGCACTCGATGGCGTAGAAGCCGGTGAGGGTGCCGATGTTCAGCCGGTCCATGCCGAAAGCGGCGGTAAAGCCGCCCATGGAGGCGAACATAGCCCCCATCTCCTCCATCTGGCCCTCAAATTCAGGGTACATCAGAACGCAGACCAACACAAAAAATCCGATGCACAGGGTCCACACCGCCAGGCTCAGACGGCCCTGGCGCAGTTCATGGCAAAACAGGGTCATGCGGGGTCACCTCCTTGGGTGTAATAGTGCAGGAATACTTCTTCCAGGTCCGGCTCGGTGATCTGTACATCCCGCACCGAGGCGGCGGCCAAAGTTTGCAGCAGGGGCTGCATGGAGCCGCTGTACAAAAAGCAGACCCCGTCCTCCAGATGTTCCAGACCGCGAACACCGGGCAGCCCCGTCAGATCGGGGGTGCCCCGCACCAGCACCCGGCGGGCGCCGGTGTCGGCCAGGTCCTCTACCTTGCCGCAGGCGATGAGCTGTCCGTCCCGGATGACGCCCGCCCGGGTACAGTGGCGCTGTACTTCGGACAGAATGTGGGAGGAAAGGAACACCGTTGTCCCGGCGGCGTTGCGTTCCCGCAGAATGGCAAAGAATTCCCGCTGCATCAACGGGTCCAGACCGCCGGTAGGCTCGTCCAGAATGAGCAGGGCCGGGTCGTGCTGCAGCGCGCAGACGATGCCCACCTTTTTGCGGTTGCCGAAGGAGAGGGCGTCCACTTTGGCATTGGTATCCAGCTGCAGGCGGCGGCAAAGCTCCCGGGCGGTGGCGGTGCAGTCTTTGCGGCGCAGCCCGGCAGACAGGCGCAGCACGTTCCGCACCCGCTGCCCGGGGTAGAAGAAGGCTTCGGCGGGCAGATACCCCACCTGACGCAGAATCTCCTGCCGTTGGGTACGGATGTCCAGCCCCAGCACCCGGGCACTGCCGCCGGTGGGGGCGATCAGGCCCAGCAGGGTGCGGATGGTGGTGCTTTTGCCCGCTCCGTTGGGACCGATAAAGCCGAAGAATTCCCCGGCTTCCACTTCCAGGTCCAGTCCTTCGATGCCCCGGGCATGGCCGTAATATTTGGTCAGGTTGTCGGTTTGGATGGCTTGCATGGCAATTCCTCCTGTTGACGGCAGATGTTTTCCCAAAAACGCAGGATCTCTTCACATTCCCGCAGCAGAGCGTCCAGGTCCAGACGCCCCCGCAGCTGTACCTGCCACAAAAATCCGATCCAGTCCCGGCACAGGGCCTGCCAGATCCGCTGGGCGTTGCGCCCGGGAAAAAGCTTCTCCCGCGGCAGGCCGGTGAGCTCGGCCAGGCAGTCCAGGTTCAGATAGGGGGCCGCCCGCGTCTGGATGTCGGCACAGACCTCCGGGTCTTTTTCGTAGTAGGCCCGCAGGGCGAACATGGCCATGTCCGGATAAGTACGCAGCAGCCCGGCTTTGGCTTTCATGGAACAGCGCAGGATGGCAAACAACTCCCCGGAACTTTCGGCCACACAGCGGCGCAGTTCCGCCAGGGTCAGCTCCACGCAGTGATCCCACAGATACAGGTACAGCTCTTTTTTGTTGCGGAAATAGTGGAACAAAAGGCTTTTGCTGATGCCGGCTTCGTCCGCGATCTCCTGTACAGGGCTTTTGCGGTAGGGGCACCGGGCAAACACCCGGTAACCGGCGGCCAGAATGGCCTCCTGCCTTTCCGCGGGCAGCAGATAGAATTTTTCGTTCACCGGGAGCCTCCTTTTGTTGACCGCTTTGGTCTGCCTATGCTTTCATTATAAGCCGTTGACCGTTTTTGAGAAGACCCTGCAAAAAATAAGGCAGCAAAAAAGAGACCGGACAAAAATCCGGTCTCTTGGGGTGACTTACAGGTCGGGATGGTATTCCTTGCAGGTGCACTTCTTCCACTTCAGACCGCTGCCGCAGGGGCAGGGATCGTTGCGGCCGATCTTCTGCACACGCACGGGGGCGCTGCCCTTGGCGCCGGGACGGGTGGGGGCGCCTTCACCGGTGGGCTTGGCGACCTGTTCCCGGTGGGGCTGGGCGTCGTTGCGGCGGATCTCGATGGTCAGCAGCATATGGACGGCATCCTCGCGGATGGTGGCGATCATCTCGTCGAACATGGCAAAGCCTTCCAGGCGGTATTCCACCACGGGGTCATGCTGGCCGTAGCCGCGCAGGCCCATGCCCTGTTTCAGCTGGTCCATGTTGTCGATGTGGTCCATCCACTTGGTATCCACGTTGCGCAGCAGGCAGATGCGTTCCAGTTCCCGCATGGTCTGGGCGCCGTACTTGGCTTCCTTGGCCTGCAGGATCTGCATACCCCGCTCATACAGGGTGTTGGCCACATCCTCCCGGGTCACGCTGCTCAGCTGCTCGGTGGAATAGTTGAAGTCGGTGGGCAGGCACAGCCAGTTCATGTAATGGCGGCGCAGGGCGGCAAAATCCCAATCATCCGGCACATCGCCGCTGAGGAAGGAGTTGCAGCTTTCGTTGATGGACTCCCGCATCATCTCGTGCAGCTTGTCGGAAATATCCTGGCCGTCCAGAACCATCTGGCGCTGCTTGTAGATGATCTCGCGCTGCTGGTTCATGACGTCGTCATACTGCAGCACCTGTTTACGGATGGCAAAGTTGGAAGCTTCCAGCTTTTTCTGGGCGCTCTCGATGGTGTTGGTGATGAGCTTGTTCTCGATGGGCATGTCGTCCTCGATGCCCAGGGAGTTCATCATGTTCTGCACCCGCTCGCCGCCGAAGATGCGCATCAGGTCGTCTTCCAGGCTCAGGAAGAAGCGGGAAGCACCCGGGTCGCCCTGACGGCCGGCGCGGCCGCGCAGCTGGTTGTCGATACGGCGGCTCTCGTGGCGCTCGGTGCCGATGATGAACAGACCACCGGCGGCGCGCACGGCCTCGGCTTCGGCCTTTACTTCGGGCTCGTACTCGGCCACCAGTTCATCGAACCGCTTGCGGGCAGCCAGAATGTCGGCATCGTCGGTATCGGCATGGCCGTCGGCTTCGGTCAGCAGCATGTCCAGGCGGGCGGTGTGGTCCACCGGAGCGGGCTTTTCGGGCAGGGGCTGGTCGGCAGCCTTGGCGGCGGCACGGGCAGCTTCATACTCGGCTTCCCGCTTTTCGTCATCCAGGGCCAGCTTGCGTTCCAATTCCTTGCGCAGGGTAGCCTTGGCCATGTAGGTCACGTTGCCGCCCAGCATGATGTCGGTACCACGGCCAGCCATGTTGGTGGCGATGGTCACGGCGCCCTGCTTGCCGGCCTGGGCCACGATCTCGGCTTCGCGTTCGTGGTGCTTGGCGTTCAGCACGTTGTGGGGGATGCCCCGGCCCTTCAGCATCTTGGAGAGAGTCTCGCTCTTTTCCACGCTGACGGTACCCACCAGAACGGGCTGGCCCTTTTCGTGACATTCCACGATCTGGTCGATAACGGCGTCATACTTGCCCTTGACGGTCTTGTACACGCTGTCCGGCAGGTCTTTGCGGGCCTTGGTCTTGTTGGTGGGCACGTTGACGATCTGCAGGCCGTAGATTTCGCTGAATTCGTCGGCTTCGGTGGAAGCGGTACCGGTCATGCCGGCCAGCTTCTTGTACATGCGGAAGTAGTTCTGGAAGGTGATGGTGGCCAGGGTCTTGCTCTCGGCGGCCACATTGACCCCTTCCTTGGCCTCGATGGCCTGGTGCAGGCCGTCGTTGTAGCGGCGGCCGTACATCAGACGGCCGGTGAACTCGTCCACGATGATGACTTCGCCGTCTTTGACGATGTAGTCGGTGTCGCGGTGCATGACGCCCCGGGCCTTGATGGCCTGGTCGATGTAATGGCGCAGGGTCATGTTGTCGGCATCGGCCAGGTTGTCCACGCCGAACCAGGATTCTGCCTTCTGCACGCCGCTCTCGGTCAGGGTGCAGGTCTTGTGCTTTTCGTCCACCACATAGTCGCCGTCCACCTGTTCTTCGGCGGCAACCTTGTCGTCCAGCTCCACGATCACGCTCTTTTTCAGCGTCTTGGCAAAGTCGTCGGCGCGCTTGTACATCACGCTGGAATCCTCGCCCTTGCCGGAGATGATCAGCGGGGTACGGGCTTCGTCGATGAGGATGGAGTCCACCTCGTCCACGATGGCAAAGGCATGGCCGCGCTGGACCATGTTGGACTTGTAGACCACCATGTTGTCGCGCAGATAGTCGAAACCGAACTCGTTGTTGGTGCCGTAGGTGACGTCGGCCTCATAAGCCTTCTTGCGCTCGGCGGGGGTGACGGAATGGACCACCAGGCCCACGGTCAGGCCCAGGAAGCGGTACACCTTGCCCATCCATTCGCTGTCGCGCTTGGCCAGGTAGTCGTTGACGGTGACAACATGCACGCCTTCACCGGTCAGGGCATTGAGGTAGACGGGCATGGTGGCCACCAGGGTCTTGCCTTCACCGGTCTGCATCTCGGCGATGCAGGCGCGGTGAAGCACGATACCGCCGATGATCTGTACGGGATACGGCTTCAGGCCCAGCACACGCCAGTCGGCCTCACGGCAGACGGCGAAGGCTTCGGGCAGGATCTCGTCCAGAGTGGCGCCATTCTTCAGCTTTTCTTTCAGCGCGGGGGTTTTGGCCTGCAGTTCCGCGTCGGTCAGCTTCTGCATCTCCGGCTCCAGAGCCAGAACCTTGTCGGCCAGAGGCTTGATGCGCTTGAGTTCCTTGTCGGAAAAAGTTCCGAACAGTTTCTCCATAAATGACATATACGAACCCCTATCATTTCTGCCGCCCGAAGGCGGTCGGTTTTGTCGTATGCAAAAAGTGATACACTCCAATATAATACACCCGCGCAAGGGTCTGTGTCAAACCTTGCGCGGGTGTAAACAGGCATATTTTCTTGTCGAAGCACCGTTTCCGGGGCAAAATCACGCCCGGTCCAGAATGTAGGCGGCGGCCTCGCTCAGATTGGGGAAAACAGGGGCGCCGGTAGCGGCCAGAGTCTCGGCATCCTGGTGTCCGGCGCTTTGCAGCACACAGGCCACGCCCATGGCTTCGGCCACCTCAAAATCGTGGACGGTATCTCCGATCATCACCGCACAGGCGGGGTCCAGGCCGCTTTCCTGCAGGTAATTCAGCCCCAGGTCCACCTTGCTTTTGGCGTAGATGTCCCCCAGGCCCAGCAGCCGGTCGAAATAAGGCCGCACTCCCCGGCGGCTGACCTGTTGTTCCAGCAGGTCCACCGGCGAAGCCGAGAGAATCACCTGCCGCAGCCCGGCATCCGAAAACGCCTGCAGAACGTCGCGGGCGTCGGGGGCCAGGGTGCAGGCTTCGGCGCTGGGGATGTAATCGGCCATGTAACTTTCGGCCAGAACGGGGAAGGGATGCCGGGAAAAATCCATCCCGGCCCGCAGATAGTACTCTTCTACCGGAAACCCGAAGATCTTCCGGTAGGCGTCCATGTCGTACCGCCGGTCATAACCAAACCGGGCCAAAAGACGGTTGAGCGCGTCCAGGCCCAGCCGGGCATCGTCCAGCAGGGTACCGTTCCAGTCCCACAAAATCACATCGGGCCGCATAGAAACCTCTTATTTCTCGATGAAAATGCGCTTGAGCGCACGGTTGGATTCGATCAGCTTGACCAGGGCCACACCCACAACGGTGCAGCTGATCAACTCACCGATACCCACCGAGATGCCGTTGCCCACGCACAGCAGCCACAACGGGGCGCTGGCGGCAGCATGATCGGTGAAGAAGACGGTGATCTCAATGCCCACGATGACGGCATTGAATAGAACAGGCGGCAAAGACGCCGGAATAGCCAGACCTGCAATGCGCAGGTTCCGCAGCCGCCAGGTGACCAGGCAGGCCAGCAGGGTAGCCAGGGTTCCGAAGATCACATCAATGACGGTGGAGCCGAACAGATTGGCCAGAAAGCAGCCCAGGGTCACACCGATGATGTACTCGGCGCCGAACACCGGCAGCAGGCAGAGGGCTTCGGCAATGCGGACCTGTACCGCACCGTAGCTGAAGGGCTGCAGTGCCAGGCAGAGTACCACATACACCGCCGCAATCAGACCGCAGCGAACCAGACGGGTGGTGCGCTGTGCCCCGGTGCGGGGACCGGACTCGGCGGGGGCATCGGCCCGCAAAGCCAGCCGAGTACCCAGGAAGGCTGCCGCAACGACAGCCGCGAACGCAATGATCCATTTCAACATAATACACTCCGGCGGATAGATTTTGACCGTGCGCGGGACCGCCAGCCCCGGCCGGTTTGGCGCCGCACGGTCAAAAACCGGGCGGCGGAGCCTAAAATCCTAAGTTGCTCAACAAAAATTTATTATAGCAAAACCCCCGGCACCTTGCAAGATGCCGGGGGCAGGCAGAACGAGAAGAAGTTATTCCACGATGGTTTTCACCCAGGAACCGCCCTTGACCAGAACAAAGCCCAGAACGCATTTGATCAGGTCCAGCACGTTCACCAGAAAGTAGACCAGCACGATGTTCAGCCCGGTGAACCGGGTGAGCACAAAGGCCATGGGCACGTTGGCGGCCCAGGTAAAGCAGCTGTCAAACAGGAAGGTGATGAAGGTCTTGCCGCCGGAACGCAGAGTAAAGTACATGGCGTTGGCAGCAGCGAACAAGGGCATGCACAGCACAGCCATACGAATCAGGCTGGATGCGGTGCCGCGGATGGCGGCTTCGGTGTTGTAGATCTGGGGGATCAGCGGGCTGAACAGGGCCAGCAGACTGCCCATGACCAGGCAGCTGCTCACGCTCAGGCAGATCATCCGCCAGGCGGTGCGGCGGGCGCCGTCCTTGTGCCCGGCGCCCAGTTCCTGGCCGACCAGAATGGCGGTGGCGTTGCCCAGAGAGAGAAATACCTCGTTGAAGATAACGGTGATGGTGCTGCAGATGTTCAGCGCCGCCACCACCTGGATGCCGCGCACCGAATAGCACTGCAGCAGCGCCGCCTGGCTCACGCTCCACAAGAATTCGTTCATTAGCAGGGGCGCGCCTTTGATGGCCACTTCCCGGGCCAGGGACGCCGGAATGTGGAAATTCCGGTACACACCTGTAAAGAACGGGTACCGCTGGGTACTGCGGTGGGCGCTGATGACTACCATGGCGCACTCCACAAAACGGGAGGCGGAGGTGGCGATGCCCGCACCCATGACGCCCAGGGCCGGCAGGCCGAACAGACCGAAGATCAGCAGGGCATTGAGGATGAAGTTGACCACCATGGCGGTCATGCTGGCTTTCATGGGCAGGGTGGTCTGGCCGGATTCCCGCAGCGTGCCCGCGTAAGCCTGGGTCAGGGCAAAAGGCACCAGGCCCACCAGCATGACCCACAGATATTGCCGGGCGTATTCCAGGGTGGCAGCCGCGTCGGCAGGGGAGGTATCGCCCTTCAGATACTGGGTGATAAGGGGCGTTCCGGCACTGATAAAGAGCAGAATGGCCCCGGCGGTCAGTATCGCGGCTGTGACCAGCTTGATGCGGAAGGTCTGGCGGACGCCTTCCATATTGCCGCGGCCGTAGAACTGTGCGCCGAAGATACCGGCACCGGCCAGGCTGCCCCAAATCACCAGATTATACACAAACAGCAGCTGGTTGATGATGGCCACGGCGCTCATGGGCAGGGTGCCCACCTGGCCCACCATCACGTTGTCCAGCAGGCTGACCACGTTGGAAAGGGTATTCTGCACAATAATGGGCATGACCACAACCGCCACATGGCGGTAGAACGGGCGGTCGCCCAAAACACATTCCCGCAAAGTCAGGGTATTGCTCGTCTGCATGGGTTCCACATCCTTTTTCACACCAAAAATCAAAATCCGCAGCAAAAAGGGCCGCCGCCCTGCCGGAAACACCGCTGTTCCTGCCGGTCAAGACGGGAAAAACGGTGTGTAACGGTGGGGGTGACGGCCCTCGGGTTCAAAGTTCAGGGCAGGGGAGGCTGGTAGTCCACCAACCGGCGGGGCTTGCCTTCAAAAATCACGGCAATGGCATCGGGGCCGGTGTTGGCGCTGACCACGCCGCCCAGCTGGAAAACCACCATGGGCGGATGACCAAACTCTTTTTTGCACAGCTTGACCAGCTCATCCCGCTTGGCGGTGCTGGACGTGTAGGCTACCATGTACGGGGTCTGACGCATGTCATCCACCCGGGTCTTGACCCATTTCAGCATAGCGGGGGGCACAGCCGCGTCGCCGCGGACCTTGGCCTCCACATGGCTGATGCCGTCGTTCAGGCTGATGACCGGGCGCAGGCCAAGCAGCTCACCTGCAAAGGCGGCCGCGGCGGAAACGCGTCCGGATTTCTTCATCTGCTTCAGGCTGTATGCTGCCAGGCAGGCTTCCACACAGGCATACTTGTGCTCCAGTTCCGCAATGCAGCTTTGCAGCTCGCCGCCGTTGCGCAGCTTGCGGGCACATTCGCACAGGTAGTACCCGAACACCATGGAGTAGGTGTGGCTGTCCACCAGATGAATCTTCATGCGGCAGTCGGGACGTTCTTCCGCCAGCTGGGCGGCGGCCTGCTGGGCGTAGCCGTAGGTGGCGGAACCGCCGCTGTTGATGCTTACATGCAGTACGTCGGTATAGCCCTCATCGGCGTAGCGGGTGTAGATTTCCAGCCACTGCATGGCCGTGATGGCGGCGGTGGTGGGAACGCCGGTGGCGTTGCGCATCAGTTCATAGAACTGGTCGTAAGTCAGGTCACGGCGTTCAAAGTATTCTTTCCCGTCCAGATTGATGGGAAAATCATAGATGTCGATACCGTATTTTTCCGCTGTTTCCTTGGGGATATCACAGCTGGAGTCGGTCACAATGGCAAGTTTGCGTTCCATCGGCGTGCTCCCTTCTCTCACTTCCATTGGTATTTTGTCAGCTGTCCCTGGGTTTCCAGATCGGCAAAATCCCACTGACGCAGGGCTTCGTACACGCCGATCGCCACAGAATTGGACAGGTTCAGGCAGCGTTCCCCCCGCCGCATGGGAATGCGTACGCAGGAATCGGGGTTGGCGGCCAGCAGTTCCTCGGGCAGACCGGCATCCTCCCGTCCAAAGACAAGATACGAACCGTCAGGATAGGAAACATCGGTGTGACGGTGGGTTGCTTTGGAAGAAAAATAGTAAAACGGACCGGGATTGGTTGCCAGAAAGTCCGAAAGACCTTGATAGTATGTTATATCAAGCTGGGGCCAATAGTCAAGACCGGCTCGCTTTAATTTTTTGTCGTCAATGGTAAAGCCCATGGGCCCTACCAGATGCAGCCGGGCCCCGGTGACCGCACAGGTGCGGGCCACGTTGCCGGTGTTCTGGGGAATTTGCGGCTCCACCAGCACGATGTTCAAAACAGGCATGGTTTTCAACTTCCTTATGTAAAAAATTGGAGGATGAGATTCACGCGCCGGGGATCAGTTTTCCCAGCACCGACTCCAGCCATACCCCCAGGCGCTCGTCGGCACCTTCGGGGGTGGCGCGCAGGCAGTCCCCCACAAAGACGGCGGCTGCCTGGGCGGCGGCTTCGGGCACATTGCCCTGCAGCAGCCTGCCCACCAGCACGGCACCGAAAATATCCCCCGTGCCGTGGAACATCCGGGGCACCATGGGGGTGCGCACGGTGTAGGTCGCACCGTTTTTGTCCGCTCCGGCACACAGAACGCTGTGTCCGGCCGCCACCCCGGTGAGCAGGACCTGGGGGCAGATGCGGGTCAGCCGGGCGGCGGATTCCGCGGCGGCTTCCGGCGTGACCGAACCGGGGGCGGGCAGGGCGTCTCCCAGCAGCAGGGCGGCTTCGGTGGCGTTGGGCAGGATCATGTCCGCCTTGCTGCACAGGTTGAATAGGGCGGGGATCATCTCCTGGGCCAGACCGCTGTACATCCGTCCGTTGTCACCCATCACCGGGTCTACCACGGTCAGGGCGTCGGGCCAGTATTCCATGGCCTGTTCCACCAGCAGCGCTTGTTCCGGCTCGCTCAGATACCCCGAGTAGATGCAGTCGAACCGCACCCCCAGCCGCCGGTAATGGGCCAATGCCGCCGGGCCGTACCCCGGGCTGGAAAGTCTTGCCGGTGCGCCCAGACCACCGGTATGGGTGGACAACACCGAGGTGGGCACTGCCACCGCCTGCACGCCCAGGGCCGACAGGATGGGCACAATGACCGAAAGCCCGGCCCGCCCGAAACCGGGAAGATCGTGGATACATAAAACGGTTTTTGGGGCAGCTGACATGAAACGCACGCTCTTTTCGTGGTGATTTTGCCCTTTTCGGGCGGTGAGTTGATTTTATCACATCAGGCGGGAGAAAAAAAGACGCATAATGGCGAAACTGTTTGGAAAACTATCACTGACCCCGAAAACAGGGATTTACCACACCGAAAGGAGCCGTTTTATCATGGAAAACAACACTATGACCAGTATGGCCACCGCCGCCATGGGAGCCGCTGTGGGTGCCGCCGCCGTGTATGTGGCCACCCATGACCAGCGCCAGATGCGCCGGACCATGAACAAGATGACCAAAGGCGCGGAAAAGGCACTGAAAGAACTGGACCACATGATCTCCCAGTACACCCGCTGACCCGCGCACGCCCCATCAGCCAAAAGCAGGCACCCTCGGTCCGGAAAACCGAAGGTGCCTGTTTTTTGGCTGTGATGAAAGGGGAGGATGTTACAGGATGCGGACGCGGATGGCATCGGGGATGGCGGTCAGCTTGCCGGCCAGGGCGTCATCGATGTTGCCGGTCACATCCAGCATGGTGTACGCCACGTCCTTCTTGCTCTTGTTCACCATGTTTTCGATGTTCAGGCTGGCGGCGGTGAGCACGCTGGTGATGGCCGAAATCACACCGGGAGCATTTTTGTGGATCATGCAGATGCGCCGTCCGCCCATGCGGGGCTGCTGCACGTCGGGCAGGTTCACGCTGTGGGTGATGTTGCCGTTGCGCAGATAATCGCTCAGTTCGTTGGCGGCCATCACAGCGCAGTTGGTCTCGCTCTCCGGGGTGGAAGCGCCCAGATGCGGGGTGCAGTAGACGCCGTGTACGCCCAGAAGTTCCTCTGCCGGGAAATCGCAGAAGTAGGAAGCAGCCTTGCCGGTGCTCAGGGCGTCCAGCATGGCGGCGTTGTCCACCAGCTCGCCACGGGCAAAGTTCAGAACCCGCACACCGTCTTTGCACATAGCCAGGGTCTGGTTGTTGATGGTGTGCTTGGTGGAGGGCATGTAGGGAACATGGATGGTCAGGTAGTCGCACCGGGGCAGCATGTCGCTGAGCGCCACGCAATGCTGTACGCTGCGGGACAGGCTCCATGCCGCGTCAATGCTGATATAGGGGTCGTAGCCCAGCACTTCCATGCCCAGGGCCACGGCGGCGTTGGCCACCCGGGCGCCGATGGCACCCAGGCCGATGACGCCCAGCGTCTTGCCCCTCAGCTCGGGACCCACAAACTGTTTTTTGCCCTTTTCCACATCCTTGGCCAAAGTGGGGCTGCCTTTCAGTCCCTTGGCCCACTGGATGGCGTCGGGCATGTTGCGGCTGCCCGCCACCAGGGCGCCCACCACCAGTTCCGCCACTGCGTTGGCGTTGGCACCGGGGGTGTTGAACACAACGATGCCTGCTTCGGTGCAGCGGTCGATGGGGATGTTGTTGGTGCCGGCGCCCGCCCGGGCGATAGCCAGCAGACTTTCGGGCAGGGGGGCTTCGTGCATGTCGGCGCTGCGAACCAGAATGCCCTGGGGCGCGGCGGCATCGTTGTCGATCTCAAACACCCCGGCGGGCAGTTTGGCCAGGCCAACGGGGGAGATGGCGTTCATGGTTTTGATGGTATACATCGGCGTTCAGCCTCCTGTTTGTTGGATTGTGCCGGTTCAGGCGTTTTCTTTGCGGAATTTCTCCATGAATTCCACCAGTGCCTGCACGCCCTGGGGCGGCATGGCGTTGTAGATGGAAGCCCGCATACCGCCCACCAGGCGGTGGCCCTTCAGGTTCAGCAGGCCCGCTTCGGCGGCCTGCGCGCAGAAGGCTTTGTCCAGTTCCGGGGTGGGGGAGGTGAAGGTCACGTTCATCCGGCTGCGGTAAGGCTTCTCCACCGGATTGTGGAAAAAGTCCTGGCTGTCCAGATAGTCGTACAGCACCTGAGCCTTGGCTTCGTTGATCTTCTGCATCTCGGCCAGACCGCCGATCTCCTTTTCCAGGTAATCCATGACCAGACCGGTCATATAGATGCACCAGCAGGGCGGGGTGTTGTACATGCTGTCCGCCTTCAGCAGGGTGGTGTAGTTCATCATGGTGGGAATCTTGTCGGCGTCAATGCCCTTGGCGCTGTGTCCCAGCAGATCTTCCCGGATGATGGCCACCGCCATGCCGGCGGGGGCCACGTTCTTCTGCACGCCGAAGTAGATGCAGCCGTACTTGCTCACGTCGGTGGGCTGGGAGAAGATCATCGAGCTCATATCCGCCACCAGGGGGATACCTTCCACCTGAGGCACATCCACGAAGGTGGTGCCGAAGATGGTGTTGTTCTGGCAGATGTGGATGTAACTGGCGTTGGGGTCATATTCAATGGCCTTCACGTCGGGAATATAGGTGAAGTTCTTGTCCTTGCTGGATGCCGCGATGCGGGCTGTGCCGAACTTGGCGGCTTCCTCGGCGGCCTTTTTGCTGAAGTTGCCGGTGACCAGATAGTCGGCGGTGCCGGTGGTCATGAAGTTCAGCGGAACCATGGCGAACTGCTGGGTGGCGCCGCCCTGGAAAAAGCCGATCTTGTAATTGTCAGGTACGTTCAGCACCCGGCGCATGGAAGCCTCGGTGTTCTGGATGATCTCGTCGAACCACTTGCTGCGGTGGCTCATCTCCATCACGCTCTGACCGGACCCGTGATAATCCAGCAGTTCGGCCTGCGCGGTGCGCAGCACGCTCTCGGGCAGCATCGAAGGCCCTGCACTGAAATTATACACTCTCGCCATGGGTAACCCCTCCTGTTATTCTCAATCACTTGCGGGCTTTGGCGGCCCGATGCATGTATTATACGCCGCTCAAATTCCCCCCTGCAAGCAAAAACGAACCGGCAAAATACCGAAAAGACCCCCTGATTCGGGCAGCAGGAAAGGCAATGCAGACAAATGTGCGCCGCATAGATACAATAACTTTTACGTTTGTAAAAACAAAGGTAAAATAATAGACGAAAATGTGCGCCGGAGTTTGTGCACATTTTCGTCTTGCTAAAATAACTACCACAAGTGTAAAATAAAATGCGGGATAACAACCACAAATGTAAAAGGAAGGTACCTGCTATGGAAACCTTATCCCACAGCGAAGAACAGGTCATGTCGGCTTTATGGGATTGTGCCCATCCTGCCACCCGACGGGAAATCGCGGCCCGTCTGCCTGGCGAATGCCGCTGGGCGGATTCTACATTGCTGAATTTCCTTCTTCGGCTGGAGAAGAAAGGGTTTGTCCGCCCGGAAAAACAGGGGAATAAAAACATCTATACCCCGCTGGTGCGGCGGACCACCTACTGCGGTGCCGCCAGTGCGGCACATCTGAAGCGTCTGTATGGGGGCGATCTGCGGGCCATGCTGGGGGCGCTGGCCGATACCGGCCGGGTCAGCTTCACGGACATGGAGCGTCTGGCCCGGTATCTGGACAGCCGCGCTGCCGAAAGTCCGGAGTACGATTACGACTGAATTCCCTGTTTTTCGGCCAGGGTTTCGGCCCACTCGGCCAGCTTTTCCCCGTCGGACAGGCGGGTCTTGTATCCCTTGCCGTCGATGTTGAAATAGTCGCCGCAGGCGGTCACGGTCATGGTGGTTTCGTCGTGCATGTAGATGGTCAGGGTGATGGCCTGGCCTGCTACCTCTTCCTGCCGGGGAAAGTAGCAGACGGTCTTGTTCAGAATCTTCACCGCTGCGGCGGAATCGTCGCCGGTGGAGGTCAGGACGATTCCGTCGGGATTGACAGCTACGTCGATATGGTCGATGTCCTTGGCGGACAGGTACATCATTTCCTGAGAACCCAGCAGCAGACGGGCGAGAACAAACACGACAATGATCGCGACCACAGTCAGAATTCGGCTCAGAACCGGAGGAAGACTTTTCTTGTTGTTTTGGTCCATGATGGAAACTTCCTTTCTTGATTCAATAGCGGGACTTACTCATCGCTGCCCGACATGGTTACAATATCCCGGATGGCCTGACCGGTGGGGGTACCGGCCAAGCCGCCGATGCCTGTTTCCCGCAGGTCGCGGCTCATGGCGGCACCCACTTCGGACATGGCGTCAATGACTTCGTCCGCCGGAATGTGGCTCACCACACCGGCCAGGGCCATATCCGCGGCAGAAACGGCGTTTACCGCACCGATCACATTGCGCTTGATGCAGGGCAGTTCCACCAACCCGGCCACCGGGTCGCACACCAGGCCTTCCAGATTGGTCAGAGCCATGGCGAAGGCTTCTGCGCAGGCTTCGGCGGTGCCGCCTTTCAGATAGACAAGAGCCGCCGCCGCCATGGCGGAAGCCGCACCCACTTCGGCCTGGCAGCCGCCCTCAGCGCCCGCCAGTGTGGCCCGGGCAGCCACTACCTGGCCGAACCCGGCCGCCACATACAGCGCCCGGCAGATGGCGTCCTCGTCACACAGGCCCTCCCGCCAGAGCGGAATCAGAACAGCGGGCAGAACGCCGCAGCTGCCCGCTGTGGGGGCGGCCACAATGCGTTTCATACAGGCGTTGCACTCGGCTGTTTTCAGTGCTTCCGCAATGACCTGGGCATAATAGCCGCCGCTGTACAGCAGCCCGGAGGCGGCCGCCTTTTCCACTTTGGCGGCATCGCCGCCCGCAAAGCCGCTGGTGGAGCGGTCCTCAGCCCGGTAATTGCGGCTGGTTTCCACCATGACCTGCCAAAGGCGGCGCATCTGCGCCCGGGATTCTTCCTCGGTCAGGCCGCTTTCGCCCAGGTCGCTGCGCAGGATCACTTCGTCCAGGCGCGCGCCTTCGCTCTTGCAGGCGTTCAGCAGTTCCCGCACGGATGTATAAGCCATTTCGTTCTCCTTATATAAAAAAGGTGTTTACAGGTTCAGGCTGGTCACTTTGACAATGCCGGGCATGTTCCGCAGCTGCTCCACAATGTCGGCGGGGATGGGCTGGTCACATTCCAGCACCATCACCGCATAGCCGCCGGCGGCGGAACGGTAGAGCTGCATGGTGGCAATGTTGATGTGATGCTCGCTCAGGCAGGTGGTCACGGCGGAAACATGCCCCGGTGTGTCCTGGTTGTGCACGATCAGGGTGTCGTGGTCGGCACCGAAATTGGTGGTAATGCCGTCGATCTGGCAGATGTTGATGCGGCCGCCGCCGATGGAAGAACCCATGACCTCCAGCTTGTGCCCGTCCTGACCGCGCAGACGCAGCAGGGCGGTGTTGGGGTGAGCACCGCGCAGGTTCACCGTGCCCACCGTAAACAGCATCCCCGCCTGCCGCGCCAGGGCAAAGCTGCGGGGGATATTCTCGTCATCCGGCTGCATACCCAGCAGTCCCGCCACCAGAGCGCGGTCGGTGCCGTGGCCGCGGCCGGTGGCCGCAAAGCTGCCGTGGAGCAAAATTTCTGCCTGGGCGGGTTGTTCCCCCAGCAGTTTGCGGGCCGTCAGGCCGATGCGCACCGCACCGGCGGTGTGGCTGCTGGAAGGACCGGTCATCACCGGGCCCAGAACATCAAACAAACGCATGGAAAGCGTCCTCCTTTGGTTTCCTGTCCTTTAGTATATCGGCTTGGGGAAGACAATGCAAGCGCAGGAAAAAGAAAAGAAAAAAATCTCTTGACAGACGCAAAAGTGTATGGTAATATATATCTCGCATTGTGGTGGAGCCACTATGGAGAGGTGTCCGAGTGGTTTATGGAACTGGTCTTGAAAACCAGCGATTCGCGTGAGCGGACCATGGGTTCGAATCCCATCCTCTCCGCCATTTTTTGGAAAAAGTGAATAGTCTGATCACTTTGACTTGGAGTAATACTCAAGAGGTCGAAGAGGCGCCCCTGCTAAGGGCGTAGGGTCTTAACGGGCCGCGAGGGTTCAAATCCCTCTTACTCCGCCAAAAGAGCCAGAAACGACGTGAAAACGTTCGTTTCTGGCTCTTTTTCTTTTGCATTAATTCGTCTGCTGTATGCCAAAAAATAAAGCCTTCCGACAGCATCATTCCGGAAGGCCTTGCTTTTATTGTACGGTTTCCTCAGTGGGAGAAGCGGACGGGGCAGGGTGCTTGGAGAGCAGCAGTCCCGCCGTCACCGCGGTGAAGGGCGCCACCGTCACCAGGGCAAAGCTGCCAACCAGCGTCTGCAAAATCTCGCTGGCCACATACTTGTAGTTCAGAATGTTCAGAATGGGGGTGCCCTGGGCCATGAACACCATCAGCTGGGCCATACATCCGCCGGAGTAAGCCAGCAGCAGGGTCGTGGTCATGGTGCCCATGGCCGCCTGTCCGATGCGCATGCCGCTGCCCACAGCCTCCCAGGGGCGGATGCCCGGCTTTTTGCGGATGACCTCACTCACACCGCTGGTGATGTCCACTGCCAGGTCCATCATGGCGCCCGCCGCACCAATAAAGATGCTGGCCATGAAAATGTGGGTCAGATCCAGGTTCTGGTATCCGGCATACAGCAGGGTCTCGCTGTCGCTCATCACGGCGCCGTGAATTTTCAGCAGATTGGTGAAGAGCATCCCAAGTCCGCAGGCGGTCACGGTGCCCAGCATGCTGCCCAGTACCGCCACCAGGCTGCGGCGGTCATACCCGTACACAAACACGATGATGACCACCGTCAGCAGCGCCACAATGAGCAAGGCCACCAGAATGGGATTGCCGCCTTTCAGGCAGGTGGGAATCATGACTTTCCAGATGGACAGCACCGTGATGACGAAGGAAAGCATGGCCCGAACGCCGCCGGGACCCGCAAACAGGATGAGCAGCAGGGTAAAGAAAGCGGCCAGCACCCCTTCCCAGGTGATGCGGTAGTGGTCGATCATGGTCACTGAGGTGATGGCGTCGCCCTGGTAGCTTACCACCACAAAGGCGCTGTCACCGGGGGCGAAGATCTTGTCCTGAGAAAGGCTGCCCGAAAGCAGGTTGGTACCCTGGGTGATCTGTCCTTTGAAAGAACCCTCCTCAATGCGCAGGGTGCAGGTCTGTTCGCCGGTTTGGATGAGTCCTGCCGAGATGATGGCACTTTCGTTGGTTTCCAGCACGGTGGCCCGGACCTTCTGGGTGCCCTGGTAGATGACGGCGCCCTCGTACCCGGTGGGCAGGGCCAGCAGGATGGCAGTGAGCAGCAGCCCGGGGAGCAGGGTGGACCAGCCCACCGGCTGATCGCCCCAGATGCGGCGCAGAAAGCGGATGAAGGAACGGTAGATTTTCTGAAACATACAAGAATTCTCCTAAACCAAAGGTGGATTGTCGGCGGGATAAAAGCCCCAAAACACAGCGCGTCCCCGCAGCGCCCATACACTGCGGGGATACACTGTTTATCAGAAGGAAAACACTCCGGGAATGGTTCGTTCAGTCCTGCGGGCCGGAAATTCAGGCCACGCCGGTGAGTTCAGCCAGGTTGAAGTAGACCTGGGTGTTGTCATAGTAGCCTTCGAACAGTTCCTGACCGGCGCCCATGGCAAAGACGGCGACCGGCAGACCGGTGTGGCTGTAGCTGGTGAAGCTGATGCCGGACTTGTTGTTCAGGATGTGGTTGATGGTCACGCTCAGAGGCTCATAGGAACCGTAGAGAACGTATTCTTCCTGGCTCAGTTCGGTGTCCTCGGTCTTGGTCATGGTCAGGTCGTAAGCGTCACGCAGCTTCTGCAGTTCGTAGTCGGTCATGACCAGAGAACCGCTGGTCACACCGGTGGGATGGCTGTCGGCGCTGTCGGTGGTCACACCGTCTTCGCCCTCCTGGCCGGCGGCAGCTTCGGTGGTCAGGCCGAACAGGTTCTGCACGTCCACCAGAACGTCCTCAAAGCTGGTGTTGTTCTCTTTGTAGGCAGCCACATAGTCGCTGTCAAACTTGGCGTAGCTGATCTTCTGGTTGGCCAGGTTCTGCAGGAAGGTGTCGTAGTTGGTGCCCGCATAGCCGATGGTCATGCCGCCGGTTTCGTGGTCGCCGGTGACCAGGATCAGGGTCTCATCGGGGTGCTCGTTGTAGAATTCCACGGCCTTGTCCACGGCGTCGGAAAGCGCCTGGGTGTCGTGCATGGTGGAACCGGCGTCGTTGGCGTGGCAGGCCCAGTCGATCTTGCCGCCTTCCACCATCATGAAGAAGCCGTTGTCGTTGTCCAGGACTTCGATGCCCTTTTCCACATAATCGGCCAGGCTCCACATGTCGTCGGTGCGGTCCAGTTCATAAGGCATGGAGTCGCCGTCGGCCAGGTGTTCATCCACCAGAATGACCTTGCCGGTGTCGGCGGTCACCGCCTCGGCTTCAGCCTGGGTCTTGGCCACGGTGTAACCGGCTTCGGCCGCCAGGGTGTACAGGTCGGTCTGGTCCTCGTCCTTGCCGGTGGGCTGCAGCAGGGCGCCGCCGGCGAAGTAATCAAAGTTGCTGTCGATCATTTCCAGACCGATGTCGTAGTAATTGGAGCGGCTGACCTGGTGGCAGTAGAAGGCGGCGGGGGTGGCATGGTTCAGGTTAACGCTGGACACGACGCCGATTTTATAGTCCTTCTGGTCTTTCAGCTTTTCGCTGATGGTCTCATAGGCCACGGTGCCGGTCTCGTCCATGTTGATGGTGCCGGAATAGGTCTTGTGGCCGGTGGACAGGGAAGTGGCGGTGGAAGCGGAGTCCGGGCAGAAGGAGGTGCTGTCATAGGTCTGGGCGCTGCCCGCTACCGGGAAATCCAGGAAGGTCAGGGCGTCTTCGTGCTGGAGCACGGCGCCGTCACCGCCCATGCTGGTGCCGTTGGCCAGGGCGCTGAGATAGTAGTTGGTGCTCTGGATCTGGGGGTAGCTCATACCGTCGCCGATGAACAGGAAGATGTACTTGGGGGTCTTGGCGGCGGCCTCCGGGGTGGCGGTGGGGGCGGCCGTTGCCACCGAAGCAGCGTCGGCGGTGGTGGGTTCGGTGGTGGATGCCGGCGTGCCGCAGGCGGCCAGGCTGGCGGTCATGGCAGCCGCACCCAGCAGGGCCACAGCGCGTTTGGTCAGGTTCTGCATAGATCTCTACTCTCCTCATTCTCTTGCATCGTAAAGATGTTCCGGCGGGGCTTTGCCCGGCGGGGCGGCGGCTCAGGGCCGCCTGCCAAGGCATATTATACCTGCACTGTTTGCCCGGTCGAAACCATACCGCCGCAAAATCAGCGTAAAAAATCAGGACACAAACGCCGCCGGTTTGTAAAGTGTACAGCTGCGCGAAAACCGGGAATCCGAGGGATTTTTGCCGATTTTCCGAATAAATCCGCCGGACTGAAACGTCTGTCCAAAAATTGACCGGCTTTTTACAAACGCCCCGGTAAGGTGTACAAGAATGTGGAAAAGTCTTTTCGCACAAACACCAAAAAAATCCCCGCTGCAAAAAAGCAGCGGGGATTTTTGGTTGCAATGGCAGGAAAGATCAGCCCAGCTTGAAGCTGTCTTTCAGGGTCACGATGCGGTTGTACACATGGGGATCGTGACTGTCGGGGGTGAAGTAACCCATGCGCACGAACTGGAAGCGCTCACCGGGCTGGGCATTCTCCAGGCTCTTTTCCAGCTTGGCGTTGGGCATGACGGTGACGCTTTCGGGGTTCAGGTAATCCTTGAAGTCGGCGTCATCGGGGATGCCGTTCATGTTGGCTTCGGTGAACAGCTTGTCGTACAGGCGGACTTCGGCGTCCACACAATGGGCACAGCTGACCCAGTGGATGGTACCGCGCACCTTGCGGCCATCGGCGGGGTTGCCGTTGCGGGTCTCCAGGTCGGCTTCGGCATGGATGGCCACCACGTTGCCGGCTTCGTCCTTGTCAACGCCGGTGCAGCGCACCAAGTAAGCGCCCATCAGGCGGACTTCGCTGCCCAGGGTCAGGCGCTTGAATTTCGGCGGCGGCACTTCGAAGAAGTCACTGCGGTCGATCCACACTTCCTTGGTGAAGGCCACCGGACGGGTGGTGGTATCGTTGGCGTCCCGGTTGGGGTTGTTGGGCAGGTCGAAGTACTCGCAGCCGTCGGCGGGGTAGTTGTCAATGATGAGCTTGACAGGGTCCAGCACGGCCACACGGCGGGCAGCACTCAGTTCCAGCTCGGCACGCAGAACGGCTTCCAGCTGGCGCATATCCACCAGGCTGTCTGCCTTGGAGATGCCTGCGCCCCGTACGAACTCAAAGATGCTGGTGGGGGTGTAGCCGCGGCGGCGCAGACCGCTCAGAGTGGGCATACGGGGATCGTCCCAGCCGTCCACGATGTTCTTTTCCACCAGTTCGCGCAGGTAACGCTTGCTCATGACGGTGTTGGTCACGTTCAGGCGGGCAAACTCGCGCTGTTTGGGGAACTCGCCGCCGAAGACGTTCTGGATGACCCAGTCGTACAGGGGACGGTGGTTCTCAAATTCCAGGCTGCACAGGGAGTGGGTGATGCCCTCGATGGCGTCCTGGATGGGGTGTGCAAAGTCGTACAGGGGATAGATGCACCACTTGTCGCCCTGGCGGTGATGGTGCACATGCTTGATGCGGTAGATGGCCGGGTCACGCATGTTCATGTTGGGGCTGGCCAGGTCGATCTTGGCGCGCAGGGTCTTTTCGCCGTCGGCAAATTCACCGGCACGCATACGGCGGAACAGGTCCAGGTTCTCTTCCGGTGTGCGGTCGCGGTAGGGGGAAGGACGGCTGGGCTTGCCGGCATCGTTGCCGCGGTATTCCTGCATCTCTTCCCGGGTCAGGTCATCCACATAGGCCTTGCCTTCCTGGATAAGCTTCTCGGCGTACTCGTAGCACTTTTCAAAGTAGTCGCTGCCGTAGAAGATGCCGCCGTTCGGATGGGCACCCAGCCATTCCAGGTCGCGCAGGATGCTCTGCACGTACTCGTCGTCCTCACGGGCAGGATTGGTATCGTCATAGCGCAGGTTGAACTTGCCGCCGTAGGTCTTGGCCATCATATAGTTGATGTAGATGGCCTTGGCGGAACCGATGTGCAGGTAGCCGTTGGGCTCCGGCGGGAACCGGGTGTGGATCTCCTGCACCTTGCCTTCGGCCAGGTCCGCATCCACGATCTCGGTCAGAAAATTGGAAAACTTTTCGTCAGACATAATGACACCCCAAATCGAATGTTACAATTCCCATATTTTACAATAGTTGGCGCAATAACGCAAGCCCTCAGCGGTAGTCGATCTCCAAAGTGGGCAGACCGTTCAGCGTCAGGTCGGCCAGATTGCCGTCCAGATACTCGTAGTAACCCTGGGCGGCGATCATGGCCGCGTTGTCGCCGCAGTATTTCAGTTCGGGCAGATAGACCTTGGCGCCCAGCTTCTGTACCCCGTCGTTCACCAGCTGGCGCAGCCGTCCGTTGGCCGCCACGCCGCCCGCCAGGCAGACGGTCTTGGCGCCGGTGTCCGCCGCCGCGGCCAGCAGTTTCTTGGCCAGGATCTGGGCAATGCGTTCCTGGAAGCTGGCGGCCATATCCGGCACGTTCACCGTCTCGCCCCGCTGTTCGGCGTTGTGTACTTCGTTGATGACGGCGGTCTTCAGGCCGGAAAAGCTCACATTGTACTTGCCCTGTACGTGGGGCACAGGCAGGCGGTAGGCGTGGGGGTCACCGGTACGGGCCGCCTGGGATACGCTGGGGCCGCCGGGGTAGGGGAGCCCTAAGGTACGGGCCACCTTGTCGAAAGCTTCGCCGGCGGCATCGTCCACCGTGCGGCCCAGGATCTGATACTGGCACCAGTCCTGCACCAGCACGATGTGGCTGTGACCGCCGCTGGCCACCAGACACAGGAAAGGCGGTTTCAGTTCCGGGTGGGTCAGATAGTTGGCCGCAATGTGCCCGCGCAGATGATGCACCGGCACCAGGGGTTTGCCGGCGGAATAGGCCAGACCCTTGGCGTAGTTGACACCCACCAGCACCGCGCCGATGAGCCCCGGCGCAAAGGTCACGGCCACGGCGTCGATGTCCGCCATGGTCAGGTTGGCGTCGGCCAGGGCTTTCCGGGCCACGGCGCTGATGTTTTCGGCATGACGGCGGCTGGCAATTTCCGGCACCACGCCGCCGTACAGGGCCTGTTCCGCCACGCTGGTGGCAATGACGTTGGAGCAGACTTCCCGTCCGTCTTTCACCACAGCCGCGGCGGTCTCGTCGCAGCTGGATTCAAAACCAAGTATATACATAAAAATCCCAGTCCCCTTTTTTTGTCAGTGTGCTTCCAGCCAGGTCTTGCCGGTGCCCACATCGGCGGTCAGGGGCACACGGTACTGTACCACCTGTTCCATCTCCTGCTTGAGCAGGGCTTTCACCTGTTCCACTTCCTCCAGGGGCGCTTCCACAATCAGTTCGTCGTGCACCTGCAAAAGCAGCCGGGCGCGCAGGCCTTCACTGCGCAGGCGCTGCCACACATGGACCATGGCCAGCTTGATGATGTCCGCCGCGGTACCCTGGATGGGGGTGTTGCGGGCCATCCGCTCGCCGGAACTGCGTACCTGGAAATTGGAACTGGCCAGTTCGGGCAGGGGACGGCGGCGGCCAAAGAGGGTCTCCACATATCCTTTTTCCTTGGCGTGTTCGATACAGTCCTTCATATACCCGTCCACGCTGGGGAAGGTGTTCAGATAGGTCTGCAGGAACCGGTCGGCCTCTTTCACCGGGATGTTCAGGTCCTTGCCCAGAGAGAAAGCGCCTTTGCCGTACATGATGCCGAAATTGATGGCCTTGGCGGCGCTGCGCAGTTCGTGGGTGACTTCTTCCTCGGGAATGTGGTAGATCTTGGCCGCGGTGGAGCGGTGGATGTCCGCCCCGGAAGCGAAGGCATGGCACATGGCTTCGTCGCCGGTGATGTGGGCCAGAATCCGCAGCTCGATCTGGGAGTAGTCGGCGTCCACCAGAGTGCAGCCTTCCCCGGCCACAAAATAGCCCCGCAGGCGGCTGCCCAATTCGGTACGGATGGGAATGTTCTGCAGGTTGGGCTCGGTGGAGCTGATGCGCCCGGTGCGGGCTTCGGTCTGGATGAAGGTGGAATGGATTCGTCCGTCCGCCCCCTGGGCTTTCAGCAGGCCCTCCACATAGGTGGAAAGCAGCTTGGCGTAGGTGCGGTATTTCAGGATATCGTCCACCACTTCGCTGTACGGGCGCAGGCTTTCCAGGGTCTCGGCGTCGGTGGAGTAGCCGCTTTTGGTCTTTTTACGGGGTGGCAGGCCCAGCTTGTCAAAGAGGACTTCGGCCAGCTGCTTGGGGCTGTTCAGGTTGAACTCATACCCCACGGTGGTATAGATGCGCTTGAGAATCTCGTCCAGTTCCGCCCGCAGGCTGTCGCCGAAAGCGCGGATGCCCTCGGCATCCACCGCAAAGCCGATGCGCTCCATGTCCGCCAGCACCCGGGCCAGGGGCAGTTCCATTTCTTCCAGCAGCTTGTGCTGCCCCTGTTCGTCCAGGTGCTTGGCCAGGGTATCGCATACAGCGGCCAGGACCCCAGCATCGGGAAATTCCTCGCACACAAAGGAGGGGCTGACGCCGTATTCCGCCGCCAGGGGGGCCACCTGGTAGTCACTGGCGGAAGGATTCAACAGATACGCCGCCAGTTTGCCGTCAAACCGGATGGCCGCACCCACGCCGCCATGCTCCAGGGCCAGGCGGTACAGGGGCTTGGCGTCAAACACAAACAGCTCGGCACCGCCATCCAGCAAACCGGGCAGGCGGCTTTCATCCAAAGCGAACACCTCGCTGCCCTGTACGGCGTACCATTCACCGCCCTCCTTGCCGGCGGTGCGGGCTAGGTAATACCGGCCTTCGGTCACCAGAGGCAGGGGAGAGGGGATGACCTTGGGCAGATCGGTCTGGACCGGCCCGGCGGACTCGCTTTCGTTCAGACCCCAGCGGGCGGCCAGCTTGTGCATCTCCAGTTCCGCCAGCAGTTTGGCCGCGGCGGCGGGGTCGCCCTTGGAGCGGCGGTAGTGCTCGGGATCGGTGTCGATGGGGGCGTCCCGGCGGATGGTGCCCAGCATGTGGGAGAGGTCCGCCATCTCCCGGGAGGCCGCCAGCTTCTCCCGCTGTTTGGGCTTGATGGCCTTATCGTCCAGATGTTCGTACACCCCTTCCAGGCTGCCGAACTTCTGCACCAGGGCCAGGGCGGTCTTTTCGCCAATACCCGGAACGCCGGGGATGTTGTCGGAAGAATCCCCCATCAGGCTCTTCACTTCAATGAGCTGGATAGGCTCCACGCCATACTTTTCCCGGATGGCGGCGGGGTCCATGACCAGGGTCTCCTTGTTGGTGGCCAGCAGTACGGTGGTGCTGTCGTCCACCAGCTGCAGGCTGTCCCGGTCGCCGGTTGCCAGCAGGGTCTGCCCGCCGGCAGCTTTGCAGGCGGCGGAGAGGGTGCCCAGAATATCATCGGCCTCCCAACCGGCCAGGCTCACCTGGGCAAAACCCAGATCGGTGAGCAGCTGCTTCATCACCGGCATCTGCTCGGCCAGTTCCTGGGGCATGCCGTGGCGGGTGGCCTTGTAGCCGTCGTAGGCGTTGTGGCGGAAGGTGGGAGCACGCTCGTCCCAGGCAATGGCCACAGCGTCGGGGCTGTGGGCCGAAAGCAGGTTCAGAAGAATGTTCTGGAACCCGAAAATGGCGTTGGTGTACCGTCCGTCCTTGGTGGTCAGCACACGAATGCCGAAAAATGCGCGGTTCAAAAGGCTGTTGCCATCCAATACCAGCAGTTTCATGTTATCCTCCGTTGTAAAAGTTCGGCTAAACAGCCGGAACCAGTATATCACAAATTGCGAACTTGTGGGGAGTGTGGTACAATAATTTGACCGGGCGCAAAGCGCCCAATTGTATCTTTTGAGAAAGAGGTCCCCATGCAGTTACGAAACCTGAACATCCCGGCGGGGGCGGTGTTTGCCCCCATGGCCGGTTTATCCGACGCCGCCTGCCGTCATCTGATGATGCGCCACGGCGCGGCCTGGAGCGTCAGCGAGATGGCCAGTGCCAAGGCCATCACTTTCGGCGACCGTAAAAGCCTGGAGCTTTTGCGGGACGATGCCCCCGGCGGCTTGTACGCCGTCCAGCTTTTCGGCAACGAGCCGGAAATTCTGGCCCATGCCATTGAAATTGTGCGGGAAAAGGGCATCAAGTTCGACATTCTCGACATCAATATGGGCTGCCCGGCCCCCAAGATCACCGGCAGCGGTGCGGGCAGCAAACTGATGCTGGACCCCGACCTGTGCGGGGCCATGGTCAAGGCCGCCCGGCAGGCGCTGGGGCCGGATACCCCCCTCACCGTCAAGATGCGCATCGGCTGGGACGAGGAACACCTTACCGGTCCCCGGGTGGCCGCCGCCTGTGAGGAGAACGGCGCCGACCTGCTGGTGGTCCATGGCCGCACCCGGGAACAGATGTACATCCCGCCGGTGAATGTGGAAGCCATTGCGGAAATGAAGCGGACTGTGTCCATCCCGGTGCTGGCCAACGGCGACATCACCACCGCCGAAGGCGCCATGGAAATGATGGAACGCACCGGTTGTGACGGTGTGATGATCGGCCGGGGCGCTCTGGGCGACCCCTGGCTGTTTGAGCGGGTGCGAGCCGCCATGCAGGGCCAGCCTCTGCCCGCAGAACCCACCCTCAACCAGCGGATGAACGCTCTGCGCAATCAGATCTATGAGATGTGCGAAGAAAAAGGGGAGTGGGCGGCCATGCCCCAGGCCCGCAGCCAGGCCATGCACTATATGAAAGGCCTGCGGGGGGCGGCGGCTCTGCGCCGTGCCTGTGCGACCCTTTCCCACTTTGAGGATGTGGACAAACTCATCGATGCGGTCTACCGCTGCCAGGGATAACCCTCAGAACCGTCCCCGGGTCAGCTCGTCCAGGTTCTGGGTGTAGCAGGGGAGCATGTGCTCCATGAAATAATCGGCCTCCGGGCAGTGCATCTCCTCCAGCGCCTGGCGCTGCTGGGCCATGGCAGCCTCAAATTCCCGGTTGCCGGCCTGACTTTCCTCCATGCACTTGATCAGGGCCGAAAGCCGGTCCGCCGCTTTCAGCAGCTTGCGCTCGCCGTCGGTCAGTACCGTCCCGGTCAGGTACAACACCCCGGTGTTCTGCAGTTCCGGGGGCAGAAGCCCGGCCATGGCCCGGGCACTCTCCGCTTCCACCGCCTTGTAGGCGGTGCGCAGCGCTTCGTTTTTGTATTTCACCGGCGTGGGCATGTCCCCGGTCAGGATTTCCGGGGCGTCATGGTACAGCGCCGCCGTGGCCACCGTGTCCGGCCGGATGCCTGCTCCCGTGCCGGTGCAGTTTTGGGCGATCAGGCACAGGGTGTGGGCGATCAGGGCGGTGTCGGCAGTGTGCTCGCTCAGGCTTTCGGGCCGGCCGTTGCGCATCAGCGCCCACCGCGTGATGTATTTCATCCGCCCCAGCAGGGCGTTGAAGGGAAACGTCTGCATCTCACCAAGGTCCTTTCCTTTTATACAGTAAATTCAGTATACCACATTCCCCGGCATTGGAAAACGGTTTTTTCCACCCGGAAGGAGGGTCTTACCATGCCATTGCTGCCTTTGCGTGCGCGCCGCACCTGCTACTGGCAGGTGTTCGGGCTTTGCCTGGCGCTGGCGGCTGTGCTGTTTCTGCCGCACTGTATCATTGACGGATTCACCAGCGGATTTTTTCATTATGCAGGCGATTTCAACGACCAGATGATCCCGTTCTACGCCTATGCCAACGACTTTGTCAAGCGGGGCGGTTCCTTCAGCTGGGCCACCGACCTGGGCAGCGGGTTCGTCAACGCCTATTCCTATTATTGCCTGGGCTCGCCCTTTTTCTGGCTGACAATTCTCCTGCCGGCCCGTTGGATGCCCTTTACGATGGTGCCCATGCTCTGCCTCAAATTTGCGGTGGCGGGCAGCGGTGCTTATCTCTGGATGCGCCGCTGGGTGCGCAGTGAGGAATGGAGCATCGTGGGCGGCGTTCTCTACGCTTTCTGCGGCTTCAACATCTATAATATTTTCTTCTATTTCTTTCTGGATGCCCCGGCTCTCTTCCCGTACATGCTGGCAGCGCTGGATGACGCGGTGCTGGACCGCAAATACGGCCGTTTTCCTTTCTGGGCGGCGCTGAACCTGCTGAACAATTACTTTTTCTTTGCAGGGCAGGCAGTGTTCCTCATCGTCTACTTTGTCTGCATGTGTGTGTCCAAACGCTACCGGCTGAACCTGCGTCTGTTTGCCCGTCTTGCGTTTGAAACGATCCTGGGCTGTGCGGCGGGCTGTGTGCTGCTGATCCCGGCAGGGCTTTCGCTTTTGCAGAATCCCCGAACCATCGACCCCTTCAGCGGGTACGGGTATCTGGTCTATGGTCGTGCCCAGCAATATCTGGCCATCCTGTACAGCGCTTTCATGATGCCGGATGCCCCCTATCTCACCGATATGTTCAGCGAAGGCATCACCAAGTGGACCAGCCTTTCGGTGTATCTGCCGGTGGTGGGCATCGCAGCGGGGCTGGCTTTCTGCCGGACCTGGCGGCGGCATCCTTTCACCCACATCCTCAAAGTCTGCCTGGTCTGTGCTTTTGTGCCGGTGCTGAACAGCGCTTTTTACGCTCTCAATTCCAGCTACTATGCCCGCTGGTACTATATGCCCATTCTGGTGCTGTGCGCGGCCAGTGCCATCGCCCTGCGCACCCAGCCGGTGCGGGAGACCGAAATCCCCCGGGCTTTGCGCCTGGCGGCACTGGTCACCCTGTCCGCCGTGGCCTTTGCCCTGGTGCCCAGCACCGATGAAGACGGCAACTTTGTGCTGGGCGTGGTGAACAACCAGTACCGTTTCTGGGGACTGTTCCTGGTCAGTATGCTGGGCGTGGGGCTGTTTGCCCTGCTTTTGTGGCGGGGACGGCAGCATCCCCGGCGGTTTGCCTCTATGCTGCTGGCGGGGGTACTGGGCTTTTCTTTCCTGTACGGTACCGTGCATATCTCCATTGCCAAGTATGGCCAGTGGGAGCACGACCTGGAATACCCTGCCCGCACCTGGGGGGATGCGGAAGAAATCAACGCACTTTTGCCCCAGGAAGGATTTTACCGCATCGACGCCTACGAATGTTACAACAACATGGGCGTCTGGCTGGACAAGAGCTGTATCCAGTGCTTCCATTCCACCGCTGCGCCGCATATTCTGGAGTTTTACCCCTCGGTGGGGGTGACCCGGGATGTCAGCTCCAAACCGGACACAGACCTGTTTGCGCTGCGGGGCCTTCTGAGCGTGCGGTACACCCTGGTGCCGGAAGAGGAAATCACCGACTGGGAAGCGGATATGAGCGGCAGCTGGGTGCTGGTCAGCTCCACCGACCATTACGCGCTCTACGAAAATCAGGACTGGGTCCCCATGGGCTTTACCTACGATTACTACATCACCCCCGACCGGTATGAGCAGGTCCCGGAGGAAGAGCGCAGCCAGGTGCTGATGAAAGCGCTGCTTCTCACCGAAGAGCAGGCGGCAGAATGGGGCGGCAGTATGGAGCCGCTGCCTGAGGACCTGCTGGACGAGCGGGATTATGAAACCTATGTGCATGACTGTGCCCGCCGCCGCGAAAGCGGTGTCACCGGTTTCACCACCACCCGCACCGGATTTTCTGCTCTGAGCAGCCAGGAGGAAGAGACCCTGGTCTTTTTCAGTGTGCCCTATGACGATGGTTTTACCGCCACCGTCAACGGGGAAAGCGCCCCCATCCTGAAAGTGGACAACGGCCTGATGGCCGTGCCGGTCCCGGCAGGGGAGAGCGAGATCGTCTTTACCTACCGTACCCCCGGCCTGGGAATTTCGGCGCGCATCAGCCTGGGGGCTCTGGCAGTGTATGCCCTCTATCTGCTGTGGCTGCGCCGCCGTGCCAAAAGCACGGTCTCGGCCTGACAGCTGTCTTTACTCTGTTTTCCGTGCCAATCTATAAGTATATAAGGTCAAGATTCAAGAAGGAGAAACCATGAGCAACTACGCCGAACAAATCGCACAGGAACTGTCCCTTTCCCCCAAAAACGTGCAGGGGGCCATCGAACTGATCGATGCGGGCAATACCATCCCCTTCATTGCCCGTTACCGCAAGGAAGCCACCGGCTCCATGGATGACCAGGCTCTGCGCACTCTGGGCGACCGCCTGGAATATCTGCGCGGCCTGGACAAGCGCAAGGGCGAGGTGGAATCTTCCATCAGTGAGCAGGGCGCCATGACCCCGGAAATCGCCGCTGCGCTCACCGCCGCCAAGACCCTGGCGGAAGTGGAGGACATCTACCGCCCCTATAAGCCCAAGCGCAAGACCCGGGCCAGCATTGCCCGTGCCCGGGGTCTGCAGCCGTTGGCGGATGCCATTCTGGCCCAGAAAGCCGACTTTGACCCCGAAAAGGAAGCCGCGGCCTATTGCAATGAGGAAGTGCCCGACGCCGCTGCCGCCCTGGCCGGAGCCCAGGACATCATCGCGGAACTGATCTCCGACGATGCCCGCTGCCGCGCCGAACTGCGCCGGTATTACAAGGCTTTCGGCCAGATCAAGAGCGTGCAGGCCAAGAAGGAGGACAGCGTCTACGCCCAGTATTATGAATACAGCGAGCCGCTCTCCAAAATTCCCGGTCACCGCGTGCTGGCCCTGGACCGCGGCGAACGGGAAGGTTTCCTCAAGGTGAGTATCGCCGTGGATGCCGACCGTGCCGCTGCCATTGTGGCCTGGATGTTTGCCCGCAAAAAGACCGGCGGCACCAGCGCGCTGCTGGTGGAAGCCGCAGCGAAGGATGCGTACAGCCGTCTGATCCACCCCAGCCTGGAAAATGAGCTGCGGGCTGATTTGACCGCCAACGCGGCGGAAGGCGCCATTTCCGTCTTTGGCGATAACCTGCGCCAGCTGCTGCTGCAGCCTCCTTTCCCGGGCAAGGTGGTCATGGGCCTGGACCCCGGCTACCGGATGGGATGCAAGGTGGCGGTGGTGGACCCCACCGGCAAGGTGCTGGATACCGGCGTGGTGTACCCTGTGCCGGAATTCAAAAAGGTGGCCCAGGCCAAAGCCCGCATCAAAGAGATGGTGCTGCAGCACCATGTGGAACTCATGGCTATCGGCAACGGTACCGCCGGGCATGAGACCGAGGAATTCGCTGCCGAGGTCATCCGGGAACTGGCGGCCGAAAAGGGCCTGCACCTGCAGTATATGGTAGTCAGCGAAGCCGGTGCCAGCGTGTACTCTGCCTCCAAGCTGGCGGCGGAGGAGTTCCCCCAGTTTGACGTCAACCTGCGCAGCGCGGTGTCCATCGCCCGCCGCCTGCAGGACCCCCTGGCCGAGTTGGTCAAGATCGACCCCAAGGCCATCGGCGTGGGCCAGTATCAGCATGATATGCCCCAGAAGCGCCTGACCGAGACCCTGGACGGTGTGGTGGAAGACTGCGTCAACTCGGTGGGCGTGGACCTGAACACCGCTTCCGCTCCGCTGCTGCGCCGTGTGGCGGGCATCACCGCCGCCACCGCCAAAAATATTGTTTCCCGCCGGGAAGAGGAGGGCGCTTTTACCTCCCGTGCCCAACTGAAAAAGGTGAAGGGCCTGGGCCCCAAAGCCTTTGAACAGTGTGCCGGCTTCCTGCGGCTGCCCGGTGCCAAGAACCCGCTGGATGGCACCGCCGTCCACCCCGAAAGCTACGCCGCGGCCAAGGGGCTGCTGGACGCCTGTGGCTACACCGCTGCCGACATCGGCACCGACGCCATGCAGGAACTGCCCAAACGCATCAAGACCAAGGGGACCGCCGCTTTGTGCGAAGCCCTGGGCGTGGGTGAACCTACCCTGATGGACATTGCCGCGGAACTCTGCCGCCCCGGCCGGGACGTGCGCGACAGCCTGCCCAAACCTTTGCTGCGCAGCGATATTATGGGCATGGAGGACCTCAAGCCCGGGATGGAACTCACCGGTACCGTGCGCAACGTCATTGATTTCGGCGCTTTTGTGGACATTGGCGTGCATCAGGATGGCCTTGTGCACATTTCCCAGATTTCCGACCGCTTTGTCAAGCATCCCCGGGATGTGCTGAAGGTGGGCCAGGTAGTCAAGGTGAAAGTTTTGGACGTGGATACCGCCAAAAAGCGCATAGCACTGACAATGAAGGGGGTTCCGCAGTGAAAAAACACTCCGAATCGAAAATCCTTTTCACTATGGAATATTGTTGTTGCTCTTAGGCGAACAAAGACCTGGTGATTTGTCTAAAAATGCGAAAAAAAGGCCCCAAAATATAAAATTGGAAACTTATACATAAAAATAGGACAAATAAAATATAATGATATGTGATAAAATGGGTTCTGTGTTCATTGAAAATTGTAAGAGACGACAAAACAGGAAATGCAGAATTGGCCCTTTTGTGCATCCTGTAGAAAAGGGACGTCTGCATGACTGCAAGTTGGAATCACGGGCGATAATCATGCTATAATACCCATGCAAGGCAAAGGTGAGAGGGCGCGGCCCCCGCCGCCTTGTCCGTGCCGGATCGTCCGGTACGAGGGGATATGTATGGAGGTCTTAATTATGGTAAGACAAGTCAAGGTTTCCAACTTCAGTGAAGTTCAGGGGATCGTGTCTGCCGCTGCCAAATGCTACAACGAGGTTGGCGTGCATGACATGAAGGGCAGCATCGCCGATGCGAAGAGCATTCTTGGCATGATGAGCCTGGATTACAGCCGTCCCGTCAAGATCGTCTGCGAAGATGAGCGGGAACTGGACTGTGTTGTCAGTGCCCTGAAGCAGTAAAAGTCAAGGAAGCCGCCCCCATCGTGGGCTGAAACCAGGACCCGCCCCCAACAGGGGGCGGGTTTTTGCTTTGTGAGGCAGACAGAAAAAGCGGGCAGCGTGCCATTCGTGAAGTGACCCCGAAAAGTTAGACAATATTTTTGAAGAAATTGTTCAAGCAAC
>CAJMLV010000007.1 GCA_905214345.1 uncultured bacterium
TCAGGTTTGTTCAATTTTCAAGGTCCTGCGCGCTGCCCTCGCGGGACAGCTTAGTCATAATACCACCTCCGCAAGCTTTTGTCAATACTTTTTTCGGATTTTTTTGATTTTTTTCAAAATCCCTTTTTCCAGCCGAAAAATTCCCTCTTTCCGGCCGGGGGCACCGCCTCTCTCTTAAGATAGGTAAGCATCATACAAAACCGCCCCCGGCCTTCAAAGGCCGGGGGTGGTCCCTTTACATTATATAGGATAGAGGCAGAACTCAGTTCTCCATGTATTCGCTCAGTCGCAGCACGTTTTCCTGGCTGCCGGAAACGATCATGGCATCCCCGGCGCGGAACACATAATCGGGGCTGACAGTTTCGATCACGTCCGGGCCGTTGACGATGGCGATAATGTTCATGCCGAAGCGGGCGCGCAGATTCACCTCTGCCACCGTCTGGCCCACAAACTTGTCGGGAGCCAGGAACTTGGTGATGTTGACCTTCTCGCTGAGCTGGATGAAGTCCAGCAGGCGGGTGATCTCCAGCCGCTTGGCCAGGCGCACCGCCATATCCCGTTCGGGGTAGACCACTTCCGCACCCAGACGGCGGAGGATCTCGCCGTGCTCGATGCTGGTCGCCTTGGAGATGACCTTGGGGATACCCAGGTCCACCAGGTTCAGGGTGGTGAGGATGGAAGATTCCATGTGCTCGCCGATGCACACCACCGCCACGTCGCAGTTCTGGATGCCGGTCTCTTCCAGAGACTTCTTATCCAGGGACTTGACCACGATGGCGTTGTCGGTATATTCACGCAGCTCCCGGACCTTCTCCTCGTTGTGGTCGATGACCAGCAGGTCGGCGCCGGCCTTGCCCAGTTCCTTGGCCAGGGCAGTGCCGAACCGGCCCAGACCCACGATGCCGTAAGACTGCTTTTCCACTTTGGGTTTGCCAAACATAGTAGTTTCCTCCGTTTTGTGTTAGCCGATCGAGATGTTGCCTTCGATATAGCGGGTACGCTCACCCCGTGTAAAATGCCACAGGGTCGCAATGGTCAGGGGGCCCAGACGGCCGGTGTACATGATAAGGATGCTGAGCAGCTTGCTGGGGACGCTCAGCCCGCCGGTGATGCCGGTGGAAAGGCCGACGGTGCCGAAGGCGCTGACCACCTCGAACAGGATGTCCCGCAGTTCCAGCTGGGGCTCAAAGACGGTCATCAGGTAGGTGCCGGTGACCACCACGCCCAGCGCCAGCAGGGTGATGACCGCCGCCTTGCGGAAGCTGTCCCGGGGGATGGCGTAGTGGAAAGCCTTCTCGCTGCGGTTGGTGGCGGCGGACTTGATGCCCTGCATCAAGGTGAAGAAGGTGGTGGTCTTGATACCGCCGCCGGTGGACCCCGGCGAGGCGCCCACGAACATCAGCACGATCAGCACCAGCAGGCCCGCCGTGGAAAACTGCCCCAGCGGGTAGGTGGAAAAGCCGGCGGTACGGGCGGACACGCTGTGGAAGAACGCCCCCAGCCAGGTGATGTCCTCGGTGGCTTTGAGCAGCAACGTGCCGACGATGAGCAGGAAGGCGGTGGTGGTCAGCACCACCTTGGTGTGCATCGAAAACTTTTTCCAGCGGAACCGCACGGACCACATCTCCCGGATGACCAGGAAACCGATGCCGCCGAAGATGATCAGCGCGCAGGTCACCAGGTTGAGCAGCACGTCCTGCTGGTAGGGGATCAGGTTCTTGCCGCCGCCCAGGATGTCAAAGCCCGAGTTGTTGAAGGCGGCCACCGAATGGAAGATGCTGATGCCGATGGCCTCGGGCATCGGGCGGGTGCGGGCGAAGGAGATCAGGCTCAGCAGCGCGCCCAGCCCTTCAAACAGCAGGGTGGTCGCAAAGATGCTGCGCACGAACTGCACGATCCCCCGGCCGGAGTCCAGGTTCATGGCCTCCCGCACCAGGTTGCGCCCGCGCAGGTTGACCCGCCGGCCCATCAGCAGGATGATGCCGGCGCCCACGGCGGTGACGCCCAGGCCGCCGATCTGGATCAGCGCACCCAGGATGAACTGCCCCACCGGGGTGAAGGTGTCGCCGGCGTCCACCGCGATCAGCCCGGTCACGCAGACCGCGCTTGTGGAGGTGTACAGCGCGTCGATGTAGGCAAGGTCCACGTCCTTTTTGACACTGCAGGGCAGCATGAGCAGCAGCGACCCCAGCAGGATGGCCAGGGCAAAGCCCAGGGCAATGATCCGCGGCGGGGTCAGATGTTTGGTAATCTTGGTCATGTGTTTACAGTCTCCCTTGGCGGGCGGGGGTCATTCGCCGTACATGCGGTACCCGACGCCCAGTTCATTGGCGATGTAGGGGTTTTCGCCGGGGCGCGCCCCCAGCTTTTTGCGGATATTGGCCATGTTCACCTGCAGCTTTTTCACGCTGCCGGCGTCCGCCGTGCCCCACACACCCTGGATGATGGCGGAATAGGTCATCACCTTTCCGGCGTGCTGGGCCAGCAGGGCCACGATGTTGTATTCGGTCTGGGTCAGGCGCACGGGGGCGCCGTCCAGGGTGACGGCGCGGTCGTCATAGTCGATGCACAGCCCCCGCACCTTGAACTGTTCCCCGGGGGTGGCGGGGCCGGGGCGGCGGTCCCGCAGGGCGGCCCGCACCCGGGCCAGCAGTTCCCCGGTCCCGAAAGGTTTCGTAATATAATCGTTGGCGCCCAGATCCAGGGCCTCGATCTTGTCCCGCTCGTCGCTGCGGGCGCTGAGCACCAGGATGGGTGCGCCGCCGCCGGATTCCCGCACGGTGCGGATGAAGGCGGTGCCGTCCTCGTCGGGCAGGCCCAGGTCCAGCAGGACCAGGTCCGGGCAGTGGGAGGAAAACATCATCCGTCCCTGGGCGCAGGTGGCGCCCATCAGCACCTGGTAACCGTTGCTTTCCAGAATGGCGCCGATGAAGCTGCGGATATTGGCTTCGTCCTCAATGATCAGGACCTTGTATTTATTGTTTCCCACGGCATGCCTCCTTAACGGGGTTCGGGCTGAGGGTCTTCGGCGGGGTCCAGGGCCAGGGTGAAGCGGAACACCGCCCCGCCCCCGGAGGCGTTTTCGCCGGTGATGGAACCGCCGTGGGCCCGGATGATGGTGGCGCACACCGAAAGCCCGATGCCCATGTTCTTGTGACCGTCGGCGCCGTCCATCCGGCCGTCGAACAGCCTGTCCAGCCGTTCCCGGGGGATGCCGCAGCCGTTGTCCGCCACCTCAAAGACGGCGTTTTTCTCCTTGCAATAGACCCGCAGCCACAGTTCGGTCATGCCCTCGGCGTGCTGCACCGCGTTTTCCAGCAGATTGATGATGACCTGCTCGATGAGCACCGCGTCCATGGGGATGATGAGGAAATCATCCGGGATCTCCACCTGCACCGCCTGGCCGGGGTACCGCTTGCGGAATTTGATGAGCACGCTGTCGATCAGTTCTTCCAGCACGGTGGGGGTCTTGACGATGCGCACCTTGCCGCCGTCGATGCGGGTGACCGAAAGCAGGTTTTCCACCATGCGGATGAGCCAGTCGGCCTCCTCCCGCACTTCCCCCAGCAGCTTGATCTGCTGGGCCTTGGGCAGGCGGTCGTAGTTTTCGATGATGGCGGAACAGGACCCGTAGATGGTGGTCAGGGGGGTGCGCAGATCGTGGGAGATGGCCCGCAGCAGGTTGGCGCGCATGGATTCCCGGGCGGTCTCGCTGCGGATCTGCTCCTGACGCTTGCGCTGGGTAGTGAGGGTGCTGGTGATGATGGTCACCGCCAGCATGATGGCCGTGGACAGGATATTTTCCGGCACGGTAAGGTTAAAGACGAAATAAGGGGCGGTGAACACATAGTTGACCGCCAGCACGCTGATGAGGGACGCCGCAATGCCGTAGGCATACCCTTCGGTGACGAGGGCCACCAGGTCCACCGCCAGCACGAAGATGGCCGGCACCAGCGCCTGGGAGGGCGCCGCCTGCTGCAGGCACCAGCACCCCGCCAGCGCGGCGGCCAGGATCAGAACGGTGCGGGCGGTATCCCGCAGCACCCCATGGGTCGCAGACATGGGAAAAAGCTCCTTCCTTCGCACGGCAGCCGAGCGGATGTCCGTCCCTCTCATTATAGCACGGGGCGGGCAAAGATACGGCAAAACCTGGACCGCCGCAGATCCCTTTCAATCTACCACGTTTTATGACGAATGGCAAGGGGGTCCCCTGCCCGAAAACAAAAAAGCCGTTTCCGGCGCGTCAGCGCCAAAAACGGCTTTTGATCCCGCAGGCGGCACGCCTTACTTGTTGGCGCACTCCTCGCACAGACCGGTCACAATAAAGTTGAAGCTTTCCGCCCTGATGCCCGGGCAGGACGCCACCAGCTCGCTGAGCTTTTCGGTGGAGACCGGCAGGTTGCTCACCCGCTTGCATTTGCGGCAATACAGATGCTGATGCTCGCCCAGCTCCCAGTCAAAGCGGTCGGCTTCGCCGGGAACGCCGATGCGGCGCAGTTTTCCTGTTTCCACAAGCAGGTTCAGGTTACGGTACACGGTGCCCAGGCTCAGATGCGGGCAGTTCTTGCGCGTCAGCTGATAGATCTGGGCCGCGGTCATGTGCTCCTTGGTCTTTTGGATCGTTTCGATGATCAGTTGCCTTTGCCACGAATAATTCATTTTTTCTCACCAACCTGTACTGGCATTGCAGCCATAATCGCATACAATATAATAATATACTTCTCAACGTGCAAGCGTCAAGATGTGTACCAAGAAAATGCCTCTCTTTTTTATATTTTTCCACATCCCTGTGCAAAACCGGTCTTTTTTTCCTGCACGGATTGTGCTATACTTTGGACAGTTGCAACCACAAGGAGGTTTTCCCCATGCCGGGTTTTCTGATTCTGATTCTGGTGTTCGCGGTGCTGGCAGTGGCCATCGTCTTTATCTCCAACCAGGAAGGCGGCTGGAAAGGCGGCTGCGGCGGCAACTGTGCCGCCTGCCGTCACCGCTGCGAAGAGGCATCCGACGCCCATCACACCGAAGATAAATCCTGAGGGATACAGGCTCGCCGCCCCGCCGGGGCGGGGGCCTTTTTTGTTGGCCGTGTTCAGGCCGCGGGACCGCGGGCGGCGGCTTCCCCGATGATGTCCGCGATTTGGGCGGCATCGGTGCCGGTCAGGCGCCAGGTATAGGTGATCTCGCTCACCGGCATCCCGGCAGTGCTTTCCGCCCCGGTGTCCGGCTGACGCACCCGGGAATAGGTGGTGCAGGCCACGGCCACGCCGTTCTCCACCTCAATGGTGTAGCGCAGTTCCTCGTATTCGGCCTGCTCGGCGCTCTGCCACATGGCCCGGCGCTCCTCGGCTTCCCGGGTCAGGCCCTGGGCTTCCAGCGCTTTTTCTTCTTCCTGCATGGCAGCCACCTGCTCCTCGATCATGGCAGGGAACGCCCCCTTGCCCACCGTGACGGTGTAGGTGCCGTCGTTTTCGGTGACGGTCAGGTCGGATTCCTTCTCCGGCCAGTTGACCTTGGGCATCCAGTCCAGGTTGGCCGACGCCGCGATGCCGGTATCGTCCGGCGCCCAGTGCTTGCCGTCGTACCAATAATATACCCCGTCCACCAGGGCGGAACCGTTTTCAAACAGGGGCCGGCCCTGGGCGTCGTAGGTGGTCATTTTCTGCATGGCGTTGTCCCCGGTGCGCCACATGCACTGGGTCATGCTCAGACCGTCGGCGCCGGTGTCCCCCTGCACCGTCATGGTGGTATCCGCCACCACGGCGTAATCGGTCAGCGCGGCGGTGGCGGCCAGGGCCTGCAGGACCTCGGCCGCAGCGGCACTGCTGCTGCGGCTGCAGGCGGCTGTCAGCAGGCACACCGCCGCCACCGCGGCCAGAAAAAACGGGCTGCGTTTCATGGGCAGGCACCTCCTTGCTTTCTGGGGATAACTGCGAATCCGTACAGATATACAGTTTCAGTATACCGTCTGCCGCCGCGCTCCCGCAATGGGCAGGCTGGCCAAAAAAGCCCCGGTACTTTCGGCGGTGTGCACAGGGCGGAGGGCGTATCGTTTTCCGCCGGGATTTATGGTATGATGGGACCATGGCGCGCTGCGCCGGACACAGCGGAAAAGGAGAGGTATTCTTGCAGACGGTACGCAACGCTTTCAAGAGCAGTTTGCCGGTGATGGCCGGGTATCTGGTGCTGGGGGCAGGCTTCGGCATGATGATGAAGGCCGCCGGGTACGGCGCAGGCTGGGCTTTTGCCATGAGCCTGTTCATCTATGCCGGGTCGATGCAGTATGCGGCGGTGGGCCTTTTGAGCGGCGGGGCTTCTCTGCTGAGCGTGGCCCTGACCACCCTGATGGTCAACGCCCGGCACCTGTTTTACGGCATTTCCATGCTGGAGCCCTACCGCAAGGCGGGGGCGGCCAGGCCTTATCTGATTTTTGCCCTCACCGACGAGACCTATTCCCTGGTGTGCAGCGGCAAGCGCAGCATCCGGGAATGTCTGCTCATCTCCCTGTTCGACCAGGTCTACTGGGTGGCGGGCAGCACTGTGGGGGCACTGCTGGGCGGGGTGGTCCCCTTCTCCACCGAAGGGGTGGATTTTGCCCTCACCGCCCTGTTCCTTACCGTATTCACCCAGCAATGGCTGGAAAACAAAAACCACTTTTCCGCCCTGTGCGGGGTGGGGGTGTCGGTGCTCTGCCTGGCGGTGTTCGGGCCGGACCGGTTCCTCATCCCGGCCATGGCGGGCATCACCGCCCTGCTGCTGGCGGCAGGGCTGAAAGAAAAGGAGGGGGACCATGCCTGATTTCGGATACACCGCGGCGGCCGTCGCCGTCATGGCCCTGGTCACCGCCGGGCTGCGGTTTGCGCCCTTCCTTCTGCTGGGCGGGCGGCGCACGCCCCGGCTGGTGGTCTATCTGGGGCGGGTGTTCCCCTGCGCCACCGTGGGCCTGCTGGCTGTCTACGGGCTGAAAAGCGTTTCCTTTGCCGCGGCAGGGAGTTTTGTGCCCCAGCTGCTGGCCGCCGCCCTGGTGGTGTTCAGCTATGTGTGGAAGCGCAGCACCCTGCTGAGCATCGTGGGCGGCACGGTATTTTATATGGTACTGGTGCAGACGGTGTTCTGAGCTCCTGCCGCCTTGCGCAACCGGCGCAAAGCGGGTATACTAGGCATAAGTATATTCCAGTGGGAGGGACCGCTGATGAAGGCCGAAGATTTTCGTTTTGACGGGCACAGCCCCTGCGATCTGACCGAACTGCCCACCGGCGCAGGCAGCGCCAAGGCGGACAAACCCAAGTACCAGGCCCGCACCGCCGCCAATCTGGAGGAGATGGGCCGTCTGCAGGACGCCTTTTACGCCGACGGGCGGGAAGGTCTGGTCATCATTCTGCAGGCACTGGACGCCGCGGGCAAGGACAGCACCGTGAAGCATGTGATGGGCGGGCTGAACCCCCAGGGCGTGACGGTGCACAGCTTCAAGCAGCCCTCGGCGGAGGAACTGGCCCACGATTTTCTGTGGCGGGCCAACCGGGCCCTGCCGCCCCGGGGCAGCATCGCCATCTTCAACCGCAGCTATTACGAGGACGTGCTGGTGGTGCAGGTCCACGACCTGCAAAAGACCTACCGCATGCCGCCCCGCACCACCGATGTGGGCCAGGGGGAGTTTTTCCGCCGCCGGTACCGCCAGATCCGGGACTATGAGCGGTATCTGCACGAAAACGGCTACCGGGTGCTGAAGATCTTCCTCAACGTATCCAAGGAAAAGCAGAAAGAGCGGTTTCTGGAGCGCATCGAGATCCCGGAAAAGAACTGGAAGTTCTCCAAGTCCGACCTGAAGGAACGGGCCCGGTTCGACGAGTATGCCAAGATCATCGGCGAGGTCATCACAGCCACCGCCACCCCCGACTGCCCGTGGTATGTGGTGCCCGCCGACCAGAAATGGTATACCCGGTATCTGGTCAGCGAACTGGTGACCCGGACGCTGCGGGAATGCTGCCACGAATACCCGGCTCTTTCCGACGAGGCCCGGGACCGGCTGCGGGAATGCCGCCGCCAGCTGGAAGAAGAAGACTGAACGTAAGGAGGCGAAGCATGGCGCCGATCCGTGTTTTGCAGATCATGCCGGCCATGGACGCCGGCGGCATGGAGACGTTCGTGATGAACGTCTACCGTACCATCGACCGCGAACTGGTGCAGTTTGATTTTCTGTACCATTACGACAAACCCTGCCTGTACGATTACGAGATCCGTACCCTGGGCGGGCAGATCACCAAGCTGACCATCCGGCAGGACAACAACCTGCCCCGGTATCTGCACCAGCTCAACGCCTTTTTTGCCGAGCACCCGGAATACCGCATCATCCACGGCCATTACAGCGGGTTCGGCATGTTCTACAACGCCGTGGCCCGCCGCCGGGGGGTTCCGGTGCGGGTGGGCCACAGCCACAACACCGCCTATGAGCCCAATCTGGTGGGCAGGCTGGACAAACTGATGAGTTCCCGGTTCGACAAGGACCTGACCGACCGTTTTGCCTGCAGCCGCAAGGCGGGGCAGATGCTCTTCGGAAAAAGTCCTTTCACTGTGCTGCCCAACGGGGTGGACACCGAGCGTTTCGCCCATCCCGCCCCGGGGTCCCGGGCCCAGCTGCGGGACCATCTGGGCGTGACCGACGGCGAGGTGCTGCTGGGGCATGTGGGGCGGTTTTCCGCCCAGAAAAACCACGCGGGGCTGCTGCGCATCTTTGCCGCTCTGCTGCCCAAGATGCCCAACGCCCGGCTGCTGCTGTTGGGCGGCGGCCCGCTGGAAGAAGACACCCGCGCCCTGGCCAAAGAGCTGGGCGTGGCGGACAAGGTGATCTTTGCGGGGGTGCGCACCAACGTGCAGGCCTTCTATGCCGCCATGGACGCCTTCTTGCTGCCCAGCCTGTTCGAGGGCCTGCCGGTGGTACTGGTGGAGGCCCAGTCCGCGGGGCTGCCCTGCTTTGTGTCCGACACGGTGGACGAGGGCGCGGCCTTTGCCCCCAACGTGCGGTTCCTGCCCCTGGATGAGCCCGAACTCTGGGCCCGGACCATTGCCGAAGCCAGCCTGAAACGCAACCCCAAGTCCCGGCAGAATGCCGTCGACGCCGGGTTCGACATACATACCAGTGCCCGTATCCTGCAGGATTTCTACCTCAGCCGCTGGCAGGAGGTGCAGGGATGAGCGCCCGGGCGGCTCTGGCCGCCGTGGTGGTGCCGGTGTACAACGCGGCGGACTATCTGCCCGCCTGCCTTGGGACCATCGCCGCCCAGACCATGCCGGATTTCCGGTGTTATCTCATTGACGACGGTTCCAGCGACGGGTCCGGCGAGCTGTGCGAGCGCATTGCCGCCGGGGACGACCGCTTTTTTGTGCTGCACCAGGCCCAGTGCGGGGTGTCCGCAGCCCGCACCGCCGGGCTGCGGGCCGCCTTGGCCGACGGGGTCTCCTGGGTGGCCTTCTGCGACGCCGACGACCTCTACCACCCGGAATTCCTGCGCACCCTCATCGGGGCGGCCCGGTCCACCGGGCTGAAAGCCGCCTGCTGCCGGTACGACAGCTTCACCGACACCGTGCCGGAAAACGTCCCCGTGCCGGAGGAAGCCCAGCGGCTGCTGGCTCCCGCCCATCTGGACGCTTTGCTCCATGACCACGGGGTGGATTACAGCCTGTGCAACAAGGTCTATGCCGCCGAAGCCCTGGACCCCGCCGACTTTGACAACGGTTTTGCCTTCAATGAGGACCTGCTGGCCAACTGGCAGATCTTCTCCAAGCTGGAAGGCTGCGCCTTCGTGGATTTCGCCGGGTACCATTACCGGCAGCACGCCGCTTCGGCCAGTCACCGGCCCCTGGCCCCCGCCAGCATCGACGAACAGCGCCGGGCGGCCATCTACATCCGCCAGCATGCCGCCCCGGAGATGCAGAAATCGGCGGATGCCTTCTATTACGAAAAACTGGTCTATCTGGCCAGCATGATTTTGCGGCGGGAGGATGCCGACGCCTACCGCATCCAGCTGGGCGAGCTGTGTGTGGGCATCCGGGCCGGGCTGAAAGACAAACGGCTGGGCCGCAACGCCCGGCTGCCCCGGTCCATCCGGGTGGCGGCCTTTGCCACTGTGCACTGCACCGCCCTGTGGGCGGCGGTCTGCCGCCGCCTGCTGAAAGACAGACGATGAAAGGGGACGCTGATGCGCATCCTGTTTGTGTTTGACAGCGTGGAAGCCCCCGCCGCCGCCAACCCCCGGCTGGGACGGCGTCTGGCCGAAGTGCTGGCCGCCCAGGGCCACGAGGTGGAGCTCCTGGAACTGTGGGACGGCACCCACGCCCCACCCGCCGTGCCCGGCTGTGTGACCCACGACCTGCCCTTTGCCGACGAAGCCGCCATGAACCGCGCCCTGGAAAACGGCGCCGCCGGGGGGACCCCGGTGCCCCTGCGCCTGGTGCGGCTGGCGGCGAACCCCGCGGCGTTTTCGGCGGCGGTGCGGCAGTTTGTCCTGCATGCCCCCCGCCGGGTGACCGCCGCCCGCAAAGAGATGGAATCCCTGCACAAAAAGCAGCCTTTTGATGCCGTCTGCGCCGTGGCCGCCCCCTACCGGGCGGTCTTTGCCCTGGAAGGCGCCCGCCTGCCCGGAGCCCGCAAACTGCTGTGGCAGATGGACCCCTACGCCGCCAACGAAAGCTACCGCGCCCCGGGGGGCTACGCCCGGGAACGGGCGCTGCTGAACGCCCTGGACCACACCTTCATCACCGCCCAGGCCCGGGAGGACTACGCCCCCGGCGGACCGCTGGAAAGCTGCGCCGGTCGGGTGTCGGAACTGGGCTTTCCCAGCCTGCTGCCCGCCGTGCGGGAGGACCCGGACCCAACCTTGTGCGCCTTCTGCGGCACCTTGTACCCCGGCATGCGCACCCCGGACGCGCTGCTGGAACTCTTCCCCGCCCTGGACAGCCGCCTGACCCTGGTCATGGCCGGGGGCGGGTGGGAATCCTTTGCCCCCCAGCGGGCGAAGGCCCAGGCTGCCCTGGGGGACCGGCTGAAAATCCTCGGCCCCGTCCCCCACACCGAAGCCGCCGCCCTGGAACGCCGGGCGGGGGTGCTCATCAGCATCGGCAACACGGCGGCCAACCAGCTGCCCAGCAAATTGTTTGAGGTGTTTGCGGCGGGCAAGCCCATCCTGCACCTGGAGGCGGGGCCCAAGGACGCGGCCCTGCCCTATCTGGCCCGCTGGCCCCTGGCCTTTGTGTGGAAAGATGAATCCGACACCCCCGCCCTGGACCGCTGGCTGGCGGAAAACGCCGGCCGCACCCTGCCCTTTGCCAAGGCGGAGGAATGTTTCCCCGAATTTACCCCCGGCTGCGTGGCCCGGCAGTTCCTGCTGGCTGCCGACCCGGACGCGAAAGGAGACCCCCGATGAAGGTACTGTGGCTGGTGAGTATCACCATCCCGGCGGCGGCCGCCGCCTGCGGCCTGCAGGCCGGCGAGGTGAGCGGCGGCTGGCTGACCGGCCAGCTGGGCGCCCTGACCGCCCGGCCGGACGCCCCTTTCCTCACCGTATGCAGCGTGGACGGCCGCACCAAGACGGCCCTGTCCGGCGGCAAGGGCGGGGTGCGCTACCGCATCCTGCCCGACGGCGAGGCCGATACCTTCGCGATACTGCTGCGGGCGGAACAGCCCGACCTTGTCCACATCTGGGGCACCGAGTACCCCGCCGCCGCGGCCATGCACGCCGCCGCCCTGGCCGCGGGCATCCCGGCGCTGGTGGGCATCCAGGGGGTCATGCGGGACTGCGCCGCCCACCTGTGTGACGGCGTCCCCGCCCGGTATCTGAAATCCAACCCGGTGCAGAATTTCATCGACCGGACGGTGCCCGGCGCTCTGCTGGACAAGATGCAGGCCCGGTTCGATTCCCTGGCCAAGGCCGAAGCCGACCTGCTGGCCAACGCCCGCCATGTGACCGGGCGCACCTCCTTTGACCGGGCCGCCGCGGCCGACCTGGCCCCTGATGCCCGGTACTACCCCTGCAACGAGACCTTGCGCCCCGCCTTCTATACCGAACCCCTGTGGCGGCCCCGGACCTTCGGCACCGCGCCGGTGCTGCTCATGACCCAGGGCAACTATCCCCTGAAAAACCTGCACACCCTGCTGCTGGCCCTGCCCGCTCTGCTGGAGCGCTGGCCCGGGCTGGTGCTGCGGGTGGCGGGCTGGGGGCCCCTGGACAAAGGGCCCCTGCTGCGCCCGGTGATCGAGGCCATGTTCCCCTACCAGACATACTGTGCCCGGCTCATCCGGGAAAACGGGCTGGAAGGCCATGTGCAGTACACCGGCCCTTTGAAGGAGACCGCCATGCGCCAGGCGTATCTGGACGCAGACGTCTTTGTGCTGCCCTCCTACTGCGAGAACAGCCCCAACAGCCTGGGCGAAGCCATGCTGCTGGGCATGCCCTGCGTGGCCGCCCGGGCCGGGGGCATCCCCGACATGCTGCACGAGGGCGAAGGTGTCCTCTATTCCCTGCCGGGGGACGCGGGGGCGCTGGCCAACGCCCTGTTTGCGGTGCTGGACGATACCGCCGCAGCCGCCGAAATGGGCCGTGCCGCCCGCCGCCGGGCCCTGGCCACCCACGACCCCGACGCCAACGCCGCCGCCCTGCTGCGCATCTACGAAGCCATGACCATCCCGGAGGCCGTCTTATGAGCTTGCCGCCCATCACCGTCATCATCCCCTGCTACCGCTGCGCCGCCACCCTGGGCCGGGCGGTGGAAAGCGTGCTGGCCGGGGCCCCGGCCAACCTGCAGCTGCTGCTGGTGGACGACGGCAGCCCCGACGCCACCCCCGCCCTCTGTGATGAGCTGGCGGCCCGGGACCCCCGCGTCACCGCCCTGCACCGGGAAAACGGCGGGGCTTCCGCCGCCCGGAACACCGGGCTGGACGCCGCCAAAGGGGACTGGGTGCTGTTCCTGGACGCCGACGACGAGCTGCTGCCCGGATTGTGGCAGGCTTTGCCCGAAGCCCTGGCCCAGGACCCGGCCATGGTGCTCTTCGGCATGGAGCGGGCCAGCGGCCCCGCCCCCTGTCCCCTGTCGCCGGGGGTGTACCCCGCCCTGAAGGACACCGGCGCAGCCCTGGAGCCCCTATTGTTTGAGAGCGGGTACCTGGCCGCCCCTTATTCCAAGGTGTTTTCCGCTGCCGCCCTGGGGTCTTTGCGGTTCAACGAAGCCCTTGCGGTGAACGAGGACGTGCTGTTCAACCTGGAATTTCAACTTTTTTCACAAATTAAGCCTGCCATTTGTTGCCTGGCGGGTGTATACTATAAACAAAATGACCTGGAAGAAGGCAGTCTTTCCCGCCGGCTGCGGGGGGACCTGCTGGACGCCGAAGCCCGCACCCGCCCGGTTCTGGAGCGCCTTTTGCGGGCCCAGCACCTGCCGGAAGAAGAAATCACCCGCCTGTGCCGCAAAAGCAAGGTGCGGGCGGCGCTGAACCAGTACGGCCTGCTTACCGGGCGGGACGGCGCACTGCCCTGTACGGCCCGCCGGGCGCTGTTTGCCCGCATCCTGGCCGACCCGGAATGCCGCGCCGCCCTGCAGGCGGAACTGCGCCGGGACCCCCACCCCCTGCTGGCCCTGCCCTACCGGCTGGGCACCGCCCTGGGTCTGCCGGGGCTGCTGGCGGGGTATACGGCGGTAAAGAACCGTATTTTATACCGCGCCAAAGTATAAAAAACCATTCCTGTGCGCCGTTTGCGTTGCAAACAACGGCGAAAACTGGTAAAATTTAGGACGAGAGGAGCCCGCCCCCATGCCGCAGACGCCGACGATCAGCATCGTCACCACCGTCTATGACGCCAAAGAGTATCTGCCCCGCACGGTGCGGAGCATTCTGGCCCAGACCTTCACCGACTTCGAGCTGCTGCTCGTAGAGGACGGCAGCCCCAACGGCTGCGGTGAACTGTGCGATGAACTGGCCAAGACCGACCCCCGTATCCGGGTATTCCACAAGCCCAACGGCGGCCCCGCTTCGGCGGCCAACGTGGGGCTGGACAACGCCCGGGGGGCCTACATCGGCTTTGTGGATTCGGACGATCTCATTGAGCCGGACATGTACGAACGACTGTACAACGCCATCCAGGAATCGGGGGTGCGCATCGCCGCCTGTACCGGCGACGCCATCGACGAGACCGACGCCCCCCTGCCCGGGCGGGAGGTCGCCAAGCGGGAAAGCGGCGTCTGCGACGCCATGGACCTGCTGCTGGAGACCTTCCAGACCGGCAGCTTCTACGGCCCCTTGAGCTGGAACAAGCTGTTCGACATCCGCACCTTCCGGGACAAGGGCGTGCGCTATGACGAGAGCATGTTCTTCGGGGACGACGCCAGCGTTCTGCACCTGGTATTCGAGGGGGAACGGGCGGTCTGCCTGCCGGATGTGCTGTACCATTACCGCAGCCGCGGCGGCCAGATGACCGGGGCCACATTCCCGCCCCGCAAACTGGACGATCTGCGGATGTACTGGGACTGGCTGCTGTATTTTGCCCAACGCCCGGGGTCGGCGGAACTTTACCGCTGGGCCGTGGCCTGGTACTGGAAGGTTTTCTACACCTTCTACTGCCTGGCGGGCGCGGCAGGCAATCTGGACGATCTGCGGGAAGGCTTCAACTTCCACCTGAAGCATCTGCGGGCCATTTTGCCGGACATCCTGCGCTGCTCTCACGTTTCTATGTTTGAAAAGCTGCGGGCGCTGCTCTTCTGCGCTTCGCCGGACTTTGCTTATCGCCTGGCACGGCTGTGGGGCCGTGCCGCGGGCTGAAACCATAAAAATTGCGGAATCAAGAACGAGGTATCACCATGGAACATATCGCGGTCAGTGTTATCGTGCCGATCTACAACACCAAACCCTATCTGGAAGAATGCGTACAGAGCATCCTGGACCAGGGCAAGACCTTTGAGCATCCCTTTGAGGTCATTCTGGTGGACGACGGCGCCACCGACGGCTGCGGCGAACTCTGCGACGAACTGGCCGGGCGGGATGCGCGCATCCGGGTCATCCACCAGGAGAACCAGGGCCTGTCCGCCGCCCGCAACACCGGCATCGACGCCGCCCACGGCCGGTACTACGCCTTTGTGGATTCGGACGACATCCTGCGCCCCGAATACCTGAAAAAGCTCTACGACGCCTGCGAGACCCACGACGCCTATATGGCCGTCTGCGCGGTGGAAGACGTGGCCGAAAACGGCGACAGCCTGGACCCCGCCAGCTACACCGACCCCACCGCCACCGGCGTGTTTGTGGGCAAGGAACTGCTGAACAACTTCTATTCCCCCAACGGCACCTACTACACCGTTGCGTGGAACAAACTCTACCGCGCCGAGGTGTGGAAGCTGCTGCACTATCCCGAAGGCCGCCTGCATGAGGACGACTTTGTGGCCCACCGGCTGTTCTGGCGGTGCGACCGGGTGGTCTGCCTGCCGGACCACCTCTACTGCTACCGCCTGCGCGGGGGCAGCATCTGCCGCACCGAGATGAAGCCCGAAGCCTTTGACGCGGTGGACGGCCTGGCCGACCGGTACCGCTTCTTTGTGGAAAACGGCGCCAACCGCACCGTCATCGACTGCGCTTACGCGGCCTGCTGGCGGCGGTATCTGTTCCTGTGCGCCAAGGTCAAGCAGGCGCCCACCCCCCGGCTGGTGAAAGCCATTTCCAAGGAACAGTTCCTGATGCAGGGGCTCATCAGCTACCTGCCCAACTGCAAACAGCTGAAAATGACCGAAAAGCTTTCGGCCGCCCGCTGGGCCATGATGCCCGCGGAAAGCCTGTGCCCGCTGAAGAAGTGAGAGCCATGCCCGAAACCAAGGAAAAAGCACGCTTCCCTGTGCCCCGTCTGCCTGCCGGGCGGGGCACCCATGCGCCCCGCGTTCCCCGTGTCCTGCTGGTACCGCCGCCGGAACTGCCGGTGCCCGCGGTGCAGGGCGGCGCGGTGGAGACCCTGGTGACCCATCTGATACGGGAAAATGAGCGCCGGGGCATGCTGGACCTGCTCTGTGCCAGCATCCCTGACCCCGACGCCGCCGCCCAGGCCAAGGAGTTCCGCCACACCAAGATGCTGTATGTGGCCCGGCCCAAAGGGGCCCGGCGCTACTGGCCCCTGGTGTTCATCGAGCGGTGCTTCGGCATTGCCGCGCCCTATGACCCCTGGTACCAGAAAGTCCAGCTTTCCCTGGCGCTGGAACTGCCCGGCCCCGACCTCATCGTGGCCGAAGGGGGTACCCTGACCCAGTGCAGCGCCATCAGCCGGATGTTCGGGCGGCAGAAATGCCTGGCCCATCTCCACGGCCAGACCGCCTGCAGCCACACCATGGACGAGATCTACGGCGGCGTGCTGGCGCTGAGCGAGTTCATCCGGGACGATTACCTGAAAACCAGTACCCTGGACCGCAGCCGGGCCTATATCCTGCACAACTGCATCGATTTGCAGCGCTTCACCCCCGGTGCGCCGGACATGGCGCTGCGCGCCTCGCTGGGATTTGATCCCGGCGATTTTGTGGTGCTTTTCTGCGGGCGTCTGGAGCCGGACAAAGGCATCCACAAACTGCTGGAAGCCATGGCCGCCCTGGACGATGCCCGCATCAAGCTGCTCATTGTGGGCAGCCCGTTTTTCGGCCGCACCCAGTCCAGCCCCTTTTTGCGGCGGCTGGAACAGCAGGCCAACGCCCTGGGGGACCGGGTACGGTTCACCGGCTATGTGCCCAACGAGCGTCTGACCGAATATTACCGCCTGGCCGACCTGGTCTGCGTGCCCACCCTGGTGGAGGAAGCCGCCGGGCTGGTGGCCATGGAAGCCATGGCCTGCGGCCGCCCGGTGCTGGCCACCCGCAGCGGCGGCATGCCCGAATACCTGGAAGGCAGCCAGGCTGTGCTGGTGGACCGCGGCCCCGAGCTGGCGGGCCAGCTGAGCTGGGCCATCCGCATGCTGTACGAACACCCGGAACTGCGGGCCCAGATGGGCGCCGCCGGGGCGGAAGCCGCCCAGCGGTTTTCCCCCGCCCGGTTCTACGATACCTTTGTGCAGACCGTGTATGACTTTTTGGGCCTGGGCCCCGTGCCCGACCCCGAATCAGGAGGAGAGCAATGCAGCGAGCCGCCGTCTGTGTGATCGTGCCGGTGTGGGGGGCCGAAAAGACCCTGCACCGCTGCGTGGACAGCATCCTGTGCCAGCAGGCGGAGGGCGGCGTCTGCTGCGTGCTGGTGGATGACGGCAGCCCCGACCGCTGCGGCGCCATCTGCGACGAATACGCCGCCAAAGACAGCCGCGTGACGGTGATCCATCAGGAGGACCTGGGGGTCTCCGCCGCCCGCAACGCCGGCCTGAACGCCGCCGATGCCGATTTCATCGTCTTTCTGGATGCCGACGACGCCCTGCGCCCCGGCGCTTTGCAGGCGGCCCTCACCGCCCAGCAGCAGGCCCCCGGGGACTTTGTGCTCTGGCACTACACCACCGAGGAGACCTGCCCCGACCCGGTGACCGGTTCCGCCCACCGTGCGGGACCCGGCGCCCTGGCCCGGCTGTATCTGGACTGCCTCATCGCCATGCCCTGGAACAAGCTCTATCGCGCCGACCTGGCCAAGAGCCTGCGTTTTGACAGTGCGTATTGCCTTGGTGAAGATTTACAGTTTGTATTGGACTATATCGCCCTGCTGGGGAAAACACAGCCGGGCTTTGCTTACCGCGTGCTGGAAAGTGCCCTGACCTTCTACGACTGCAGCCGGGACGGCACCCTCTCCACCCGGTATCACAGCGATTACTGCGACATCTGGCCGGAGCATTTCGCCAAGCTGAACCGGGCGGTCACCGCCGCCCATGCCCCCGAAGAGGACCTGCTGCCCCTGTGGCGGGCGGAAGTGCGGGTCTTTGCGGAGGGCGTGGCGGACATCCTGCGCCGGGACCCGGGGGAACCGCCCGCCCGGCTGGCCAAGGCCCGGACCGCCCTGCAAAACCCCTGGCTGCGGCAGATGCTGGACACCATGAAAGCCAAACGGTGTTACAGCCCCTACTACCTGTCTTTGCGCCTGCGCCGTCCCCGGCTGATTTACCGGATGGCGGAAGCCGCCCGCACCGGGTCGCCCCTCTTCGGCAAGCTGGACTGGGCGGGGTATTACCTGTTGGGCGGCAGCTGGCACCGTGCCTGACCCCTCTCCCAAAACACAAAACCGGCGCGTTCGCGTCCCCTTTCCGGGAACCGAACGCGCCGGTATTTTTGTATCAGTTCGTCAGGCCAGCGCTTCGAACTCCACCGATTCCACCATCAGCTGGGTGCCTTCCTCGGTGAGCAGGCTCAGATAATACCCGTCCCCGGTGGGAACTTCCAGCTGTATCTGGGTCTGGTCCGCCGGGATCTCGGTCTCGCTCAGCATGGTCTCGCCCTGCCACAGCTGCAGGGTGCCCACGCGGTCGGACTGGTATTCCACCTGATAGTTCAGGGTGATGCGGGCGTCGGTGTGCAGCAGCAGCTTGGCGGAGCGCATCACCTCGCCCCCCGCGGGGTCGGTGTACAGGCGGCGCTGGTTGTCCAGCTCGCCGGTGTAGGTATACCAGGGGCTGTCCGGGTAATCCTTCGCCCGGTCCCCGTATTCAAAACCGGACCGGCCGTCCACCAGGGGCGCGCCGGTGGTGCGCAGCACCAGGTAGCCGGACGCCTTGCCCACTACCTCGCACTGGGATTCCAGATAATAGGGCAGCGGGTCGGCGCCTTCCGTCATATCCAGTACCACCGCCGCCGGTTTGTCATAGGAAGCACCGTCGGTGTCGGTGAGGTAGCCGTCCCAGGTTTCCAGCACGGCGCCCTGGTTCTCCCGGTAGGTCAGGGTGATATACCGCCGGGTGGGGTCCAGGGCACCGCAGATCTCGGTGGTGCCGCTGCCCGCCGCCACGATCACGTCCTCCACGTCCAGGGTGTTCACCAGGCCGCAGATCTCCCGTTCCGGGTTGTTCACGCCCAGGGTGCCGTCCTCCATCCAGATGTCGCCCACGGCGTCGGTGTCCACCAGCAGGGCCAGCACCAGCATCCCGGCCATGCCCGCCGCAGCGGCGGCACGGTGCAGGCGCGCCGGCTGAGCCACAAAGGTGGGCAGCGCAAAAGCGGCCAGGATCAGCAGGGGCACAGCGCCCATGAGGTGATAGCGGTATTCAAAGTAATAGTCGCCGTAACGGGTATTGGTGGCCAGCAGCACCGCCAGATTCCACCAGAAGATCGCCGCCAGGTACCGCCCCGGCTGCAGCACCCCAGGCAAAGACCCGCTCAGCACCCGCATAGCCACCCACAAAGCCATCACCAGCAGACCGCCGGACAGGCCCATGCGCAGCAGTGTCGAGATGCCTTCCCGGCTGAAAACGGCCAGGTCCTCTTTGGGGACCGCCCCGAACAGGCGGAGGAAGCCGATGATGCAGTTGGCGGCGTTGTCCCGCATGGTATCCAGGGTGTTCAGGGTCATGGAAGCGGCGTTGGTCTTGATGCCGAAGGCACTCTGGACCCCCAGCCCGGCCAGGGTGGCCGCCACGCTGCCCAGCACGCAGGCCAGGCGGTACGGGGTGGCGGTGATGCGCTGCTTGAGCCATTCATACGCCGCCAGGCAAAGCACCGGGGCCAGGCCGCAGGCCGCCACATAGATACCGCTGGAAAGCCCCGTCAGGAAGGTGCCCGCCAGATACACCGCCAGCAGGACCCAGTCCCGGCGGCGGGGGCGTTCGGGGGCCAGCAGCAGCACAATGAGCAGCAGCGGCAGCATGACCTTGATGGCATACTGGGAAGCGTTCAGGAACAGCATATTCCAGTAGCCCAGCATGGTAAATTCATAGGGCAGCAGCACGGCCAGCACCGCCAGCGCGCCCCGGGCCACGCTGCCGCCCATGCGGCGCACCAGGGTAAAGATCAGTGCCGCCCAGATCCCCAGCAGCAGCACATTGGCGCACCAGAACGCCAGGATGGGGTTATGGGTCAGCCCGTAAAAAGGCAGGGCCAGAATGGTGGCGCAGTCCACCTCCATGGTGGTGATATACTGCCAGTCCGGCACAAAGAGTGTGCCGGATTCCCAGATGGCCATCATGTGGGTGTAGACCTTGCCCGCGTCGTTGTCGATCAAAAGACCGCCGCCCCTCAGGGACACGACGCACAAAAACACGATCTGCACCGCCGCCATCAACAGCCAGAAACCGTTTTTCAGCCAAACAGTTTTGTTCTTCATCCTACATTTTCCTCCACACGCCGTCACCGGCAGAGATACATTATCATTTTACCACAATCTGCCGGGTTTTGACAAATGCGCCGGAATGGAGTATAATCAAGCAAAGCCTATCAAACCGCTGGGGATTGTTCGTCCCCGTCCCTATCATAAAAAACGGAGGTATCCGCCATGGCCCATATCTACACATCCGCCGACCAGCTCATCGGGCACACCCCTTTGCTGGAACTGACCCACATCGAAGCCATCCTGGGGCTGAAAGCCCGGGTGCTGGCCAAGCTGGAATATCTGAACCCCGCCGGGTCGGTGAAAGACCGGGTGGCTAAGAATATGCTGGACGACGCCGAAGCCAAAGGCATCCTGAAGCCGGATTCGGTCATCATCGAGCCCACTTCCGGCAACACCGGCATCGGGCTGTGCAGCGTGGCCGCCGCCCGGGGCTACAAGGTCATCATCGTCATGCCCGAGACCATGAGCGCCGAGCGCCGCGCCCTGATGAAGGCCTATGGCGCCCAGCTGGTGCTGACCGAGGGGGCCAAGGGCATGTCCGGGGCCATTGCCAAGGCCAACGAACTGGCCAAGGAACTGCCCAACGCCTTTGTGGCGGGGCAGTTCGTGAACCCGGCCAACCCCGCCGCCCACATGGCCACCACCGGCCCCGAGATCTGGCAGGACACCGACGGGGATGTGGACATCTTTGTGGCCGGTGTGGGCACCGGCGGCACCATCACCGGCGTGGGCAAGTATCTCAAGAGCCAGTGCCCGGCCGTGCGGGTGGTGGCGGTGGAACCCGCCGACAGCCCGGTGCTGTCCGGCGGCAAGGCCGGCCCCCACGCGCTGCAGGGCATCGGCGCCGGGTTTGTGCCCGACGTGCTGGACACCGGCGTGTATGACGAGGTGATGACCGCCACCAAGGAGGATTCCTTCGCCGCCGCCCGGATGCTGGCCAAGCGGGAAGGCGTGCTGGCGGGCATCTCCTCCGGCACGGCGCTGTGGGCGGCCATCGAACAGGCCAAGCGTCCGGAAAACGAGGGCAAGACCATCGTGGTGCTGCTGCCCGACACCGGCGACCGGTACCTGTCCACCCCCCTGTTCACCGAGGAATAAGCATTGCATAAAAGCAGCCCCTCTCCGCCTGGGAGAGGGGCTGTTTTTCTGTTCCGTTCGGGTCACAGGGCGGGGATGTCCTCGGCGGCGGTGGTGCCGAAGATACCGTTTTCCTCCCAGTCCATGCTGCTGCCGCCCGCGGGCACCAGAGTCAGGTCGTACCAGTCGATGGCAAATCCGGCGGCTTCCGCTGCGGCCTTGAGTCGGGAAAGGGTGGTGTCGTAATCTTCCTGGGTGGGGGTGCCGTCCCACAGCACCTGGACCACCATCCGGTCGGGCACCTTGGCGGTCACGGCCTTGTCAAAAGGCGCATCCAGCGGGAAGAGGTCCACATACCCGGTCACATCCCGCATGTTGTCGGGGGTCCAGCACAGGTCCAGTTCCACATCCATGTTCTGGCTTTCCCCAAAATCCATGCCGGGCAACCAGCCGTTGAAGGCCGGGGCCAGTTCCAGATCGGGCAAAGCGGCGTGCAAAGCGGCGCTGAGTTCGGCGGCCCCTTCCTTGCCCTGGCGCACCAGGGTCCAGTTGCGGCCTTCCACCTCCCGCTGTTCCTCTCCTTGGCGGAAGAACCAGAAGGAGGTATGCACCGTAAAGGTGGTGTCGGGGCTTTGCTCGCTCTGCACCCGGGCATAGTAGCGGAACCATTGGCCGCCGCCGCTTTCCAGGATAGTGAAGGTCTGGCCCGGGTAGGCTTTTTCGGCGTAGGCCAGGGCCCCGTTGTCCGCCAGACGGCGGCTGATGGGGTCCCCGGTGATGCCGTCCACCAACAGCAGCAGCCCCAGAACGATGAGGGCCCCCGCCACCCCGGCCAGAATGCGCAGAGGGTTCTTTTTCCCGGTTTTCATGGTTTATTTCTCCTTTCCGGTCTTGCCGAAGGCATATTTGAAGAGGGAGGCAGCCAGTGCCCCGATGATGCAGAACACAAAGGGCATGACAGCCCCGGTGGCGCTGCCCCGGACGGCCGCCTGCCAGCTGGTGTAAGCGGACAGATTGGTGGCCAGGGTCCAGACGAACCAGACCACCGCCGCCAGCACCGGCACCAGCCGCCAGAGGAAATCGTCGAACCAGCAGATGACCCCGCACACCAAAGGGAAGCAGAGCAGCGCCAGGGTGCTGTGGGGGCTGAATACCACCAGCATGCTGCCCCCCAGGCCCAGGACCAGAAAGCCCAGCAGCCACAGGGTGAGTTTGTTCTGCACCCGGCGCAGCACCCGGCGTTCGTCGGGGGCAGGCAGGGCGGGTGCGGGCTGATTCTCGGAACCTTCCGGGCAAATCCGAGAAAATTCCGTCCGGCAGGATTCACACCGGGCCAGGTGTTCTTTCACAAGGGCGGCGCTGTCGGCGCTGGCCACGCCGTCGGCCACCAGAGGTGCCAGGTCCCGGCAAACATCGCAGGAAATGCCGCCCGGCAGCGGCGTTGTACGTTCAGTCATTCCAGAGCCCCTCCTTTTGTAAGGTGGATTTGAGCCAGTTCCGGGTGCGGTGTTCCATCACCCGGGCGCTGTTTTCGCTGATCTGCAGGCGGGCGGCGATCTCGGCGTAGGAGTATCCCTGCGCCCGCAGGTTCACCACTTCCGACGCGGGCGGACCTTTTTCCGCCAGAAGCTGCCGCACCCGGTCCAGTTTGCGGCGGGTGTCGGCGTTTTCGGCCAGCTGGTCCTCCACATACAGCCCCAGCATGTCGTCGTATTCCAGGGTGGGGCGGCTGCGGCGCAGGTCCTCCAGCCAGATGTTGCGGGCCAGCCCGAACAGCCACGCCTTGACGCTGCCCTCGCCCCGGTAGGCGGGCAGGCACCGCAGCGCCCGCAGAAAGGTATCGGCCAGAAGGTCCTCGGCCCGGTGGGGGTCATGGCACAGATGCAGCAGATACCGGTACAGCGGTGTTTTGTAGGTGTTGTACAGGGATTCCAGTTCCGGTATGGCCATGGGCGGCCCCGCCTCCTTTCGGTTGATTTTGAGCGCTCTTGTCATAAAGTGACGCCGGGGGTGCGATTCGTTACAGGAAAATCCGGAAATTTTTGCGCGGAATTGCCCGGCAACTTTTTCCCCGGCGCCGCATAGGATGAATGCGGGGCTTTTCCGGCCGGAAAGCCCCCGCCGCCGCGTCCATTCATAGAAAACAAGTGACCGTTTTCGGCGGGCGGCCGTTTTACTTTCTTATCCGTTTCTTTTCCACCGCTTTTTTGCTTTTATCGCATCATCGTCATTTGTTAAAGTGCTGTTTTCTTGATTGTGAAAAATTTGTGATTATATACAAGGAATTTTGCGAAAATTGTGTGAAAATTTCGAATGAATATCTGTTGCAAATCATGGACATTTGGCGTACAATGAAGACAACAAGCCGTGACCCGAAACACGGCACATAAAGGAGGTCTCCGTGATGAAAATGAAGAAGCTGTTTGCCGCCCTGTTGGCCATTGCCATGTTCAGTGTGATGGCCCTGCCTGCTTTTGCCGACGCCAACAGCGACTATCTGGCCGCCGTGAAGGCGTACCAGAATCAGATCGCTGCCCGGGAAGAAGCATACGCAGCTGCCGTCAAGACTTATCAGGCACAGTCCGCCGCCAAGGCGAAGGCCGAAGGCGAAGCCATCATTGCCGCCGGCAAGGCTGCCCATCAGCAGCAGCTGGCCGCCAACGATGCCATCATGGCGGCCGCCAATGCCGCCCACCAGGCGCAGCTGAACAAGAACGCCGCCTATGAGGCCGCCATCAAGGGCTATCAGGCACAGATCGCCGCCCGTGAAGCCGCCTACATCGCCGCTGTGAAGGCGTACCAGGCCCAGGCTGCCGCTAAGGCGAAGGCCGAAGGTGAAGCCATTATCGCCGCCGGCAAGGCCGCCCACCAGCAGCAGCTGGCCGCCAACGCCGCCGTGCAGTCCGCTGCCAACGCCGCCAAGGCCCAGCAGCTGAGCAAGAATGCCGCCTATGAGGCCGCCATCGCCGCCTACCAGGCGCAGATCGCCGCCCGCGAAGCCGCTTACCTGAAGGCTCTGGGCAAATAAGCACCTGTATCCGATGCTCTGAACATTCCCTGATTTGATTCCTGCTGCCCCGCGGTCCCTGCCGCGGGGTCTTTTTCTGTCTGCCCGGTCAGTATACCACACACCGCCCCGCCCGGCCAAACAACCGCATAAAAAACGGCCCCGCGCCGAAAAGACGCGGGGCGTTTTCTTTTGGGATGATCTGCGGGAAGGGATCAGACAAAATCCTCCCGCATGGGGGTGAAGATGTCCAGCAGCACGCCCGCTTCCAGGCAGGTGCAGCCATGAACCACGCCGTCCTGCTTCAGCAGGGTATCGCCGGGGCCCACGTCACGGGTGGTCTCCCCGATGGTGAAGCGGAACCGGCCGGACACCACATAGGTGATCTGGGTGTGGGGGTGGCTGTGCATAGCGCCCACGGCACCCTTCTCAAAGGTATTTTCCACGCACATAACGTCCTTGCTGTATGCCAGCACCCGGCGCACGACACCCTCACCGGCGGCTTCGGGCAGGGTCTCCCCATGGGGGACCCAAATCTCATTGATATGCTGTTTTTCCATCAGAATCGTCCTTTCTTTTACAGGTATACGGCAACCGGTTCAGTCCCGGGGAGCGGGGCTCAGCCGGATCACGTTCCAGGAAGCCTTATGCAGCACAGCCTGCAGGCAATCCCCTTCCATGGCGGCGTCGGTGCGGGCGATGGGCCGCACCTTCTCGCCGGCGGCGCTGTTTTCAGCCTTCAGGTCGTCGCTTTCCAGCGCCTGCCACTCGGCCACCCGGTACCCGGCAAAGCCGCGCAGAGAAGCCTGCAGCGGAATGTCGTTGTTCAGGTCGCGGTTGGCGGCAAACACGGTCAGGTCGCCGGTGACTTCGTCGTGCACCGCCACGGCCACCACCGCGTCCACGGCGCCGTGGTTGGAGGTCTCCACCTTGGGGGACCGCAGCAGCGGCAGCAGGGCACGGCCCCGGCCGTAGCGGGAAGCCAGCAGGAAGGGGTAGTAGATGGTCTGCCGCCACACCGCGCCGCCGTTGGGGTCGGTCATGATGGGGGCAATGACGTTGACCAGCTGGGCCAGGCAGGCCATCTTTACACGGTCGGAATGACGCATGAGGGTAATAAGCATCTGGCCCACCAGCAGCGCATCCTCGAAGGTGTAGTGGTCTTCCAGCAGCGGAGGCGCCACCGTCCAGGGATCGTTGCGCATGCGGTCGTCGTCCTTCTGGTTGGAGTGGTACCACACGTTCCATTCGTCAAAGCTGAGGTTGATCTGCTTGCTGCCCCGCTTTTTGGCCTGCACAAAATCGCAGGCCGACACCACGCTGCGGATAAAGGCGTCCATATCGTCGGAATAGGCCAGGAAGTCCTGGGTATCGCCCTTTTCGTTGCCGTAGTACTGGTGCATGGAGATGAAATCCACGTAGTCGTAGGTGTGTTCCAGGGTCGTGGCCTCCCACTGGGGGAAGGTGGGCATGCCCTTGTTGGAGCTGCCGCAGGACACCAGCTGGATGCTGGGGTCGATCTGCTTCATGGCCATGGCGGTTTCGGCAGCCAGACGGCCGTATTCTTTCATGGTCTTATGGCCTACCTGCCAGGGACCGTCCATCTCGTTGCCCAGGCACCAGTATTTGAAGCCGTGGGGGTCCTTGTGGCCGTTCTTGATGCGCATGTCGCTGTACAGGGTTCCGCCGGGATGGTTGCAGTATTCCAGCAGGTTGCAGGCATCGGCGATACCCCGGGTGCCCAGGTTCACCGCCATCATGACCTGGGTATCCGCCTTGCGGGCCCAGTCGGCAAATTCATCCATGCCGAAGCGGTTGGTTTCCAGGGTACGCCAGGCCAGGTCCAGACGGGCGGGGCGCTTGTCCACCGGGCCCACGCTGTCCTCCCAACGGAAGTTGGAAACAAAGTTGCCGCCGGGATACCGTACCACCGGCACGCCCAGTTCCCGCACCAGCTGCAGCACGTCCTTGCGGAAGCCCTGCTCGTCGGCGGCGGGATGACCGGGGCAGTAGATGCCGTCATACACGGCGCGGCCCAGGTGTTCGATGAAGGAGCCATAGATGCGGGGGTCGATAGGCGCGATGATAAAATCGCGGTCCACCGTCATAACGGCCTGTTTCTGTTCCATAAAAATACCTCCTGTTTTGTCTGGAAGCCCGGTCAGGGTTTGGGTGGTTCGGTGCCGGACCCGTCAAAGAAGCAGGCCGGCAGATGGATGGTGATGGTGTTGCGGAAATAGGGGATGCTGGAGAAGGTGATATTGACGTTACCGTAATAGCTGTGCAGGCGCTGGTACACATTGTTCAGCCCCACATGCTGTTCCCGGGAACCTTCGGCTCGTTTGGTGTACATGATCTGGCGGGCCCGTTCCACATCAATGCCCGCGCCGTTGTCAATGACCGAGATGCACAGTTCCGAACCGCTGATCTCGGCACTGATCTCGATATTGGGGGTGATGGGCACCCCGCCGCCGTTGATATCAAACCCGTGCTTGAGGGAATTTTCCACCAGCGGCTGCAGGATGCTTTTCAGGATCATGCGGGGGCGCAGTTCGTCCGGCACATTGACCACCATGCCGATGGGTTTGCTGAACCGGCAGCTCATGATGTCCACGTAGGCCATGACCTGTTCGATCTCGCTTTCCAGGGTATGGATGTTGTTGCCGGCGGACAGGCTGATGCGGATGTAGTCCCCCAGGTTGGTGATCATCTCGGAAGCGGTCTCCGGACGGTCATTGTACACCTCCATATTGATAAATTCCAGTGTATTGTAGAGGAAATGGGGGTTGACCTGCTCGGTGAGCATCTGCATTTCGGCGTTGTAGCGTTCCCGTTCCTCGTGTTTGATGGCCTTGAACTGGTGCTGGATGATATGGTACATGGAATTGATGGCGGTTTCCAGCTGCCCCAGTTCGTCCTCGGTGGTCAGGCGGGTCTTGCCGTCGTAGGCACGGTGCTCGATCTGCTGCACCGTGTCCATCAGGCTGCGCAGAGGGCGGGTGACCACCACCGAGATCAGCATGCAAACGCCGGTAATGACCAGGATACAGGTCACAGCCAGAATCTGCATCAGATCCACCAGGGAATCCGTGCCGTCCAGGAAGGTGCTCCGGTCCACCACGTTCACCACGTACATGCCGCTGTACTTCACTTCCGACACAAACACATACAGATCGTGGTACTGGAAATAGGTACTGCCTTCCTCAATGGCGCTGCGCAGCTTCTCGGTCAGGTCTTCATCGGTTGCCTTTTCGTACCGGGGGTCCTCGGCGGACATGCTGAGGTTGACCCCGTTGGAATCCACCAGGAACAGGTCCCCTTCGGAGCTGTCGTCACAGCACAGTTCCAGGTAATCGGCCACGCTGTCGGCATCCAGCAGAATGTACAGCAGCAGGTCGCTTTCTTCCAGGTCATCGCTGATAAGCATGTACTGATAGCCGTTGATGCGCAGGGGAATGACCATAGGGATCACCGCGCCCCGGCTCTGGAAAGGGCTTTTATCCGCCGGCAGAATGGTGATCCCTTCCACCGTGCTCAGGTCGTAGCCCAGGGTATATTCGTCCCGGGCAATATTCAGCCGGAACACATAGGAGGAAAAGACCATGGGGCTGTTGCCCTTGTTGTCGGTCCGGGTCAAAACCGCCCCCTGTACCAGACCGCTGGTGCGCATAAAGTCGTTCAGGTCGCCCTGCACGTCGTTGTTCACCACAGTATAGTCGTCTCCATCGCTGTTGATGATGTCGACGCACTTTTCCCGGAAACTCTGCAGGGCGATATGGCTGACCAGCCGCTGCATCATATCCTCGTAGGTATCCGAGAATTTGGTGGCGGCGGAGTTGGTATCTCCGTTGCCCTGGGCCACGGCTTTATCGGCCAGAAAGGCGTTGAAATACATGTTCAGCGCCAGCATGGCACAGACAAAGATCAGCAGGATGGGCAGAGCGGTGTCCAACCATATCTTATAGGCCAGTTTGGTTTCAAATACTCTGGCCAGGCGACGCAGCAACATGTATTCCCTCCCCTCGGGGTTCAGCCCTGATTTCCGCACTGATTCTGGTATTCCGACGGTGTCATGCCGGTTTCGTTCTTGAACGCCCGGGAAAAGGAGCGGTAATCCTGGTAGCCCGTGCGGTAGGCGACCTCACTGATATTGGCCACCCTTGCCTTGAGCATCTGCTTTGCGTAGGTCATGCGGACCTGCAGCAGATAATCCCGGAAGGTGACCCCCGTCTTATCCTTGAAATAGATGGCAAAATAGGTTTCGCTCAGGTTGACCTGGGCCGCCACATCCTTGGCTTTCAGGTTGCTGCTGAGGTTGTTGCGGATGTATTCCTTGGCGATGCGGATGGTGCGGTTTTCGTCGCCGGTCAGATCATCCAGCATCTTGCTGTACCGGGCAAAGGCCCCCACCAGCCAGTCGCACATTTCCCCCACCGTATTCAGCGAGTTCAGCTCGTCGTAGGAGAAGGGGAACTCGATCTTCTTGTCCGGCTGGCTCATCTGCACCTGTTTCTGGGCGGTGAGCAGCAGGTACATGCACATGCCCACCACAAAGCTGGGCGGCGGTTCGCCCCCCACCAGCAAGGACTGGAAAAAGGCCTCGCAGTAGGTGCGGATGGCCGGCAGGTCATTCTGCAGGATGGCAATGGTCAGGGGACCAAAATCTATGTTTTCCTGGGTAAATGCCGGTGTATAATTGGTGATGAGATTGCTGTCGAAAATATCCTTGTCGGCATCGTAGATGCGGTAGCTGAGGGCTTCCTGGGCGCGGGCAAAAGAGAGACTGGTCTGGCTGAAGCCCGGGACCACCTTGCCGATACCCACCCGCACATCGTAGGGCGTGCCGTGACGGATCTTCTCAACGCATTGGCGCAGTCTGTCCAGGAAATCTTCGTCGGCGGTATCCTGCAGGTTGATGATCATGGCAATGCGCTGGTCATCATACACCCAGCATTCCATGGGGCAACCGAAGAACACCGCCCCCACCACATTGCGGACCAGTTCCCGCAAAGGCGGCGGATCGGCGGCGGTGGTTTCCAGCTGGAACAGTACCACGCAGTTGGGCGCGTTGGTGATGGCCAGCTGCAGGGTATCCACACCGGCGGAAGCACTGTTGTATTTTTTCTGCACCAGATGGTTCAAAAACAAGGTACGGGAAGAATCCATCAGCCGGGTGATCTCCTGCTCGTCGGCGGCGGCATTCTTCCGATGGGAAAGCACCTCCTGGCACTGCTGCAGCAGGACGGTGCGGAACTCCTCCACATTCAGCGGTTTGAGGAAATAGGTCTTGACGCCGTAGCGGATGGCTTTCTGGGCGTAGGCAAATTCGCCGTACCCGCTGAGGATCAAAAAGCGGGTGGGCAGATCCTGTTCCCGGGCGCGGCGGATGACCTCCAGGCCATCCATATCCGGCATATTGATATCCATAATGGCAATATCCGGCCGGAACCGGCACAGATCCTGCAATGCCTGTACCCCGGTGCCCACGCAGCCGACCACCAGCGCCTGTTCCAACATTCGGGTGACGATGGCCTTCAGGCCCGTTCGGATTGCCTGTTCATCGTCGGCAATCAGGACCGTTACTTTCTGGTTCAATCGGCAAACCTCCTGTTTCGGAATTGAGCGCCGCCTTATGCCGGGCATGAACTTTTGATGCAAAGCCCCTGGCAAAGGACATCCGGCGGCAGGTGACGAATCAAAAATCTTTGTTTCATGCTGCGGATGTTTTTACCATATCACACCCTCTCGAAAAAAGCAATAATCTGCAATACACTGTCTTTTAAGCGTTTTTACCAAATTATGTTCCTGTCGTTTGGGTGTTTTGGGCCGTATGACAGCGTTTTTATTGGGAGATGTTACATTTTTAATGAAATGTGCCCTGTTGCGGGGGATTGCAAAGGGGATAAACTATAGTTGTCAGAACGCGCACCGGCCAGCTTGCTCCGGTGCATCCACCCACAAACCAAAAAGCAAACTAAGAAGGGAGAACACAAACATGAAAAAGATCGCGTCCAAGGCAACTGCCCTTGTGCTCGCGGCCGGCATGCTGACCGCCTGCGGCGGTTCCGGCAGCTCCGAATCCGGCTCCAGCACCAGCACCGCCGCCTCCAACGCGGGCAGTAGCGAAGCCACCGTCATCGAGGTCTGGTCCAACAACCGTCATGACGAAGAGTACATGACCAAGATGATCGACGAGTTCAACGCCAGCCACACCGATGTTCAGATCGAGTACACCATCCTCACCGATGACTGGCTCAACTCCATCCAGCTGGCTTTCCAGGCCAACACTGCCCCGGATGTCATCACCGTTGCGGCTTCCGACCTGCTGCCCCTGAGCGACTACGTCAACGGCGGCATTCTGGAGAGCCTGAGCCCCTACATTGAGGCCGACTCCGAATTCCAGACCGTGACCGAAGTGTACGATCATATGTACGAAGGCCTGAACTCCATTGGCGACGACATCTACTGGGTTGCCAACGGCGTGCGTTCCGGCAGCCGTATCGAATACAATGTCGACCTGCTGAAGAACGCCGGCTACGACAGCATCCCCTCTACCCTGGATGAACTGGTTACCGCCTGCAAGGCCGTGACTGATCAGGGCAACGGCAGCGTGTACGGCGTGGGCTTCACCTCTTCCAGCCCCTTCACCCGCTGGCTGGAAGGCGTCGGCGAAATGAGCGGCGCCACCCACTGGGGCTATGACTACGTCAACGGCGTGTACGACTTCTCCAGCTGGAAGCCCGTTCTGGAATCCGCCGCCAAGCTGTTTGCCGACGGTTCCGTCCTGCCCGGCTCCGAGACCCAGGGCGTTGACAACAGCCGTGCGCTGTTCGCCCAGGGCGCCTTCGCCGTCTGGGGCAACGCTTCTCAGGAAGCGGGCGTCTTCACCGACCAGTTCCCCGTGGAATTCGACTGGGGCGTTGCCGAGCTGCCCACCGTTGACGGCACCGTCAAGGGCGCTCTGAGCTGCACTCCCAACTTCGGCTTTGCTATGCTGACCAGCTGCGAAGACAAGGACGCTGCTTGGGAAGTCATCAAGTACTTCTCCAGCGAAGAGTTCATGAAGGGCTACCTGGAAGGCGGCTACACCCTGCCCCTGTCCACCTACATGTCCGACAAGTTCGACACTTCCAAGACCGGCCGTCTGGCTGACTTCGCTCTGACCGAGTACGAAGACGTGTATCCCACCCCGCCGTCCGTTGCCATCGAAGGTGACGAATACTATGTCACCCTGTGGAACGCCGTTCTGGGCAACATCACTGCCGATGAAGCTATCGAAGACCTGAACACTCGTTACAACGAGGCTCTGGAGCGCGGCCTGGCCAACGGCAGCTGCACCCGCGTGGTCATCGAAGACTACGATCCGCTGCATCCGTCCGCCGGCACCATCACCTACCTGACCGAGTAACCTCTGGCGGGGCCGCAGTTAACTGCATGAACCGGGAAAGCGCTCCCGCCAGGCCATATCCTGCGCGGGAGCGCTTTCTTTTCCGGTTTTTTCTAGGAGGTATAGCGAATGAACCAGACCAAAGAACCGACCGCTTCCAAACCGAAATCACGGGGACTGAGCGCCACCACCAGCACCAAGGTTGCCACCGTTTTGATGATGTTCCCCGCCGTGCTGCTTCTGTGCGTTGTTTCCATCTATCCGTTTTTGTGGCTGTTCCGCTACGTCTTTTATGACTACAACGGCATGACGTCCTATTTTTGCGGCCTGCGCAACTTCACCCGCATGTTCGGCGACACCGCCTTCTGGGGCAGTGTGGGCCACACCTTTGAATATGCCATTCTGAAGATCATCTTCATCATTCCTCTGGCCCTGATCATGGCCGAGCTGATGAGCCAGAAGATCCGGGGTTCCGGCATCTTCCGCGTGATCTACTTCATGCCCACCATCATCTCCACCGCCATTTCCGCCATGGTGTTCGGCTTCATCTTTGCGGCGTACAACGGCGTGCTCAACGCCGTGCTGCGGGCCACCGGCATCATCAGCCAGAACATCAACTGGCTGGGCGATTCCAAAACCGCCATGTGGGCGGTGCTGATCGTGGCTGTGTGGGGCGGCTTCGGTAACTACATGATCTACTTCATGTCCGGTCTGTCCAGCATTCCCCATGATGTGTACGAATCCGCCATGATCGACGGCGCGGGCGGGCTGACCACCTTCTTCCGCATCACCCTGCCCATGCTCAGCCCCATGTTCAAGGTCATCATGATGCTGGCCATCACCTCCGCCTTCAAGGATTATGAGTCCATCATGGTCTTGACCCAGGGCGGCCCGAACAACCGCACCCAGGTTATGTTCCTGTACATCTACCAGCTGCTGTTCGGTACCAGCACTTCCCAGCCCCAGATCGGCTATGCCTGCGTGCTGAGCCTGATGGCCGCTCTGATCGTCGGCTGCGTGACCGGCCTGTATCTGCTGCTGGCCCGCAAGCTGGACGACGTGATGTAAGGAGGGCAACGATCTATGTTCAAAAAAGCATCTTCCGGCGAAGTTATGTCCACCAGCACCCGGGTCATCCGCTTCCTGCTGTTCCTGTTCATGCTGGCAGTGGCTGCGCTGACCCTGTATCCCGTGCTGTACGTTGTGTTCGGTTCTTTTAAGGAGAACGGCGAACTGCTGGTCGGCGGCACCAACATGTTCCCCAAAGTCTGGATCGTCGACAACTTCATCGAAGCCTGGGAAAAGGCCGACTTCAGTATCTACACCATCAACAGCGTCATCATCGCCGTGGGCGTGATGATCCTCTCTCTGATCTCCTCCGGTATGGCGGGCTACGTGCTCAACCGTCGGAACTTCCGCTTCAAGAAGCTGATCTACGGTCTGCTTCTGGCCTTCATGTTCATCAACGTGGGCTCTGTCTCCCTGCGCCCCCTGTTTGAACTGGCCATCAAGCTGAAACTGAACACCTCTCTGTTCAGCGTCATCTTCATCTCCGCCGGTACCGCCCAGGCCACCTACATCTTCCTGGTGAACAGCTACATGAGCAGCATTCCCAAGGAACTGGACGAGGCCGCCACCATCGACGGCTGCACCTTCTTCCAGACCTACACCCACGTGGTGCTGCCCCTGCTGCGTCCCATCCTGGCCACCGTCGCGCTGCTCTCCTTCCGCGGCGGCTGGAACGAGTACATCCTGCCCCTGGTCTTCACCATGACCGACGCCTCCAAGCGGCCTCTGACCGTCGGCGTGACCATGCTGAAGAACTCCGGTGACGGCGCGGCCGCCTGGAACATCATGTTCGCCGGCGCCACCATCGCCATCATCCCCATCCTGCTGATCTACATCATCGCCAGCAAATACTTTATCGAAGGTCTTACCGGCGGCGCCGTCAAGGGCTAAACCGCGACCTGTTTTCCTCCGTTCTGCGCATGCCTGTCCCCCCTTGGGGGACGGGTGTGCGTAGAACTTTATCAAGCCGAACCACGGCAACATCCACCAGGAGGTCTGCCCCGTGAAAGAATATATCGAAACCGTCATCGTCCCCCGCCTGCGCGGCGACGGCGGATGGTTGGATGTGGTGAGCATCGAAGGCTCCCTCATCAAGGTCCGTCTGCAGGGGGAATGTTCCAAATGCAACATCGCCCCCCGCTGCATGGACTGGATCTGCCAGCAGATCAAGCGCGATCTCGGGCAGGAAGTCCGCATCGAGTTCATCCGCAAGAAGCCGTTTTTCTGGGACAACGACTGACCGTCCCCCACAAGGCCCGGGGGTCTGCCCGGCCGCCTTCAAGGAGTTGATGATTCCATGGCATTTGTACCGGTGGTGCGCAGAAGCATGCGCCCCGAAGAATACACCGACCTGCGTTTCAACTGGCTGAAACGCTATATCTACGACGAAAAGTACGAGATCACCGATCTGGAAGTGCGCGACGCCCGCCAGATCGGCGAGAACACCTATGAGGACGACCCCGCGGGCTTCCGCCCCCTGAAGCGGGGCGACCTGTATTTCACCCCCGACGGAACCGCCTTTTTCCGCGGCCGGGTCACCGTGCCGGAGCACCTGCGGGGCAAGGAACTGTGGCTGTCCCTGTGGACGGCGGCGGAGGTCATCGTCAAGGTCAACGGCCGCTATGTGGGCGGCATCGACCCCAACCGCGACCGCACCCTGCTGAGCCCCTACATCGACAGCGATGAACTGGTCATCGAGATGGAAGGCTACAACCGCTCCAAGCCCGACGACGAACGCAACCCCGACGCCATGGCTCTGCGCGGCTGCCGTCAGGTGTTCAACGGCCTGTACCTGGCCACCATCCGCCATGAGGTCCTGGACCTGTTCTACGACCTGCAGCTGCTGCTGGACGTGGCCAAAAGCCCCTATTTCAATGAGGATTACCGCAAGTTCCTGAACGTGGAACTGTCCCACGCCCTGGACCTGGTGGACTTTACCCTGCTGCGGGACAACACCGACCCCGAGACCGGCCGTCTGGAACTGCCCGCCGACCAGGTCGCCCGGGTGATGGACCAGGTGAAGGCGGCTTCCGCCTACATCGAGCGCGTCATCTACGCCAACGACGACTTCAAGGGCACCGGCGACGTGGCCCTGGTGGGGCATTCCCACCTGGACCTGGCCTACTACTGGCGGCGCATCCATACGGTGCACAAGAACGCCCGCACCGTGCTTATTCAGCTGCGGCTGATGGACCGCTACCCCGATTTCAAGTACACCCACACCCAGGCCTACACCTACGAGCTGCTGGAAAAATACTATCCCGACCTCTTTGCGGAGCTGAAGGAGAAGGTGGCTTCCGGCAACTTTGAGCCGGTGGGCGCCATGTATGTGGAGCCGGACTGCAACATTCCCGCCGCCGAAAGCCTGATCCGTCAGCTGCTGTACGGCCAGGAATATTTCCGCCGCACCTTCGGCAAGACCATCGACAACGTCTGGCTGCCCGACGTCTTCGGCAACAGCTGGATTTTGCCCCAGATCATGGCCAAGAGCGGGGTAAAGTATTTCGTTTCCAACAAGATGTCCACCTGGAACGACACCAACCGCTTCCCCCACAACAACTTCCTGTGGAAGGGCATCGACGGGTCCACCGTCTATGCCTGTGTGCCCCCCACCCATTTCATCACCTGGAACATGCCCAGCCAGATCCAGGAAAACTGGGAAGCCTACCAGGACAAGGAGACCGGCGGCCAGACCCTTTCCATGTTCGGCTACGGCGACGGCGGTTCCGGTGCCACCGAGGAAATGCTGGAACTGATGCACCGGTTCGACAAGCTTTCGGTCATGCCCAAGACCCAGCACATGGGCGCCGACGAGTTCCTGCACAAGAACTTTGACGGCAACGAAAAGCTGGATACCTGGGACGGCGAGCTGTACCTGGAAATGCACCGCGGCACCTTTACCACCAAGGCGGCCCTGAAGCGGGCCAACCGGGAACTGGAATTTGCCCTGCGCGACGCCGAACTGGTGAACGTGCTGCGCACCGCCGCCGGGGAAACCGCCCGGGACGAGGAGCTGCGCAACGTCTACAAGAAGTTCCTGGTGAACCAGTTCCACGATATCCTGCCCGGCAGCCACATCCACCCGGTATACGAGGACGCTGTGGCGGACTACGACCAGGTGCGCGGCGCCCTGACCGAGATGCAGGGCAGCGGCAGCGGCTGGTTCAACAGCCTGAACTTTACCCGCCGGGCTCCCGTCTTCCTGCCGGAAGAGAACGGCCCCATCACCCGGGGCGGGGTGCGCGGCCGGTTCGTGCAGCCCGACCTGGCGCCCTTTGTCTGCGCCGATACCCTGCCCGGTCTGCCCGCCCAGCCCGGCTGGCTGCAAGCCGACGGCACCGCCGTGACCACCCCGCTGTATGAGCTGACCTTTGACGAGGACGGCAGCATCCTGCACCTGTGGGACCGCCCCCTGCAGCGGGAATGGGTGGACGGCGTGTGGAACCGCCTGCACCTGTACCAGGATATGCCCGGCATGTACGATGCCTGGGACATCCTGCCCAACTATAAGGACAAGGAGTTCCCCCTGACGGTGGCCGAACCCCTGCACCTGAGCTATGCCGACGACACCATGGCGGAATTCACCGCCGTGCTGGCCACCGAGAAGAGCCGCTGGGCCCGCGTCATCCGTCTGTTTGCCGCCAGCCCCATGATCGAAGTGGAGAACCTGGTGGACTGGCACGAGACCCACACCCTGGCCAAGGCGGAATTCGGCGTGAACGTTCTCACCCGGGAACTGCTGTGCGATACCAGCGCCGGTTTCATCCGCCGGGAGACCCACCGCAACACCAGCTGGCAGAAGGCCCGGTTCGAAGTCTGCTCCCACAAGTGGTGCGACCTGTCCGAGACCGATGCCGGTGTGGCCATCGTCAACGAAGGTCTGTACGGCCTGGGCATCGACGGCAACCATGTGACCCTGAGCCTGCTGCGGGCCACCATGCGTCCGGACATCACCGCCGACCGGGGCTTCCATGATTTCTGCTACCAGATCCTGCCCCACGAGGGCGGCCCGGTGCAGGCCGGTGTGAACCGCTTTGCCCTGGAACAGAACGTTCCGCTGACCCGGCCCCGCCTGCCCGATACCCTGCCCCTGGCCCTGCGCGCCTGGCTGGAAGATCTGGCCGCCGCCGGGGACCGCCTGTACCTGCAGGCCATGAAGAACAGCGAGGACGGCAAGAGCATTATCGTGCGTCTGTGCGAAAGCGACGGCCGCCGCGGCACCCTGCGCCTGCACGCCCCCGTGCAGCCGGTGAACATGCTGGAGGCCCCCGTGGGCGAACCCACCGCCGAACTGGCCTACCGTCCCTTTGAGATCCTGACCTTTGCCTGCCGCCTTTGATATCAACCTTTCCGGGAGGCTCCCATGAACGAGATCATCCAAAATCAGTATCACCAGGACCCCTCCGTGCTCCATCTGGGCACCCTGCCGCCCCATTGCGACTTTGTGCCCTTTGCCCCGGACCAGGACCCCTTTGCGCCGCGGCGGTCGTCCGCCCGGTATCACAGCCTGAACGGGGTGTGGCAGTTCCTGTATTATGAGGACCCCCGCCGCATGGACCCGGATCCGGAAGCCCGTTTTGCCGCCGGGGACTGCGGCACCATGCCGGTGCCCGCCTGCTGGCAGCTCCACGGGTACGACGCGCCCCAGTACATCAACACCCGCTATCCCTTCCCCTACGACCCGCCCTATGTGCCCGATGCCGACCCCACCGGGGTGTATCACCGCAGCTTCTCCCTGCAGAAGCAGGCCGGGCGGCGGTACCACCTGGTCTTTGACGGGGTGGACAGCTGCTTTTACCTGTGGGTGAACGGCCAATTTGCCGGTTACAGCCAGGTCAGCCACTCCCCCAGCGAATTTGACCTGACCGATCTGCTCATCGACGGGGAAAACACCCTGACCGTGGCCGTGCTCAAATGGTGCGACGGCAGCTATCTGGAATGCCAGGACAAATGGCGGCTTTCGGGTATTTTCCGGGACGTCTACCTGCTGGAACGGGCCGAAAACGGCCTGCGCAGCTACCGGGTGGACGCCCTGCCCGCCGCGGACCTGCGCTCCGCCCGGATCTGCCTGACCCTGGACAGCGGCGCCGACGGCACCGCCGCCCTCTATGACCCCCAGGGCCGTCTGCTGCAGGAACAGGCCTTTTCCGCCGGGGCGGACACCACAGTTTGCTTCGCCCTGGACGACCCCTGCCTGTGGAATGCCGAATCCCCCGCCCTCTACCGCCTGGTGCTCACCGTGGCGGGGGAGGTCGTGGGCGAGGAAGTGGGCATCCGCCGGGCCGAGGTGCGGGACGGGGTATTCCTGCTCAACGGCCGTCCCATCAAGATGAAGGGCGTCAACCGCCACGATTTTTCCGAGAAGGAAGGCGCCACCGTGACGCCGGAGGAGATGGAACGGGATCTGCAGCTGATGAAACAGCTGAACGTGAACACCATCCGCACCTCCCATTATCCCAACTGCCCGGAATTCCTGCGCCTGTGCGACCGGTACGGCTTCTATGTCATCGACGAGGCCGACCTGGAAAGCCACGGCAGCATTTCGGGGTACGACCTGCACATCGACGGCCGCTCCTCCAAGCAGGGCATGGCGGGTCTGGTGGCCCGGCCGGATTTCCGGCAGGCCATTCTGGACCGTATCGAACGTCTGGTGATGCGGGACTGCAACCGTCCCTGCGTGCTGCTGTGGTCCCTGGGCAACGAGTCCGGATACAGCGCCGCCATGCGGGACGCCGCCCTCTGGATCAAGGAGACCGATCCTTCCCGCCCGGTGCATTACGAATCCAGCTGGATCACCCTGCCGGACGATCCGGTGGAGGACGTGTGCGATGTGATGTCCCGGATGTACTTCTCCCTGGAGGATACCCGGGAGTACCGGTACACCGAACAGGCCCGCCGTCCCCTCTTCCTCTGCGAGTATTCCCACGCCATGGGCAACGGCCCCGGCGACCTGGAAGATTACTGGCAGATCTTCTACTCCGACCCCCATTACATGGGCGGCTGCGTGTGGGAGTGGAACGACCACGGCATCCTGCGGGGCACCACCCCCGACGGCCGCAAGCGCTACGCCTACGGCGGCGACTATGGGGAGGCGGCCCACGACGGCAACTACTGCATCGACGGCCTGGTGCTGCCCGACCGGCGGCTGAAACCCGGCGCCTTTGAGATGAAGAATGTCTACCGCCCCCTGCGGATCACCCGCACCCCCGAAGGGGATTACCGCATCCGCAACACCCTGGATTTCACCGCCGCCGAGGACGTGCTGGACCTGGTGTACGAAATCACCGCCGACGGCCGGGTGGTCGGCCGGGGCACGGTGCCCCTGACCCTGCCCGCCGGGGCCTCGGTGCTGGTGCATCTGCCCGAACCCCAAGACCCGCAGCCGGATTCCCATATCCGGTTCATCACCCTGCGCAAAGGGGCGGTGTCCTACGGGTCGGTGGAGGAGGAAGAGGTGCTGGGCACCCAGCAGTTCTGCCTGCGGGAAGCTTTGCCCCTCTACCCCGGTGTGCCCGAAGGGCCCGGTATGCGGATCACCCTGGACACGCCGCTGGAACTGCAGGTGGAGGGTGCCGGTATGCGCTGGGTCTATGACAAGACCACCGCCCTGGTGCGCAGCGCCTGCCGCGACGGACAGGAGATGCTGGCCCGGCCCATGGACTACTGCCTGTACCGGGCGCCCATCGACAACGATATGAACCTGACTGCCGCCTGGCGGGATCTGTTCCTGGACCGGGTGCAGGCCAAAATCTACGCCTGCACCTGCACCGAGGAGCAGGGCACCGTGACGGTGCGCACCCGCCTGGCCCTGGGCAGCATGATCCGCCGCCCGGTATGCCGTCTGGACCAGACCCTGACCTTCTGCCCCGACGGCAGCCTGGGCTGCCGCATGGAGGTTTGCGCCGACAGCCTGCATGTGGCTCTGCCCCGGTTCGGCGTGCATTTCTCCTTGACACCGGACCATGATCGGGTGCAATATTACGGTATGGGTCCCTTTGAAAACTACATCGACAAGCACCAGGCATGTTACATGGGGCGGTTCGACACCACCCCCGAAGCGCTGTTCACCGACTATGTCCGCCCCCAGGAAACCGGCTCCCACGCCCATTGCCGGGAAGCCCTTCTGCCCGGGGACCGGGGCACGGTGTGCCTCACCGGCGAACCGGAATTCAGCCTGCAGGTCCTGCCCTACTCGGTACAGGCCCTGTGCGCCGCCCGCCACAGCGACGAGCTGGAAAAAACCGGCCTGACCGAAGTGTATATCGACTACCGCCAGCACGGCATCGGGTCGGAAAGCTGCTGCACCACCCTGCCGCTCCGCTACCGGTTTGAAGAAAAGAATTTTTCCTTTGCGTTCCGTATCAAAATCCTATAACAAGATCCTATAAAAAAGGGGAACCCTGTTTTCCCCGGGAGGCATTTGTATTATGTCGTATTCTCTTGCTCAGGATGGCTTTATCCGCCATTATCTGTATACCGGCCGTAAAGAGAGTGAATTTTCCTGCGATGTGCGGGAGATTGACCAGCTGCTCAGCGAAAAACTGATGCGCGCCGCCGCCGCCCGCCACGAACCCCTCACCCCGCCCCAGGCGCCCTGCCTGGGCGAGCCCAGCCCTATCGGGCCGGTGTGGAAATACTATTATTCCCACGACAACATCTTTGTGGATGACGCCGCTTTCTATGAGGAACTGTGCCGGGTCGAGCTGCACGCCGCCACCGGGCTGCTGGTGCACAACCCCGCCCGGGTGACCCTGCGGCTGTGGAGCTACGCCGCCGTGGATGTGTGGGTGGACGGCGCGCCGGTGTGCACCCTGCAAAACCCGGTGTACAAGCCCATCCAGTACAAGGATTTCACCCTGGATCTGAGCGCCGGGTTCCTCCTGCTGTATCTGCGGCTGGAAAACCTGGGCGTGCGGGATACCCGCGTATCCTTTGCGGTGCAGGTGATCGACGGCGCCGACGCCGTGGAGGTGGAACTGCCCGACGCCGGGCACTGCGCCCCCTACGCCCGGGCCGCCGCCCTGCTGGACTCCGCCCGGGTACACGGCGGACGCCTGACCCTGGCCGAGCCCCTGCCCGCGGGCAGCCGCCTGGTCTTTGACAAGGGCATCTCCGACTTCCGCCGCCAGGACGAGCGTTACCTCACCCTGGAAGCCGCCGGTCAGCAGGAGATCGACCTGCCCGAGATCCCCGTTTTTGCCCTGGAGATCCCGGTGGAACACACGGTGCTGCGCCGCGGCATGGAACAGGCGGAACTGAACCGTCCCGTCTACCTGCCCGAGGACACCGACCATCGCCGCCACATGTTTGAGCGGATGGCCGCCGTGGCTTCGGAGATGCGCAGCGCCACCGACGGCTTTGCCCTGTTCCCCATGCTGGCCCGCAAACACCTGGGTATGGAGCCCGCCTCCGATCATGAGGAGCTGAAGACCACCCTGGAACAGATCAACCGCCGGATGGACTGTGCCGACTTCATGACCACCGCCCTCATCCGCCTGCAGCGGGAATACGGCATTCCCGAGGACCTGCAGGACCAGATGAAGCAGGTGATCCTGAACTTCCGCTACTGGATGGACGAACCCGGCCAGGACGGCATGTGCTTCTGGAGCGAGAACCACACCCTCATGTTCTTTGAGGCCGCCTATTTCTTCGGCGGCATGTATCCCGACGAGGTCTTTGTCCGTTCCGGCCGCACCGGCCGCGAGCTGCGGGACACCGCCCGCATGCGCATCCGGGAATGGCTCACCGACGTATGCGAGACCGGCTTTGACGAGTTCAACAGCACCGTTTACACCCCCCTGACCCTGGCCGCGCTGCTGAACATTGTGGACTATGCCGAGCCCGACCTGGCCGTGATGGCCCGCCGCGCCTGCGACGAGATGATGCGCACCCTGGCCCGGCATTGCTTCCGGGGCATCACGGTGGCCCCCATGGGCCGCGTGTACCGCGGTGTCCTGGCCCCCTGGGCGGAAAGCCTGCAGGGGCTGGTGCATTACCTCTTCCCCGAAGCGCCCTTTGCCAACTCCCCCGCCCTGAGCTTCCTGGCCACCACCGGCTATACCCCGCCGGAAGGGCTGCGTGAGCTGATGGAGGAGACCGGCTTCTTCACCTACACCACCAGCAACGCCCGCATCGACCTGTACAAGACCGCCGATTACGCCCTGACCAGCGTGCAGAGCCCCCGCCGTGACGGCGTGCAGCGTGCCTGGCAGCGGGAAACCCGGGAAGAGATGCGCGGGCATTTCCTCCACGTCAAGACGATGAACGAGCGGTTCCACGGCACCACCCAGTTCCAGCCCGGTGAGTTCGGCTACCAGCAGCATATGTGGTCCGCCGCCCTGGACAGCGATCTGGTGGTCTTTGCCAACCATCCCGGCCATACCTGCGAGGACGCCAGCGAAGTGCGCCCCGGCTACTGGTACGGCAACGGCATTATGCCGGCGCTGCGCCAGCGGGACAACGTGCTGGGCGCTGTGTATGTGATCCCCGAAAGCCATCCCATCGACTTCACCCATCTGTTCTGGGAGCAGGACCGCTTTGACGAGACCGACGCCCGGAACGGCTGGATCTTCGGCCGCAAGGGGGACAGCTACATCGGCGTGTGGTGCAGCACCCCGCTGGAGGACCACGACGAAACCCTGTTCGGCTGCGAAAAGCGGGCCATGTCCCGCCGCTGCGCCTATCTGGTGGTATGCGGCAGCCGCACGGAAAACGGCAGCTTTGCCGACTTCTGTACCGGATGCACCGCACGCCCGGCTGCCTTTGACCAGGCAAGCGGAACTTTGCACTGTGCCGAGTTTGACCTGACCTTTACCCCGGGCACCAACGGCACCCAGATCCTGGAATAATACCCCACCAAGGAGGAACACCGCTATGTTGTACGCAGGAGTAGATTTGGGCGGCACCAACATCAAGGTCGCCCTGGTCACCGCCGAAGGGGAGATCCTGTGCGAAGGCTCCCGCCCCACCCGTCTGCCCCGCCCGGGCCGGGAGATCTGTGCCGACATTGCCGAACTGGTCGCCGAGCTGGAAGACCAGTCCGGCCGCCGCGGTCAGGTAGCCGCCCTGGGCATCGGATGCCCGGGTTCGGTGGATGAGCACAACACGGTGGTGTACGCCAACAATCTGGAATGGACCAACTTTCCCGCCGGGGCGATCCTGCAGGAACTGACCGGCCTGCCGGTGGCGGTGGGCAACGACGCCAACGTGGCCGCCTTGGGCGAAGCCATGTTCGGCTGCGCCAAGGGCGCCCAGAGTGCCGTCATCGTCACCCTGGGTACCGGGGTAGGCGGCGGCATCATCATCAACGGGCAGATGGTCACCGGCTTCAACGGGGCCGCCAGCGAACTGGGCCACATGGTGGTGGAACCGGGCGGCGTGCCCTGCACCTGCGGGCAGCAGGGCTGCCTGGAAATGTACGCTTCGGCCACCGGCCTGGTGCGCATGACCCGGGAAGCCATGGACGCCGACCCCCACAGCGCCATGCATCAGCTGGCCGCCGACCAGGGCGTGGACGGCCGCCTGGCCTTTGCCGCCGCCGCGGCGGGGGACGAAGCCGCCCGCGGGGTGGTGGACCGCTACCTGCATTATCTGGGCATGGGCCTCTCCAACCTCATCAACATCCTCTTCCCGGAGGTCGTGGGCCTTTCGGGCGGGGTGGCCAACCAGGGCGAAGCCCTGCTGGAACCCCTGCGCGCCATTGTGGAGCCCGCCATTTACGGCCATGAGATGGGCGGCCCCCGCACCCGCCTTGTCTGCTGCACCCTGGGCTACAAGGCCGGGGTGATCGGCGCTGCCATGCTGGCCAAGCAGGCCGCCGAAGCCCACGCATAATTCCTTTTAAAAAAAGGTCCGGCAAGTTTTTCCTTGCCGGACTTTTTTCCACAAAATCGCCCGCAAACCGGGTAAAAAGGAGGTCCCCCCATGATCCCGCTTTCCGAAACCTTGCGCCGGGCCGTCGGCATCACCCCCAGCCCCCGCCAACTGGCCTGGCAGCAGCTGGAATTTTACGCCTTTATCCACTACGGCCCCAACACCTACACCGATCAGGAATGGGGCGACGGCACCGCCGACCCCGCCCTGTTCAACCCCGACTGCCTGGACCCGGACCAGTGGGTGCAGGCCGCCCGTTCCGCCGGTATGCGGGGGCTGATCCTGACCTGCAAGCACCATGACGGCTTCTGCCTGTGGCCCACCCGCCAGACCGACTACTCGGTGGCGTCCAGCCCCTGGCAGAACGGCCAGGGGGACGTGGTCCGCATGACCGCCGACGCCTGCCGCCGGGCCGGGCTGAAGTTCGGCGTCTATCTCTCCCCCTGGGACCGGCACGAACCCAGCTACGGCAGCGGCGAAGCCTATGACCGGTTCTACATCGCCCAGCTCACCGAGCTGCTCACCCAGTATGGGGAGATCTTCTGCGTGTGGCTGGACGGCGCCTGCGGCGAAGGTCCCAACGGCCGGGTGCAGCGGTACAACTGGGACGCCTATTACCGCACGGTGCGGCAGCTGCAGCCCAACGCGGTGATCAGCGTGACCGGCCCGGACGTGCGCTGGTGCGGCAACGAGGCCGGTCACTGCCGGGAATCCGAATGGAGCGTGGTACCCGCCGCCCTGTCCGACCCGGCCCTGATCGCCGCCCACAGCCAGCAGGTAGACGACGGGACCTTCTCCCGCCGGGTGACCCGCCAGGATGAGGACCTGGGCAGCCGGGCGGTGCTGGAAGCCGCCTCCACACCCCTGATCTGGTACCCCGCCGAGGTGAACACCTCCATCCGTCCGGGCTGGTTCTACCATACCCGGGAGGATGACAAGGTGCGCACACCGGAGGAACTGTTCTCCATCTACATGAACTCGGTGGGCGGCAACGCCGGGTTCCTGCTCAACCTGCCCCCCATGCCCAACGGCCGCCTGAACGACCGGGATGTGGCCAGCCTGGAAGGGCTGGGCCGCCTGCTGGAAGAGCGGCTGGGCCATCCCCTGGCCGCCGCCCTCACCGCCGACAGCGAAGCCCCCGGCCATGCCGCCCCCTGCGCCGAAGCGGACGCGGAAGGCTTCTGGAAGCCGGAGGAGGACAAGGAAGCCCCCGCCCTGACCCTGCACTTTGCCCGGCCCGTACAGGTGGGGTATGTGTCCCTGCGGGAGGACCTGATGTCCGGCCAGCGCATCGAGGCCGGGGAGATCCTGGCCGACGGCAAACCCGCTGCCGCCTTCACGGTGGTGGGCGCCCGCCGCCTGTGCCGGGTGGATGCCCGGTGCACCGAACTGACCGTGCGCATTCTGCAAAGCCGGGGCACCCCCACCTTGCGGGAGTTCACCGCCTTTGAGGGCTGACCCGCTTTTCCCCACAACACAAAAACCGCCGTCCCTTTGCCGGGGCGGCGGTTTTGCTTGTTTTTGGGGAAACTTCAGCCGGTATAGCTGGCCAGGAAACGGCGGGTCCGCTCCTCCCGGGGATGGTCGATGACCTGGTGGGCGGGACCTTCCTCCACCACCACGCCGCTGTCCATGAACAGGATGCGGTCGGCCACGTCACGGGCAAAGTGCATCTCGTGGGTGACGATGATCATGGTGGTTTTCTGGTCAGCCAGTTCCCGCAGCACCCGCAGCACCTCGCCGGTGAGTTCCGGGTCCAGGGCGCTGGTGGGTTCATCAAAACAGAGGATGTCCGGGTGCAGGGCCAGGGCGCGGGCAATAGCCACACGCTGCTGCTGCCCGCCGGAAAGCTGGTGGGGGTAATGCCCCGCCCGGTCGGACAGGCCCATCTGGGCCAGCAGGGTGCGGGCGTTCTCTTCCAGTTCCGCCAGGATGGCCTTGCGGTTCACCTTATAGTCCGGGCGCTCCTTGGCCAGCAGCTGCCCCGCCAGCATCACGTTCTGCAAAGCCGTGTACTGGGGGAAAAGATTGAAGTTCTGGAACACCAGGCCGAAATGCAGCCGCTTTTTGCGGATCTCAGCCTCGCTCTGTGTGCGGGGGTCGGCGGCGTCCCACAGGGTCTGGCCCGACACCTTGATGGAACCGGTGTCTGCCGTTTCCAGAAAGTTCAGGCAGCGCAGCAGGGTGGTCTTGCCCGAACCGGAGGACCCGATGATGGCCAGGGTCTCGCCCTTTTCCAGCTGCAGGGAAATATCCCGCAGCACGGCGGTGCTGCCGAAACTTTTGCCGATACCGGTCACTTCCAACAATGCCATAGGGTTCGGCCTCCTTTCAGCAGCGGAAATAGTCCAGCCGCTTTTCCAGCCAGCCGAACAGCAGGGTCAGTGCCCCCACAAACACCAGGAAGAAGATGGCGGTGGAGAACAGCGGCCAGATCAGGCCCTTGGCGCTGTATTCCTTGGCCATCATGATGATCTCCTTGTTGGAGATGACGTTGGCCAGGGAAGTATCCTTCACCAGGGTGATGATCTCGTTGCCCATGGGGGGCAGGATGCGCTTGATGACCTGCAGCAGGGTGACCTTGAAGAAGATCTGGGTGCGGGTCATGCCCAGCACCTGCCCGGCTTCGGTCTGGCCCTTGGGCACAGCTTCGATGCCGCCGCGGTAAATTTCGGAGAAATAGCAGGCATAGTTGATGACAAACGCCACCACCGCCGCCACCAGACGGCCGCCGGAGCCGGAAGGCCAGGGATTTTCAAACCCCAGCAGGCCAGGGCCCATAAAGATCACAATGACCTGCAGCATCAGCGGGGTGCCGCGGATGACCCACACAAAGGTCTTGACCGCGCCCCGCAGCGGCGCGAAACGACTCATGGAACCGAAGGCGACCACCAACCCCAGCGGCAGCGCAAACACCAGGGTCAGCGCAAACAGCTGGAAGTTGAGCCAGAATGCCTCAGTCAGGCGGCCCCAGATCACAACGGCGTCTGTCATTATTCCGCCAGGGTCAGGCCGTACTTGTCGGCCAGGGCCTGCATGGTGCCGTCGGCCTTGAGCTCGTCAAAGGCGGCGTCCACGGCGGCAGCCACATCGCTGCCCTTGCGGAAGGCCACGCCGTACTCTTCCACGTTCAGTTCTTCCTTGATGACCAGGTCGGCGTAGTCGGTGCCTTCGCCGATCATGGCGGAAGCCAGGGTCAGGTCCAGCACGGCGGCGTCGGCGGTACCGGCGGCCACTTCCATCAGGCAGTCGGTCTGCACCGTCTTGGTGATGACGTCGGCCTGCATCAGGTTTTCGTCCCCTTCCACGGTGGACTGACCGGCGGAACCGGCTTCCACCGCCACCGTCTTGCCCACCAGGTCGGCGGTGGAGGTGTAATCGGCGTCAGCCTTCATCACCACCACCTGGGCGTTCTTCACATAAGGCTGGGTGGTGGCCTGGTTGGCCTGGATGTCATCGGTGAGGGTCATGCCGTTCCAGACACAGTCGATGCTCTTGGCTTCCAGTTCCACAAACTTGGTGTCCCAGTTGATCTCCACAAAATCCGGCTCCACGCCCAGTTTTTCGCACACGGCGGTGGCCAGTTCGGTGTCGAAGCCGGTGAACTCGCCGTTTTCGTCGGTGTAGTTCATGGGCTCATACACGGTGTAGCCGATGGTCATGCTGCCCTTGCCCTGAATATAGGCCAGGTCGCTGTCGGCGGCATCGGTTTCGGTGGTGGTGTCGGCGGCTTCGGCGGTGGATGCACTGTCCGCGCCGGAAGCACTCTGGCTCTGGGAAGCGGGTGCGCCGCACGCGCACATGCTCAGGGCCAGGCCCACGGCCAGAACACCGTTGAGATACTTCTTCATGATTCATTCCTCCCTGTCTGATACCCCTCCCGGTCTGCTTTATCTCTTTAGACCAATAAACCGGCAGGTACTTACTATACTACTATAAATGCCGCGGCGGTGCAAGGGGCGGTGGTAAAAAATTGCGGACAAAGGGGCGCCATCTGTGCGTCATACAAGGACATTCCGATTCCTGCCTTGGCGGCCAAGAAAATTGTGGCACCCTCTGCCCCATGGTGGTATACTGGGGATGGGAGGAACGCCCGGGGCACGCGGAAAAAACAGGCCCTGTGCGGGGGCATTGCCCCACAACACAAAACGGAGGTATCAAAACCATGGGAAGTCCCACCAAAACACCGGAGCGCAGCCACTGGCTGGCCAAAATGCTGGTACCCAAAGTGATCCTGGGCTGCATCGTGCTGGCCCTGCTGGCGGCAGCGGTGCTCAGTTTCAAGGACAATTTCACCATCAGGAACAAGACCACCAAGGTGGGTTTTGAAAACATCGGGGAGCTGGCCACCCAGGAGTACCGGGGTACTCAGGTGAACGTGACCACCGCCTCCCGGGAGATGTTCGGGGTGGAGATCCCCTTTACCCAGAGCAAGTACATTTACAGCTACGATGTCATCATTAAGGCGGGGTATGATTTCAGCGCCATCACCTGGGAAGTGACCGACAAGACCATCACGGTGACCCTGCCCGAAGCCAAGATCCTGGAAAGCTACGTGGACCCGGATTCTTTTGAATTGTACCTGGAGAGCGAGAGCATCTTCCGCCCCATCACCATGGAGGAGAACAACCAGGCGCTTTCCGAACTGCAGAAAGGCGCCGAGACCACCGCCGTGGAAAACGGCCTGATGGACAACGCCCGCAAGAACGCCGAGACCATCCTCACCGCCTTTTTTGCCCAGGCTTACGACCTGAGCGAATACACCCTGACCTTTGAATAAGCCCGCCGGGCAGAAAGGGACCCTATGAAAAAGAAACTGCTCACCGCCCTGCTGGTGGTGGTCGTGGCCATCGCGCTGTTTTACTTCGGCCTGCTCCTGACCCGGTAAACCGCAGAGAAAAAACCGCCCGCCGTACAAAAACGGCAGGCGGTTTTTGTTTTGCAAAAAGCCATCAGGCCACCGGGGCCGGGGTCTGGGTCTGCGCCGGGGCCGGTTTGGGGCGCAGCAGCTTTGTCAGGGGCGAAGCCACCCGCCGGGCGATGGCTGCCAGCACAAAGCTGCCCGCCACACACACCAGCCAGAAGGCCAGCCACACCGCCAGACCGCCGCCCAGGGCCTGCACAAACCGCAGCAGCACCAGGGTGATGAACACATGGTGGATGAGAAAGACGCCGTAGCAGTCCTTGGCCAGAGCCCCCACCACTTTGGTCACGGCGGGGGCGGCGGCCTGGCCCAGCCAGAACAGCGCCCAGAACGCCGCCCCGGCCAGCAGGCTCAGGCTGTGGTAAGAAGGCAGGCCCGCGGCGGCGCAGAGCACCCCGCCCGCCAGACAGACCCCCGCGGCGATCACCGCCCGGCGGCGGCCCAGCAGGGTGCCGAAGAGCATGCCCAGCACGAACACCGGCCACTCGCCCCAGACGGTGTGGAACCAGTCCACCCCCGCCGGGCAGAGCCAGGGCCCCAACCCCCACAGCAAAGCGGCCACGCTGCCCAGGACCATCCGCCGTTTGGAGGTGCGGGCGGCCCACAGCGTCAGGGGGAACAGGCAGTAAAGCAGTACCTGACAGCCCAGGTACCACTCCCCCACCTTGTAGAAGGTGGAGGTGTAGGGCTGCAGGTAGCCGTCCAGCCCCACCACCGAGAAAACCAGCTTCCACAAGGGCACGGCGGCGTTGTTGCGGTGCCACACATCGCTGTACAGAAACAGCGGGAAGAAGCAGAGCCAGAACACCGGGTAGATGGCAGCGGCCCGGCTGCGGATATACTCCGCCGGGCGGCAGGGCCGGGCGGCGTACTTGGCCCCCAGCCCCGCCCCGGAGAGCAAGATCATCAGGAACACCGACAGCCGCACCAGGTCCCCGTAAACCGGGGAGGTGAGGATGCCGGAGGCGTACAGCCCCGCGGTGGCGGTCTCCACGCCATAGTGGTAGGTCACAATGACCAGGATGGGCAAAAGGCGGATCAGGTCCAGCCCCGCCCAGTGGGTCTTGGCAGGCACGGCAATCTCCCCTTTCTCTGTCATCAGCGGGGGGCGGGGTCCTGCCCCGCCACAAATTCCCGGATCTCGGCTTCCACGGCGGCCACTTCCTTTTCAAAAGCGGCAGCGGATACCCGCAAACCGCCGTTGCCCAGAATGATGATCTGTTCGGTGCCGTCGGAGCTGACCACCCGCACCCGGTGCTTGCGGCCCAGCTCGTGGGTGGTCTTTTCGATATACATGTCGGCGGTCTCGGCTTCCCGGGTGTAGACTACATAGATGTTGTGGAACTTCTCCACGCTGCCCGCGCCGCCCCGCACCCGGTAGGCGTCGAACACCACGATGACCTTGCAGCGGCGGTATCCCGCATAGTTGCACAGGATGTCCTGCAAGCGGCGGCGGGCGGCGTCCAGGTCCCCTTCGGCCAGGCGACGGAGTTCCGGCCAGGCGAAGATCACATTGTAGCCGTCCACCAGCAGGTATTCCGGCCCGGCAGGCACGGCGAATGCCGGGGTGCGGTGGCTGCCCATGGTGCGGCGGGCGTCCAGGTCGGCGCTGCGCCGGGCGTTGAGGTTGTTGTCGCGGCGGCGCACCGGGCCGTAGGTGCGCTCAAAGATGGCCAGCAGCTCCTTGTCCTGGGCGAGGGTGCCCCGGTAGGCATCCGCCCGGCGGCGGGCGCTGCCGCCCTCCGTTTCCTCTTCCTCCACGGCGTCGGCGTCGGGGGCATTGCGGCCCAGACCGCTGGACACATGGGCCCGGGCGGGGACTTCGTCCCACTTGACCAGCACACCGGCCCCGTGGCTGCAAAAGACCGAATCTGCCGGGTTTTCGGTGTCGGCATCGGCATCGTACCCGGCCGCGGCGATGACCTCCTCCGGGTTATGGCAGGGGGCGTAGCCCTGGGGGGTGCAGATGAGACGCCCGGCTCCGCGTGTATAGGCGGCCACCTCCCGGGCATAGCCCCGCAGGGCTGCCACCGGGGCTTTGCCGCAGAGAACGGCGGTGCCGTCGGCTTCCTGCTGGGGGGCGTCCATCTCCCCGCCCAATCTTTGCAGGTCGGTCATGGCCCGGCCCAGGCAGTCGGCGGGCAGTTCCAGCCGCACCGCGTACCAGGGTTCCAGCAGCTGCACCCGCCCGGCCTTTTCGGCGGTGCGCAGGCCCTGACGCACGGCCCGGTAGGTGGCCTGGCGGAAGTCCCCGCCTTCGGTGTGTTTCAGGTGGGCCTTGCCGGCGGTGAGGGTGATCTTCACATCGGTGAGGGGCGCCCCGGTGAGCACCCCGGGGTGGGTGCGTTCGGCCAGATGGGTGAGCACCAGCCGCTGCCAGTTGCCGTCCAGGGTATCCGGACGGCAGGCGGCGGCAAACTGCAGGCCGCTGCCCCGGGGAGCCGGTTCCAGCAGCAGGTGCACCTCGGCATAATGGCGCAGGGGTTCATAGTGGCCCACGCCCTCCACCGGGGCGGTGATGGTCTCCTTGTAGAGGATGCCCCCTTCCCCGAAGGACACTTCCAGCCCGAAACGGCTTTTCAGCAGGCTTTGCAGCACTTCCAGCTGCACCTCGCCCATGAGCTGCAGGTGAATCTCGCCCAGGGCGTCGTTCCACACCACCCGCAGCATGGGGTCCTCGTCCTCCAGGGTGCGCAGGGCCTTGAGGGCGGTGTGGGGGTCGGTGCCTTCGGGCAGTTCCAGCTTGTAGTTCAGCACCGGTTCCAGCACCGGCAGTTCGGCGTCGGGCTGGGCGCCCAGGCCCTGGCCGGGATAGGTCACGGTCAGGCCGGTGACCGCAGCCACGTCCCCCGGTTCCAGCTGGCTGACCAGCCGGAACTTGGTGCCGGAATACACCCGCAGCTGGTCGGCCTTCTCGCAGAAAGGCTTGGCCGCGTCGGGGCGGCTCTGGAGCATATCTTTCACCTTCAGCACGCCGCCGGTGACCTTGAGCCAGGTCAGGCGAGCGCCCTGTTCGTCGGAAGAAATTTTGAACACCCGGGCGCCGAATTCTTCCATGGCATCCCGCTGGCGGGTGAGGGTGCGCAGACCGTCCAGTAGGGGGTCGATGCCCTCCAGCCGCAGCGCCGCCCCGAAAAAGCAGGGGAACACCTGCCGCCGGGCGATGGCGGTGACAATGTCGGCGGGTTCGGGGGTGCCCCCGGCGAGGATTTCTTCCATCAGGGGTTCGCTGGCCATGGCCAGGGCTTCGTGGAAGGTGTCCTTGTCCACATCGGGGCCGAAGTCCACACAGCCGTCGCCGAAACGGCCCCGCAGTTCCCGCAGGCGCACCGCCCGGTCCGCCCCGGGCAGGTCCATTTTATTGATGAAGATGAGGGTGGGCACATGATACCGGGCCAGCAGCCGCCACAGGGTCAGGGTGTGGGCCTGGACGCCGTCGGTACCCGAAATCACCAGCACCGCATAATCCAGCACCTGCAGGGTGCGTTCCGCTTCGGCGGAAAAGTCCACATGGCCGGGGGTGTCCAGCAAGGTCACCGAGGTTTCGGGGCCGTGTTCGTCGGCGGGCAGCACAAAGGCCGCCTGCTTGGCAAAGATGGTGATGCCCCGGGCCCGTTCCAACGCGTCGGTGTCCAGAAAGGCGTCCCGATGGTCCACCCGCCCCAGTTTGCGCAGTACCCCCGCCCGGAAAAGCAGCGCTTCGGACAGAGTGGTCTTGCCGCTGTCTACATGGGCCAGCACACCGATGACCAGACGTTTCATACATTCCCTCACAGTTGCATTTTTTCGACAAATTCCAGTATTATTATACCCCATTCGGGCGGGTTGTCCACCCCGGGCAAAGCAAAAGGGCGCCTTCGAAAAGGCGCCCTTTGTCGTTGGTATTTTACGGCTTGGCGATCTGGTTCAGCTGTTCGTTCAGCGCCAGCAGCATTTCCTTGGTGATCTTCTTTTCGGTCATGTTGCCCATGAGGTTGGTCAGGCGCAGGATGGTGAAGCCGCCCAGCATCTGGGACAGGTCCGCGCCGCCGCCCATGTCGGCCCCGGCGCCCATGCCCGCCATGGCCATGAGCTGGCCCATGATGGCGCGGCCGCCCTCAGTGGCGGAGATGTCCTTGATGGTGTCGTTCAGAGAGAAGAAGCCTTCCTTCTCGGTGATGTCGAACCAGTTCAGGATGGCGCCCTGCTCACGCAGACGGTAGCTCTCGTCAAACTGGTCCACATGGCAGATGGTGCCGCTGTCCCGCAGGTCCCCGGCCACGGCCACCAGTTCGGTGGTGCCGTTGTTGGGCACGGTGAAGCGGAAGAAGTGGTCTTCGGCCTTCTGCACGCCCATGGACACGCCGTTGGCGAAGAGTTCCACTTCCGGCTGGTTGGAGTAGACGGTGACCTTGACGGTGTCGCCGGTGTGGTTCACGAAGCGCTTGCCGCACAGGTGGACGAAAGGCTCGTCGGACAGCCAGGCCTTGTAGGCGTAGAAGGCATCCTTCTTGTACTTGCGGTCGAAGGTGACCAGGCCCTTGTGGTTCTGGCCGTTCTCGCCGCCCTCGTTGCGGGCGTCGGCGCCGAAGTCGAACATGTTCCACACATGGGTGGCCCAGATGTAGGGACGGCTGAACAGCTGCTTGATGAGCTCTTCATGGTAGCAGGCCTGGTATTCCTCGGTGTAGTCACCCTGCTTGGGGGTATCGGTGTGCCAGTTCAGGGCTTCGCAGCCGTACTCGCTGCAGCCGATGGGCAGGGCGGGATGCTCGGCGTGGAACTTGTCGAACCAGGGGCCGTTCATGTCGGTGTCGCCGCCGTACCAGCCGAAGTAATGGTTGTAGGAAACGGCATCGGGGATCTCCAGATAGGGGCTGTTGGTGGGGCACATGCTCAGCACCGCCATGACGGTGGGACGGCTGGGGTCCATGGTATGGCACAGGTCGTTGAGCAGGTGATGGTTCTCCAGCAGGTCGGGGTCGGTGTCGCCCTTCATGGTGATCTCGTTGCTCAGGCCCCACACCACGATGGAAGCATGGTGGCGGTTCTGCACAATGAGTTCCTTCATCTGGCTCAGGGTGTTTTCCCGGCCGGTGGGCATGTGCTGGGAGATGTAGGGGATCTCGGCCCAGACCACCATGCCGCGCTCGTCGCACAGGTCATAGAAGAACTGGTCGTGCTGATAGTGGGCCAGGCGGATGGTGTTGGCGCCCACCTCACAGATCAGGTCCATATCCTGGATGTGATCTTCCTTGGTGAGGGCGTTGCCCTTGCCCCAGCTGTCCTGATGGCGGGAAACGCCGTGCAGCGGGTAGGGGCGGCCGTTGAGGATGAAGCCCTTGTCGGGGTCGATCTGATAGCTGCGGAAGCCGAAACGACGGCAGACGGTGTCCAGCACCTCTTCGCCCTTGACCAGTTCGGACTTGACGGTGTAGAGGTAGGGGTCCTTGCGGCCATCCCACAGATGCACGTCGGAGACCTGCAGTTCCACCTTGCCGGGGTCGGTGGTGGCCATGGCTTCGATCTTGCCTTCGGCGTTGCGGATGGTGGTGCGCACGGAAACACCATCGCTGTCGCCGGTGGCCCAGGTTTCCACCTCCACCCGGCCGCTGACGTCGGGGGCCACGCTCAGGCCGTTGCCGCCGTAGTAGGACAGGTCAAAGTGGGTCGCGGGAACGCAGACCACGTTCACGTCGCGGTACAGGCCGCCGTAGAAGGTGAAGTCCGCCATCTGGGGATAGACACGGTCGTTGGGGGCGTTGTCCACCGCAATGACCAGCAGGTTTTCGTCCTTGAGGGCAGCGGTCAGGTCCACCCGCCAGGTGGAGTAGCCGCCGTCATGGTGGGCCAGGTGTTCCCCGTTGAAGTACACATCCGCCGAAGAGTTGGCGCCGTTGATCTCCAGGAAATAGGCCCCGGCTTCGGGCAGGTCGGCCTTGTTCAGACGCCGGACATACACGCCGGTGCCGCGCCAGTAGTCGTTATCGCCGTCCTGGCCGTCGATGTTGTTCCAGGAATGGGGCAGGTTGACGATGTCCCAGTCGGTGGGGAAGGTTTCGGGGGTGCCGCCGTTCTTGCGGAAAGCCCACTTGCGGTCGATGTTTACGATGCTTCTCATGGGGAAAACCTCCTTTTGGGTATCGGTAGGGGTGCGGGATCAGTTCTTTTCGTTCTCGTGCTTGGCCTTCAGGGCGATGACGTTCTCATCCACCTGCTTCTTGTGCAGGGGGTACCAGAACCACAGGATGGCAGCCAGCAGGGCGAAGCCCAGGGCGGGAACCAGGACCGAGATGTTGAACTGGCCGGACTGGACCACAGGGTCGGTGCGGGTGGCGGCGGAGTAGCCGATGACCACACCCGCCAGGGTGCCGCCCATGGTGCGGAAGGTGGACAGGGACTGACGGTCGTCCGGGTCGGCGGAAACGGCGGAAGCCATGGAGCCGTAAGGGACGTACCGAGGCTTTGCTGCTGCTCATACTATCGCTCCTTGCCAAATTCTGTGGGTAAAACGGTATTTTGTGTCCAGACATTGACACCATATTAGCAAAGAGGAGGGGCAAAGCATTAGAATTATTTCATGTTAAATCTGGATTATTTTTGTTTTTGCTATTGTCATTGCGCAGAAAAAAGCGCATAATGGTTGTGTATTTTGACGAATGAAACAAGAAAGGCAGTCGTTTTTGTATGAACTACCAAAAGGAGCACGCTTTCTTTTTGCACATCGTACAAAAGGCAGGCATCCGATGCCAGGAAATCTCCCTGCCGGCCAAAGGCCCCGGCCCGGAACTGGACGCCGGGCTGCGGCACAAACTGGGGCTGGAACCCTCTCTTTTTGACGGTTGCCGTACCTTTTTCCCCTATTTTGAGCCGGGTGTGGTCTACCGCATGGCCGACCGGTTTTACATGCAGTATCTCTTTCTTCTGCTGCCGGGCGGGGACCGGTGCATGGCGGTGGGGCCGTATCTTTCCATGCGGCCCTCCTCCCGGCAGGTGCTGGAAACGGCGGAGAGGTACGGCCTGACCCCTGCAGCCGCCCATTTTCTGGAAGAATTCTACCCCAGCCTGCCCCTTATTGTAGACAGCAGTCCCTTCTATTCCATGGTCTATTGCCTGTGCGAGTCTCTCTTCGGCCGGGAGGCTGAGGTGCGTCCCATCAGCCTGCAGGATGCACTGACGCCTTCGGCCCTGGCCAACCCGCCCGCCCCCGCGGAACTGGCTTCGGTGATGCGGCGGCTGGAACTGCGCTACCGGTTTGAGGACGAACTGATGCTGGCGGTGGCCCGGGGCGACCGGGACAAGGTACGCCAGGCACTGAGCGACGTGCACATGAATGCCGCCATCGACCCCCGCCTGGCCGACCCGGTGCGCAACCTGAAGAACTACTGCATCATCCTGAACACCATTCTGCGCAAGGCTGCCCAGCGGGGCGGGGTCCACCCCATCTATCTGGACGACCTTTCCAAGACTTATGCCGAGCGCATCGAACAGCTGCCCACCACCGGGGCCGCTTACCGCATCGTGCTGGAAATGGCGGAGGAATACTGCCTGCTGGTGCAGCGGCACAGTCTTTCGGGGTATTCGCCCCAGGTACAGCAGGCCATGGTGCTGGTTCGGCAGCATCTTTCGGAGCCTTTAAGCCTGCGCACGGTGGCGGCGGCACTGGACGCCAACCCCAGCTATTTTTCCGCCCGGTTCAAAAAGGAGACCGGCCAGACCCTCACCGACTTTATCCTGCAGGAGCGCCTGCGCCTGGCCATGAATCTGCTGGGTTCCACCCGGCTGCAGGTGCAGAGCGTGGCCATGCACTGCGGATTTCTGGATGTGAACTACTTTTCCCGCCTGTTCCGGCAGTCCACCGGCATCACCCCCACCGAGTACCGCCGCCGCGGGCAGACCATGCAAAGCTGAGCCCCGCCGCAAAAAAGAAACGGCCGTTTCCCCAAAAGGGAAGCGGCCGTTTCTTTGGTGAGAAAAAGAGAATGTCAAATTAACGGAGCAGCCCGACGGCTGCGGCGCCCATGCTTACTTGCTGGGCTCTTCGGCCTTGGCGTCCACCGGCTTTTCGGGGCGCTTGGGCTGGTAGAGGATCGCGGCGGGGCATTCCGGCGGCCAGCCATAGGTCTGGGCGCCGATCATGGTCTGCACAGCCTTCTTCGCAGTCTGATGCAGGATGGATTTTTCTTTGTTCATTTACAATACCCTCTTTTCTGCAAAAATCGGCAGGCATTACTGCATACCAAAACCCAGCTTTGCCAGCAGCAGCAGGACCGCCACCACACAAAGCGCGAGTACAAGGTAGACCGCGTATCCCGGCGCGAAAACCAGCAGGAGAACTGCCGCCCCATCGGCCACAACCAGGCGTTTGCGGGTACTGCGGCGCAGGGCCGCCATCTCCCGCTCATCAAAATGCAGGTTCTGGTTGTTCACCGGTGCCAGGGCCACCACCACCGCGGTGCCGGCCGCCAGCGCAAGGGCGCAGAGCCAGACAGGCAGCAGCGGCGCCGCCAGCAGGCAGATCACTTCACAGGCCAGGGATTTGACCAGACATTCCAGATAGGAATTGGCATGGTAGCCGTTGGTGCGTTTGCGCAAAAAGCAGATGCCCCACAAAAACAGCACCGTCTGCGGGAAGCCCGCCAGCACCGTGCCCACCACCGCCATAACGGCGAAGGCGCTCCACTGGTCCAGCTTGCATTCCAGGATATACGCACACCATTCGGTCTGTTCGGCGGTGATGATCCCCCGCCGCAGAAAGCTGCGGGTCAGGCGCTGCGCAAGGCCTTCCATGGCGTGTTCACCCCCATCCGGACTAAGATAAAAATACCATGAATCACCCGGGATTGCCACGATTTTGTCGTGAATGTCGAGTGGCGTGTTATGAACGCGGAAGGTTGGGAAGCTCTACCAGGTAAGAGAACCATCCGTTTTTATAGGTCATATCGTGGTAACATTCGCTGTACTGTGCCAGGATGGTGCGCACGTTGGCCAGGCCGTAGCCGTGCATGGACGGGTCCGGTTTGGTGCTGGGGATGGTGCCGTCCACAATGGTCACCGGCAGGCTGCGGTTGCGCACCGAAAACAGAAAGGTCTCTTCCAGAATGGCCCTCACCTCGATCTCCCGCTGGTCCCGGGGCAGCCGGACGCTGGCTTCGATGGCGTTGTCCATCAGGTTGCTGATGACCACCGTCAGGTCGCTGACGCGGATCTCCAGCCCGGACAGGTCGCTGACCACAAAACGCAGGTCTATCCCCTGCTTGCGGGCAACGAAAGCCTTCTGGTTCAGCAGGGCATCCAGGGCGGCGTTGTGGGTGTTCACCGCCAGCAGGCGCTCGTTCTGCTGGCTGATCAGTTCCCGGGTATATTCCTTGGCCCGGCCGTAATCCCCCTCGTTCAGATACCCGTACAGGGATACCAGATGGGCGGTATAATCGTGGGTCAGGCGGCGCTGCATCGTATATGCATTGCTCAACGCCTCCACGCTTTCGGCCTGGGCGTGGAGTTTTTCGTTCAGAGCCAGGGATTCCTCCCGGTAGCGGGAATTCTGTTCCAGCCAGTCGATGAGCACGATGACCAGCAGGTTGATGCACACCAGAAACACGGTGCAGACCAGCACCACCCCCGCATCGGTCTGCCCCGCCACCGACGAACGCAGCAGATAGATGCTGACGGCGGTGGAACCGGAGGAGAGCAGCAGCGGCGCCAGCCACAGCCGCCAGCCGCCCTGCCCCATCTTCTTGGGACGGAGGAGTTTCTGCGCCAGAAGCAGCACCGCCATGCCCAGCATCTGCTCCGCCACCGAAGCGGCAATGACCAGGGAGTAGGAACTGCGGAACCGTTCCAGCGTGACGTTGAGGATTTTCAGCACCGCAAACACCACGATCACGTCAAACCCGTTGAGCAGCGCGTAGAACAGGCAGGATACCAGTATCCGGAAAACCACCCCGCCGCTGTACAGGCTCAGCCCCAGTATCAGGAACAGCAGGGTGCTGAAAGCCATCTTGACAAAGCTTACGGGGATGTGCCAGTCGTTCAGCACCCAGCCGAACAGGATGGTCAGCGCTGCGAACATCCCCCAGAACCGCAACCCCGTCAGCCGCCGCTTGAGAAAGATGTCGAAAAACAGGACCCCGGCAAAACATTGCAGCACCGTGATCAGGATTCCCAGCAGGGTACCCAGCATGGCATCGTTCATTGTTCACACTTCCAGTTCAGGTAGATGGTGCGGATGGTGGGATATTTGCGCTGGCTCACCGGCAGGGCGGTGCCGTCGTCCAGCAGCACCTCGGCGTAGCTCATGCGGCGGATATGGGCCATGTTCACCAGATAGCTCTTGTGTACCCGCACAAAGCCGGATTCCGCCAGCCGTTCTTCCACTTCTTCCATCTTGCCGTAAAAGCAGGATTCGCCCCGGGTGGGGGTCAGGGTGTGCAGGCAGACCATCCGGCCCTGGCTTTCCAGATACAGGATGTCCCGCAGCTTGACCCGGCAGGTCTCGCCGTTGAAAGCGTAGGTGAAAACGGCTTCCCGCCGCTGCAGCACCTGCAGCGCATCCTTATAATAGGAGGGCAGCTTTGCCTCCATCTGGCTCTTGAGCAAAAAGCGGAAGGCGTTCACCTCGTATCCGTCGGGGGAATATTCCACATAGTTGGTCACAAAGATGAGCAGGGCGCGGGCCTGCAGCCGCCGCAGCCGCCGGGCCACCTCGATGCCGTTGCTGGGGCCCATATCGATGTCCAGAAAGATGATGTCAAAGGTGGAGAGCTCGGCGTCGGTCAGGGCGGCGGGGTCGGTACAGGTGTGCACATCGGGGTTCAGGTCCCGGGCGGTGTTCTGCCGCAGCCAGTCGCTGAGCCTGGCCACAAAGGCGGGGTCGTCATCGCAAACCAGAATGTGAAGAATCATGGGTGCACTTCCTTTCGGGGGCCGCCTCCGGCTGCGGGCGGCGGCCCGGGAACCGGCCGCGGCGGGCAAACCGCCAACGGTTCCTTTCCCGTTTTTTCCCTTATTTTTCCAGTTTTATTATACCGTCTGCCCTCTTTTGCCGCAAGCGGCGGTCTTGCGGGGCTGCAAAAAACCGCCCCGGAATGGCCCGGAGCGGTAAGAGGGAAAGGGATGATGTCTGATTTTATCCGCGCACGGTCATGTCGGTACGCAGCAGGATGTGCTCGGCGTTGTCGCCCAGCTGGATCTCAAAGTCGCCGGGTTCCACCCGCCAGACGTAGTCGGGGCCCAGGGTGCGCAGGGCGCGGGGGCCCACCTGTACACTGACGGTGCGGCTTTCGCCGGGGGCCAGTTCCACCCGGGTGAAGGCGGCCAGCTGCCGTTCCGGCTTGACCACCGAGCTGAAGTAGTCCCGCACATACACCTGGGGCACCGCCACGCCGGGGCGATCGCCGGTGTTGGTCACCGTAAAGCGCACGGTGAGGGTATCGCCGGGTGCGATCTCCTTGCGGTCCAGTTCCAGGCCGGTATACTCAAAGGTGGTGTAGGCCAGGCCGTAGCCGAAGGGATACAGGGGCAGCCAGTCCATCTCCACATACTTTTTGCCGCCGCCGGGACGCCGGCTGTAATGGCAGGGCACCTGCCCCACGCTGCGGGGGAAGGTGATGGGCAGACGGCCGCTGGGGCCCGCATCCCCGAAGAGGACGTCGGCCACCGCCGCGCCGCCCTGTTCACCAGGGAACCAGGCTTCCAGGATGGCGGCAAGGTGCTCATTCTCCCAGTTGGCGGTCACCGGGCGGCCGCTCTGCATGAGCAGCACCACCGGGGTGCCGGTGGCGTACACCGCCTTGACCAGGTCCAGCTGACGGCCGGGCAGGTCCAGGGAGGTACGGTCGAAGTTTTCGCCACTGGTCTCCTCGTTGTCGCCCACGCAGACCACCGCCACTTCCGCCTGCTTGGCGGCAGCCACGGCGGCGGGGATGTCCTCCCGCTGGGCGCTGTACCCGAAGATGACACGGGCGCCGCGGCCGTCGTTGACGAACTCGATGCGCACCTTGTACCGGCGGTTTGCCTCAAACCGGAAGTCCAGGGCCTGGTCGGCGCTCTTGTCCGGGCCCCAGCCGTCCACCAGCAGCTGCCCGTCCACATACAGGCGCATGCTGTCCTGGGTGCTCAGGCCGATGCAGCCGTCGATGGTCTCGGGCATGCAGACCCAGCCGTCCCAGGCCACGCTGAAGCAGTTGGCGTCCAGTGCGGAATGGGGCAGAGCAAAGATCCAGTTGAAGTTGATGGTGCGGTCGGTGCGCACCATGATGGGTTCGCCCTTGGGTTCCGGGCCGTTGTAGTAGCGGCCGGTCAGGCCGGGGTTGCCCTCCTCGTCCAGCAGCATGGCGGGGTCGAAGGGCTGCAGCGGCTGCTTGAGGTAGTTGCAGCCACGGGCATAAATGACCCTGGTATCGGGGCTGACGGCGGCGCGGATGCCCTCCAGCACGGTGACTTCCCCGCTGCGGCCCCGGGTCTCGGTGTAGTCGCCCAGGGCGGGGGTATCGGCGCCGGGGCCGATGACCGCGATGGATTTCAGCTCCTTTTTCAGGGGCAGGATGCCGTCGTTTTTGAGCAGTACCACCGATTCCCGGGCAATGCGCCGGGCCAGGTCCAGATGTTCGGGACAGCGCAGCGCCTTGGAGGCCAGGGATTCGTCGGTGTAGGGGTGTTCGAACAGTCCCAGACGGAACTTCATGCCCAGCACGCGGCGGCAGCAGGTGTCCAGAACGGCCGGGTCCAGCTTGCCGGAGTTGACGAGGTTTTCGATGCCGTTCTGCCACACATCGTGGGGGAAGTCGTACAGCTGCAGGTCCACGCCCGCTTCCAGGCCCAGGCGGATGGCTTCCTCCGGGGTGGGGGCGATGAAATGCCAGTCGTGCAGGCGGGAAACAGCGGTCAGGTCGGTGCGCACAAAGCCTTTCATGCCGAACTGGCCCCGCAGCACGTCGGTGAGCAGTTCGTGGTCCATGGAAACGGGGATGCTGTCGATGGAGTTGTAGCTGCACATGACGTCGGAAGCCCCGCCGTCCACAAAAGCGGCCTCGAACACCGGGAGGCAGTCGCTGAACACATCATGGCGGCCCATGGTGCAGGGGGCGCAGTTCAGCCCGCCCACAGGGTTGCCGTAGCCCACATAGTGCTTGGGCTCGGCAGCCACGGCGTCGGGGTCGGAGAGGTCCCTGCCCTGCAGGCCGAGGACCGTTTCCCGGGCAAACTCGGCGCACAGGTGGGTGTCCTCGCCGTAGGATTCCTCCCCGCGGCCATAGCGGGGGTCGCGGATGAGGTCCATCACCGGGCTGTAGGTTTCATGGATGCCCTGGGCCCGGGCTTCGGTGCCGATGGCGCGGCCCATCTCCCGCCCCAGTTCGGGGTGGAAGGTGGCGGCCAGGCCGATCTGCTGGGGGAAGCTGGTGGCCTTGCCGGTCATCAGGCCGTGGAGGGCTTCCTCACTGAAGAGGAACGGGATGCCCAAGCGGGTCTTTTCCATGGCGTAGCGCTGCACGGTGTTGGCCTGGGCGGCGCTCATGCCCCGCAGCTGCAGGCTGCCGGCACTGTACCCGCCCAGCAGGGTATCCAGGCGGTCCATGTCCAGATGGGTGACCAGGCCGTTCTCGTCCTGGGTGGTAAAGTCGCCGGAATAGTACTGGTCGGTCTGCAGGATCTTTTCCCGCAGAGTCATGCGGGAGAGCAGGTCGTCGATGCGCTGTTCCACCGGCAAATTGGGGTCTTGATAGGGAAACATGGGGCAATCCTCCCGGTAAAAAGTTTCAGGAACGGGCGTCGGGCAGTTTGCGGCCGTTGACAGCCAGGTTGGCAAAGCCGCCCAGGCCCGCCAGCAGGAAGAGCAGCGGAATACTGCCCGGTCCCAGCAGGGTTTCCAGATGGGGCTGCAGGGCGGTACCCACGGCGGCGGAGGCGCAGGCCGCAATGCTGGCCATGGCCGAGGTCACGCCGATGTAGGCAGTCTTGCCGCTTTCGGGGCTGGAGGCAAACTGCAGGTTCATGCTGGCGATGGAAGCGCCGCCGCCGCAGGCAGCGGTGACGATCATCAGCACAGGCGCGGTAAAGGGTGCCCAGGCGGGGCGGATGAAGGCCCAGCCCAGGGTGCAGGAAAGGTTGAAGCAGGCCGTCAGCAGGATGACCCGCCGCCAGCCGGTGGCGTCGGCACAGCGGCCCCAGCACCAGCTGCCCGCCATGCCCACCACCGCCGACACCACACCCACCGATGTGATGAAGGTGTGGCTGAGGTTCAGCACACGAAGCTGATACACCGACAGGAAGGGCGCGGACAGACCGCTGGCCAGACCGCCCACCACCGAGTAGAGGAGCAGCGGCCGGAACACGGGGTCTTTCACCGGGCGCAGGATGTCGGTGGGGCGCATGCGGCTGACGAATTTGACGGGGTTTTCCTGCACCAGAGACAGCATCACGGCATCGGCAATGGCCAGGGCGCAGCACACGCCGCCGATGACCAGAAAGCCGGTGTAGGTCTTGCCGGCCGCCGTGAAGTAGTCCAGCTGGCGGCCCAGCAGCAGGGTGGCCGCGCTGTTCACACAGGCGGCCACGATGTCTTTGCGGGCAAAGAACTGCCCGCGGGAGCCCTCCGGTGCCAGGCCCAGGGTCATGTGCTGCAGCCCCGGGGTGACAAGACCGGCGGAAAAGAAAGAAATGGTATACAGGACCAGCACCACCGCCCGGGCGTGCTGTGCCCCCGGCACCACCAGGGGCACCAGCAGCACGATACCCAGAGAGCAGCGGTAGACCACGCACATGAGCCAGATGGCCAGTTTGCGGTGGTGGATGCGTTCGAACACGAAGGGGGACAGAAACTGCAGCACACATCCCAGCTGGGGGATCATGGCCACCAGGGCGCAGAAGGAAATGGACGCGCCCAGGCAGCTGAGATACCCGGCCAGGAAGTTGCCGGTGCCGATGGAATAGATGACGGCGGCAACGGCGCCTTCCGCGATCAGGTAACGGCGGCCGGACTCCAGCTGTGCTTCGGTAGGGGCCTGCGCGGGAAAAAACAGCTGTTTGAACAAGCCCATGGGCTCACCCTCCCGGCGCTCAGACCTTTCCGTACTGGCGGTTCCGCAGCAGGTCGGCGTAACGCACGATCAGACGGGTGAGATTGGGCAGGCCGCTTTCCCGGCTGACCTGACGCCACTGGGTCAGGTACAGCGCGTACCAGTGTTCCAGGCGGGCGGCCAGGTCGGGGTTTTCCTGCCGGGGACCGGCGATCCAGGCGCCGATCTCGTTCCACAGCATCACGATCTCGGCGGTGACGCAGGCGATGGAAACGATTTCCTTCTGCCCTGCAGGCAAGGTGGCGGAGCAGGCCAGCACACGGTCCCGGGCCTCGGCCACGGCGGCGTTGGCTTCGGGCACCTTGCTCAGGTCCAGCTCGGCCAGCAGCTCGGCGCGGCGGGCGTCGTCGCCCTCGATCCAGTTCACCGCATGCTGCCAGTCAAAGACCTCATGGTCGGACATTTCGGTCATGGCGTCCATGAGTTTGCCGGAGGTATCTCCGTAACCGATGCGGGACACCGCCTCGTTCAGCTCCTCCATTTCCACCGGGCGGGCGTCCCAGCCGAAGGCCGCCCCGTACAGGATGCCGGGGATGGTCAGGCGGGGTTCATTGATGTGGCCGTAGTCGCCCCAGTCGGTGTTCAAAAGGCCGATGGCGCCGTACTTGTGGGCATGGCCGCACATCACCCGGATGTTGCTGTACGCATACCGGTACAGGGGCACCCAGCGGTTCCAGCCGCAGACGCCCGGGCAGGCGTACTGGGTGATGCCGCTGGCGGCAATGTCCCGGATCTCGTTTTCCCGCTGGTTGGGCAGGTAGCCCCAGTTCAGGCAGATGGTCTCCTTGGGCAGTTCGGCACAGCTCTGGGGGAAACGCCACATGATGTCGCCCCAGAACATGGGGGTGCAGCCCTGGGATACCAGGTACTCGCACAGGGCTTTCACATGGCGGACATAGAGGGTCTTTTCCCCCAGCTCGTCGGCAAGGGCCTTGCTGCGGCCCTTGCCCAGGTCGAAGGTCTCGTCGGCACAGATGTTGAACTTGTTGGAGCGGAACAGCGGCCGGTACTCGTCGATGAGCTTCTTCACAAACTCCACCACATCAGGGTCGGAGGCGTTCAGGGTATGGTGCCACCCGGCATAGGTGTAGGAGAAGGGGATCTTTTCAGAATCCGGCAGCTCACACAGGTCGCAGCAGGTCTTGGTGGACAGGATCTTGTACATGTGGCCGAAGGTGGACAGGGAGGGCACCAGCTCGATATGACGGGCGGCGCAGTAATCGTCCAGCTCCAGGATGTCGTCGGCGGTCAGGGGGGTGTCGTCCCGCCAGGCTTCGGACAGGTTCTGGAAGAGGTAAGTGTGCTCGATGTACAGCTGCCACTGGTTGATCTTGTAGCGGCAGAGCAGGTCGGCCACCCGCTTGAGGTAGGACATCTTGGGCACCCGGCCGCGGGAGCAGTCCTGATAATACCCGCGGTTGAGCAGGTCGGGCCAGTCCTCCACATACAGGGCGGGCAGCAGGGCGCCGTGGGCTTCGGTGTACTGGATGAGGGTCTGCACACCGTTGCACAGGGCCTCGTCATCCCCCGCCGCCAGGGTGATGCCCTGGGGCGCCACCGTGAGGGTATAGTGGGCGGGTTGCTGGTTGGGGTCGATGGTCAGGGTGATGTCCCCCGCCCCGGAGGCCCCCCGGCCCAGGGCCGGGGTGAGCCCCGCGTGGTCGCGGAAGGCAGATTGCAGCATCTGTGCGTAGAGCAGCGCACCGGGGGCGGTGCCGGGGGCCAGGACCACCCGGGTATGGGGGGTCAGGGCAAAGTTGCCGGAGCGGTGGTCCGCCCGTTTGGGCTGGGGCAAAAATTCCATAGCCATAGGAAAATTCCTCGCGGCCTTGCGGCCAGTGTTGTTGGGTTTGTACTGCGCTGATCAGCGGATGCGCAGGGTCTTGATCTCGTAGGGCTTGGCGGTGAAGCGGATGGCGCCGTTCTCGATGGAAACGGGCTCGCCGTCCGGCTGTTCCAGACAGTCGCAGCTTTCGGCGCTGGTGAAGGGACGGCCCCAGTGCAGCACGGTGTCGGTAAGGGCGTTGTCGCACTCATACATACGCACGATGATGCCGTCGCCGTCCTCGGCCTGCTTGATGGTCTCCACCACGATGTTGGGGGCTTCCACGGCGGCCAGGCAGAAGGCTTCGCCGGGGGTTCCGCCGGCCACAGCCAGGGCGGGCTGGTTGAGGAAGAAAGCTTCCCGCACGGTGCCCGCGGCACGCCAGGTCTCGGCATGGGGGTACAGGGCGTAGGTGAAGTGGTGTACTTCCTGGTCGGTGGTGGGGTTGGGCTCAATGCCGGACTTGATGAGGGTCAGGCTGATGCAGCTGTCCTTGACAGAATGGCCGTACTTGCAGTCGTTGAGCAGGCTGACGCCGTAGTGGCCTTCGGAGAGGTCGGCCCACTTCTGGCCGCAGCTCTCGAACCGGGCCTTGTCCCAGCTGGTGTTGGCGTGGGTCTTGCGGGTCAGGTTGCCGTACTGCACCTCGAAGGTGGCTTCGTCGGTGTGGACGTTGCAGGGGAAGGCGACCTTCAGCAGGCTCTGATGCTCGTGCCAGTCCACGGTGGTGACAAAGTCGATGCGGCGGGAACCCGCATAGAAGTGGATGTCCTGGGTGATGGTGGAGTTGCTGAACGCCCGCTCCACATGCAGGGTGGCGCGCACCGGGCCGTTCTCGGTCCAGGTGAAGGCCTTCAGGTCGGTGACATCCCAGAACTTTTCGGTGTAGTAGATGTCGATGTCCCAGTTATCGTAGTAGATGGGCTTGTCCTCAAAGACACGCAGGGCGTTGGCAGCCTTGCCCGCCTGAAGCACTTCGCGGCGGTTGTCCTTGTCGAAGAGGCGGCCGATCTGGCCGTGTTCATCGAACGCCACAGTGTAGAAGGGGGTCTCGATGCTGCGGCCGTCGGCACTGATGGTGAAGGGAGCCTCCACCGCAGGAGCGGCGGCCTTGGCGAAGGTCTTGCGGCCCTTGGCGGGCAGGTCTTTCACAAAGACCACGGCGCCGTTTTCGGTTTGCTGCACGGGGTAGACCTTGCCTTCTTCGTCGGCCAGGGCGGCGGCGTCGCAGGCGCCCAGCTCCACCACGTCATTGCGGGCAAAACCGGTGGTGTTGAAGAGGGTGACGCCCTCGCCCGCCGGGGTCAGGGCAGCCAGACGCTCTTCCCGCAGGGCGGCGATCTTCGCTTCCATCTCGGCGTATTCCTTCTTGGTGACCTCGTACACCTCATGGATGGAGGAACCGGGCAGGATGTCGTGGAACTGGTTGATGAGGATGCCGTGCCACAGGTCGTCGATGGCCTGGGTGGGATAAGCCACGCCGGGGGCTGCCAGCACGCTGAGCAGTTCCAGGTCCATCATGTGCAGTTCCGCCTTGCGGTTGGAACGCTTGTTGCGGCCCATGGAGGTCAGGGTGCCGCGGTGATACTCGAAGTAGAGCTCACCTTCCCAGGTGGGCAGGCGGCGGTTGCCGGACACCCGCTTGTTCAGCTCTTCAAAGTAGGTGCGGGAGAAGACCTGGCGCACCTTGGGCAGGCCTTCGATGCCCTTTTCCATACGGGCGGAGGTTTCCAGCATGGCGCGGGTGGGACCGCCGCCGCCGTCGCCGTAGCCGTAGCAGACGAGGATATCGTTGTTGAGTTCCTTCTGCTGGTAGCGCTGCCAGCCGCCCATGATGGCGTCCGGGTGCAGCAGGCCGTTGTAGGTGGTGAAGAAATCCTTGGTGGGGTCCTGGCCCACGCCCACGGTGGTGATCAGGTGGGTGAGGATCTCGGTGCCGTCGATGCCCCGCCACTTGAAGGTATCGTAGGGCATCTTGTTGAACTGGTTCCAGGCCAGCTTGGTGGTCATGAAGTAGTCAATGCCGCACTTCTTCATGATCTGGGGCAGGGCGCCGGAGTAGCCGAAGACGTCGGGCAGCCACAGGATGCGGTTGTCCAGGCCGAACTCTTCCTTGAAGAATTTCTTGCCGTAGATGAACTGGCGCACCAGGCTTTCGCCGCTGGTCAGGTTGCAGTCGGCTTCCACCCACATGCCGCCTTCCGGTTCCCAGCGGCCCTCGGCCACGCGGGCCTTGATCTGCTCGTACAGTTCGGGGTAGCGCTGTTTCAGGAAGTAGTACAGCTGGGGCTGGCTGGACATGAACTTGTAGTTGGGGTATTCGTCCATCAGCTTGAGTACGGTGGCAAAGCTGCGGCAGACCTTTTCCCGGGTCTGGGCCACGGTCCACCACCAGGCCACGTCGATGTGGGTGTGGCCGATGCAGCTGGCAATGACCTCGTCATGGCCGGCCAGGTCGGTGTACAGCGCCTTGTCCAGGTATTTGCGGGCTTCGGCCACGGTGGCGTAGAAGCTCTCGTTGTAGGGGGTGCGCAGGTCCAGCATGTTCACGGCCTCGTTCAGCACCCGTTCCAGGTCATAGTGGGCCCGGCTGTCGGGGTCCAGACGGGGGAATGCCTGCAGAGGCACCACCAGGTCATAGTACAGGCCCTGGATCTCGGGGTCCACTTCCCGCAGGTCCACGATGAGGTTGAACTCGGTGTGCAGGATGCCGGTGTAGGCCTGCAGTTCCAGGCGGTAGGTGGTGCCCGCCTTGGCGCAGCGGTCCAGCAGCACGTCCCGGTGGTTCATGTCCACGCCCTGGGTGACAACGCCGTTCACAAAGAGCAGGAACTGGGGGTTCTTGGCGTCGTCCCATTCGTCGATCTGGGTGCAGACGTGCATCCACAGGGGCTTGCCCTCCATCTCGGCAGGCACAGTGACGTCGGCGCGGAACCAGTAATGCTTGTCCGGTCCGTACCAGTGCATGGTGCGGCAGTCGAAGGGCTCGAAGGGAGCGGGGTCGGCATCGGCGTCCTCGGGACGCAGGAAGTTGCCCGGCTTGTACAGCCAGTTATCGGTGGGGAATTTCTGCTTTACCGACAGCTTCTGCAGCTCGGTGCAGATGCCGTTGATACGCTTGTCCAGAAAATCAATGGTACGCATAGTGATTCCTTTCCTGGGGGTTCAGATCCAAAAATCAGAAGGAGTTGGCCTTGATGTAGTCCAGCACCCGGTCCACGGTGGTGAAAGCCAGGCCGGTGACGGTGTCGGCGCAGCCGTAGTAGACGGCGATGCGGCCGGTTTCGGCATCGGCCAGGGCCGCGCAGGGGAAGGTGACGTTGGGCACGTCGCCCATGCACTCATAGGGCATGTGGGGGGCCAGGATGTAGTCCTTGCCGCGGGCCTTGACCTTCCAGGGCTCGTCGATGTCCAGCAGGGCCGCGCCCATGCGGTAGACATAGCCGTTGCAGGTGTTGATGACGCCGTGATAGATCAGCAGCCAGCCTTCGTCGGTCTCGATGGGGATGGGACCGGGGCCGATCTTCAGGCTCTGCCAGGCGGACTCGTCACCCTTGACGGCGCCCATCATGTAGCGGTGGCGGCCCCAGTAGATCATATCCTCGCTCTGGCTGACAAAGATGTCGCCGAAGGGGGTGTGGCCGGTGTCGCTGGGACGGCTCATCATCATGTAGCGGCCCTGGATCTTGCGGGGGAAGAGCACGCCGTTGCGGTTGTAGGGCAGGAAGGCGTTTTCCAGCTGGTGGAAGGTCTTGAAGTCCTCGGTCCAGGCCAGGCCGATGGTGGGGCCGTGGTAGCCGTTGCACCAGGAAACATAATATTTGCCGTCCATATAGCAGACGCGGGGGTCATAGCGGTATTCCCGGTTGGTCACTTCCGGGTCGTCGCCCACCAGATGGATGGGCTCGTCGTCGATGGTCCAGTGGATGCCGTCCTTGCTGAAACCGGCAAAAATATCCATGCTGATGGAAAGGCTGTCGCAGCGGAACACGCCGGCGAAGCCGTCCTTGAAAGGCACCACGGCGCTGTTGAAGACGCTGTTGGAGCGCTTGTTGCCGTCACGGCCGATGATGGGGTTGCCGTCATAGCGCCACAGCGGGGTGCGGGTGACGGCGGGCGGGTCCTGCCAGGGGATGTTGGGCAGGGCGTTGCCAATGATCTTTGCCATACTGATAACCTCCTATGATTGGGGGAAAGGATTATCCCACGATGCGCACGATGGGGTCGAACTGCTGTTCATGCAGCCGGTCCATGGCGCGCTCGGGGTCGGTTTCGTCGGTGAGGGTGAGGGTGTAGCGGTACTCGGTGCAGCCGGAGAGGTCCAGCTTGAAGTTGGTCTCCCAAGTGTTGTTCATCAACCAGCTGTACACCGGGCGGCGGTTGTCCTCCGGGCGGTTTTCGCACAAGCGGATGGGATGGTGCTTCAGCTCCCCGAAGTAGAACAGCGGCACATCCCGGCTTGCCAGCAGCACGCCGCCGTCACGGCCCAGGAAGGCCAGGCCGTCGTCGCTCATGCTGTATTCCATGCCCGCGCCGGGCAGATGGTCCACACCGGGGCGCATGGCTTCCCGGCCGCCCTTGCGCAGCCAGACTTCGCTGCCGGGCAGGTCCAGGGTCAGGGGCAGGTAGACGCTTTCCACATCGGTGGTGATGGTCTTGCCCAGTTCCAGGCGCATGTCGATGCGGGGCAGGTCCTCGTACAGTTTCAGCACCACGTCACAGTGGATGGTGCCGGGCATACTCCCGCGCAGCCGCAGGATGGTGAACACCGGGCCCCGCTCCTCGCAGACCACCTCTTCCAGGGTGGCGGGGAACTGTCTGGCGTGCTGGCCCCGGATGTTGCGGCCCAGCAGGCGGCGTTCCTCGTACACGTCGGTGATGCCGGGGCGCACGGGGGTGCATTCATACACAGGGGTGAAGAAGGGCAGCCCTTCCTGGGTCATGAGTTCCCGTCCGGCGCGCTTGTCGTACAGGCTGCACAGACCCTTGCCCACCTGGTATTCCAGGCGGAAGAAGCGGTTTTCGAAGCTGTACGGCAGGCGGAAGGTGACGGGGTCGTAATCGTTGACGATGTCCCGGATACGCTCGGCGCCCACATAGCACTTGCGGGTGTTCAGGCGGGTCTCCTCGGCCTGGGCTCTCTCATAAGTATACTGCTTGACCTCGCCGGGGGTAAAGGTATCCACAAAAGAAATCCGGCGGCCGCGGGGATGGGGGCTGACCTGGCAGGGGATCACATGGCCGTCCTCGCCGCGGATGACCGCATTGGGCAGGCCGGCGGGCAGGGTCTCCACATAGAATTCCACCGCCATGGGGCCGGTGAGGCCGGTGGGGTTCTGCACCCGGATACGGCCGCTGGTGGCGTAGTACCGCAGGATATCCCCCTGGTCCCGGGCAATGCGGCCCAGCATGCGGGCGGCGGCCTCATGGGCGCGGGAAGCATAGGCGTTCTTGCGCATATCCAGGTCCAGCACCATGGACTCGTAGGGGTTGGTGATGCTGGCGGAATGGCCCCAGGTGTGCTCGGCGTAGAGCATCAGGGCGTCCTCGGCTTCCTGCATGAGGGCGGGCTGGTGTTCTTCCAGGTCGGGGTCCAGGCGGCGGGCCAGCTCATAGCTGCGGCAGGCGTCCCGGTAATGCTTCACCGCATAGGGGGTGGAGCCCACGCCGTTGGCCCACCAGTCGGTCAGGTCCCCGTGGTACACCGGGGCGTCGGTCAGCTTGGGGGCGATGGCGGCGTACAGTTCCTGCAGGCTGACCATCCGCACTTCCACATCTTCGCCGTACTTGCGGTTGTAGCCCTGGATGGTCTGCAGGATCAGGGGTTCGGGCGGGGCGTTGTCGCTGAACACGCCGGACACCGAAGCCAGGATGAAGTCGTAGGGATAGCCGTTCTCCTCACATTCGGTGAGGTAGTTGTCCAGGTTCTGGGCCAGGGCTTCCACGTCGTCCTCCGGCAGAGGGGCGGAGCCCAGGCGGTCCATGGTCATGAAGTTGGGGGTATGGTTGGGGCGCAGACCCAGCACGTTGCCCAGGTTGTAGTGCTCGCCGTTCCACACCAGCAGCCGGCGGCCCTCCTTGTTCTCCCAGAAATAGGCGTTCTGGTTCTGGTGCAGGGGGTACATGCCGTGGTGGCAGTGGATGTTGGTGTACAGAAATTCCACGCCGTTGTCGATCATGGCGTCCCGCTGACCCATGGAGATGCCGTTGATGTCGGCACACATGGCGGTGTTGAAGTTGATGCCCTCGGCAGCGAACTTCTCCCGCCACCGGCCCAGACGGCGGGCATAGATGCCGCAGTCCAAAAGGTCGGTGAAGTTCAGGTAGTTGGCGGACAGGCCCAGGCGGCCGTCTTTGGCCAGGGCCATGAACTGCGCATTTTCTTCCTCGGTGGCGGTTTTGAAGAATTCCTCCACGCAGAACAGGGTCTCGCAGTTCCAGCGGAAGTCGGCGTTGGCGGGGTCCTGCATCAGGCGCAGGGCGCTGCGGATATAATCCACCTGCAGGTCGACGACGTGTTCCTGCAGATCGGTATATCCGATGTCGGTGTGGGAATGGTGGACCACATAGACGGTCCGGATGGCGTGCTGTTTCATGGGTAGACACCCCTCATACGGAAATTTGATCTTTTTGTGTGGACAGCGCGTTTTTTGGGGGATAACCCCCAAAAAAAGGCCGCCGCTGGGCCGGGCCGGTGAAAAAGCTGGATCGATCTTGAAAAATGCTGTTCGATCAAAGGCGGCGGCTCTGCCGCTGCTGCTGTTTTCTCCTGCCCGCGCGAAGCGACGGCCTTTGTGTTACGGGTTGATGACGGATTTCAGACGGGGACGATTACTCGGCCGCGGTCTCGGCGGAAGCGCCGCCGTTGCTGGCCATGAAGGCGTCGACCTGCTCCTGGCACTGAGCCATGATCTCGTCGAAGCCGGCAGCGCGCAGCTCGCTCATGATGGCGGGAACGATCTCGTCGGTGGCCTTGGTACCGGTCAGCAGTTCGCCCTTGTAGCGCTCGTAGATGGCGACGCAGTTGGCCAGGTCATCCTTGAAGGCGCTGGTGTCCAGGCTGAAGCCCAGCAGGACGGAGGGCTCGGCGGCCTCGTTCAGTTCCTTGACTTCGTCGTACTGGTTGAAGTCGTAGTCATCGGTGGGTGTGACAACGAAGAAGCTGCCCTGGGTGTAGCCGGCCATGGTCCAGTTGGCGTTGTTCTTGTGGACCCATTCCTTGGTGTCGTCGGTGTAATCCCAGTCATCGCCCTGGACGCCGTAGTACAGCAGGTCGCGGACGTAGGAATCGGTGTTGACCAGTTCCAGCAGCTGCAGAGCCTTTTCGGGGTAAGCGCAGTTGGCGGAGATGCAGTTCATGGAGCCGCGGACGGTGTCGTTGGAAACGATGGTGGGGCCGAGCTTGGTGACGGCAGCCTCAACGCCCATGTTGGGGCCCCAGGTGGTCTTGGCAGCGCCGGACCAACCCTGGGCTACGCTGCAGGGCTTGTAGGCGTTTTCTTCGGGCTTGGTGGCGGCGTCGGAGTTGATGATGCCGGCCTGATACCATTCATGGAAGGTATCCAGGGTGGCCTGGATGTCTTCCTGTTCCAGGACAGAAACCACGGTGGCGGTGGCGTCGTTATAACGCACGCCGATGGGCAGCAGGCCGGTGCCCATGTTGTCGTACTCAAAAGCGGCCCAGGTGGCGCCGTTCTGGTTCATGGGGAAGGCAGCTTCGCCGGAAGAGGCGGTCATGTCGGTGAGCACATCGGTCATGGTGCCCAGTTCGGACATGGAGATGGCTTCGGGGATGGTGAAGCCGGTGGATTCGGCCAGTTCCTTATCCCAGACCAGGTATTCGGTGATGGAGGAGTCCTTGTAGGAAGGCACGGCGTACAGCTTGCCGCCCACTTCGCAGGCTTCCCAGTAATCTTCGGGGATGGAAGCATACAGGTCGGGGGTAGCGGTCTTGACCAGCTCGCTGATATCGGCGAAAGCACCGATGTTCACGTCGTTGACATAGGTGTTCATGTTGGTGAACAGGATGTCGTACTCACCGCCGGTGTTGACGATGACGTTGCGGCGGTTGTCCCAGTCGCCCCAGGAAACGACCTGCACGTCCAGGTTGACGCCGATCTTCTCTTCCAGATAGGGGTTGATCTGCTCCAGCCAGGCGTCGTAGTTGGTGGGCTGGCCGTTGCCGACGGTGACCCAGGTCAGGGTAACGACTTCGTCGGTGCCGGTGGTTTCACCGGAGGTGGAGGTGGCTGCGGAAGAACCGCCGTTGCCGCCGCAGGCCGCCAGACTCAGCGCCATGGCGCCGGTCATGCCCAAAGCAAGAACCTTGTTGAACTTTTTCATGTTGTTGCTCCTTTTCGTGTATGGTTGCGGGACAGGAGATCCTGTCGGAATACAATGAAGAGATATCAGCCCTTGACAGCGCCGATGGTCAGACCGGAAATGAAGTATTTCTGGAAGAAGGGATAGGCGCAGGCAATGGGGATGACGATGACCACCGCGATGGCCATGCGGACGGATTCCGAAGGCATGGAGTTGCGGTACTGCTGCAGGCTCAGACCGGCAGAGGGGTTGTTGGCGATGTAGTCCAGGTTCTTCATCATGTTGTTCAGCAGAGCCTGCAGGCTGACCAGGTTGTTCTTGGAGATGTACAGGCTGGACTGGAACCAGTCGTTCCAGTAGCCGAAGGTGAGGAACAGGCCGATGGTGGCGAACACAGGCTTGGAGATGGGCACCACGATGCGGCTGAAGATGGTCAGCTGGGAAGCACCGTCGATCTTGGCCGATTCAATGATGGAATCGGGGATGGTGGTGCGGAAGAAGGTCTTGGAGATGATGACGTTGAAGCTGGACACCGCCAGGGGCAGGATCAGGCACCAGATGGTGTCGTTGAGGTGCAGCAGGTTGGCCACCACCACGTAGTTGGCGATCATGCCGCCGTTGAAGATCATGGGGATGAATACCACCCAGTTGAAGAAGTTGCGCAGGCGGTACTGCGGGCGGGAGAGCACGTAGCCCATGGTGGTGGTGAGCAGAACACCCAGGACGGTGCCCACCACGGTGACCAGGATGGAGATGAACAGGGCGTGGGCGATGGTGCCGCGCTCGTTCCACAGGAACATGTAGGCGCTGGAGGAGAAGGTCTCGGGGATGAGGGCGTAGCCGTTCAGACGGATGGATTCCTCCGAACTGACCGAGATCATCACCACGTAAGCCACGGGGAAGAGGCAGATGAAGGAAAGCACAACGAACAGGGCGTTGAACAGGGCGTTGGTGGCCGGTTTGATCTGGTTGAGGCGGAATGCAGACTTGGCTTCCTCCCGTTCCAGGGCTTTTTCGGCCTTGCGGGCTTCCCGCTTTTCGGAAATGGTCATGTTGTTCCTCCTTCCTTTCTCAGATGATGGCGCTGTCTTCATCGATCTTGGAAACGATGAAGTTGGTGACCAGGATGGTGACGCAGCAGCACGCCGCCTGGAACAGGCCGGCGGCCGCGGTCTGGCCGACGCTGACCTGGCTCTGGATGGCCTGGAAGATGTAGGTATCGAAGGTGCTGGCCACGTTGTACAGGGAGTTGGGCACGCCCTGGGTGACCTGCCAGAACAGACCGAAGTCGGAATAGAAGATCTTGCCGATGTTCAGGATGAACATCATGATGATCATGGGCTTGATGGAGGGGATGGTGATGAACTTGGCCTGCTGCCACTTGGTGGCGCCGTCCAGGATGGCGGCTTCGTACAGAGTGGCGTCGATGCCGGTGATGCTGGCCAGATAAACGACCATGTTGTAGCCCATGGACTTCCAGGTGGACATGAAGGTCAGGATGAAGGGCCAGTAGCTGGGCTGGGAGTACCACATGACCTTGTCGCCGCCGAAGAACTGGATGATGTTGTTGGCCAGGCCCTTGTCAGGGTTCAGGAAGGCGTAGACGAAGTAGCTGACCACGACCCAGGACATGAAGTAGGGGAAGAACATCATGGTCTGGTAGCACTTGGAGGCGAATTTGGAGTACAGCTGGTTGATGATGATGGCCAGGGTGACCGGGATCACCAGGTTGATGACGATGAACACCAGGTTGTACAGCAAGGTGTTGCGCAAAAGCATCCCGAAGGTGTTGCTGGACAAAAAGAAGTTGAAGTTCTTGAACCCGCACCACTCGCTCTGGAACAGGCTGACCAGGAAGCCCTTGCCCGGAACCAGCTTGAAATCCTTGAACGAGATGATCAGGCCGAACATGGGCAGATAGCAGAATACCGCAAACCAGATGGTGGCCGGCAGGCCCAGCAGAGTCAGCTCTGTGTCGTCCCGCGACCAGTGACCGCGCTTCGGCTTCAGCTGTTTGCCGGTCGTCGGCTTATCCTTTTTCATACGATTCGCTCCTTTCGACCGTTTGTGCGGCAGTATGTTAACTCCCCCTTAACGTTGTTAACATTTTTATCCGCACGTTTTCATTTGTTAGCTTAATATTAACTACTTTTCGTACCAGTGTCAACCGTCAAACCGCACAAATTTCCGAACGATTTGTTGTGCCTGTCATTTTTTTGTAGCTTTTCCACATTGTTTTATTTGTTTTGCCAAAATGAGCAAATTTAACCATTAACTTTTGTTAACATGTATATTGTCAATTTCCCCGGGGCGCGGTATAATAAAACCAATCTAGACCATTCAAACGGAGTGTACCATCATGAGTAAACCCACCATGCAGGACATCGCGGACGCCCTGTCCACCTCCCGCATCTCGGTCTGGAAGGCGCTGAACAACCGTCCCGGCGTGTCGGACGCGCTGCGGCGCCAGATCCAGGCCAAAGCCGAAGAAATGGGCTATTTTCAGTCTCCGCGGCAGCTGGCGCCCGCCCCGGAACCCACCCACAACCGCAGTGTGGCGGTGGTGGTCTGCCGGCCGGAATCCTCCCTGTTCTGGATGCAGATCATCCACCAGATCGCCAAGGATCTTTCCGCCCAGGGCGTTAACCTGATGTATACTTATTTGCCTACCTCTTATAAAGAAGGTTACATCCTGCCCTCCAATCTCACCGACGGCTCGGTAGAAGGAATGATTGTTCTGAATGTTTATTCACCGCCCATCCTGCAGCTGCTGGCGGATCTTCCTTTGCCGAAAGTTTACCTGGATACCATCCCCACCCTGCCCTTCTCCCGTTTACACGGGGACATTTTGCTGATCGAGGGCCGGGACCTGGTGCGTCAGATCACCGGCCGCCTGCTGGACAAGGGCCACACCCGGCTGGGTTTTCTGGGGGATGTGCAGTACGCCCAGACCAACACCGACCGTTACCGGGGGTTCCTGGACGCCTTTGCGGAGCGGGGCCTGACCCCCGACCCCACCCTTTCCCTCACCGGACCGCTGGGCCTGCGCACCCATTACGAGGAGATCAGTTATTTCCTGGAGCACCTCAAGACCCGGCCGGACGGCTTCGTCTGCGTCAGCGACTACATTGCCCACTTCATCCAGCGCTATTACGAGGAAAAAGGCACCGGCCCGGAAAACCGGGTGGCCCTGACCGGCTTTGACAACAACGCCGAGTACCTGAACGTGGCGGAACAGATCACCACCGTGGACGTACAACCCAAGACCCTGGGCGCCCGGCTGGCCTCCAAGATCCTGTTTGCCATCGAGCATCCCGGTCTGGCCCAGGAGGTCAGTTATGTGACCTCCAACATCCTGTACCGGGGCCTGCTGGCCGAATAACCCCGCCAATATGCAAAAACCGCCCCCGTCCGGGCTGAACCGGACGGGGGCGGTGTGTTTTCGGGCAGCATCAGCGGCGCACTTCGATGAGAAAGCGGCTGCTGGCGGCGGGATAATAGCTTTCGGTATACTCGATGGGCCGGTCGTTGGCCATCCGCCCCACCGAGGTGATGTAGACGGCGGGCTCAAAGGGGCCCAGGCAGAGCCCGGCCGCCACTTCCGGGGGCGGCGGGACCACTTCCAGCTTACGGCTGGCCCGGCGCACGTCCAGGCCGCGGTCGGCCAGCACCCCGTAAAAGGAAAGGTCGGTAAAATCCAGCTGCGCCATATCGGGGAAATACTTGCAGGGCACATACAGGGTGGTGTACACCACCGGGGCGTCGTTGTTGCAGCCTTCCAGATGGCGCAGCCGCACCAGGCGGGTGACCCTGGCCCCCGCGGGCAGTTCCAGGGCGGCGCAGACCTCCTCCGGGGCACGGATGACCCCGATCTCCAGCACTTTGGTGCGGACGGTGTGGTGGTTGCGCTCGCTTTCGGCCCGGTAACCGGTGATGAAGCTGGTGGATTCGTGGGTGACCTTGGGCTGGGTCACAAAGGTGCCCCGGCCCTTGACCCGGGAGAGAACGCCTTCCCGTGTGAGGGTATCCAGCGCCTGGCGCAGGGTGGGGCGGCTGACCCCCAGCAGGGCACAGAGTTCCTTTTCGGTGGGGATGCGGCTGCCCAGGGCATACTCCCCCGACTGGATACGGGCGCGGATGTACTCCGCCGCCTGCTCATGCAGAGATTTCGCCATGGTCAGCCTCCTTCCCGCCGTTGTTTTGTTTCAGTATACCAGAGCCGGTCCAAAAAAGGCAAGGTCAGGTGCGCACGCCGGCCACGATGACCTTCACCTCGCCGCCGTCTACCGACTCGATGGCATAGGCGCCCGCATCCTGGGGCAGGATGCAGGTTTCGGCATAGTGCAGCTCAAAGGGCGCAAAGGCGCCGTCGGGGCTGGTGATGCGGGCACGGGCGCCGTCCACCAGGTTCATCACATGAACGCTGCCGTTGCGCTCCACCGGCATGCGGCCGGTGGTGGTATAGCGGATGGTGTCGATGAACTCCCGCCGATGCAGGCCGGTGCGCTCCACCAGGCCGTTTTCGTCCTGACGCAGCACCCGGGTCTGGCCCACCAGATTCTCGTGGACCCACCGGGTGTTGCGGTCAAACTGGATGTTGGCCATGCCGTGGTCGATGTGGATGGGGCGGGGTTTGCCGTCCAGATCCAGGCGGCCCCAGTCCCACAGCTTGAAGGTGAAGATATAGGGGGTGGCGCTGATCTCCAGCACCATGGTGTTGGCGCCGGAACAGTGGGTGGTGCCCGCCGGGATGAGCACATGGTCGTGCTTTTTCACCGGGATGTTGTTGATGTACTTTTCCGCCGGGAAGGGCGCTTCCCCGGCCTGGGCCCGGCGCAGGTCGGCTTCCATGGCGGCGGGGTCCACGTTGTCCTTCACGCCCAGCCACACCGAGGCATCTTCCCCGGCGTCCAGGATGTAGTAGCTTTCGTCCTGGGTATAGCGCATGTTGAAGGTATTCTGGATGTACTCGGTGAGGGGGTGCACCTGCAGGGACAGGTTCTGGCCGCCCACCGTGTCCAGCATGTCGAAGCGGATGGGGAACTCCTTGCCGAAGCGGGCGTGGACGCCGTCGCCCAGCAGGGCACGGGGCTGCTGCAGCACCAGGTTCAGGGCCGGGGTCTGGATGAGCGCGCCGCCGAAATCCAGCAGCAGGCTGTTCTCTTCGGGCACGCCGTCAAAGCTCCAGGCATAGTTGCTGCCGTTTTCCGGCAGTTCGAAGTGATCCTTCATCCAGTGGCCGCCCCACACGCCCGGGTCAAAGTAGGGCACCATGCGGAAGGGACGGCGGGCGGTCTGGTGCAGAGCTTCCCGGTAGGAAGGGCCGTCCACCATGGCGGGTTCGCCCTCGGTGGTCATGTCCAGATAGAAGTCCATGGTGTTGAGCAGGTGGTCTTTTTCCCGGTCGGCCCAGCGCCATTCCGCAAAAAAGCCCCGCTTGTACTTTTTCAGCTTGGGCAGGTCGGTCTGGGCGGTGCGCCAGTTGGTCATGCCGCGGCGGTAGCGCAGCTGGATCTCCCAACGGGTGATGTCCGCCATCACCTGCACGTCGCCGGGATGGACCAGGCAGGCTCCCACGCCGTAGACCAGCACGGTGCCTTCGGCGGCTTCGATGCGGCGGCGGGCTTCTTCGATCTTGTCCGCATAGAAGAAATCCTTCAGCCGCCGCACCGTCATGATGCCGAAGACGGGATCGTCGGGCAGCAGGTCGGCTTCCAGGGCGGCGTCCAGCTTTTCCGGCTCAAAGGCCAGGTCGTCGCTGTGGATGACCAGGTCCGGGTGCAGGGATTCCAGCCCTGCCAGCAGTTCTTCCTGATCCACGCCGGGGTAACATTCCACGCAGAGCACCTTTTTGCCCTGCATCGCCTGACCCAGGGCCGCCGCAATGGCGGAAAAGCCCTGGCTGACCCGGGCATCGGGGCAGTTGACCTCGATGCGGGGATAGATCACATACCGTCCGGGATTTGCTTCTTTCACTTGGGACATGACAGAACCAGCCTCCTTGCCGTTGTTGTACTTACAGCATAGGGGACGGCAGCGTATTTGTCAATACATATTCAAAACATTTCGTCATTTCTGCAATATATGTATTTACATATATTCCGGCGTCTGGTATACTGGGGCTGACAAATCCAACCGAAAGAAGGCATTGTGATGGCTGCACCTCTGCTTTGTCTGGACGTGGGCGGCACCGAACTGAAGGGCGCCCCGGTGGACCGCGGCACCCTGCTGGCGCCCCTGCGGCATTTTCCCGCCCGGTCGGGGGAGGACCGGGACACCCTGCTGGACCATTTTGCCGCCGTGTTCCGGGAACTGGACGCCGCGGCAGGCCGCCCGCCGGTGCTGGGCGGACTGCGGCTGGCATTTCCCGGGCCTTTCGACTATGAAAAAGGCATCTGCCTGCTGCAGGGGCTGGACAAGTACGACGCCCTGTATGAAGTCGACCTGCGCCACGAGCTTTACGCCCGGCTTCGGGACCGGCTGGCGTCCCCGCAGGACATCCGCTTCATCAACGATGTGGCGGCTTTCGCCCTGGGGGAGATCCATTACGGCAGCGCCGCGGGCAGCGAACGGTCGGTATCGGTGTGCATCGGCACCGGCTGCGGCAGCGCCTTCGGTCTGGGCAGCGCCCTGGCCCCCGAAGGCACCCCCAACGTCCCCGCCGGGGGTTACATCTACCCCGCCCCCTTCCTGGACAGCTGCATCGACGACCATATCAGCAAGCGGGGTCTGATGGCCCTGTGCGCCCGGCGACTGGGCGAACCCCTGGAGGGGGCAGCCCTGGCCGCCCGCTGTGAGCAGGGGGACCCCGCCGCCCTGGCCTGCTTTGAGGAGTTCGGCACCCGTCTGGCGGACGCCCTGTCCCCTTTCCTGCAGGCGTACCGGCCCCAGTGTCTCTGCCTGGGCGGGCAGATCACCCGCAGTTTTGCCTTTTTCGGCGGGCCGCTGGCCAGGTGCTGCGCCGGGCTGGATGTTTCCCTGTATGTCACCGCCGACACCTCGGTGCGGGCGCTGCAGGGGCTTTGCACAATTTGAAAAAAAGCAGGACACCTCCGCCGGAATGGTGTATACTGGAACCAAACAAAAAGGGAGGCGGTCCTGCATGAACGAAACCATCACCATCCACATCTTTTATACCGGCCGCGACGGCAGCGCCCGGGAATTTGCCCGGGAGATGACCGAGAGCGGTCTGGTGGACAAGATCCGCGCCGAGGAAGGCAACCTGGGCTACGCCTACTTCTTCCCCTCTGACGACCCCGAAACGGTACTGCTCATCGACCGTTGGCGGGACCAGGCGGCCATTGACGCCCACCACAAATCCGAGATGATGTCCGCCATTGCCGAACTGCGCAAGAAGCACCACCTGAAAATGCGGGTGGAGCGCTTCCACAACGCCGACTGAACGCACAGAAGCCCCCGGAACTGCAGAAACGCAGTCCGGGGGCTTTTTGTTCATGGTTTTTCCTGGGGCTGGACGAAATGGGTGGCCCGGTAGTCCCGGGGCGCCACCCCGTACACCGACTTGAACGCCCGGGAAAAGTGCAGCTGGTTGGCGTAGCTGACCATGGCGCTGATGGCGCTGATGGGCAGGGTGCTTTCTTTCAGCAGCTGGGCCGCCCGGGCCATGCGGTAGTGCAGCAGGAAGGCCTGGGGGCTTTCGCCCATGGTATCCCGGAAGACCTTGCCGAAATAGCTGCGGTTCAGCCCGCAGAAAGCGGCGATCTCCTCGATGGAGATGTCCCGCTGGTAGTTCTGCTCTATAAAGGAAAGGGCTTCCTTCATGTAGAAGTCCCGCAGGCGGCGCTGGGTCTGGGGACGCTGCCCCGCCGAGGACTGTACCAGCTGGTCCAGGAAGAGGAACCCCTGGCCGATCTGCCGGATGGGGCTGGCCTGGGAATGGTTGACGATGTAGAGCATCTGTTCTTCCAGCAGGCGGCCCGCCTCCCGGTTGAGGGGGGTGTACACCGGCTGATGGCGGCTGACCCCCGCCAGGCTCAGGCTTTCTCTGGCACGCAGGCCGTCGAATTCGATCCAGGTATACTCCCAGGGGTCTTCCCGGTCGGCCACGTAGGTGGTGGGCACCCCCGGCACGATGAGAAACCCGTGGCCGCCCTCGATGGTGTAGGCGTTGTCGTCGGCATACAGCACCCCCCGCCCCGAAATGACGTAGTGGAACAGGTAATGGTTGCGGGCATGGGGACCGTAGGAGTGCAGAGGTTCGGTGCGCTCCCAGCCGTACTGGTACAGGTTCAGGTCCACAAAGCGTTCATCCTGGAAAACATGGAATTTCAGCTTGTTTTCGGTTTGTACATCGTTGTTTTGCACCATTTTGTATCACCCCGAAAAATTTCTTGATTTTTTCTTATTATATACCACAATGCGTTCTGACTTCAACATTTTCAGCAGAAAACCACTAAATTGAGATATAAAAACTGGCAGTAAGATATTCACGCTTTCTTTGTCAGATTGTATAATAAAGCCGTCAGATCGGGAAATAATTTGTGCATAGTGCACATTGCACAAAATCTTCCCTAAAATTTCAGCAATATGGCAAAGGGCCTCGGTAAGCCCCTGCCGCTGCCGCACCGGCCGGGCTGGCAGAACCACTGCAAACGATCAGACAGGAGGAAAACATCTTATGAACATCAAACGGAAGCTGCTTGCCGGGTTGATGGCGGCGTGCATGACAGCCGGTCTGGCCACCGGGCTGACTGCCTGCGGGAACGAAAGCGCCGACGGCACCGTGAACCTGACCTTCCAGATCTGGGACGTTGCGCAGCGCGACGGTATGCAGGCGATGTGCGACGCCTACACCGCCGAGCATCCCAATGTCCACATTGAGGTCCAGGTCATCAACTGGGACGAATACTGGACCAAGCTGGAAGCGGCGGCCATCAGCAACCATATGCCGGACATCTTCTGGATGCACACCAACGAGATCCTGAAGTACGCCGACAACGGCAAGCTGGCCGACTGCTCCGACATTGTGGAGACCGAGCACTTCTCCGACATTTCCCTGGCCAACGCCAGCGGTTCGGACGGCAACCTGTATGCCGTGCCCAAAGACAAGGACACCGTGGGCCTTGTCTACAACAAGGAAATGTTTGACGCCGCCGGGGTGGCTTACCCAGACGAGACCTGGACCTGGGATGATCTGGTGGATGCTTCCCAGAAGATCTACGACGCCACCGGCAAGTACGGCTACATGGCCTACGGCGACGACCAGCTGGGTTACTGGAACTTTGTGTACCAGGCGGGCGGCAGCATCCTGACCGAGGACAAGACCCGCGGCAACTTCCTGGACCCCGCCACCAAGAAAGGCATGGAGTTCTACATCGGCCTGCAGAGCTATGACTGGTGCCCCACCCAGACCTATTTTGCCGAGACCTCTCCCGGCACGGCCTTCTTCTCTGAGAAGGGCGCCATGTTCCTGGAAGGCGACTGGAACATTTTGAGCGAACTGCAGAACTACCCCGACATGGTGGGCAAATGGGATGTGGCGGTCCTGCCCGCCTGCCCCGACCCCGTCAGCGGCGACGGCCGGGCTTCCATCTCCAACGGCCTGAGCTACGCCACCAGCGCCAACAACAAGCACATGGACATCGTCAAGGACGTGCTGAAGTTCTTCGGCAGCGAGGAAGGCCAGCGCATCCAGGGCGAGAGCGGCGCCGCCATCCCGGCTTATGAAGGCCTGGAAGACACCTGGGTGGGCGTGTTCGACGAATATCCCATCGACGTGCAGCCCTTCATTGATATGTTCGATTACTGCGTGCAGAGCGTGAACAACGCCGCCCGCCCCGAATGGAAGAGCGAAGTCAGCGACACGCTGCTGAAGATCTACACCGGCGAACTGGATCTGGATACCGGCCTGCAGGCCATGCAGGACGCTGTGGACGAAGCCAGTGCCGAGTATTACGAATGAGGAGGCACACTCATGCAGAAAACTTCCAAACTCGCCCGTGACGGCGCGATCTGGGGCCTGATCATGGTGGCGCCCACCATCATCGGCCTGCTGGTGCTGAACATTTATCCCTTCATCGAAACTATTTACATGAGCTTCTCCAAGTCCAAGCCTTTCGGCATGTTCGAGTTCGAGGGCATCGACAACTATGTGGAGATGTTCCAGAACGCCGAGTTCTGGAAAGCCACCTGGAACACCATCCTGTTCTGTATCCTCACCGTGCCGGTGGGCATCTTCCTGGCGCTGCTGGTGGCGGTGCTGCTGAACAGCAAGATCCGCGGCCGCACCACCTTCCGCGCCATCTTCTTCCTGCCCATGGTGGTGGCCCCCGCCGCCGTGGCCATGGTCTGGAAGTGGATTTTCAACTCCCAGTATGGTATCATTAACACGATGCTGGGCGCCAACATCGGCTGGCTGACCAATTCCAGCATCGTGCTGTTCACCTGCGCCGTGGTGCAGATCTGGAGCAACATCGGCTACGACGCCGTGCTGCTGCTGGCGGGCCTGCAGAACGTGT
>CAJMLV010000008.1 GCA_905214345.1 uncultured bacterium
GACATCACCGGTATCGGCAACATCACCAGCACCAGCAACATCACCAGCACCAGCATTACCGGTCACGGCACCTGTATCTCCCGAATCACCGGAAACAGCAGCGCCTCCCGTGTCGAGATCGGCACCTTCATTGGTGTTCAGCGACTCAGTCTCCTCAGCCGGCTCACTGGTCGGCGCAGGTGTCGCCGCGAGATCTTCGTCGGCAAAGACCTGGACCGGCGTCAGGGAAGCCAGCATCGCAAAGACCAGCAGAACGCTGATCACGCGGCGTGCCTTGAACCATAACTTGTCCATGAAATTCTCCTTTCCGAGCGTTTCCGCCCTGCACTAGTTACCCCGAAACGGGGCAATTCATGACTTTATGAAGCTATTATATACGTCCTCGGTCACAAAATGGTCACAACTTTCCCGCAAAGCCCCCGCCGCCGCCGAAAAAGCTTCTGAATTCAGAAACTTTTTTCCGTATTTTCGGCGGTTTTTTCGTTTTGTAACTATTTTGTAATTAATCTATCACATATTCACGTACATTCCTCCGTACCCATGGAAAGATATATTCCACTGCCACAGAAACGGAGGTCGCCATGGATTCCCCCATTCTTTTGGTTCGGGATACGTTCCGTTCCGCCGTCCCATCCCACCGTGAAGAAGCGCTGAAGCAGCTGGCCCGGACCTGGCTGCGCATCGCCATCGGTCAGACCTGCCCATGAGAGCCGCCATCTACTGCCGCCTGAGCAAAGAGGACGAAGTCCTGCCAGGCAGCGAGGTCCAGGAATCCGAAAGCATCCAGAACCAGCGGGCCATGCTGCTGGAATATGCCCGCCAGCACGGCCACGAAGTTACACATATATATTGTGACGAGGATTATTCCGGCATCGACCGCACCCGGCCGGACTTCAACCGAATGCTCGAAGCCGCCAGGGCGGGCGAGTTCGAATTGATCCTGGTCAAGACTCAGTCCCGTTTTACCCGGGATATGGAACTGGTGGAAAAATACCTGCACGGCCTGTTTCCTTTATGGGGCATCCGGTTCATCGCGGTGGTGGACCATGTGGATACCTTCGACGACGCCAACAAGAAAAGCCGCCAGATCAACGGGCTGATCAACGAATGGTATCTGGAGGACCTGTCCGCCAACGTACGCTCGGTACTGACCCACAAACGCCGGGCCGGGCAGTACATCGCCGCGTTCCCGCTGTACGGCTACGCCAAAGACCCCGCCGACCACAACCGTCTGGTCATCGACCCGGAAGCTGCCGGGGTGGTCCGCCGTATCTTCTGGCTGTATCTGTCCGGTCTAGGCACCACCCGCATTGCACAGACCCTGAACCGGGAGAACCTGCCACCGCCGGGGGTATACCGGCGGCTCAGAGAAGGCAATACACCTTATTATATAGGAGTCCTCCGCGAAACCTGGAGCAAATCCACCATCCACCGGCTGCTCACCACCCGCACCTATGCCGGAGACCTGGAACAGGGCCGCCACCGGCGCATCAGCTACAAGTCCTGCAAAACCGTCTGGATCCCCCGCAGCCAATGGATCGTGGTGCCCGGCACCCACCCGGCCATCATCGACCGGGAAACCTTCGACCGGGTGCAGCAGATGCTGCACAGCGGCGCCCGCAGCGGCACGGGCGGCAGCATCCATCCGCTGGCAGGCCGGGTGGTCTGCGGACTGTGCGGCCGGGTGATGGAGCAAACCGCCTCCGGCCGCAAGGAGGCAGACGGCAGCCGCACCCGGTATTTCCGCTGCCGTACCGCCCTGCGAGACCGCACACTCTGCCCCGGTCAGCCTTATCTGCCGGTCGCCGCCTTGGAAACAGCGGTGCTGGCGCGTATCCGGGCCCTTCTGGGGCCTTACCTCGACCCGGAAGATCCGTCCCTCTGCCCGCCGGGTCCCGATGAGGACGCTGCAGAAAGAGAAAAGCGTCATCTGCACACAGAGCTGGAACGCCGCCGGGCCGCCGTGGAGGCACTGTATCTCGACCGCTGCGGCGGCGTGGTGGAGGAAGAGGAGTTTCAGACGCTGCACCGCCGGTTCCGTCAGGAAATCACCCGGCTGGAGCAGCGTCTGCACGCTCTGGAATCCGCCCCCGCACCGGAATCCGCGTCGGCTGCCCGGCAGCGCCGGCTGCGGCAGGCCGCCGCCCTGCCGGTACTGGACCGGGCGCTGGTCGGCCTGATGGTGGACCGGATACGGGTGTTTCCGCCGGAAAACGGCACTCGCAGGGTGGAGATCGACTGGAACTTCTGAGTCCGGCGTGGACAGAAGCGTCCCGCCCAGGTGGGATAGACCTCGCCCGAAGCCACCGTGGCGATATACTCCTGAAAGCTCACCGTCACGTTGCGGGCGTTCTCGCTGGGGCGGCCCAGATGCACCGTGATGGTCTTGGGGATGACCACCTCTTTCAGCACACGGCCCTGCAATCCGGGGCAGTTGCCCGCCGGAGCAGGGCCGCTGCCGCCCCGGCCGGAAAACAGCGGATGGGGCGGAATCCGCACATTGCTTTCCTGGGCGATGCGGCCGGTGGTCACTGCACCGTCGGCGGGCAGAAACGCCAGCCGGGCCACCGTCTGCTGGCCGTCAAACACCTGCACGCCTTCCACCCGCACCGTCTGCCATCCGTCCTTTTCGGCCACCAGGTCATACACGGCATAGGGCCGCACCGTGGTGTTGGCCTCGTCCAGGCTGTAAGAGCGGTCGGGCGCGGCCAGGCCCGTCTGCAGGGCAACGCCGTTTTCGTCGGTTTCCAGGCGGTTGACGGGCACACCGCTCTCATCCAGAACTGTCACCCGCACCCCCGCCAGCGGCGCGGCCTCTTCGGCCAGGGCCGCCGCGATCCATATACTGCCAGTCGGCATAGATAACACCTCCCTGACAACAGGATATGACGATTTCCCCATCGCGGTGCCCCGGGTGTGGAAAATTCGATGCGGGTCCTCTTTCCATTTTTTCACCTTTGCGTTATACTGAAAGAAACAAATCCTTTGGGGGTATACGAAATGCGCCATACCATCGAAAATGAACATATCCGCCTGACTGTGGACACCCACGGCGCCGAGGCGGTCAGCGTTATCAACAAGCACACCGGGGCCGAGATGCTCTGGCAGGCCGACCCCACCGTCTGGGCCCGCCATGCGCCCATCCTCTTCCCCTACACCGGCAAGCTCACCGACGGCAAGATGCTGGCCAAAGGGGTGGAGTACACCGGCGGTCAGCATGGTTTTGCCCGGGACGTAGAGCACACCCTGGTCAACCGCACCGACGACAGCCTGGTATTTGAGCTTACCGCCGATGCCCAGACCCTGCAGAAATGGCCCTACGCCTTTGTACTGCGTTCCACCTTTACCCTCAACGGCAAGACGGTCTGCCACACCCTGACAGTGGAGAACCCCGTGGAAGAGCAGCTGCGGTTCGGCATCGGGTATCATCCGGCTTTTGCCATCCCCTTCGACGACAAACACACCACCGAGGACTACGAGTTCCGTTTTGACGAACTGGAAAGTCCCCTGTGTGTGAGCTGCCTGCCCAACGGCCTGCTGAACGGCCGGGACTTCTACTATCTGGGCCGCAACACCAAGACCGTCCCCCTGACCGACGAGCTTTTCGCCAACGACAGCTACTGCATGGTAAACCTGCGCAGCGCCAACCTGGCCATTGTGGAAAAGGACACCGGGCGCAAGGTTTCCTGCAACATTGAGGGATACCCCTATGTGCTGATCTGGTCCAGCCCCGCCAAGCCGGTGCGGTTCGTCTGCATCGAACCCTGGCACAGCCTGCCCGGCGAGGAAAACGGTCCCATCGAATGGGAGCAGCGCCCCTGCGCCGCCAGCCTTGCCCAGGGCGAGACCTGGTCCACCACCCTGTGCACCACCTTTGACCGCTGATGAAGAAAAACGTCGAATGCCGCCGTGCGCGTCTTTGGGCGTTGGCCGGGGCTCTTTTAGGAGCCGCGGTCTTTTTGGCGTTGTACGGAACCAGAGTACTGAACCCCACTGAGGTGGATTGGCTGCTCAACGGTCACGGAGACCCGACCCAGCACTATCTGGGTTGGGTGCAGTATCGTCACAGTGAGTGGCATCTGCCTTATCTGGGCATGTCCTATTCCACCATCTACCCCCACCGGGTCAGTGTTCTGTATACCGATTCCCTGCCGCTGTTCGCTGTCTTTTTCAAACTGCTCAGCCCCCTGCTGCCGGAGACTTTCCAGTATTTCGGCTGGTGGGGCCTGCTGTGCTTCATGCTGCAGGGTTCCCTTGGCCAGTGCCTGATCGCCCGCCTGGGTGCTGCGCGCACCCATTGGGCCCACGCGGCAGCTCTGGCCGGAGCCGGGCTTCTTGTGCTGTTTCCTGCACTGCGCATCCGGATGTTCGGGCACACCGCTCTGGCCGGCACCTGGCTGATTTTAGCTGCTCTGTGCGTATGGGCTTTTTATGACCGCCTGTGTCCCACCACGCTGCGGGCCTGCCTTTGGTGGGCTCTGCTCGGGCTGCTGGGGGCCGGGTTTCATCTGTATTATCTGCCCATGATGGGCATTGTGGCCGTAGGCTGCGCCGTGGCCGCCCTGCTGCACCGCAGGGGAGCTGCCCGCGCCTTTTTGCCCATTCTTTCTTATTGCGCAGCGGCTCTGGCCGAACTGTTCGTACTGGGGGCTTTTGCCGGCAACTACGCCGGCACTTCCAACGGCATCCTGGACGGTGCCGATTTACTGAATTTGTTTGTGCCCGGCTTTGAGGATGGTCTGGAAACCAACATCTACATCGGCGCCGGGGCTGTTTTGGTCTGCGTTCTGGCTGCTGTGACCGGCCTGGCTGCGCTGATTCGCCATCCCGAAAAGCAGGCCGCCCTGCGCCGCCTGGCCCCCTGGTGGGTGTCCGCCCTGGTCATGGGCCTGCTCAGCGCCGTGGCCGCCACGTCCAACACCGTCACCCTGGCAGGGCATACTCTGTTCACCTTGCCCCTGCCGCAAGTGCTGTTTGATTTCTGGTCCATGTTCTCTTCCTGTGCCCGGCTTTCCTGGCTGCTGGGCATCCTGCTCATTGCCGCGGCAGCAGCTGCGTTGCTGCGGATACTGCCCACCCGCATTGCCCTGGTCCTGTTGGCACTGTGCATGGGGGTACAGGCAGCAACACAGGGCGGCGCCCTTGCATCGCTGGCTGCGGATTACCGCTCTGATACCTCGTATGAGCATAGCGACGACTTTTCCGATCCCGGTTGGCAGGTCATTGCCGACAGCGGCCTGATCCAGCACCTGGCCTTTGCTTCCTTCGATATTGAATCCGACACCTTCTGGGGCTGTGCCGAACTGGCAGCAGAGAACCACTGGACGCTGAACTGTTTCTATTTGGCCCACATGGACAGCTCTACCGCCGCTATCAGTATTCTGGGCCAGCTGGACGCCCCGCAGCCCGGTACCCTTTATGTATTTTCCAGCACCGGCGATGAGCTGCGCCGCAGCCTGTATACTCTGAACTACTACCGCCTGGACGGCGTTCTGGTAGGCAGTCTGGAAACCCTCCCCCTGCCCGCTGCCGAAGCGGACGACAGCACCGTTGCGGTGGATCTGCACGGCCTGGCCTTCGGTGAAAATACCGCCAGTACCTACGACGAGGACGGCGGCATCACCCTGGCCGGGGGCGAAAGCGTCTCCGGACCTCAGTGGACCCTGGTTCCCGGGCGCTACGTCTGCACCATCCGGGGCGAAGGTCTGGATCACTGCTATGTGCGCAGCGGATACCACATGGAAAAAGCCCCCTATCAGGAACTGGATGTGGTTTTTCTGGAAGGCAACGCCCAGGTGGTGTCCTTCCAGTTCGACCTGGGGCAGAATGCGCCTGGCTGGGAATTTGCCGTCCACACACTGGATGAACGTCCTGTACGCCTGAGCGAAGTGACCCTGGCCAAGATCAGCTGAAAGGAGGCGGCCTATGCCGTCCAAACACACCCTCTCCGCCCTGCCGCGCCGACATCCAGGTCTGCTTGTTCTGCTGGGAATCGAACTGGTATTTCTGGTTTCGGTGTTTTACAGCGCCTTGCGGCCTCTGTCATCTTTCCGATTCACTCCCGCCGACCTGGAAGACTGGACCGTAAACGCAGAACTCACCACCGATGGGGAAGGCCGTGTGGGAATAGGCGACGCTGGCACCGCCCAGGAAGAGACGCTGTTTTCCACTGTCGCCCTGGACCTGCCCGCCGGATTTTACCGCATCACCGTCAATTATCGTGCCGAAGCCTGGTTTGATGAAAAAGGCACCCTGACCCTGCCCAGCCTGTCCTCCTACACCGAGGAAAAATACGCGGTCTACACCTACGACGGTTCGCTGAATCCCGGTGAGGAAAGCCAAACTTTCGACCTGTGTGTTCTGCGGCGCTGTTCGGACGTCCGCCTTCTGCTGCGCAGCAACGGAGCCGTATTCTATCTGCAAAGCCTGCAGCTGGACCCCAACCGTCCCATGATGCTGGTTCTGGCCATGGGTGCCCTTTTGTTGATTCTGGCCGCCGACTGGGTGGTGCTGCGGGTCTGGCATGGCAGTCCCCTGGCCATAGCCCCCACCGCCGGCGGTGCATTTCTGGGCGTTCTAGGCATTGCATTTATGGCTTGTATTCCTCTGTTTCAGGCGGGCGGCGGCATGACCGGCCATGATATCGCCTTCCACCTGCTGCGCATCGACAACATGGCCAAAAGCCTGGCGGATGGGGAATTTCCTGTTCGTATATACCACCAGGTAAAAAGCGGGTACGGCTATGCCCCTTCGCTGTACTACGGCGAATTGTTGCTGTATATTCCGGCATTTCTGCGCCTGCTGGGCTGTGAGATGCGCCTGGTCTACCAAGAATATGCAGCTGCCGTCACCCTGGCCACCGCCGCCGTCACCTACTTTTGCCTGCGGGAGATGTTCAGTCGCCGTTGGCTGGCCCTGGTGGGCTGTGCCTTGTATGTTCTGTCCCCTTACCGGCTGATATGCGTTTATGTGCGTTCCGCCGTGGGGGAATATACCGCCCTGCTCTTCCTGCCACTTCTGGCTTTGGGGTTGTGGCGGCTGTACGCCTGCCGCAAGGATATCCCCGCCTGGGGAATTTTGTGTGTCGGTTTCGGCGGTTTGCTGCAAACCCACATCATCACCATGATGCTGAGCTGCCTGGTGGTGCTCTGCCTGGTACTGGTCTGGTGGCGCAGGACCTTCCAGCCCTTTATCCTGCTGCAGTGGGTCAAAGCCGCTGCTGCCTGCATTGCGGTAAATCTCTGGTTCCTCTTCCCCTTCCTCACCATGGCCGGCTCCCAGCTTTCCGGCGAAGAAAAATCCATCGCCGACGAAGCTCTGACCCTGGCCCAGCTTTTCACCCGCGGCACCACCGCTGTGTTCGGCCTTGCCCTGCCGCTTGGCGGAGCGTTGTTGCTGGCCGTGTTCCTGCTCAAACCTGCCGCCGGCGGCACATCGTACAAGCCGGCACTGGGCGCTCTGGGTGTAGGCGCTTTCGCCTTGTTTGCCAGCACCCGGCTTTTCCCCTGGGATGCCGTCGCCCGTATCCCCGTCCTGGGCTCCCTGCTTCTGTCCATCCAGTTTCCATGGCGTTTTCTGGGCCTGGCCACCCTGAGCCTGACCCTTGCCGCCCTGTTTGCCCTGCAGCAGCTGGGTCTGTCCGGCCTTTCCCGTTTTGCACGGGCGGGCAGTGCCGCCATGCTGGCTTTGACCGCCTTTTTCTGCCTGACCTTCCTGCAGGAACGTGTATCCGCCGAAACCGACTTTTACAACGGGGACCCTTCCCAGTGGATGACTATGTCCACATCATCCCTGATTTACCCCATGGATGATCTCTATCTGCCCAAAGGCGCTGTGGTCCAGGGCATGGGATACGCGGTCAATCCCCCGCTGGATGCTGCGGTGGAATCTATCCGCCGGGACGGCCGCACTACCTATGTTGACTGCACCACTGCCGACCGGGAGGGCCTGGTGGAACTGCCTCTGCTGTATTATCCCGGCTACCGCACCGACACCGGCACCCTCTACCTCACCGAAACAGGGGTGGTAGGGCTGGCTGTGCCTGCCGGGTTTGACGGCACCGTTACCGTGACCTGGCAGGAACCCAAGCGCTGGCTGGCCGCCGACCTGATTTCTCTGGTCAGCATCGTGGCCCTGGCCGGAAACGCACTTTACCGGCGCCGCCAAAAAGACTGATACAAAACTCCCCCGTTTCGCCGCAGCAGGCAAAACGGGGGATTTCTTTTATCTTATTGCCAGATCCAGCAGTAGGTGTTCACTTCCCGGCGCTGCTGGTCGGTCAGCTCCATGGTCATCAGCTCCTGCCGCAGGAAATCGCCCAGCTTGGGGCGGCCGTATGCGCAGTCGCTGAGCAGGTCCCAGTCGATCTCGGCTCCCGCCTGCACCCGGTCCAGATGGTCCCGGATGCAGACTTTCTCGACGTTGGTGCCGCACAGTACGCAAAACCCGAAAGCCGCTGCCAGCACCCAGATGCGCACCGCGGGAATCCTGCGCCACAGCCGCACCAGCGCCAGCACAGCGGCCAGCCCCAGCACCGCCAGGCACCAGGCCGAAGTGATCCGCCGGGGCGTCAGTCCCCACAGCCGGATATACACCCCCAGCTTGGCGGCAGCCAGGCCCACGAATCCCAGCCCGAAGGCACAGAAGAGGGTCAGCAGAATCCGGCGGCGGCCGGGCCGGTCCACGGGCGCCGGGCTGAGGAAGTGCAGCGCTCCCAGCACGGCAAAGTCCAGCACCAGCACCCGGCACAGCTCCCAGAAACCGCCCACCGCAAAACGGGATGCCTCCACCGCTTCCAGGGGCACCGGCGCTCCGAGGGCACCGGCAAATTCACCGCATTTCACCGCGAAGAACAGGGCATAGACCGCGCACAGTGCCCCCACCGCCAGGTTGGCGGTCACATCGGGCAGGCGGGGCGCCCGGGCCAGGCTGCGGTAGAAGCCTTCTTCGGTGAGCGGCGGCGTCTGTCGGCGCAGTGAACCGCCCACCAGCCCGAACAGCCACATGCCCACGGGGATGGAGAGCACCAGGGTCATGGTGTCCAGGACATCCCAGTTCCATTGCAGGGGCCGCAGCAGCCCTTCCACCAGCTTGCCGAAAGTCTCGTCCGCAGCGGCCAGCTGTCCGGCAGCAAACCACACCAGCAGCACCGCCAGCACCACCCCGGCCAGGGTTTCCCAGATGCGGCGGCGGGAACGCCCCCGGCCTGCGGCCCAGGCACGAAAGGCTTCCCACAGGGAGCGCAGCCGCAGCAGAAAACCCGTCCAGGGCAGGATGAACCCACCGCTCAGCGCATCCAGCACCACCATGGCGTTGGCCTTGCCCGCTGCCTGCATGCCGGTGCGGCAGAGGACAAAATACACCGCCGTCATGTGCCAGACCATGGGCTGCCAGATCTGCAGCACATCGGTATGGCAGGCATAAATGTTCATGGCCAAACTCTGGGCCAGCCAGCACAGGGCCCAGAACCAGCTCTCCCGATTGCCTTTGCGGCCCAGGGCCCGGCAGAACAGTTCCACCGCTGCCATGAACAGTACCGCAAACACGGTGTATCCGCTTTCCCACGAAGACCCCATGAACACATATTTGGTGTAGTACCAGGCCAGGGGATAGCTGACAAGGGCCGCCCCGCCCCACAAAAAGGGACCGCCGGGCAGGGGTTTGGTCGGTTCGGAAGGGACCGCGGGCGGATTTTTGGGCGCACTTGAATAGAGGGGACGCCCCGCACCCTCTTTGTTGATATTTTCCATATTATTACCCTCTGTATATTTTACTTGTCCGTTTCTTCGGGACGATATTCCAGCAGGTCACCGGGCTGGCAATCCAGTTCCCGGCACAAGGCCTCCAGGGTGGAGAACCGCACCGCCTTGGCCTTGTTGTTTTTCAGGATGGAGAGATTGGCCGGGGTGATGCCCACCTTGTCGGCCAGTTCCCCCGCCCCCATGTGGCGGCGGGCCATCATCACATCCAGATTCACATAAATGGGCATGCTGCCTTCTCCTTTACACCGTCAGGTCCAGTTCGTCCTTCATCTCCACCGCCTGGCGGAAAGCGTTCATGATGACCCGGACGATGAGGGCCATGAATCCGGCGCACAGCCCCAGGGAAAAGACGAAGGGCAGGCGCAGCAGCAGCCCCGCGGGGGTACACAGGAAGGCAGCCCCTGCACAGCACCAGCTGATGCGCCACAGGGCGGTCACGTTGGCGGGCACAAACACGGCCCCGCCCTGCACCCGTCCCAGAAAGCGGTAGAGATTGTACAGGGTGGCAAAGGCCAGTGCGGCACACACATAGCCCAGGCCCAGCAGGCCGCCCCGCAGCAGGGCCAGCGCGGCGCTGCCGGTGTAATCCCGCAGGGCCCAGCCCACCAGCTGCGGACCGCAGCCCACCATAAACAGGCAGATGACCCCCATGCACAGGGTGCTGAACTTACTCAAAGCGATGCTCTTGTCCCGTCCGGTATGGGACGGCGTCGGGTTCGGCATATCCACAAGTCCCCTTTCGGTTTCTTTTCTGACACTACCATACCACAGCGCATATCGTTTTGCAAGTGTTTTTTATTGTTTTTCAATATATTTTTTTCGTTTTTCAGTTTTCGCGGGCAAAAAAAGAGCCCGCCGGGCAGGCGGGCGCAAAGTATTCACAGAGTCCGGGTATCCACCACCAGATCGGCCTTTTCCTCCACCCCGAAGGCGGAAAAATAGCCTTCTTCCAGCGGAATCCAGCAGCGGCGGAAGTTTTCGTAGTTTTCTCCTTCCCGTTCCCGCAGGCGGCGGGCCTGACATTCGGGCGGGCAGGTCACAAAGACGGTCAGATCGTAAGCACCCAGGTCCGGGTGATGGCTGTAACTGCCCTCCAGCACCAGCAGACCGCCCCCGGGCAGGGGCGTTTCGGGGGAAAACCGCCCGTCATGGCAGTTGTAGGGGCGGTACAGGGCGTTCTGCCCCGCCCGCCAGGGGTCCAGCACCTCCGCCCGCAGCCGGGCAAAGTCCATATTGGCCGCCGGCACGCTCCGCCAGCCTTCCGGGCGGCGGTCAAAGGGCAGGTAATAGTCGTCGGTATGTACCACCGGGCAGCCGAAGGCCCGGCCCAGGGCATTTCCCAGCCCGGTCTTGCCGCTGCCGCACCGGCCGTCCACCGCCAGAATAACGGCGTGTCCGCTTTTCGCCAGTTCCTCCGCCCTGCGGCGCAGTTCTTCCGGCAGGGTTCCGGGGGCGGCGTTCAGCCGGCGGTTCATTGGCTGATGGCCGCACACAGGCCTTCGTACATGCGGTCCAGTTCGGGCATCATGGCCACAGCGCCCTCCCAGTCGTCGGCACGGAAGGCCGCCACCTGCCGGGTGAGCAGGTCGAACAGGGCCGTCATGGAGAAATTGCCGCACATCCCTTTCATGGTGTGGGAGGCTGCCAGGGCCTTTTCCTTGTCTCCCGCGGCGATGGCGGCGGTGAGGGCGTCATGGTTGGGGTCGGCGGGGAACTTGGCCAGAAACTTTTCCAGCAGTCCCTCGTTGTTCATGAACCGTTCCAGGGCACTGTCCACATCAATGCCCGCATCCATCAGCTTCTGCTTGCGCATGGCGTCCATCGTGTTATTCCTCCTTGTGCATCTCATACAGACGGTGCAGCTTGGGCTCCACCGCGAAAAATTCCTTGAGCAGTTCCGGGTTGAACACACCGCACTGACCGGTGCGGATCATTTCCAGCACCGTTTCCCGGTCAAAGGCTTTCTTGTACACACGCTTGCAGCTCAGGGCGTCGTACACGTCGGCCAAGGATACGATCTGGGACCAGACGGAGATCTCGTCCCCTTTCAGCCCGTCGGGATAGCCCCGGCCGTCCCACCGTTCGTGGTGATGGCGGGCAATGTCGTAGGCATAGGGATAGGCTTCGTTGTTCCGCAGCTGGGGGATGTGTTCCAGCATCTCCGCCCCGCGGATGGTATGGGTCTCCATGATCTTGCGTTCCTCGGGGGTCAGGCGGCCGGGCTTGTTCAGGATGGCATCGGGAATGGCGATCTTGCCCACGTCGTGCATGATGGCGGCGGTGGCGATGAGCTCGATCTCCGCCGAGCTGAATCCCTTGCCCATGGCGGTATCGGTGAGCATGGTCTTGGTGATGTCGTAGATGCGGCGGACATGTTCGCCGGATTCCCCGTCCCGGAACTCGATGGCGGTGGAAAGGGCTTCCAGCATGCCCATGTTCAGTTCTGCGATCTGCCGGGCCCGGCGCATCAGTTCCGACTGCTGCAGTTCCACCGTATTGCGCAGGCGGCGGCGGGCTTCAAACAATTCCACCACCGACTGCACCCGGCGCAGCACCACATAGGGCACCACCGGCTTGCTGATCACGTCCATCACGCCCAGGCGGTAGGCTTCCTTCATCACCTCGTCCCGGGCTTCGGCGGTGATCAGGAACACCGGCAGTTTCTGCAGCAGTCCCTTCTCGTTGAGGCGGCGCAGCACCTCGATGCCGTCCATCTCCGGCATCATCACGTCCAGCAGCACGGCACACAGACGGTCAGGCCCATGCAGGATGGCCTCCAGGCCCTGGCGGCCGTCTTCGGCTTCCTGAATGGCATAGTAAGGCGCAAACAGATTGTCCAGAATCGCGCGGTTGAACTCATCGTCATCCACAATAAGCAGAGTGCGGTGGGCGGCGCTTTCCAGTTTGCTGCTGTGTTCCATCCGGGGTCCTCCTTTTGGCTGTATCTGGTCTCAGTATACTCAATTTCGGCAGAAATCACAAGTTTTTTCCCGCAAAACCGAAACGGGACTCTGCTTGCGCAAAGCCCCGTCCCGGTTGGTATAGGAAAAATAAGAGAATGGCGTTGTTTACCGGTGTATCACACGATCTTGCGGGATTTGTGCACGCCGGTCTTGAGGAACTCCACCCATTCGGCCACGTTCACCGCATGGTCGCCCAGACGTTCCAGATACTTGGTGATCATGAACAGGTCCAGGGCGGTTTCGGCCTTGTTGGGATGTTCCGCAATATAGTGGGCGATCTCGCCGCTGATGCGGTTGAAGGAAGCATCGGCCACGTCGTCCCGGGCGATGACCTCCGCCGCGCTGGCCAGGTCCACCTGCACATAGGCGCCGATGGCCTGCTTGACCATCTTGAGGACCAGGTCGCCCATGCGGTAGATGTCCTCCATCACGCCCACGGCGGTGGCGGTATCCACATGCAGGTGCAGGATGATCTCCGCAATGTCGGAAGCCTGGTCGGCGATGCGCTCGATGTCGGTGACCATCTTTAGGGCGGTGGAAACCTTGCGCAGGTCGCTGGCCACCGGCTGCTGGCGCAGGAACAGGGTCAGGCAGCGGTGTTCCACTTCGTGTTCCACGGCGTCGATCTCGCTGTCCCGGGCAATGACGCTGCGGGCCAGTTCAATGTCGCCGGTCTTGAGGGCGGTGAGGGCGCTTTCGATGGCGCCCCCCGCCGCGTGGCCCATGCGGGCCAGCATGGTATCAAGCTGCAACAGCTCTTCGTCGTAAATCTTGCGACTGCTGGTAGGCATGCAAATTTCCCCCTTTATCAGCCGAAACGGCCGGAAATGTAATCTTCGGTGCGCTTGTCCACGGGCGTGGCAAAGACCTGCTCGGTGGGGCCCATCTCCACCAGTTCGCCCAGCAGGAAGAAGGCCGTTTTGTCCGAGATACGGGCGGCCTGCTGCATGTTGTGGGTAACGATGATGATGGTATAGTCCTTCTTCAGCTCCATGGCCAGTTCTTCCACCTTGGAAGTGGAGATGGGGTCCAGGGCGCTGGTGGGTTCGTCCATCAGCAGCACTTCGGGCTCCACAGCCAGGGCGCGGGCGATGCACAGACGCTGCTGCTGACCGCCGGACATGCCCAGGGCGCTCTTGTTCAGGCGGTCCTTCACTTCGTCCCAGATGGCGGCGCCGCGCAGGCTCTTTTCCACGATCTCGTCCAGCTGCGCCTTGTTGCGCACGCCGTGGGTACGGGGACCGTAGGCAATGTTGTCATAGATGCTCATGGGGAAGGGGTTGGGCCTCTGGAAGACCATGCCCACCCGCTTGCGCAGCACGTTCACGTCCATCTTGTCCTTGTAGATGTCCACACCGTCCAGTTTGATGTCGCCGGAGATACGGCAGCCTTCCACCAGATCGTTCATCCGGTTCAGGCTCTTGAGGAAGGTGGACTTGCCGCAGCCGGAAGGTCCGATGAAGGCGGTGATCTCTTTTTCGGGGATGGAGATGTTGATATTTTTCAGCGCATGGAAGTTGCCGTAGTACAGATCCATGTTGGAAACTTCAAATTTGTTCATCGTCACTCATTTTCCTTTCGCAAGTTTGCCTGCCACAAAGCCGGACAGGGCATTGATGGCCAGAACCAGGGCCAGCAGCACCACGGCGGTGCCGTAGGTCTCACCCACATGCAGGCCTTCGTTGGAAAGCATATACATGTGCACGGCCAGGGTACGGGTGGAGCTGAACACGCTGCTGGGAACGGCAGCCACCGTGCTGGCGGTGTAGATCAGGGCAGCGGTCTCGCCCACAATACGGCCCACGGCCAGAATGATGCCGGACAGGATGCCGGGCATGGCGGAGGGCAGCACGATGCTGAAAACGGTGCGCAGCTTGCCGGCGCCCAGGCCGAAGCTGCCTTCGCGGTAGGAATCAGGCGCCGAGAGGAGGGCTTCCTCGGTGGTGCGCATAATGACCGGCAGCACCATGATGGACAGGGTGAACGCGCCGGCAATGAGGGAGTACCCCCATTTCATCTGGGTGACAAAGAACAGCATGCCGAACAGGCCGTAGACGATGGAGGGGATGCCCTGCAGGGTCTCGGTGGTCAGGCGGACCAGCTTCACCATCTTGTTGCCCCGCCTGGCGTACTCCACCAGCCAGACGGCGGCAAAGATGCCCAGAGGGGTGGCGATGGCCAGGGAGAAAGCGGTCATCAGAAGAGTGTTGATGAGAGCGGGCATGAGGGAAACGTTTTCGGAGTTATATTCCCACTCAAACAGGCTGAGTTTCAGGTTGGGGATGCCCATGACCAGGATGTATCCGATCAGGAACACCAGCACGGCCACCGTGACAAGGGCGGCCAGACGGACCAGCCACCGCATGACGAAGGCCCAGGCCCGGGCCGCGGTGCGGTTTTCCCGGTTTTTGGCCGGGGGGACCATCTGTGCGCGGGAAGCGCTGTAATCGCCGGGATTGGCGCCGGTCGTAATGGTAGACTCAGGCATTTTTCTCCCTCTCCTTCACAAGACTGAAGCTCACATTGATGAGCAGAATGAATACGAACAACACAACGCCGGTGGCGATCAGCGCTTCGCGGTGGAGATCGGCGGCATAACCCATCTCGATGACGATGTTGCTGGTCATGGTGCGCAGGCCCTGGAACAAGCCCTGGGGCATCCAGGTCTGGTTGCCGGCCACCATCACCACGGCCATGGTCTCGCCGATGGCGCGGCCGATGCCCAGGATCACGGCGGAAAGCACACCGCTCTTGGCGGCGGGCAGGATGGTGCAGAACACGCTGCGTTCATGGGTGGCGCCCAGAGCCAGGCTGCCCTCGTAGTAGCTTTCAGGCACGGCGTCCAGGCTGGCCTTGCTCACCGTGATGATGGTGGGCAGGATCATGATGCCCAGCAGCAGGCTGGCGGTGAACAGGCTCATGCCCTTGCCGTTGGAAATGCCCAGCGTCTTGCGGACAAAGTCCGTTTTGAGGATGGACTGGATGCCCGGCACCAGAACCACCATGCCAAAGAAGCCGTACACAACCGAGGGGATGCCGGCCAGCAGCTGAACAGCGGGCAGCAGCACCTTGTTGATGCGGGGGGAGGCAAAGCGGCTCATGTAGATGGCGGTGAGCAGGCCGATGGGCACGCCCACCACAATGGCGCCGGCGGTGACATAGATGCTGCCCAGGATCATGGGCAGGATGCCGTAGATGTCGTTGCCCGGCTTCCAGGTGGTGCCCAGCAGGAACTTCAGAGGTCCGATCTCAAAGATGGTGGGCAGACCGTTGGCAAACAGAAAGACGCAGATGAGTCCTACCGCCAGAATCGAGATGCAGGCGCAGGCGGTAAACACCCATTTCATCACCACTTCTTTTGTGTTGGATGCTCTCGTATTCATTTTCCTATACTCCAATCTTGTGCGGGGGCTTTGGCCCCAAGGGACAGAAGTTTCCCTGTTTATACCCAAAGAATGGCCGCTGCGGCGGCAACGGCCATTGGATGTTCGGGTTCAGTTACTGGATGGCGTCCCAGGTGGTGGTCTCACCGGTGTAGATGCTCTTGATCTGCTCGGTGGTCAGATCCTCGATGGGGTTGGCGGGGTTGACGATGACAGCGATGCCGTCCATGGCCAGAACGGTGGCCTTGGCGCCGGCTTCCACTTCGGAATCCTTCAGCTCACGGGAAGCCATGCCGATGGTGTAGGTGCCGTCCAGAGCGCCGGAAACGCCGACGGTGGAGTCGGTGGTCAGCATCTCAATGCTGGCGTTGGCGTTCACAGCCTTGTAGGCTTCGATCAGCTTTTCCATCAGGGGGCTGACGGAGGAAGAACCGCCCACGGTGATGCTGCCGGAGGGCATAGTGCTCTCGAAAGCTTCGCCTTCGCCGCCGATGTAGCCTTCCTCAGTGGCGATGGCCTGGCCTTCGGTGCTCATGCAGAAGTTCAGGAAGTCAACAGCCAGAGGATCGGTGGCGTCGCCGTTGGTGACGATGTTGAAGGGACGGGCCAGGGTGTAGGTGCCGTCCTTGACGGTCTCGGCGGAAGCAGCCACGCCGCCCACGGTGACAGCCTTGACGGTGTCGTTCAGGCTGCCCAGGCTGATGTAGCCGATGGCGGTCTCATCGTTGGCAACGGTGGTCATGACGCCGTTGGTGGAGTTCTGGGTAGCGGCACCGGCGGAGGTGTTGTCCACCTTTTCGCCGGCCTCGTTCTTCTCTTCCACACCGGTCAGTTCGATGAAGGCGCCGCGGGTGCCGGAACCTTCCTCACGGGTGATGACGGTGATGGCCTGGGTGTTGTCAAAGTCGCTGGCGGTTTCTTCGGCGGCCTCGGTGGTAGCGGAGCTGCTCTCGGAAGCGGTGCTCTCGGAGGTGGTGCTCTCAGAAGCGGTGTTGCCGCAGGCGGCCAGGCTCAGGGCCATGGCGGCGGCGCAAACCAAAGCGATCTTACGTTTCATATTGTTCTTCTTCTCCCTTTTTGCTCGATTTTCATTCAGCAAAGTATCGGCGCGGGACTTACCAACTGTCCTGCGGCGCGGCGCCCTTCCGTCGGGCGCAAGGGTATTGTAGCACCGGCGGGGCGGGGGTATCGACCATGCGGCGGTACAATCTGTGTAAATCTTCGGTCAAATGATAGCCCGAATTGAAAAAGAATTGTAAAATTTGTAAAATTTCGGGCGACATTTTCGGGTAAAATGCCCGGAAAGTGCCTTGCCAGGGCCATTTTACATAAATTTTACAAACACTTTACCGCCTTTTGCTACCGCTGAAGTGCGCAGCACCGTTATAATAGGAGACGGTATGATGCCGGTTTGCGGCATGGGGGGCACGGCCCCCGGGAAAAATAGGAGCGGGCAGACACTGCGGGTCCCTTTACCTTATAAGGGAAAAGCCGGGATTTTGCCCCCATATAAGAGAATGGAAGTGGACCCTGTATGAGTATTTTCAACATCTTCGTCCTCCTTGGCGGCCTTGCTATGTTCCTTTACGGCATGGACGTCATGGGCAAGAACCTGGAGCAGACCGCCGGCGGCAAGCTGCAGGTCATTCTGAGCAAGATGACCTCCTCTCCCCTGCGCGGCCTTCTGCTGGGTCTGGCGGTCACCGCCGTGATCCAGTCCTCCTCCGCCACCACCGTCATGGTGGTGGGCTTCGTGAACTCCGGCCTGATGGACCTGTACCAGGCGGTGGGCGTCATCATGGGTGCCAACGTGGGCACCACCGTGACTTCCTGGCTGCTGAGCCTGACCGGTCTGGAGGGCGAGAGCTTCTTTATCCAGATGCTCAGCCCCGACGCCTGGAGCCCCCTGCTGGGCTTTGCAGGCATCGTCATGTTCATGTTCTGCAAGGACCGCAAGAAGGGCATCGGCCAGATCTTCCTGGGCTTTGCCATCCTCATGGCCGGCATGGATCTGATGACCAGCGCCACCGCTCCCCTGGCCGACGTGCCCTGGTTCGGTGAGCTGTTCCTGGCCTTCACCAACCCTGTTCTGGGCGTGCTGGTAGGTGCTCTGCTCACCGCCATCATCCAGTCCTCCTCCGCTTCCGTGGGTATTCTGCAGGCGCTGTCCGCCTCCACCGGCGCTGTGTCCGTGGCGGCTGCCATGCCCATCATCATGGGCCAGAACATCGGCACCTGCGTCACTGCGCTGATCTCCTCCGCCGGTGCCAACAAGAACGCCCGCCGTACCGCCATGATCCACCTGTACTTCAACGTCATCGGCACCACGGTGTTCCTGTGCGGGTTCTATGCCCTGAACTCCGTGTTCCATTTCTCCTTCTATCACGACCAGGCCACCACCTTCAACATTGCCATCATCCACACCACCTTCAATGTGGTGACCACCGCCATCCTGCTTCCCTGCAACAAGCTGCTGGTCCGTCTGGCCATCCTCACCGTGCCGGACAGCAAGGAACCTCAGCAGAACTCCCTGCTGGACGAGCGTCTGCTCTCCACCCCCGCCGTGGCCGTCAACCGTGCCATGCTGGTGGGCGGCGATATGGCTGAGATCTGCCGCACTTCCCTGCTGCAGGCCATGTCCACCACCCGCAAATGGGACGATGCCATTGCCGATGAAGTCCGCCGCAAGGAAGACGCCATCGACCATTACGAGGACGTTCTGGGCACCTACCTGGTGCAGCTGTCCGGCCGCCCCCTGAGCAAAGAGGACAACCGCACCATCAACACCCTGCTGCATACCATCGGCGACTTTGAACGCATCTCCGATCACTCCATGAACCTCATCGAGGCCGCGGAGGAGATCCGGGACAAGAACATCCGCTTCAGCGACGAAGCCCTGGCCGACCTGACCGTGCTGGAATCGGCGGTACAGGACATCGTCAACCGCACGGTGGATGCCTTCCAGAAGCGTGACTGCTACGCAGCGGGCAAGATCGAGCCCCTGGAAGAAGTGGTGGACGGCCTGGTGCGCGAGGTCAAGACCCGCCACATCGCCCGCCTGCAGGCCGGCACCTGCACCATCGAGTACGGCTTCGTGCTGGATGACCTGCTCACCACCTACGAGCGCATCGCGGACCACTGCTCCAACATCGCGGTAGCCATGATCGAAGTGTCGGAGGACAAGTTCGACACCCACGAATACCTGAACAACATCAAGAACGGCTCCAGCATGAAGTTTGAACAGCGGTACGAGAAATATCGTGACCGCTACGCCTTCCCCACTGAAGCCGTCACCAACGAATAATCGGAAGCCCGCCCTTGTCCGGCGGGCTTCTTGGTACAAGGAGTGTTTCACATGATTTACATCGTCGAGGATGACGCCAGCATCCGGGAACTGGAGCAGTATGCCCTGCAGACCAATTCCTACACCGCCCGGGGCTTTGCCGACGGCGCCAGCTTCTGGACCGCCGTGTACGACACGGTGCCCGACCTGGTGATCCTGGATGTGATGCTTCCCGATGAGGACGGCTATCAGATCCTGAGAAAACTGCGGGAGAATGCTTCCACCCGCAACGTGGCGGTGATCATGGTCACCGCCAAGACCAGCGAGATCGACGTGGTCAAGGGCCTGGACAAGGGCGCCGACGATTATCTGTGCAAGCCCTTCGGCATCATGGAATTCATCAGCCGGGTGAAGGCGGTGCTTCGCCGGGCACAGAACACCGCGGCCGCCGCCCCTGCCGCCCTGCGGTTCGGCGCCATCGCCCTGGATGACCTGACCCGCACCGTCACGGTGGAAAACGAGCCGGTGGAACTGACCTTCAAGGAATATTCCCTGCTGCACTTCTTCCTGGAACATCCGGAAGAGGTCCTGGCCCGGGAACGGATCATGAAAGCGGTCTGGGATACCGACGACCTGCTGGAATCCCGCACCATCGACATGCACGTGCGTACCCTGCGCCAGAAACTGGGCGACGCCGGCGAGTCCATCCGCACGGTGCGCAAGGTGGGCTACAAACTCAGTGCCCGCGGGGCGGAGAACAGCGATGAAGCCTGACGAGACCCGGGTATCCCCCCGCAGCATGTTCCGCCTGCTGCGGCTGGCCCTGATTCTGGTGGGGCTGGTGGCGGTGCTGCTCACCTCGGTGGGCGCAGCACTGCTCTTTCACCGCGCCTTTGCCGCCCAGGTGGACCGGGATCTGGCCCGCACCGCCCGGGCGGTGGCCGCCGGGTACCAGGCAGACGAAAACACCAGCCACGATACCCTGGACGCCGCCCTGGCGGGCAGCACCCTGCGCCTGACCCTTATCGACACCGACGGCACCGTGCTGTATGACAGCACCGAGCCCGCCGACGACATGGAAAACCACGCGGGACGGCCGGAAGTGGTCGCCGCTTTGCAGAACGGCGAAGGCTCCAGCGTGCGCAACAGCACCACCCTGGGCCACGAAGTCCACTACTACGCCGTGCGGCTGGACAACGGCCAGGTGCTGCGCCTGGGCGAGGAAACCAGCTCCATGTGGAGCCTGTACAACCAGGTCCTGCCCCTGCTGGGCATCGGCTGCGTGCTGGTGGTGCTGCTCTCGGCCCTGCTGGCCACCCTGGTCACCCGGTGGCTGGTGCGGCCCATCACCCGCATGGCCGACCATCTGGACACCATTGAGGCCAACGTCCCCTATGAGGAACTGATCCCCCTGGCCCACACCATCCAGTCCGACCGGCGCCTGCGGGAAAACAACGAGACCATGCGCCGGGAATTTACCGCCAACGTGAGCCACGAGCTGAAAACGCCCCTGACCAGCATTTCCGGCTACGCCGAACTCATCGAGACCGGCATGGCCAAACCGGAGGATGTGCCGGTGTTCGGCCAGCGCATCCACAAGGAAGCCGGGCGTATGATCCGGCTGGTGTCGGACATTCTGCAGCTCAGCGAGCTGGACGGCATGCACGCCGAAGGCTCCACCCTCTCCGAGCCGTTGCCGGTGGACCTGGCCTCCCTGGTGAAGGAGGTCAACGGCAACATGACCATGAACGCCCGCAAGGCCTACATCACCCTGCAGTGTGCCCCCTCCCCCGCCACCGTGCTGGGCAGCCGTGACCTGCTCACCGAGCTGGTCACCAACCTGTGTGACAACGCCATCCGCTACAACCGCCCCGGCGGCCATGTGCTGCTGCGCTGCGGCACCGACAGCACCGGCGCCCCTTATGTGAGCGTGGAGGACAACGGCATCGGCATCCCCCAGGACGCCCAGAACCGGGTGTTCGAGCGTTTCTACCGTGTGGACAAGAGCCGGTCCAAAGCCACCGGCGGCACCGGTCTGGGCCTGGCCATCGTCAAGCATATCGCGGTGCTGCACAGCGCCCGCATCGACCTGCGCTCCACCGTGGGCACCGGCACCACCATCCGGGTGACCTTCCCCGCTCCCAAAGCCGGAAAGTGACCCCTTATCCACAAAACAAAACCACCCGCCAGAGGGCCAAGCAGGCTCCGGCGGGTGGTTTTTTATGGTTTTTCAGCGGGTCACAGCACAGCCACGCACTCGATCTCCACCAGGGCACCCTTGGGCAGGGCCCCCACCTGGAAGGCCGCACGGGCCGGGAACGGCTCGGTAAAGGCCTCGGCGTAGACTTCGTTCATGGCGGCGAAATCCCCGATGTCCTGCAGCATGACGGTGGTCTTGACCACATGGGACAGGTCGGTGCCAGCCTCCTGCAGGATGTTGCCCAGGTTCTTCAGGCACTGGCGGGTCTGGGTGCGGATGTCCGCCCCGGCAAACTCGCCGGTGGCCGGGTCGAGGGGGATCTGGCCGGATACATAGACGGTATCGCCCGCCCGCACAGCCTGGGAATAGGGCCCGATGGCAGCGGGGGCATTGGAAGTATGAACAGCGTTGCGTTCCATTTCAACAGCCTTCTTTCTTTGTTTTGAACCAAGTATACCAGTCGCCGGGGTCCTTGGCAAGAGGTCAGCCCAGAGCCACGTCCAGCACCATCATCACCAGGAACCCTGTCATGACGCCCAGGGTTCCGCTGTGGGAATGCTGGCCCAGGTTGGCTTCGGGGATCAGTTCTTCCACCACCACATAGATCATGGCACCGGCGGCAAAGGCCAGCAGCCAGGGCATCAGGGGCTGTATGCTGCCCGCCGACGCCGCCACCAGCACCCCGAAGATGGGTTCCACCACACCGGAGGCTGCCCCGCTTCGGAAGGCCTTCCACCGGCTGACCCCAGCCTGACGCAGCGGCAGGGAGATGGCCGCCCCTTCGGGGAAATTCTGGATGCCCATGCCCAGGGCCAGGGCCCAGGCAGCGGACAGGGCCGCCGGGTCCCCATGCTGGGCCGCCAGGGCGAAGGCCAGGCCCACGGCCATGCCTTCGGGGATGTTGTGCAAGGTCACCGCCAGCACCAGCAGGGTGGTGCGCCGCCAGTCGGAGGGCAGCCCCTCCGGTTCGTCGGCGTTCAGGTGCAGATGGGGCAGAAGCCTGTCCAGCCCCAGCATGAAGGCGGTGCCCAGGATGAACCCGCCCGCGGCGGGCTGCCAGCCCGGCACACCGGCGGCCTCCGCCTCCTCAATGGCAGGCAGCAGCAGGCTGAACACCGACGCCGCCACCATCACCCCCGCCGCAAACCCCAGGAATACCCGCTGCATGGCGGCCTGCACCGACCCGCGGAAGAAAAACACCGTGGCCGCGCCCAGCGCGGTCATGAGAAAGGTAAAGCCGGTCCCTCCGGCTGCCCACAAAACTCCCTGCATCTGCTTTCGCCTCCTTCGCCTGCCGCCCCGGGATGCCGGGCGGCGGGCTTTTCGTTCTTATCTGCTTTCATTGTATGTGTTCCGCCAGACAAAGTCTTTGGCCGCGGCAACAGTTAGTTATAACTAACGCAGTAAACAAAAAATACCACGCCCCGCCGGTTCTGTCAACCGGAAAGGCGTGGCACGGTGGATTTTGCGGGTTTTACAGGGCGGTGCTCTCGTCAGGGGCGGCAAAGGCGGTGACCTCGGTCACCAGCCGGGTGCGGCCCTTGGGGATGTCGTACCGCACCGCCGGGATAGCGGTATTGGGCACATACAGACTGGTATTGGGCCAGGCGTCGATGACCTCGCCCACGCCGGTCTTTCCCTTCACTTTACATTTCTGGCGGTGGTTGGTCACAACGGCTTCCCTGCCTTCGGTCGAAGCCGCAAACCCGGGCACGAACTTGGCCACCGCAAAACCGCAGTCCCAGGCGGTGCAGGCCCGGTCGCTGACCACGGTATGGCGGCGGATGTGGCCCTGTTCGGTGGGTTCCAGTTCGGTGGTGACGGTGATGCCCTCAAAGGGGGACCAGGTGGAGACCAGCTTGCCGTCCTTCAGCGCAAAGCTCTGGCTGTGGCGGCGGACAAACACCTGTCCGCTGATGACAAACGCCAGCACGCTGTCCGGGGCGGCCTGGCCCAGTTCCGCATAGCTGCGGCTGGCAGAGAAGCCGAACCGGGTGCTGTAAACAAACTTGCCGTACTTTTCGGCAAACTGACCGTGCTCGTTCTGTTCCACCTCCGCCGGGGCGTAGGCGTTCACCTGGCCGTCGGGGGTGCGCTGCATCAGCAGGTGGGCGGAGGTCAGTTCGGTCACCCCGGGCTGTGCGGGCAGCGGGGCGGCTTCGGCGCGCCAGAACGGATGGTCCGCCGGCAGGCCCAGCAGAATGAAGCTCTTCAGACCCCAGTAGGGGCTGCCGGGGGCATTGTACCGTTCGCTCATGTAGAACTGCGGGTAGCAGTACCCCACGGTGAGCACGCCGCTGCGGTCAAAGATGGGCTTGGACATCCACCACTGCAGGTTGCGCACGATGATGCCCTTCATCACCGGCAGGGGCAGGGGTTCCAGCCCCGCCCAGACGCAGGCGGAGTAGAAGGCGCACTGACCGAACCGATAGGTCAGGCTGCGGCCGTAGGGCAAGGCGGCGCCGTCGGCGTCGAACCAGTACAGGAACTGGCGGCCGAACTCCATGGCCCGCTGCCGGAAGCGCTCCGCCCGCTCAGGGTCGGTCTTGGCGGCAAACACGCTGTACAGCACGCCGTAATACTGGATGGCCCAGGGAATATAGTAGTCCCGCTGGGGCTTGATGTCGGGGCTGCCGTCGCTGTACCAGCCGTCCCCGATGTACCAGCTTTCCACCGCCTGCAGGTCCTCCTCCAGCAATTCCGGAGACCAGGGCATGTTCACCGACCGCAGGGCCAGGTTCACCAGCACCCGGAAAAACAGCCAGTTGCAGCAGGGCAGCTGGTGATGGTTGATGCTGTCCAGCCAGGCGGCCAGGTTGGCCCGGGCTTCGGGGGTCAGGGGGTCCCAGACCTTTTCCGGCACTTCCATGATGGCGCAGGCAATGGCCGCCATCTCCACAAAGCACTGGTCATAGTCCCTGGTATCCCCCCAGTATTCGGGGTGGTCGGGGTCGGGACCGTTGGCCAGCCCCGCCTGATAGATGCGCTCAAATTCCGGGGCGCTGCCGCCGCCCAGCCAGAAGGGAGCCAGGGCCCACAGCGGGCGGGAGAAGGCTTCCAGTTCAATGGCATTCCGGTCGTAGCTGGCACCGGTCTCTCCCAGGTGCAGCCGGGCGCCCCCTGCCGAGTAGGCGGGCAGCACCGGGTCCAGGATGCGGTGCATCAGCGTTTCAAAATCCTGTCTGGTATTCAGTTGCATCCTTGTATCCTCCACAGCGGGCGATCAGCCCTTGTAGTCAAAGTTGGGGATGGCGTTCCAGCGGCGGCGCAGGAAATGAGCGGCCAGCTTGGGACGGCGGTCCCGGGTCAGCACGCCCTTGCGGTTGCCGCCCACCCGCATGGGGCCCTGGATGGTGGCGAAGTCCGCAAAGTTCCACAGCAGCTCGCCCACAAAGAAGGGCCGCTTGTCAATTTCGGCGTTGATGCGCTCAAAGTATTCGGCCTGATACTCCTCGCTGAACATGCCGGCGCGGGTGTCGTGCAGGCCCTCCACCGTATCGGCGCCGTACTCGGTGAACATCACCGGCTTGCCCTGTCCGGCCCAGAAATCCAGTTCCTCGTTCCAGGCGGCACAGGCGGCGTCCAGGTCGCCGGACAGGTTGTACCAGCCGTAGTAGCGGTTCAGGCAGACCACGTCCATGGTGCGGGTGGTGATGTCCTTGGTGTAATCGTTCTGGCAGCAGACCAGGGTGACCGGGCGGTCCTGGGGGTCCAGTTGGTGGGCCATCTCATACAGCGGCCGCCAGTAGTCGTAGGCAGACTGGGGGAAATGCTCCAGGTCGGGCTCGTTGCCCAGGCTCCACATAATGACGCAGGGATGGTTCTTGTCCCGGTCGATCATATCCCGCAGCACATCCCGGTGATGTTCCGCGATGGGGAAGGTCTTGTAGGGGTCCTGGGCCGCGCCCGCGCCGATGCCCACGGCGGGGGTCTCGTCAATCACCAGGATACCTTCCCGGTCGCACAGGGCATAGAATTCCTCGCTGTACGGATAGTGGCTGGTGCGCACGGCATTGGCCCCCAGCCAGTGCAGCAGGTTCACGTCCTTCACGTTCAGGCAGTCGTCCAGGCCGCGGCCGTGGAAGGCGGAATCCTCATGCTTGCCGAAGCCCTTGAAGTAGACCGGCTTGCCGTTGAGCAGCACCTGTACCCCCTCCACCTTGATCTCCCGGAAACCGAAAGTCTGGTCATACCGGTCATCTCCGAAGCTGACCTGCAGGGTATAGAGGTTGGGGGTGCCGGGCCAGGGTTCCCACAGCTGGGGGGCCGGCACGGTCAGGGTGCCCTTGTTCCCCTTGGCCGAAGCCACGGCGGTGCCGTCGGGAGCCAGGACCTTGAGCCAGGGTTCCCCGTCGCCCACCGTGTCGATAATATATTCCACCCGGCCGTCGTTGTGGGGCACCAGGGTGATGTCCCGGATATAGGCGGCGGGGGTGGTGTAGAGCCACACCGGGCGATGGATGCCCGCAAAATTGAAGAAGTCGAAGTTAGGGCGGTTCTGGGGCGCTGCGGTGGCTTTGGCGTGCTCCACCGAGGGAATGCCCGCATTGTCCGAACCGAAGAAGGCGATCTGCCCCGGTTCGTTGCCGATGGGAAGGGTGGAATGGTCCACCCGGTTGTCACAGGCCACGGTGAGGCGGGCGGGGGTGCCGGGGGTCAGCAGGCCGGTGACATCCGCCTCAAAGGGCAGGAATCCGCCCTTGTGCTCGGCGATGAGCTTGCCGTCCAGCCAGACTCTGGCGTGGTGGGTCACGGCGCCGAAACGCAGCACCGCCCGCTGCCCGGCGCACAGGGCAGGCAGGGTGATCTCCCGCTGGTAAAAGGCCCAGCCGTAATGGTCCCGCAGTTCCTTGTCCTCGCCCTGGTCGTTGTAGCTGGCGGGCACCGCCATGGGGCGGGCCTCCGCCAGGGGGGCGGCGGGGTCGATGTCCCCCGCGTTCAGGTCATGGCTGAGGCAGAAATCCCACAGGCCGCTCTGGGCCACACAAAGCCGGGCGGCGTTCTGCTGGGGATACAACATACCGATCCTTCCTTTCTTACCAGTACAGCTGCCAATCCTTGGTCAGGCGGGTGAGGGCTTCCATGTAGAAGTAGTCGCCCCAGCTGGTACATTCGTCCACGCCTTCGGGGGTGCAGGTGTTGTAGGGGCTCTTTTTGCTGTATGTGCCATGGAGGATCTGCCCCGCGCCGGGCTTGTGGTCCCGCACGGCGTAGTGCTCCACCAGGCTGCCCAGCATCTGCCGGGCCAGGGTCACGCAGCCCTTGGCTTCCACCGCAGGCAGGAACTTGGCCGCTTCCAGCAGGCCGCAGGCCACGATGGCCGCGCTGGAGGAATCCCGGGGTTCCTCGGTGCCGGAGGTGAACACCATATCCCAGTAGGGGATCAGGTCTTCAGGCAGGCGGGTGAGGTAGAAGGCCAGGGCCTTGCGGAAGGTATCCAGATACTCGGGGTTCTTGGTGTAGCGGTAGCTCAGGATGCTGCCGTACACGCCCCAGGCCTGGCCCCGGGCCCAGAAGCTGTCATCCTTGTAGCCCTGGCAGGTGGCGCCGTGGCTGGGGGTGCCGTCGGGGTTCATGAAGAAGGTGTGGTAGGTGGAACCGTCCGGCCGGAAAGAGTTGGCCAGGCAGGTGGTGATGTGCTTGTGGGCGATGTCGGCATACTTGGCGTCGCCGGTGGTCTCGCTGGCCCAGTAGAGCAGGGGCAGATTCAGCAGGCAGTCGATGATGTAGCGATAGTTTTCCGGCGCGCCCATCTCGCCCCAGGCCTGGATGAACTGGCCTTTTTCCTGAAAGCGGGAGATCAGCTGGTCCGTAGCCTTGACAGCAGCGTCCCGGGCTTTCTCGCTGCCCACCAGCTTGTAGGCCGCCACGCAGGAGGGGCTGTACAGGAAGCCCATGTCGTGGTGGTCCACTTCGATCTTGTGGTCGATGCGGTGGGCGAAGCTGTCCACCAGGGTCAGGGCCGCGTTCTTGAAGGCCTCGTCCCCGGTGCGCTCGTAGGCCAGCCAGACCTCGCCGGGCCAGAAACCGCAGGTCCACTGGACGTTGTCGCAGGCGGGATAGATATTGTTCACGCTGGAATGGTTCTGGCAGCGGTCGGTGTACAGGGGCAGGTTCATGCGCACCTGGGCGCAGGCTTCGTCCAGGGCGGCCGCCGCGGCGGCGTCATCCAGCATGGGCAGGGTAAAGGTTTTCATACAAAACACCTCGTTGTAATCAGGTTTCGGGGTCCCGTATCCCGGAAAAAGGGGCGCCGGGCAGTGTGCTCGGCGCCCCGCGGGGTTTGTTTGCCTTGATTCGATTTTAGCCCTTCAGGCCGGCGGATGCAACGCCCTGCACGAAGTATTTCTGCAGAGCCAGGAAGACGATCAGAACAGGGATCAGCGCGATGACCGAACCGGCCATGATCAGTCCGTATTCGGCGGAATACTGGGTGATGAACATGCGCAGGCCGATCTGGATGGTCTTGAGCTCGGTCTTGGTCAGATAGATCATGGGCCCAAGGAAGTCGTTCCATGTGGACACGAAGGTGAAGATAACCAAAGTGGACAATGCCGGCTTGGACAGCGGCAGCATGATGCGCCACCAGATACCATACTCGGACAGGCCGTCGATGCGGGCGGCTTCGCACAGTTCAGTGGGCACGCCCTCATAGAACTGCTTCATCAGGAACACGCCGAAGGCGCTGAATGCCTGCAGCAGAATGATGGCCAGGTGGGTGTTGTTCAGACTCCAGGAGCGCATCATCATGAACTGGGGCACCATGTAGGCCTGCCAGGGCACCGCGATGGTGGCGATGTAGCCCAGGAACAGCACCTTCTTGCCCTTGAAGTTCAGCTTGGCGAAGGCATAGGCCGCAAAGCTGGAGGTAAACAGCTGCAGCAGCGTCACAATGATGGTCAGTTTTGCTGTATTCAAGATGAACGTGATCAGAGGGATACGAGTCCAGATGTCTATATAGTTCTGGGGGCGGGGATTGGAGGGGATCCACTCAATGGGGAAGGTAAACACGTCCTTGTTCATCTTGAAGGACGCGGAGAGCATCCATACAAAGGGGATCAGCATCAGGAAGGCGATTAGAATCAGCAGCACATACACCGCAACCATGGTGATCTGGTGCTGCCGCTTCGCGGAGCGGGATTTAACCGCAAGAGTCTGCGCCATTTTCAACTGTCTCCTTTCTTAGTCGTTGGCGGACGAGCCGCGGAACTGGATGATGGTCACAATGAGCACCAGCACAAAGAGTACCATAGAAATAGCACTGGCATAGCCGTAACGCGGAGTATTGACGAAGGCCACGTTGTAGATGTCGTACACCAGGGTCATGGTGGCATTGCCGGGGCCGCCCTGGGTGATCATGTACATCTGGTCATACACCTTGAAGGAGGAGATGGTCAGCATGATGACCACGAAGAAGGTGGTCGGACGCAGCTGGGGCAGCACCACATGCCAGAAGATCTGCCACTTGTTGGCGCCGTCCAGTTCGGCGGCTTCGTTCAGTTCCAGGTTGGTGCCCTGCAGACCTGCCAGATAGATGACCATGTAGTAACCCATGTTCTTCCATACGCTGAACAGGATAACAGTGATCATAGCAGTCTCTTTACCGGCAGCCCAGCGGGGCAGATCCTCCACACCCAAAGCTGCCAGAATCTGGTTGACAGGACCCATAGAAGGGCTGAAAATCATGTTCCAAACAGCGGCCACGGCCACCAGGGAGGCAACGTAGGGGAAGAAGGACACGGTGCGGAAGAAGTTGCGGCACTTCACCTTCTGGTTCAGCAACACGGCCAGGCCCAAGCTGCAGATCAAGGTCAGGGGCACCGTACCCACGGTATACACGATGGTGTTCACAAAAGACGCCTTGAAAGTGTCGTCGTCCAACAGATCAATAAAGTTCTGCAAGCCCACGAACTCAATGGGATGAGCACCGTCCCAGCTGCAGAACGCCAAGCAGATGGCAAAGAACATGGGGACCAAGGTGAACACGCAAAAGCCGATGAAGTTGGGTGCGATAAAACTGTATGCGACCAGACTTTCTCGCACTGACTTTTTCATTCCGCGTTTCGACACCGGCGCGGCATGGGCCGGAGATGCGGTTGCAGGCATAAAGTTTCCTCCTATCAAATTCCTTTCGAGGGGTCTGTCACGTTTCCGGGTTGCCTCTTCAACAAGAACGGCAGAGCGGGCACGCGCCCGCTCTGCCGTGATAAGGTCGGTATTTCGGGGTTTCAGGCTCAGCCGGCCAGGATCTCGCTCACGCGGGAGTTCATGTCGGCAATACCTTCATCAATGGTCTTAGAATAGGTCATGATGGCGTCATGCTCTTCGTTCAGAACACTCTCGATGTCGGAGGCCTTGTCAGACAGAGGCATTTCCAGATACACTGCAGTGGTGTTCAGAGCTTCCAGAGACTCAGCATCTTCGGGGAAACCTTCGGTAGCGGCAATGATGGCGTTGGTTTCTTCACTGGAAACAGCGGGGAACGCGCCGTCCTCGGCCACAATCTTAGCACCGGCTTCAGAAGCAACCCAGTTCACGAAGTCGATGGCCACTTCCTTGTTCTCGGAGTTAGCGTTGACAGCCAGGCTGGTGATCTGGCCCAGGGTGGTGCCGGCTTCGACGCCGTCCGGATGGGGATACTTGACCATGCCGAAGTTGACAGGTTCCACACCGTTGTCAGCAGCATCACGGTTGTAGTTGATCAGGGTGGACAGGAACCAGGTGCCCTGGTTGCACATAGCAGCCTGGCCGTTCTCGAAGGCAGCGGAGTAATGCAGGCCGCTGGTCTTCAGTTCGCCGTAGTCAGGCACCACGCCGTCTTCCTGCTCAGCCAGAACCATCTCGTAGTAAGGCTTCAGGAAATCATAAGTACCGTCGATGATGGTATGCTCACCATCCAGCACGCCGAACAGAGTGTAGTCAGAGCGCCAGGTGTGGTAGTGGTTGCCATAGATGCCGGTAGCGTCATACACTTCGCGGATCAAAGCGTCCCACTCTTCCATGGTCATATCGTTGGTGGGGTAAGCAATGCCGGCTTCATCAAAAATATCCTTGTTGTAGTAGACAACCCAGAAGCTGGAAATGAAAGGCACGGCGTAGAAGTTTCCGTCGGCGGCAGTGATCTGGTCAATAATACCACCGAAATCCTCTTCGGGAATAGTCAGGTTATCGTTCATAGGTTCCAGATAGCCCAGATTGATCAGATTGGAGTAACCGGGGATATCCTTGATGGAAACAACATCCAGTTCGCTGTTGTTGCCAGCCAGCTGGGTGGCCAACTGGGTCATGTAATCAGTAGAACCCAGGTCGGTCATCTCAATGGTAACATTGGGATGCTCAGCCATGTACCCTTCGGCCAGGTTGGTCCAGTAAGCGTTTGCTTCCAGATCCCACAGGGCCCAGTTGATAGTGACCTGTTCGCCTTCAGCCGTAGTCGCAGCTTCACTGGTAGAGCCTTCCGTGGTGCCGGTGGTGCTGCTGCTTTCACTGCTGCTGGCGCCGCAAGCAGCCAGAGACAACATCATTGCTGCAGCCATGGTCAAAGCCAGAAGTTTTTTCATGTTGTTAGTACCTCCTTCAAAATTCGGGAGTTGCAAGCCTAACTCCCGGTTGCAGTTATAATTATAGTAGATTCCTTTGCAAGATGGATGGAAATTTTGTCACACTTCCTGCAAAATCAAAAGTTCTTTGTTAGCCGGTTCTTCCCAAAAAGATGTAATATTTTTATTTCCTGTACTTTTTCACTCTTTTACCAAAAAGCCTTTGCTTTGCACCGGCAGTTTTTATATAATAGGTGACAAACGCCGGTGTTTTTCCCGACTTTGTATTGTGCAAAAGGAGACGTTGTTATGCGAAAACCTCGGTTTTCCATCCGGATGCAGGTTTTGTTGCTTGCCTTGGCCTTCACTCTGATTATCGCAGTGGGGGTATGCGTGGCTAGCATCCGCTCCTATTATCGAAAAGCCACCCGCACCACCGCACAAAGTATTGAATACAACTTGCAGGTAGCCGCAGGCAGCCTGCTGCAGGACGTAAACGAGATCAACAACCTGGCCGACTGGTGCACCGTTGACAGTAGCATCCGTGGCTATGCACTTACTTCCCACTGGCAGACCTATCTGCTCTCCAGCTACAACACCTTACTAAATAAGTATTCCTCGCAGCATACCTCTCGCTACCTGCGCCGGGTTCTTATATCCGACGGGCAGAACCGCTTTTTGCAACAGGGTACCGCCATCACCTACTCCAAAGCCCTTACCGCTGAGACCGTGACCAGCCTCCCCCTGTTTGCCGATGGAACCAATGCTGATTCCTGGACCCTGATTGCTGACGACCCTCTGATGACAGTATCTTCCGGCAAAATCATCCCGGTGCTGCGCACCATGGCCAACACCTCCACCGGAACCAGCGCCCGCGTGTACATCGCCGTGTCCATCAACCTAATTACCGACGCAGTGAGCGGTTATTCTCTGGAAGACGATTTCCGCCTGTTCTGGATCATGAATGGCCGCGCTTACGAACTTAAGGACAATAGCTTGCTGCCGGTGGAGATTGTTCTGGAAGGACTGGAAGATGTGACCGACAGCTTCGGCCCGGACCTGCTGGACACCCGCACCCGGGTCATGCGGCAGAATGGTATCACCATTCTGGTATACCCAGTAGGCAACGATGGATTGTACTTGGCCCAAACTCTGCCCTCCATCTCGGTAATGACCACCGTAACCTCCATGTACATGCCCCTGCTGGGTGCTCTGTTGATGATTCTTTTGCTGGGTCTGGTGCTGGGCATGCTGCTGCGGCGGATGATCGCGGTGCCGGTGCAGGCGCTGCAGACCCAGCTGTCCGTCATCGGCCAGGGGGATTTCACCCCCAACCCCGCCATCGAGTGGGACAACGAACTGGGCGACATCGGCCGGGGCATCAACAGCCTGACCCGGTCGGTCACCGCCCTGATGGAGCGGCGGCTGGAGGACGAACGCCAGAAAAAAGACCTGGAATACCGCATGCTGCAAAACCAGATCAATCCCCATTTCATTTATAATACCCTGAACAGCATCAAGTGGATGGCCACCATCCAGCACGCCCCCGGCATTGCCGAGATGACCATGGCCCTCTCCCGCCTGCTGAAGAGCGTATCCAAAGGCAACGAGCGGCTGGTTCCCCTGCAGGAGGAATTCGCCCTGCTCAACGATTATTTCACCATCCAGCAGTACCGGTACGGCGGTACCATCACCATGGACGTGACCTACATCGAGGACGAGCGCCTGTGCCGGGACTGCATGATCCCCCGCTTTACCCTGCAGCCGCTGGTGGAAAACGCCATCTTCCACGGCATTGAACCCAAGGGCTGCGCCGGCAACATTGAAATCGTGATCCTGCGGGACACCACCGGCGACGTTCTCATCGACCTGAAGGACGACGGTGTGGGCATGACCGCCGAGCAGGCGGCCAAGGCACTGTCCGAACCGGGCCCCGAGGAGGCGGCCGCCAAGTTCCGCCATGTGGGCATGTGGAACGTCCACCGCCGCCTGCAATACAGTTTTGGGGAAGGCTACGGCCTTTCCATCCGTTCGGAGCCGGGCAGCGGCACCATCGTCACGGTGCGCCTGCCCCCCGCCGATTCCGCCAAAGGAGGCAACTCATGACTCGCGTTTTGCTTGTGGATGACGAACCCCTGGTTCTGATCGGCATGCAGAGCATGATCGACTGGACCGCCAAGGGCTTTGAACTGGCCGGTACCGCCCGCAACGGCGGCGAGGCCCTGGAAAAGATCGAGGAACTGCACCCGGACATCGTGGTGTCGGACATCCGCATGCCGGTGATGGACGGCCTGACCCTCACCGCCCGCTGCCGGGAAAAGGACGCCGCCCTGCCCGCCTTCATCATGCTCACCAGCTATGAGGAGTTTGACTATGTGCGCCGCAGCATCGGCATGGGCGCGGTGGATTATCTGGTCAAGCTGGACCTGACGCCGGAAAATCTCTGTGCCGCGCTGGAGCGTGCCCGCAGCGCCGTGGAGAAGGAAAAGGCCCTGCGTGCCCCCGCCGCGCCTGCCGCTGCTGGTCTGGAAAGCTACCGGGACCGGTTCTTCATCCAGCTGTACAGCGGTTCCTTTGCCACCGACGACCAGATCATCTCCGCCGCCAAAGAGTTGGGCCTGGCCCTGGAAGCCCCCTGGTACGCGGTGGCGGTGGCGGACATCCGCAACCGGGAACTGGACCCGGAACAGCAGGCCACCCTCAGCGCCGGCGTCACCCGCATGGCCGCCGATGTTCTGCCCAAATACCTGCCCGCCTTTGTGGCCGCCATGGACCTGCGGCATTTTTCGGTACTGCTGCCTCTGCAGGACCCCGAAAAGCTGGAGGAAGAATTCAGCGATGTGCTGCAAAAGGCCAACAACATTTTGTACAAATATTTCAGCACCGGCCTGTGGTGGGCCATCGGCCGCCCGGTGCAGTCCCTGCACGAGGTCTGCACCAGCAAGCGCACCGCCTTGTCGGCCCTCCCCCTGCTCAGCGACCAGGACCCCATCCACTTCTGCCGTGCCGAAGCCCGGACCAACCTGGACCACCGGGCCCGGGTAGTGGCCGACGTGCAGGAATACATCCGCCAGCACCTGAACAGCAAGCTTTCGCTGAATGATGTGGCGGTGGTGTTCAATTTCAGCCCCGGCTATCTGAGCCAGCTGTTTACCCAAAACGGGGAGACCAGTTTTGTGGAATTTGTCACCGAGACCCGAATTTCCGCCGCCAAAGACCTGATGGCTTCCACCGATCTGAAGATTTACGAGATCAGCGAACGCCTGGGCTTTGAAAGTGCGTTCTATTTTTCCAAGGTATTCAAAAAACTGGAAGGGGTCAGCCCGCGCGCCTATCTGCAGAAGCTGCGCGGCACCCCGCCGGACAAGGGGGACCCTGCCGATGTTGACTGAACTGCTGAACCAAAACCCTGACTTTACCCCCGGGCGCTGGACGCCCTGCCCCCCGGTGAGCGACCGGGATGCCTGGGACACCCTGCCCGGCTTTGACCGACTGCTGGCGGCAGGCAATGCCGCCGCCCGGGAAGGCCGCAAGGTGCCGCCCCTGCCCCTCTCCCTCTGGCTGCGTTTTATCCAGAAAGGGGAGCGTGTGAAATACGAAGCCGCCTACTTTGCCCGCCGCCGCACCCTGACGCGGCTGACCCTGGCGGAAGCCCTCAGCGATGCGGGGCAGTTCTTGCCCCAGATCGCGGATTATGTCTGGGCCATCTGTGAGGAGAGCGCCTGGCAGCTGCCCGCCCACAACAGCTACATCCGGGACACCCCCCAGCTGCCTCTGCCGGACACCACCCGGCCTGTGGTGGACCTGTTTGCCGCCGAGACCGGCGCCCTGCTGGCCATGGTGCATTACCTGCTGGGCCCCGCCCTGGACGAATACGCCCCCGGCCTGTGCGCCCGGCTGGTGCGGGAGGTGGAAGCCCGTATCCTGCGCCCCTGGCGCACCGAACATTTCTGGTGGATGGGTCACGAGGATGAGCCCATGTGCAACTGGACGCCCTGGTGTACCCAGAACTGCCTGATCGCCCAGGCCTTGCTCCATCCCCACAGCACCGCCGCCAACCGCGCAGCGGTGGCCCGGGCCGCCTACAGCCTGGACTGCTTCCTGAAAGACTACGGCGAGGACGGCGCCTGCAGCGAGGGCGCCCAGTATTACTCCCACGCCGCGCTGTGCCTGTACAACGCGCTGGACATCCTGTGCGCCATGGCCCCCGGTGTATTTGACGCCGCCTGGTCCGACCCCAAGCTGCGGGCCATGGGCGAGTACATCTCCAACGTCCACGCCGCCGGGCCCTACTACCTGAACTTTGCCGACTGCAGCCCTCTGGCCGGTGCCCGGGGCGCCCGGGAATACCTCTTCGGCCGCCGGGTGAACAGCCGGGCCCTCATGGCCCTGGCCGCCGCCGATTTCGTGCGCTGGCCGGACGGGGAACCCACCACCGATTCCGCCGCGGGCATCAACCTGTTCTATATGGTACAGGCCGCCTTTGCGGAGGAGGAGATCCGTGCCTTTGCCCGGGTCGTGGCCCACGAGGGCGCACCGGTTCCCGGGGATGCCTGGTACCCCAGCATCGGGCTGCGGGTCTGCCGCCGGGGCGCCTTTGTGGCGGGGATGAAGGCCGGCAACAACGCCGACAGCCACAACCACAACGACACCGGCAGCGTGACCCTGTACAAGGAAGGACGTCCCCTGCTCATCGACCTGGGGGTGGAAAGCTACACCCAAAAGACCTTCAGTCCCCAGCGGTACGAGATCTGGACCATGCAGTCCAGCTGGCACAATCTGCCGGAGTTTGACCCCCAAGGCCAAAAGTACCAGCAGCTGCCCGGGGCAGAATTTGCCGCCCGGGATGTCACCGCCCCCGACGGCGGCCTGTGCATGGACATTGCCCCCGCCTACGGCAGCGTGCCGGGGCTGGGATACTACCGCCGCCGCCTGCACCTGGACGAAGCCGGGCTGCACCTGGCGGACGAGACCGACTATCCCGGCACCGTGGCCCTGACCCTGATGAGCGTGGAGGAGCCCGCTGTGCAGGAGGGCAACCTCTGCTTCGGCGCTCTGGGGTATACGACCCTGCCCGCCGGGGTGCGGGCCGAGATCAGCCGGGTGCCGGTGACCGATCCCCGGCTGCGGGGCGCCTGGCCGGAAGCCGTCTGGCGCATCCGGCTGTACTTTACCGGCGCACTGGAACTGACCATAGGTTGAACCACCCGGCTCCGGGGGCCAAAAATCCTGTTTTTGGCCCCCGTATTCTATGCCCACGTCTTGCCCCATGCGGTATAATGTGCCTAGAGAAGCCTACCTTAGCAAAGGAGTTGTCATTGTCATGGAAACCATCAAGCTGAAAGTTCTGAACGCTTCCGGCCACACCCTGCTCACCTGCAACGCGGGGGAACGGGTCAGCATGGTCTACGCCGCCCCCTACCAGCCCGGCGACCGCATCGCCCTGGAGATCAACACCCCCGGGCGGTACTGCTGGGTCCAGTTCGAGGACACCATGCCCGAGGCCCTGGTCTACATTGAAAAGCGGGAGATCAACTTCCACATTCCCTTTGGGGAACAGGCCATCACCTACAGCCCCAAGAGCTTTACCGGTTCCCGCCATGTGATCCGGGCCCGTCTGGCCGAACCCGACGAGATCGCCGCCCGCCGCAACCTGGCATTCAACCCCTATGACCAGCACGGCGACACCGGCTATTTCCCCCACGCCAGCGCCAACGTAGAGACCCGGGGCGAGGCGGTGTTTGCCGCCCGCAACGCCATTGACGGCGTGTTTGAAAACACCTCCCACGGGGAATACCCCTACCAGAGCTGGGGCATCAACCGCGACCCCAACGCCGCTCTGACCCTGGAATTCGGCCGTCCGGTGGTGCTGGATGAACTGCGCCTGACCCTGCGGGGCGACTATCCCCACGACAACTACTGGACTTCCGCCACGGTGGAATTTTCCGACGGCGACCGCATGACCCTGTCCCTGACCAACAGCCGTCTGCCCCAGCGCTTCCCCCTGCCCGCCCCCAAGACGGTCACCGGCCTGGTGCTGAAAGAGCTGATCCAGGCCGAAGGCCCCTCTCCCTTCCCCGCCCTGACCCAGATCGAAGCATGGGGCCGTGAGTGCGCCCCGGAACAGGAGAACGTATGAGACCCGAACTTGCCTGGCTCACCGACCCCACCGTCTTTGCGGTGAACCGCCTGCCCGCCCACTCCGACCACCGCTGGACCATCGGCGGCGAGATGCCTTTCCAGAGCCTGGACGGCGAATGGCAGTTTGCCTTCAGCCCCTGCCCGGCACAGCGTCCGGCGGATTTCTGGGCCGAGGACGCCGACCTTTCCGCCTTCGGCACCATCCGGGTGCCGGGGCATATCGAGACCCAGGGCTACGGCCAGCTGCAATACATCAACACCATGTATCCCTGGGACGGCTGTTCCGACCTGCGCCCGCCGCAGATCGACTGGGACAACGCCCCCGTGGGCAGCTATGTCCGCACCTTTGACCTGGACCCCGCGCTGCGGGGCAAACGGGTGTGCGTCAGCTTCCAGGGTGTGGAAGAAGCGATGTACCTGTGGTGCAACGGCCATTTTGTGGGCTATGCCGAGGATTCCTTTACCCCCTCGGACTTTGACCTGACCCCCTATATCCGGGAAACCGGCAACCGCCTGTGTGTGGAAGTGCACAAGCGCTGCAGCGCCTCCTGGATCGAGGACCAGGATTTCTTCCGCTTCTCCGGCATCTTCCGCCCGGTGTTCCTCTATGCCAAGGCCCCCGTCCATCTGGAGGACCTTTGGCTGCGTGCCGGTCTGGAAGAGGACAACTCCACCGGCACCCTGGCCCCCCGGCTGAAGCTGTCCGCCGCCGAAGGCGCCCTGCCCGCCGATACCGCCGTCCACTGCCGCGTCACCGCCCCCGGCGGCACGGCGGTGTACGATGCCCCCCTGACCCTGCACGCCGAGGGCGGGTTCCTGATTGCCGAATCCATCCGTCTGCCGGGCATCCGCGCCTGGAACCACAGCGACCCGGCCCTGTACACCGTCACCCTGACCCTGACCGCCGACGGCCGGGAACAGGAAGTGACCGGCTACCGCACCGGTTTCCGCCGCTTTGAGATGAAGGACCGCGTCATGTGCCTGAACGGGGAACGGGTGTTCTTCAATGGCGTGAACCGCCATGAATGGAACCCCGAGACCGGCCGCGCCATCGGTCCCGAGGACATGTTCCGGGCCATGGAGACCTTCCGCCGCAACAACATCAACGCCGTGCGCACCTGCCATTACCCGGACCAGAGCCTGTGGTACGACCTGTGCGACGAAAACGGCGTCTACATGATCGACGAAGCCAACCTGGAAAGCCACGGTTCCTGGCAGAAAATGGGCGCCATCGAACCTTCCTGGAACGTGCCGGGCAGCCTGCCGGAATGGAAGGACTGCGTGGTGGACCGGGCCCGCAGCATGTTTGAGCGGGACAAGAACCACACCGCCGTGCTCATCTGGTCCTGCGGCAACGAGAGTTATGCGGGCGAGGACATCCTGGCCATGAGCCGTTTCTTCCATGAGAACGACCCTGGCCGTCTGGTGCATTATGAGGGCGTGTTCAACTGCCGCGCCTTCGACGAGATCAGCGACATGGAATCCCGCATGTATGCCACCCCCGCCGACATCCGGGAATACCTGGACAACGACCCGAAGAAGCCTTTCATCCTCTGCGAGTACATGCACGACATGGGCAACAGCCTGGGCGGCATGGAAAGCTATATCCGCCTGGGCGAAGAGTATGAAATGTACCAGGGCGGCTTTATCTGGGACTATATGGACCAGGCCCTGTGGCACACCGACGCCGCCGGGCGGCGGGTGCTGGGCTACGGCGGCGACTTTGAGGAGCGCCCCACCGACTACAACTTCTGCGCCAACGGCATCGTCTTTGCCGACGGCGCCGAAAAGCCCGCCATGCAGGAAGTGCGGTACTGGCACATGAACGCCGCCGCCCGCGCTGCCCATGACGCCGCCAACGCCCGCGCCGAAGCCCTGAGCGCCAGCACCATGGCCGAAACCGCCAAAACCTTTGCCGCTGCCGGTGCCAGCCGCCGCGACCTGGTGATCGTGGAAGGCGACGTGAACACCGGCGTGCAGGGCGAAGGCTTTGCCGTGCTCTTCTCCTTCACCGAGCACGGCCCGGTGAGCCTGCGGGTCCATGGGGCCGAATGGCTCTACCGCGCTCCCCGCCCGGTATTCTGGCGGGCCGCCACCGAGAACGACAAGGGCTGCGGGTTCCCCCTGCGCAGCGCCGCCTGGCAGGCCGCCGACGCCCAGCCCATCTGCACTGGCCACACGGTGGAGGAAAAGAGCGCCCGCAAGTTCGTTCTTTCCTACCGCTTCGCCAGCCCCGCCGTGCCGGGCATGGAAGCCGAACTGCGCTACACCGTCACTGCCGAAGGGGAAATGACGGTGCAGGCCGTCTACCACGGGGCCGCCGGCCTGCCGGAACTGCCCTGCTTCGGTTTCCGTCTGGCCACCCCGCGCCCGGTGGGCCGGGTCAGCTGGACCGGCCTTTCCGGCGAGACCTACCCCGACCGGTACAAGGGCGGCGTCTTCGGCCGTCATACCGAAGAACCCCACCTGCCCGATTATCTGGTCCCCCAGGACTGCGGCTGCCATGTGGGCACCCACAGCCTGCGCCTGGACCGCGTGGACCCCACCGGCCGTACCGACGCCACCCTGGAACTGGTCATGGCGGACAAGCCCTTTGCCTTCTCCGCCCTGCCCCACAGCGCCCAGGAACTGGAAGCAGCCGACCACCGGGAGGACCTGGGCCGCAGCGTCCACACCCATCTGTGCGTCTACGCCGCCATGCGCGGCGTGGGCGGCATCAACAGCTGGGGTGCGGATGTGGAGGACGCTTACCATGTGAGCGCCGAAGAGGACCATGCCGTGCAGGTGACCTTCCGCCTGGTGTAAGTTCCGCCCCATAACCCGGAAAGTTTTCCACAAGAAGCCCGAAACCCGTGGAAAGTTTCCGGTCCAAGACAAGAAAACGCCCCCGCTGCCGTAAGCACTACGGCGGCGGGGGCGTTTTTATGGTTCAGAGTCAGTCCTCATCGGGGCGGGACATGGCGATCTTTTCGGGGGTGATGGGCAGTTCCCGGTGCCACACGCCGGTGGCCCGCATGATGGCATGGGCGATGGCGGGGGCGGGGGTGTTGATGACGATCTCACCGATGGACTTGGCGCCGAAAGGCCCGGTGGGTTCGTAGCTGTGCTCGAACTCCACATGCAGGTGGCCCACATCCAGTCGGGTGGGGATCTTGTACTGCATCAGGCTGGATTCAACAGGCTTGCCCGCGTCGTTGTAGGTGACGTTTTCGGTCAGAGTCATGCCGATGCCCTGGGCCAGACCGCCCTCGGTCTGCACCCGGGCCAGCGCCGGGTTGATGGGGGTACCGCAGTCCACCACTGCGTCGTATTCCAGCACCTTCACTTCGCCGGTCAGGCGGTCCAGTTCGATCTCCACCATGCCCACCATGAAGGGCGGCGGGGAGATGGGGGAGGAATGGGTGGCGGTGGACTGAGCGGCCACCTCGTTGCCGCACTGCACCCGGTAGGCGATGTCCGCCAGAGCCACAGTGCGGCCGTCGGCGGCACGCACGCACTTGCCGCCGAAGCTCACCTCGGCAGGGTCACAGTGGAGCATCTCGGCGCCGATGGCGCAGATGCGCTCCCGCAGGTCCATGCAGGCCTTTTCCACCGCTTTGCCGGTGACATAGGTGGTGGAGGAAGCGTAGGAGCCGGAATCATAGGGGGACACGTCGGTGTCGGCGCCGAACACGGCCACATCCTCCACCGGGCAGTCCATGCACTCGGCGGCCATCTGGGCCAGGATGGTATCGCATCCGGTGCCCATGTCGGCGGCGCCGATGATCAGGTTGTAGGTGCCGTCCTCGCTGAGTTTGATGGTGGCGGAACCCACGTCCACGTTGGAGATGCAGGACCCCTGCATGGCCATGGCCACGCCGGCGGCACGGACCTTGCCGTTGCCCATGTCCCGCACGGGATAGCGGTGTTCCCAGTCGAACATCTCCCGGCAGTGGGCCATGCAGCGGTCCAGAGCGCAGGCGTTGGCGGGTTCGCCGTAATAGGCGGGCATGGTCATGCCTTCCCGTACCATATTCTTATCACGCAGTTCGGTGGGGTCCATGCCCAGCTGTTCGGCCAGCTCATTGACGATGGATTCCACCGCAAAGATGCCCTGGGTGGCGCCGTAGCCGCGGTAGGCACCGGCGGCCTGCAGGTTGGTGTAGACCACGTCATACCGGAAGCGGAAGGCTTCCAGCCCGCCGGTGTACAGGGGGATGGACTTGTGGCCGGACAGGCCCACGGTGGTGGGGCCGTGCTCGCCGTAAGCGCCGGTGTTGGACAGGGTGTACAGGTCCAGGGCACGGATATGTCCGTCCTTGTCGGCGCCCAGGCGCACCCGCACTTCCATCTCGTGCCGGGGGCTGCCCGCGATCTGGCTTTCCTCACGGGTGTAGATGAGTTCGGCGGGGCGGCCGGTCTTCATGGTGACAAAGGCGGGGTACACCTCGCAGACGGCGGTCTGCTTGGCGCCGAAACCGCCGCCGATGCGGGGCTTTTCCACCCGGATGCGGCTCTTGGGGATGCCCAGCGCCCGGGAGAGGATGCGGCGGCAGTGGAAGACGATCTGGGTGGAGGAGATCACATGCAGCCGCCCGTAGCGGTCCAGCTCGGTGTAGGTGCGGAAGGTCTCCATCATGGCCTGGTTCACGGCCCGGGTGTGGTAGGTGCGGTCCAGCACGATGTCGCAGTTTTCCAGCACCTGCTCCACATCGTCGCTGCCTTCCTGCCCGCTGGCCACCAGGTTGCGGTGGTTGTCGCCGCCCACCTCACAGGGGGGGAACCAGTCTTCTTCGGGGTGGACCAGGATGGGATTGTCCTTGGCGGTGCGGAAATCCAGCACCGCTTCCAGCACCTCATACTCCACCTTGATGAGCTTCATGGCCTTGCGGGCGGCTTTTTCGGTGTCGGCGGCGATGATGGCCACCGGGTCGCCCACAAAGCGCAGGTGCCGGTCAAGGATCAGCCGGTCATAGGGGGAAGGTTCGGGGTAGGTCTGCCCCGCGATGGCAAAGCGGGTGGCGGGCACATCCTCCCAGGTATACACATCCACCACGCCGGGGACCTTCCTGGCGATGGCGGTGTCGATCTTCTTGACAATGGCGTTGGCATGGGGGCTGCGCAGCAGCTTGACCACCAGGGCGCCCCGGGGCACCACGTCATCGGTGTACACCGGCTTGCCCAGCAAAAGCTGCATGGCGTCCTTCTTGCGGACAGCCTTGCCCACGCATTTGTTGTTCATCTCAGGATTCATGGTGCGCCTCCTTGCGGGTGTCCAGGAAGTTGCGGATGCCCCGCAGCTGCCCTTCATAGCCGGAGCAGCGGCAGAGATTGCCCGAAAGATACGCCCGGATCTCGTCGTCGGTGGGGTCGGGGTTTTCCCGCAGCAGGGCGATGGTGTTCATCACAAAACCGGGGTTGCAGAACCCGCACTGGTCGGCGCCCTGGTCGGCAATGAAAGCCACGAATTCCGCCGCTTCCTCCTGCAATCCTTCCAGGGTGGTCACGCTGCGGCCGTCGGCCCGCACCGCCAGCATGGAGCAGGAAAGCACCGGCACCTCGTCCAGAAACACGGTGCACAGCCCGCAGTTGGAGGTCTCGCACCCGCACTTGACGCTGGTGCAGCCCTGGGCACGCAGAAAATCGAAAAGGGTGGTGTCCGCCTCCACACTGGCGGTGACCGCCCGGCCGTTGAGCTTCAGTTTGATCTCCATGCTTTAGCCCTCCTTTTCGGCCAGTTCCAGCAGCATACGTTCGGTGAGAACCCGCACCAGATGGGTGCGGTACTCGGCCCCTGCCCGGGAGTTGGTCCCGGTGGGCACGGTCCTGGCGGCATACTCCGCAAAAGCCCGGGCACTTTCGGGGGTGATGCCATCCTTCAGCAGGCCGTTCTCGTCATGCACCACCACGGCTTTGCCGGGGCGGGCGCCCACGGCCAGTTTCACCTGCCCGTTCAGGCAGGAGGCCGCACAGGCCAGCACCGGGAAGTCGGTGCGGGCGTTGCGCACCGAGCGGTAGACCATGGCGCCGGGGGTCTTTTTCAGGATCACATGGGTGAGGATGTCCCGGTCATAGGCCAGGGCGGCAAACTGTTCCAGCGGCATGCGCCCGGCCTTGAACAACGCCACCTCGCAGTCGGCGCCCAGCAGCACGGTGAGCACGTCGGAAAAGCCGAACCGCCCCCAGATGCTGCCGCCCACCGTGGCCATGTTGCGGAACTGCACGCCCACAATGTCCTTGAGGGCGTTTTCCACCGCGCCGCCGGTCAGGGCCGCAATGCCCGGGTGATGTTCCAGTTTGCGCAGGGGCACCATGGCCCCGATGCGGTATTCTTCGTCGGTTTCCTCGATGGTATCCAGCCCCAGACCACTCAGGTCGATGGCGGCGCCCACCGTGATGTCGGACTGCCGCAGCCACAGCATACCGCCCAACACATGGCTGCGCCGGTTCTGGTTCAGCTCATAGGCCTGTTCAAGACTTTCGGCCCGCACATAGTTTTGGATGTTCAGCATCGGAACATATCTCCTTTGCGGCCCCATGGACCGTATTTTGGGCAAAAATCCGCGAAACTGCCGCATTTTGCCACTATATATTTTAATAGTAACACATTTTGATTGAAACCGAAAGGCATCTGTGATACAATCTCGTTGTAGTTTTTGAAATACAACGAAGACCGCAACTTCAACCAAGAGGAGAAATCAACATGAAACGTCTTGCATCCTTTGTGCTGGCCGCCGCCATGGCCCTGAGCGTCGTGGGCTGCACCGCCGCCGCACCGTCCGAAAGCACCGCGGCCACCCCGGCCCCGGCCACCACCGAAGCGGCCGAGACCCCCGCGCCGGAAGCCACCCCCGCAGCCGAGGCCGCGGCCTTCCCGGTCACCGTCACCGACCAGGCAGGCCGGGAAGTGACCATTGAGTCCGAGCCCCAGCGCATCGTCAGCGGCTACTACATCTCCACCAGCCTGCTCATCGCCCTGGGCCAGACCGACAAGCTGGTGGGCATCGAAGCCAAGGCCGACACCCGGCCCATCTATTCCCTGAGCGCCCCCGAACTGCTGGAACTGCCCAATGTTGGTTCCGCCAAGGAGTTTGATCTGGAAGGCTGCGCCGCCCTGGAGCCCGACCTGGTCATCCTGCCCCTGAAGCTGTCCGACGCCGCCGAGACTCTGTCCGGCCTGGGCATCCCGGTCATCCTCATCAACCCCGAGGACCAGGAACTGCTGGAAGAGACCATCGCCCTGGTGGGCACCGCCACCGGCAGCACCGAAGCCGCCGATGAACTGCTGGCCTTCTCCGACGACCAGGCTGCCGAGCTGGAAAGCCTGATGGCCGACGTGGAGCGCCCCACTGTCTATCTGGCGGGCAACTCCGACCTGCTGTCCACCGCGGGCGACGCCATGTACCAGAGCGACATGATCCGCCTGGCAGGCGGTGAGAACGTGGCCGCCGAGCTCACCGACACCTATTGGGTGGATGTAGACTACGAGCAGATCCTGGCCTGGGACCCCGAATACATCATTCTGGCTTCCGACGCTTCCTACACCTGTGAGGACGTGCTGAACGACGAAGCCCTGGCCTCCTGCACCGCCGTGGTCAACGGCAACGTCTACCAGATCCCCTCCGACGCCGAAGCCTGGGACAGCCCGGTTCCCAGCGGCATCCTGGGTTCCGTCTGGCTGGCCTCCGTGCTGCACCCCGACGTGATGAGCACCGAGGACGCCACCGCTGTGATGAGCAACTACTATGACACCTTCTACCACTTCACCTACCCGGCGGCCTGAGGCCGTCCTGCTCAGCGCCGCTGCCCTTCTGGTGGTGGCGCTGGCCGTTGCCAGCCTGCTGGTGGGCAAATATCCCCTGACTCTGGAAGGAATCCTGCATGACGAGATGCAGCGCCAGGTGTTCCTGACCCTGCGCCTGCCCCGGGCCCTGACCGGGGTGGTGGGCGGCTTCGCCCTGGGGGTGTGCGGCTTTGTGTACCAGACGGTCTTCCGCAATCCTCTGGCGTCTCCGGATATCATCGGTGTGTCCTCCGGGGCCAGCGCCGGGGCTGCCGCGGGCATCCTCTTTCTTTCGGGGGCGGCGGGCATCACCCTGGCCGCCTTCGGGGGTGCTCTGGCGGCGGTGGTGCTGGCGCTGGGGCTTTCGGCCCTGGATTGCCGGGGACAGAGCGGCACCATCGTGCTGGCGGGCATTGCGGTGCACGCTCTGGCCCAGACGGTGCTCATGTGCCTGAAACTCACCGCCGACCCCGAGCGGGAACTGGCGTCCATCGAATACTGGATCATGGGCAGTCTGAACGGCATCAAGGCCAGCGCCCTGCCGGTGAACCTGGCTCTGTGTGTCCTCTGCGTGGCGGCCCTGTTCGCTTTGCACCGGCAGGTGCTGCTGCTCAGCACCGAGGAGGGCGAAGCCCGGATGCTGGGGGTGAACGTAACCGCCCTGCGGCTGCTGGTGCTGCTGGCGGCCACCCTGGCGGTGGCGGCGGTGGTCAGCCTCACCGGTCTGGTGAGCTTTGTGGGCCTGCTGGCCCCTCACGCCGCCCGGCTGCTGTGCAAGGGCAGCCGCCTGCCCACCCTGGCCCTGAGCGGTCTGTGCGGGGCGGCGCTGCTATGCGCGGCGGACATCCTGGCCCGCAGCGTGGCCGCCACCGAACTGCCGGTGAGCATCTTCACCAGTTTGCTGGGGGCGCCTTTCCTGGTCTTTCTGCTGGTGCGGGAGGGCCGTAACGTATGAAACAACTGCAAGTGAACCAGATCACCGCCGGCTACCATGGCCGCACGGTGGTCCACGACCTTTCCTTTACCCTGGCAGGCGGGCAGGTGCTGGGGGTGCTGGGTGCCAACGGCAGCGGCAAGACCACCTTCATCAAGGCGGTGTGCGGCATCCTGCCCCACCAGGGGCAATGCCTGCTGGACGGCACGGCGCTGGAACACTTACGCCCCAAGGCCCTGGCCCGGCTGTGTGGGTACATCCCCCAGCGCAGCGGGCTTGCCATCGAGCTGTCCGCCCTGGACGTGGTGCTCATGGGCTTCAATCCCCATCTGGGGCTGCTGCAACCCCCCACCCCGGCCATGCGGCAGGCGGCTTCCGCCATGCTGGAACAAGTCGGCCTGCCCGGCCGTGACCGGGACAGCTACCTGACCTTGAGCGAAGGCCAGAAACAGCTGTGCCTGCTGGCCCGGGCTCTGGTGGGCGGGGCGGAACTGCTTTTGCTGGACGAGCCGGAAAGTGCCCTGGACCTGCGGGCCCGGCACCGCACCCTGCACCTGCTGCGGGAGTTTGCCGCCACGGGGGACCGGGCGGTGCTTTTAAGCCTGCACGACCCCAACCTGGCGCTGAACTTCTGCGACGCCCTGTTGCTGGTGGAAAACGGCCGGGCCGCGGGGCTGGTGCGCCCGGGGCGGGACAGTGACGAAGCCATCACGGCTGCCTTGTCCCGCATTTACGGCCCCGTCTGCCTGCGCCATTGCACCGACGACAACGGCCGGCCCCATCTGGTCATGCTCAAGGAGGTGGACACCCCATGAAACCCGTGACCCGCGTGTATCTCTATGACGAGGAGGGCAACAAGTTCTTCGGGGAAGGCCCCTACCGCCTGCTGCGGGGGGTGGAGGAGACCGGCTCCCTCCGGGCTTCCGCCATGGCCATGGGCATGGCCTACACCAAGGCTTTGCGCCTGTTGCAGACGGCGGAGAAAGCACTGGGCTTTCCCCTGACCACCCGCACCACCGGCGGCCATGCCGGGGGCGGCAGCCGCCTGACCCCCCAGGGCGCGGCTTTCCTGGCCGATTACGCCCGCTACCGGGACCGCTGCGCCGAAGAAAACCGCCTTTTGTGGCAGCGGGAATTTTCCCGCTATGACCCGGAAACCTCAAAATAACTTGTGCCCTTTCTTGCGGCACCCGGAAACCCAGCCCGGACGGAGTTCCCGCCCGGGCTGTTTCGCACCCGCCGCCTTGACGCCCACCCCGGGCGGGTGCTACATTGAAAACAAACCATCCCCACACAAAGGAGGTCCGCCCCATGTCATCCGCCCTGATGTACCCCATTCCCCGGGCCGTGGTGCGGGCCTTCGCCGCATCGGGCAAGCGGCATCTGCTGCTCACCGGCGGGCGGGGTGCGGGCAAGAGCACTTTGCTGGGCGCCATCCTGCCCCTGTTGGGAGCGGGCGATATCCCCGACATCCTCACCTTTGCCCGGCCGGGGCAGGCAGTTTTTCTGCGCCGCAACGCTGCGCAAGAGCCCACACCCATCGGGGTGTTCGACGCCTCTCTCCCCGGCCCGGACACCCGCATGCGCCCCTTGCCTGAAGGCTTCCTGCCCGGCATCGCCGCCCTGAACGCCGCCCCCGCCGGGAACTGGGTATCGGTGGATGAGATCGGCTATCTGGAAACGTCCTGCCCCTCTTACTGCGATGCCCTGCGTGCTGCCTTTGCCCGCTGCCGGGTGGCGGCAGTGGTGCGCAAGGCGGACCTGCCCTTTCTGAAAGAACTGCTTTCCCGCCCCGACGTGTTTGTGCTGGATCTGGACTGTCCCCACGACCCCGGCTGCGTGATCCTGGCTTCCGGGCTGGGGCGGCGGTTCGGGCCGAGGGGCAAGCTGCTGGTGCCCTTCCGCAGCCGGCCCTTGCTGGGCCGGGCGCTGGACGCCACCAACCGACTGTTCCGGCAGGACCGGCGCATCGCGGTCACCCGCAGCGAACAAGCCGCCGACTTCTGCCGCGCCGAGGGGGTGCCGGTGCTTCTCCACGCCCAGCCCCACCGCAGCGACACCATCCGCCTGGGGCTGGAAGCCCTGGGCACCCCGGAAGGCTGCCTCTTCTGCCCCGCGGACCAGCCCCTGCTCACCGCCGAAACGGTGCAGGCTCTGCTGTTCTGTGCCGCCCACGACCCCGCCGCTGTCTGGCGTCCCGCCCATGGGGGCGTGCCCGGAGCGCCGGTATTCTTTCCACAATTTTTGCTTTCCCGGTTGAAAACCCTGGCCCCCGGTCAGGGCGGGCGAAGTATTCTGAAGGACGCCCCCTGCCCTGTGCGGCTGCTGGACTGCCCCGACGGACGGGAACTGGCGGACACCGACACCCCCGCCGCTCTGGCAGCCCTGGAAGCTGCCGCCCGGCCATAAAAAACGCCCCCGGCCATGCACGGTCGGGGGCGTTTTTTGTTCATGTTCAATAGACGAATTTTTTCTGGGCCAGGTAATTCACAAAGAAGAGCGTGCAGTCCACCGGCACCTTCAAAAACAGTTCCGGCACCACCGGCAGCGCCTTGGCCAGCGCTGCCACCAGCATCCCGCTGCACAGGGTCTTGAGGACGGTGACAACGGTGTACAGGGTAGCCGACCGCTCGTGAGAGGTACTGCTGTGGAACACCAGGAAATAGTTCAGCAGATAGTTGCACAGGCTGGACAACACCCGGGCCGCGATGGTGGCGGCCAGGATGGCGGCACTTTCGGACATGTGGTCCTGCAGCAGGGCACACAGCACCGCAAAGGCCCCCAGGTCCACCACGCTGGAGGAAACGGAGGAAGCCAGGAAACGTACAAAAGGCCGGTTTTCGGCCACGGATTTTACTTGGGACAACGCCGGGTCACAACCTTTCGAGGGTACAAAACAAAGGGACGCCCCGCCGGACTGCGGGGTACGCCCCTTATTATAACGTACTCTTGTCAAAAATTGCAAGGCCGTGCCGTCAGTTCAGCGTTTTGCCAAAAAATTCCAGTTCCGGGCGAATGGTCTGCATCAGGGTGTCGAAAGCGTCGGGGGTCAGGCTCTGGGCGCCGTCGCTCTTGGCCTTGGCCGGGTCGTTGTGCACCTCGATCATCAGGCCGTCCGCGCCCACAGCCACGGCCGCCGCCGCCAGCGACGGCACCATGAAGGCGATGCCCGCCGCGTGGCTGGGGTCGATGACCACCGGCAGATGGGTCATTTTCTTCAGCATAGGCACGGCAGAAATATCCAGGGTGTTGCGCATGCTGGTCTCGAAGGTGCGGATGCCACGCTCGCACAGCACCACGTTGGGGTTGCCCTCGGCCATGATGTACTCGGCGCTCATGACCAGTTCTTCCAGGGTGGAGGAAAGGCCCCGCTTGAGCAGTACCGGGATGTTGGTGCGGCCCACCGCTTTCAGCAGTTCAAAGTTCTGCATGTTGCGGGCGCCGATCTGGATCATATCCACCCCCGCTTCCTCAAACAAGGGGATGTGCTCGTTGTTCATCAGCTCGGTGACGATGGGCTGGCCGGTCACCGCCCGGGCCTCCTTCATCAGTTCCAGCCCCTCGGCCCGCAGGCCCTGGAAGCTGTACGGGCTGGTGCGGGGCTTGAAGGCGCCGCCCCGCAGGATGGACGCCCCCGCCGCCTGCACCCGCCGGGCGATGCTGATGATCTGCTCCTTGCCCTCCACGCTGCAGGGGCCCGCCATCACCGCGAAGTTACTCCCGCCGATCTTGTGGCCGCCCACGTCCACCACCGTGTCGTCGGGGTGGAATTTGCGGTTGGCTTTCTTGTAGGGTTCGGACACACGGCGGCAGGTATCCACCACCGGGTTGGCCAGCACCCAGCTTTCGCTCAGGGCCTTGGTATCACCGATCAGGCCCAGGATGTGGGTATCGCTGCCCACGGAGTCGTTGATCTCAAACCCCATGGCGCGCAGTTCGCCGCAGAACTGCTGTACCTTTTCCTGGGGTGCGTTGTGCTTCAGTACGATGATCATGGTGTTTCCCTCTCCTTGTATGGTATGGCCCGGGGGCCTGGTTTCTTTCCTTTGGCAGGCTATAGTTTAGCACTTTAATGCATTAAAGTCAATACTGCTTTACAACTTTTTCTCCCAGGGCTATAATTTTGGTGCGAAACCGGATTTTTTCGCCCGGCCCGGCCGGGTTTTATTCCCAATCACGTCCATTTTTTCATAAAGAGAGGGGTTCCCATGTCCAAAGAAGCCAAAACCAACGCCATGCGCATGCTGGAGCGTGCCAAGATCGCCTATACCGCTCACGAATACCCCCACGCCGAAGGCACCGCCGTGGACGGCGCCACCGTGGCCGCCCTCACCGGGCAGGACCCCGCCCGGGTGTTCAAGACTCTGGTCACCCAGGGGGCGGACCGGAATTTCTATGTGTTTGTCATCCCGGTACTGGCGGAACTGGACCTGAAAAAGGCCGCCAAAGCCGCCGGGGTCAAGAGCGTTTCCATGCTGCATGTGGCCGACCTGCTCAAGACCACCGGCTATGTGCGGGGCGGCTGCAGCCCGGTGGGCATGAAGAAGCAGTTTGCCACCGTCTTTGACGAAAGCTGCCTGGCCCAGCCCACCGTTCTGGTATCGGCAGGGCGTATCGGTACCCAGATCGAAGCCGCCCCCGCCGACCTGGTGAAGGTCACCCGGGGCAAGACCGCCGCCATCACGGCGGAGGTGCGGGCATGATGCGGCTGGACAAGTACCTGGCCGAACGGCTGGGCATCACTCGCAGCGAGAGCCGCAAGCGCATCGCCGCCGGGGCGGTGACGGTGGATGGTGCCTTGTGCCGCAAAGCCGACGCCAAGATCGACGAGAACACCGCCCGGGTGACGGTGGGCGGCCAGGACCTGGGCGGCGGATACGAAAAATACGTCTATCTGATGCTGAACAAGCCGGAAGGTGTGGTCAGCGCCAGCCGGGACAAACGGGACACCACCGTGGCCGACCTTGTGGCGGCGGATTTCCCCCGGCGGCAGCTGTTCCCCGCCGGGCGGCTGGACAAGACCAGCACCGGGTTTGTGCTGCTTACCGACGACGGAGCTTTTGCCCATGACATCCTGGCCCCGGGGCGCCATGTGGCCAAGGAGTACATCGTCACCCTGGACACCCCCCTGACCGCCGAGATGCAGGCGGGCTTTGCCGCCGGGGTGACGCTGGCGGATGGCCAGACCATGGACCCGGCAGAGGCGGAGCCTTTCGGGGCAGACCCATGCGTGGTGAAAGTCATTCTGCATCAGGGAGTCTACCACCAGATCAAGCGGATGTTCGGGGTGTACGGCGCCGGGGTGAACGGGCTGCACCGCACCGCCATCGGCCCGGTGCGCCTGGACGACGCCCTGGCACCCAGCGGCTGGCGGCCCCTGACCGCCGAAGAAGTGGATGCCCTGCGCCGGGCTGCCCAGCGCTGAACCGACAAATTAGCCACTTTTTTGCCAAGATGGCAAAATCTGCCTACTTTCGTTCAAAAATCGTTCAAAAAAACATCGTATACTAGATAGTGGGTTTATAGGACCATAAGCGGCACGCACTTGCAAATTTCGCCGTCTTGCGCTACAATAAATTGGTTTACCCTTTTTTTCGTCCGCGTGTATCGCGGTGTTTCCACAGTCCCACAGGCGGGAGGTCATTGAATGAGAGTCGGCTTGGACATTGGTTCCACCACCATTAAATGCGTCGTGCTCGACGAGCAGGACAAGATCATTTATTCTACATACGAACGTCATTACAGTCATATTCTGGAAAAAGGCCAGGAGCTTTTGCAGCGCATTGCCAAGGACTACCTGCCCGACGGCCGTGCCATGCTGGCCATCTCCGGTTCGGCGGGCATGGGCCTGGCAGACAGCTGCGGGGTCCCCTTTGTGCAGGAGGTTTTCGCCACCCGCGTAGCGGCCAACCGTCTGGCCCCCGGCACCGACTGCATCATTGAGCTGGGCGGCGAGGACGCCAAGATCCTTTTCCTCACCAACGGCACCGAAGTGCGCATGAATGGTTCCTGCGCCGGCGGCACGGGGGCATTCATCGACCAGATGGCCACCCTGCTGAAGATGAGCGCCGACGAGATGGACAAGGCCGCCCAGGCTTCCACCCGTACTTACACCATCGCTTCCCGCTGCGGCGTCTTCGCCAAGAGCGACATCCAGCCTCTCATCAACCAGGGTGCTCTGGCGGGGGATATTGCGGCGTCCATCTACCAGGCCGTGGTCAACCAGACCATCGCCGGCCTGGCCCAGGGCCGGCCCATCAAGGGCAACGTTCTTTACCTGGGCGGACCGCTGACCTTCTCCGGCGTGCTGCGCCAGAGCTTTGACAAGACCCTGGGCCTGAAAGGCACCTGCCCGGAAAACAGCCTGCTGTATGTGGCCCTGGGTGCGGCTTACTACGCCGACCGGGAATCCGACCTGGGCGAGGTGGTCAAGCGTCTGTCCAATTACAGCGCCACCGCCACCTATGTGAGCCTGCCGCCCCTGTTTGCCGACAAGCAGGAATATGAGGATTTCCATGCCCGCCACATGCGGGCCTGCGTGCCTTGCGTGCCCTTCGGCATCGACTGCGGCCCGGTGCACATCGGCATCGACTCCGGTTCCACCACCATCAAGCTGGTGGTCATCGACGACAACAGCAACATCCTCTTCACCAGCTACCGCCCCAACCTGGGCAACCCCATCCCCCTGGTGAAAGAGACCCTGCTCAAGCTGTACAAGGACCATCCCGGTCTGCAGATCGCCAGCGTGACCACCACCGGCTACGGCGAAGAGCTTATCAAGAACGCCTTCCACTGTGACCGCGGTCTGGTGGAAACGGTGGCCCACTTCACCGCCGCCAAGCATTTCATGCCCAACGTGGATTTCATCATCGACATCGGCGGCCAGGACATGAAGTGCTTCAAGATCGAGGACGGCGCCATCAGCAATATCTTCCTGAACGAAGCCTGCTCCTCCGGCTGCGGCAGCTTTTTGCAGACCTTCGCCCAGGCGCTGGGCTATGACGTGAAGGAATTCGCTGCTCTGGGCCTGTTTGCCGACCGCCCGGTGGACCTGGGCAGCCGCTGCACCGTCTTCATGAACTCCAGCGTCAAGCAGGCCCAGAAGGACGGCGCTTCCATCGAGAACATCAGCGCGGGCCTGTCCATTTCCGTTGTCAAGAACGCCCTGTACAAGGTCATCCGTGCGTCCAGCCCCGAAGAACTGGGCCGCAACATCGTGGTCCAGGGCGGCACCTTCTACAACGAAGCGGTCCTCCGTGCCTTTGAGAAGGAGATGGGGGTGGAGGTCATCCGCCCGGACATCGCCGGTCTGATGGGCGCTTTCGGCGCCGCCCTCCACGGCAAGGCCCACAGCAACGCCGACTCCCGCAGCACCGTGCTGGGTCTGGAAGAACTGGAAAACTTCTCCCAGAAGGTACAGAACGTCACCTGCAAGGGCTGCGGCAACCACTGCCAGCTGACGGTGAACATCTTCGCCGACGGTCAGCGGTTCATCTCCGGCAACCGCTGTGACAAGCCGGTGACCGGCAAGGCGGCGGACGACGACCTGAACCTCTACGCCTACAAGCTGGACCTGCTGCTGGGCTACGCCAAAAAGCAGCCCGAAAATCCCCGCGGCACCATCGGCCTGCCCCTGTGCCTGAACATGTATGAGCTGCTGCCCTTCTGGCATACCCTGTTTACCAGGCTGGGCTTTGCAGTCAAGACCAGCCCGGTGTCCAGCCGTGCCCTCTATCAGGAAGGACAGGCCACCATCCCCAGCGACACCGCCTGCTTCCCCGCCAAGCTGGCCCACGGCCACATTGCGGAGCTGGTCAAGCTGGGCGTGGACGCCATCTTCTACCCCTGCATGAGCTACAACGTGGATGAACACCTGGGCGACAACCACTACAACTGCCCGGTGGTGGCCTATTACCCCGAAGTGCTGGCGGGCAACTGCCCCGAGCTGGAAGGCACCCCCTTCATCTACGATTACGTCAACCTGGCCCGCCGCAAGGACTTCACCAAGCGGTTCCCGGCCATTCTGGACAAATACTTCCCCGGTCTCAGCCACAAGGAAGTGGCGGAAGCCATCGACGCCGCCTATGGGGAGTACGAGCGCCACATGCTGGAAGTCCGTGCCAAGGGTGCCGAAATCATCGCCAAGGCCCGGCAGGAGCACAAGCGCATCGTGGTGCTGGCCGGACGTCCCTACCATGTGGACCCGGAGGTCAACCACGGCATCGACAAGCTGATCGTCCGCCAGGGCGCCGCCGTGGTCACCGAGGACTCGGTAAGCCACCTCATGGACAAATTCCCCACTTCGGTGCTGAACCAGTGGACCTATCACAGCCGCCTGTACGCCGCCGCCAAATACTGCACCACCCAGCCCGACATGGACCTGGTGCAGCTGGTGAGCTTCGGCTGCGGGCTGGACGCCATCACCACCGACGAGACCCGCGAGATCCTGCAGGAGGGCGGCAAGCTGTATACCCAGCTGAAGATCGACGAGATCACCAACCTGGGCGCCGTGAACATCCGCCTGCGCAGCCTGTTTGCCGCCTTGGATGAACGCGCCGAAGACAAAGCAAGGAGCTGACCCTCATGGAGTACATGACCCCCAATTTCACCAAGGATATGATCCGCACCCACAAGATCCTGATCCCCAACATGGCCGTGACCCAGTTCCGGCTGATGGCGGCGGCGCTGGAATGTGAGGGCTACAACGTGGAGGTGCTGGGCAACTGCGGCAGCGAGGTGGCCCAGCTGGGTCTGAAATATGTCCACAACGACACCTGCTACCCCGCCCTGCTGGTCATCGGTCAGTTCATCGACGCGCTGAACAGCGGCAAGTATGACCTGAACCACACCGCCCTGCTCATCACCCAGACGGGCGGCGGATGCCGTGCTTCCAACTACATCAAGCTGCTGCGCAAGGCCCTGGTCAAGTCCGGCTACGGGGATATTCCGGTGGCATCCCTGAACTTCTCCGGCCTGGAAAAGGACAGCGGCCTGCCCCTGACCCTGCCGCTGCTGCGCAAGGTCATTGCCTGCATCTTCTACGGCGACATGCTCTGCGCCCTGCGCAGCCAGGTCAAGCCCTACGAAAACCACGCCGGGGACGCCGACGCCGCCACCGAGCGGTGGATCGCCACCATCCAGGGCTGGATGCGGGAAAACCGCAATTTCAGCGCCCGGGATATGAAACGCCAGTTCCCCGTCATCGCGGCGGAGTTTGCCGCCATCCCGGTGACCCGGGTACCCAAGGTCAAGGTGGGCGTGGTCGGCGAGATCTACGTGAAATATTCCCCCCTGGGCAACAACGACCTGGAAAAATTCCTGGAAAGCCAGGACTGCGAGGTCAACCTGCCCGGCCTGATGGGCTTTGTGGAATACTGCATCGCCAACACCGAGCTGGACGTGAAGCTCTACGGCGGCAGCCTGCTGAAGGCGGGCGGCGCCGGGGCGCTGCTGAACTGGCTGGACGGCATCGGCAACGCCTGCAACGACGCCATGCGCAAAGCGGGCTTCTATGCCCCGGGTTCCTTCCGGGAACTGATGGAAAAGCCCAAGGGCATCATCTCTCTGGGCGCCAAGATGGGCGAAGGCTGGCTGCTCACCGCCGAAATGCTGGAACTGGTGGAAGGCGGTTACGCCAACATCGTCTGTGCCCAGCCCTTCGGCTGCCTGCCCAACCACATTGTGGGCAAGGGCATGATCAACAAGATCCGTGCCCTGCACCCCGACGCCAACATCACCCCCGTGGACTACGACCCCAGCGCCACCCGCGTCAACCAGGAAAACCGCATCAAGCTGATGCTGGCGGTGGCCCGGGAGCGGCTGAACCATCCCGCCGAAGCCCCTGCCCCCGTCACGGCGGAGGACCTGGCCGGCGGTGCGCCGTCCATTGAGACGGCAGTCCCCGCCGGGGTGTGAGTTCCCCTGATTGTCCCGCTTTTCTGCGGATTTTCCTTTGATTTTTCCCGATAGCAAGCAATGACCCGGGGTCTTCCGTATATGGGAAGGCCCCGGGTTTTGTGTTGTATTTTTTGTTTCTTGCTTCTTGGCAAGCGGCAGCCTATCGGGTGGTTGTTCCTTTTTGGCGTCAAAAAGGAACCGAAAAACCGCCACCGTTTCGATGCGGTGGACGCCGACTAGGGCTGCGGCTTTTTGCCCGGGCGGCTATGACGCCCGATGGCGCGCAGCGCCATGCAAAAAACAACGCGCAGCGTTGGTTCCGAAATTGGTCGGCCGCGAACAGCGGCCAGTGGTTGGGCGAGAAGCCCTGCCTGCGTTCCACTGCCGGGTAAAGGTCAGCCTTCAGGATAGTCCTTCCTTTTCGTGCCCGAAAAGGAAGCGAAAAGGGCCCGCCGTTCCGATGCGGCGGCCGCCGGCCGGGGCTGCGGCCCCGGACCCCAAGATGCGGCCACCTTACGACGGCCTACTCAGGCCCTGGGGGCCTGAGTAAGGAAGGGATTTAAATGGCGCTACCCATAAGCCTCCCCTGTGTAAGGGGAGTTGCCGCGCAGCGGCGGAGGGGTTGTCACCTCAAATCTTCACCGTACCGCTCTGATAGCAATACCCGCCCTGTTCGTCGGGATCGAGGTCCGTGATAGCAAAAGCCACGCCGTCCGAACCATCCGGACCGACCTCCACCCGCCCGGCGCGCTCTGCTTCCATGGTGCCGCTGCGGAAAAAGTCACCGTTGATGATATACTCGATTTCCCCTTCGCCCCGCAGGAACACTTCCACATTACCAGCAAAGGGTCGGGGCGTATCTCCGTCCTCCCCGCACAACTGCACCGAATACACCGAAAGGACAGCCCCCTCCGGGCCGTTCCCTTCCACAAGGCAGTATAAGTCCAGGCTGGGGCTATAACCGGAAGTCACTTCCAGCGGAATGCTCACCACCCGGGTGGCGCTGTCGGCAAAGGATGTTACCTGTGCCCCCAGCACCCGGTCTGCGGCATCGGCACTTGTCTGATACCTGTCGGCGTAGAAGGCCAGGGTCTCCTCCCCCGTCATGGGTGCGGTGACCTGCACGGCTTTCCCATCTGCCGCCTGCGCAGCCCGCTTTCCCCGGGGCAGGATTCCCCGCCCCGCCAGCAGCAAAAGCAGCGCCAGAAGCAGCGTACCTGCCGCCAGAAATGCCAGCGGAATCATTCTCTTCTGTTTCATGTCCGTGCACCTTCTTTCATTTTCAACGGTCGGACCTTCCTTCAACAGGCCCGGACGCCCAATCCATCCTCTCGAAAATTGGGAATCATTCCATTTTTATTGTAGCATGCCCCTCCCACCTCCTCAATGTGAGGATTCCACAACAAACACCTTCCTTGTTTGTGAAACCTGCTCTTCTGTCCGCCGTCGCAAAACACATTTCCCTTTTTCCGCCCCTTCTGACCTTGAAATCCTTCCTGTTTTGTACACGGCGTTCTTTTCCGTTCACAATTTGTCTAAACTTTTTTGACTTTCCACAGTGTTCTGCTTGTACTTTTGCCAAACTTTAGCGCTTTGAATTGACATTTCGCTGCAACAGGTTTACATTAATAGGCAGTTTCATCAGTCAAATGCGACGAACAGGACATGACCCTATTGCTCACCGCTTTCAGAAAGCCGTCGGTTGTGCGAGACGGCAGCAAGGCGCAACGGGGTTCTCACCTGCAAGCAGCCCGCGTGAAGGCGTACCCCCGGCCGGAAGGGCCGGGACCGCTGCGTAATTCGGGCCGGAATCCCACCGTTACCGGGGAGCGCGGGGGCAATGCCGGGTGCACGGCAATCCTTGCGGCAGAGAGGCCGCTTTTGTGCGAAAGCGGCAAGCAAAGTGGTAACGCGGAAGCCTGCAGGGGTCAAGAATCCCCCGACAATCGGAATGCAAGCCTTCGTCTTTGCAGCCCTTACGGAGAACCGTGGGTCGCAAAGGCGGGGGCTTTTTTCATATCCCCGCCGCCGCATTTGACTGCTGAAACCAAAACCAACAAAGAGGAAGGATTTAATTATGAACACACTGGTGATCGTTCTCATCGCGGCTGTGTGCCTGGTTGCGGCCTATGTGCTGTACGGCCGCTGGATCGCCCGCACCTGGGGCATCGACGAGAACGCCAAGACCCCCGCCGTGGTCAAAAACGACGGCAAAGACTACGTTCCCACCGACGGCTGGACGGTGTTCAGCCACCAGTTCTCCTCCATCGCGGGTGCAGGCCCCGTTACCGGCGCCATTCAGGCGGCGATGTTCGGCTGGGTGCCCGTGCTGCTGTGGATTCTGATCGGCGGCGTATTCTTCGGTGCCGTCACCGACTTCGGCGCCCTGTATGCCAGCGTGAAGAACGAGGGCAAGTCCATGGGCCTGCTGATCGAAAAGTACATCGGCAAGACCGGCCGCAAGCTGTTCCTGCTGTTCAGCTGGCTGTTCTGCGGTCTGGTCATCGCCGCCTTTGCGGACATGGTGGCCGGTACCTTCAACGCCTATGACGCCGAAGGCGCCCTGGCTGCCGCCGCCACCACCAACGGCGCGGCGGGCAGCATCTCCCTGTTCTTCATCGCCTTTGCCATGCTGTTCGGCATCGTGCAGCGCCGTCTGCACCTGACCGGCTGGAAAGAGGGCCTGTTCGGCCTGGTTTGCACCATCGCCTCCCTGGCTTTGGGCATGGCCCTGCCCCTGATCGCCGGCAAGGAAGCCTGGATCTACATCACCTTCGTGTATATCTTCTTTACCGCCGTGCTGCCCATGTGGCTGCTGAAGCAGCCCCGTGACGCCATGACCACCTTCATGTTCATCGGCATGATCGCCGGTGCGGTGGTCGGCCTGGTGGTGGCTCATCCCACCATGAACCTGCCCGCCTACACCGGTTTCCACAACGAGAGCCTGGGCGATTTGTTCCCCATCCTCTTCGTCACCGTGGCCTGCGGTGCCGTGTCCGGCTTCCACAGCCTGGTTTCCAGCGGCACCTCCTCCAAGACCATCGCCAACGAAAAGGATATGCTGAAGGTGGGCTACGGCGCCATGGTGCTGGAAAGCCTGCTGGCCGTTCTGGCCCTGTGCGTGGCCGGTGCGGCTGCCGCTGCCGACGGCACCCCCGCCGCCGGTACCCCCTTCCAGATCTTCAGCGCCGGTGTGGCCGGTTTCTTTGAGATGTTCGGCGTGCCCGTCTACGTGGCTCAATGTTTCATGACCATGTGCGTGTCCGCCCTGGCCCTGACCAGCCTGGACGCCGTCTCCCGCATCGGCCGCATGAGCCTGCAGGAACTGCTGGCTGTGGAAGACATGGAACACGCCGCCCCCTGGCGCAAGGCTCTGTGCAACACCTACGTGTCCACCCTGGTGACCCTGGTGTACGGCTTCATCCTGGCCAAGATCGGCTATGCCAACATCTGGCCGCTGTTCGGTGCCGCCAACCAGCTGCTCTCCGCTCTGGTGCTGGTCACCCTGTGCGTTTTCCTGAAGGTCACCGGCCGCAGCAACAAGATGCTGTTCCCGCCGCTGATCATCATGCTGTGCGTCACCTTCACCGCCCTGGTGCAGCGCCTGATCGCCATGGTCAAGGCCTACCAGGCCGGCAGCGCCACCTTCCTGGTGGAAGGCCTGCAGCTGATCCTGGCCGTACTGCTCATCGCCCTGGGCGTTACCATCGTCATCAACTCTCTGCGCGCCTACTTCGCCGCCCGCAAGAACAGCGAATCCAAAGCCGCCTGATATTCCTCAAACACAAAGCTGGAGCCTCCCTTTTCGGGAAAGGCTCCGGCTTTTCCTTTTTTTCGGCATGCAAAAAGCCCGTCCCCTGCCGCACACAGGGAACGGGCTTTCGCACAGAATCAGGGTTTGGCTCAGCCGCCCAGGGTGGCCGCCATCACCGCTTTGATGGTGTGCATGCGGTTTTCCGCTTCCCGGAACACCACCGACTGAGGTCCCTCAAACACCTCATCGGTGACCTCCATAGCCTCACGGCCGAACTTTTCGCCCATCTCTTTGCCGATGACCGTCTTGTGGTCATGGTAGGCGGGCAGGCAGTGCATGAACACCGCCTGGGGTCCGGCTTTGGCCATCAGCTCGGCGTTCACCTGGTAGGGCGCCAGCACCTCGATCCGCTGGGCCCAGACCTCCTCCGGTTCGCCCATGCTCACCCATACGTCCGTATACACGGCATCTGCACCTTTGACGCCGTCGGTGTCCTCGGTCAGGGTGATGGTGGCGCCGGTCTCGGCGGCGATGGCCTGGCATTTTTGCACCAGTTCGGGCGCGGGCCAATAAGCCTTGGGGGCGCAGGCCACAAAATGCAGGCCCATCTTGGCGCAGCCGATCATCAGGGAATTGCCCATGTTGTAGCGGGCATCCCCCATATATGCCAGGGTCAGGCCGTTCAGGTGGCCGAACTGCTCTTTCAGGGTGAGGAAATCCGCCAGGATCTGGGTGGGGTGGAACTCATTGGTCAGGCCGTTCCACACCGGCACCCCGGCGTACTTGGCCAGTTCTTCCACGATGCACTGACCGTAGCCCCGGTATTCGATTCCCTCAAACATCGACCCCAGCACCCGGGCGGTATCGGCAATGGATTCCTTCTTGCCGATCTGGCTGCCGGTGGGGTCCAGGTAGGTGGTACCCATGCCCAGATCGTGGGCTGCCACTTCAAAACTGCAGCGGGTACGGGTGGAAGTTTTCTCAAAAATCAGGGCCACATTTTTGCCCCGCAGGGTGTCGTGGGGGATGCCCGCCTTCTTTTTCGCTTTCAGGTCAGCCGCCAGGTCCAGCAGGCTGCCGATCTCGGCGGGGGTAAAGTCCAGCAGGGTCAGAAAGTTCCGGCCCTTGAGTTCGCAATGCTCCATCGGGGAACGCTCCTTTATATACTCATGTATAAACTTTCAAGATTCGTGTATGATTATACATCCGTTTTCAGGAAAATGCAACCCCTGATGTATAAAAAAACCGCCGAAAGGCAGTTGCCTCCGGCGGAACGGGTCTTGCTTATTTGTTTTCTTTGAGCTGGCCGCGCAGCATGATGTCGCCAAAGGACAGGGCGTTGAACAGCCCCACCTTGTTGGCCTGCCGGGCGATGCGCTCGGGCAGGGGCTTGGAATCATCGGTGGACAGCAGAACGATGTGGACTTTGTCGGCCACGTCGATGCCGTTTTCCTTCTTGGTGGTCAGGATCTGCAGATAGACGATATACGGGTCAGTCATGTTGCCGTAGTAAATATCGTTGCCGCAGCGCACCAGCGGGCGGCCTTTATAGGTCAGCTGAGGGGTAAAAGCCATGGGAATACCTTCTTTCACTGGGGAATATGGTTACAGAGCTCCATTTTTTGATGATACTAAGTCAGTATACCATAAACCGCGAACGCTGGCAAGGTCACAGGTCCAATTTCTCCCGCTCCACCTTTTCCCGGTCCAGGGCCACCTGCTCGGTGAGGATGCGCAGCCGGGAATCCATCTGGCTGATGCGGATGGACAAAAAGAACTGTTTGGCCATCAGCAGGAAGATGATGACGATATACACAAAGTTGATGGGGCTCTGGAATCCCAGCAGGTCGGACGCCCAGTAGGCGATGCCGGGGAAGATGGCCAGGATCAGCAGCACCACGCTGAACAGCAGCCAGAAGATGGTATCTTCGATCTGGACCTTGGCGCGGCGCACCCGCATGAGCACATAGATGGCGGTGACCAGGCTGCCGATGATCAGGCAGACCCGGATGATGGTTTGGTCAAACATCTCACAGGCTCCTTTCGGGGTAGGGGGTCTCGGTGTCCCGCTTGCGGAACCACTGGATCAGCAGGATGGAAATGGACATCTTGATCATATACTGGATGCTCTTGTAGAAGGTCAGATAACTCTGGCCCGCCACACGCTCGCCCATTTCCACCTGTACTTCCTTGACCTTGGCGCCGTTCTTGATCAGGTAGCTGATGGTATCCGGTTCGGGGCCGTAGTTCAGGTTCTGGGCGAACTCCTCCACCATGGCGCGGTTGAACAGCCGCATGCCGGAGGTGGGGTCGCAGATGGCCCGCCCTGTGGTCAGGCGAATGGACCAACTGATGATATAGCTGCCCAGCATGCGCAGGGTCTTGGGCTTTTTCACCGTGAGGAACCGGCTGCCGATGACGATGTCCGCCCCGTCCTCCAGTTCTTCCAGCATGGCCGCGATATATTCCGGCTTGTGCTGGCCGTCGGCATCCAGCTGGATGGCACAGTCGTAGTCATTTTCGGCGGCGTAGCGCAACCCGGTCTGGAACGCCCCGGCCAGGCCCAGGTTCACCGGCAGATCGATGAGACGATAGCCGTTGGCCCGGCAGATGGCGGCGGTGTGGTCCCGGCTGCCGTCGTTGACCACCACATAATCATACTGGGGATAGTTGGTGACCAGGTCGTTCACCACCCGCTGGATATTGGCTTCCTCGTTGTAGGCGGGGATGACGATGAGCAGTTTTGACATAGTTGCTCCTTTGTTTTGGGCGGGGTTCAGTTCCCGGCCCGTTCCTTGGTTTTTTCCTGGGCGATCGCCATTATTTTAGCAAACACGGCGTCCCATGTAAAGCGGGCGCACAGGTTGGCCCGGGCGTTGTCCGCTTTGCGCCGGGCAGCCTCGGGGTCAGCCAGCAGGCTTTGCAGGCCGGCGCGGATGATTTCGGGGCGGGTATCGGCCAAAAGAGTACCATACTCCGGCCCGGGCAGCAGTTCCTCGGTGCCGGCGGTGGGGGTGCACAGGATGGGGCACCCGCAGGCCGCGGCTTCCAGCAAGGTGGTGGGAAAGCCTTCGGCATAGCGGGTGGGCAGGCAGTAGGCATCCGCCTGGCACAGCAGCTGCACCACCTGGCGATGTTCCAGCGCCCCGGGGGCCTTGGCGCCCAGTTCCAGCAGACGGTCCCGGTCGGGGCCGTCCCCTGCCGCCACCAGCACGGTGCCGGGCAGGTCCCGCACCGCTTCGGCCAGGTCCACGGCGCCTTTTTCGGGGATGAGCCGTCCCACAAACACCACCAGACGGGTATCCGGGGCAAGCCCCAGCTTCTGCCGCCAGTCGGCGGGCTGTTCGGCCCCTTCCGCCGCCAGGGCATCGGGGTCCACGGCATTGGGCAGGCATCCTTTGGCCGTGATGCCGAAGGTTTTCAGCCAGCGGCAGACGGCGGCGGACACCCCGTAGAAATCAGGTCCGGTGCGGCGGATGATGCCGCAGGCCAGGTGTTCATACCACCGCCCGGCCAGCCCCACCACGCCGCCGCCCACCGGCATGTAGCCGGTGGAATGGTCGATGACGATGGCGGGCACACCGCAGCGCCTGACCGCCCGGGCGGCCAGCACGCTCTGGGTGTACATCCGGGTCTGGATGACGCAGAAATCGGGGTTGGTCTGCCTAACGATGCGCCCCAGCGCCGAAACGCCCGCCGGACGCACCACCGGGAACCGCCCTTTCATCACCGGCCACACCGGCAGCCGGAAAACCTCGATGCCGTCGGCGTCGGTCTCGTGGACAGGCAGTCCGGGCAGGGCGCTGGTCACCACCACCGCCCGATGCCCGGCACGGACGGTGCGCAGGGCCAGGTTCCAGGTATAGCGCTCCACCCCGCCCACGGTGGGCAGGTACTGGGCGGAGAAATACAGGATGGTCAAGAGCAGCCCCTCCTAAAAACGGGTCACCGGGCAATGATGACCAGCATGATGTTGAGCAGCACCCCGAAGTTCACGGCACACAGGCCGCAGACCAGCTGGGCGGCCGCGGTGTCGGCGTCGGCAGCCAGCACCCGGCGGGGGGCGCAGACCAGCAGGGCCAGGGGCAGGACCGGCAGCAGGTACCGGCCCTGCAAGCCGTAGATGGTCTGGTAATAGGTGGGGGTCCAGACGATGCACCCCGCCAGCGCCAGGGCAAAGCAGAGCAGCACCGCGGCCACGCACCAGGCACGGTAATGACCGGAAGGCAGGCGGTCGCACTCGGTGTCCCGCCGGGCGGGCAGGGCCGCAAAGGCCAGCAGGCCGTACAGGGCCAGCACCCAGCCCCAGGCCAGTTCCACCGAGTTATAGCCCAGCAGACCGCCCACCAGGCCCCGCAGATAGTCGTCGGTGTTGTACACGACGGTGCGCACCACCAGCAGGACGGTGGCAGGCAGGTGGGTCAGGATATAGCCGGGGGTGTAGGTGATCTGGTCCTCGGGCGCGGCCACGCTCTGGGTGGCCCGCACCGCCCGGGCGTCCTCCACCCGGGTGACCAGCAGGCTGCGGTCCATGGGATAGTTTTCCGCATCTTCCATGCCGATGGGTACCCCGCAGGCGGTGAGTTCCTCCACGCCGGGGGCCTCGGTATAGCAGGCCTTGAACAGATTCACGCGGCCCTGCTCGGCCACCACGCCCCGGGACCAGTCGTTGAGCCACTCATATCCGTAGTAGGTCAGGGTCACGGCCCGGATGAAATCGTCGTCGGTGAAATCGCTGTTTTCCATCTCGCTGGGGCTGAAGAAGAAGCTCTGTCCCAGTTCGGCGGCGCTCACATCCCCGTCCGCCAGGGCCTGCACCCAGAATTCCACCTCGGTATCCGAGACATCCTGGGTCAGACCGCCGCAGTAGAACAGGCGGCGCACAAAGGCTTCGGGGGTTTCTTCCAGATATTCGGCGGGGATGGCGGCAAACCAGGACGCCAGAGGGCTGTCCTCTTCGCCGGAACCGGTCTGTGCCCCGTCGGCGGTTTCCGCCTCCGGTGCCGTATGGGCCACCGGCGAAGCCACCGTCTGCGCCGAAGTTTCCTCGGCCTGGGTGGTGGTTTCGGCGGTGGTTTCGGGCGTGGTTTCGTTATACAGCAGTCCGGTGAGCATGGCGCTGTTCAGGCACAGGGCCAGCACGCCGCAGGCCGCCAGATACACGCCCTTCTTGACCCAGGCCCGGGCGCCCAGACGGGCGTTGGGAATGAGCAGGAACAGCGCCGCCAGGGGCAGGTACACCAGCTTGGCGGGAGCCAGCAGCACACCGGCTGCCCCCAACCCCAGCAGGTGGGGCAGGGTGACGGGACGGCCTTCGTCCGCAAACACCGCCTGCATGCACAGGGAGGTGAAGAGGAAGGCCAGCCCCAGCAGCAGAGAATCCCGGCTGAAAGAAGCGGCCAGGTGCAGGGTCATGGGCAGCAGCGCCGCCGCGGCGAACACCCGCCGCCCGAAGGGGGCGAACCGCACCGCCAGGGACGCCAGCGCCGCAAAGGCCAGCAGGTTGGCCAGCCGCCCCAGCATGAGCACCGGCACAAAGCCCAGACGCAGCACAAAGCCCAGGAACACCGCCGCCGCGCTCACCACATACAGGGTGGGGTTGCGGTCGGTCTGGTATTCCGCCAGCTCCACATGGCTGTCGTAGCTGTCGGGGCTGAGGGTAAAGAGGTTCTCCGCCAGTTCCTGCCAGCTGAACACGGTGGTGTTTTCGTCCTGCAGTTGGGTGTTGAAGTCGTTTTCCCGGCGGTAGCTCATCTCGATGGGCACGTTGCCCATCCGCCATTCGTCATCGCTGAGCAGGTTGGCCCAGCGGCAGGCCAGGGTAAAGGACTGGTTGATGTGGTATTTTTCGTCCGGGGCGGAGTAGGGCGGCAGCACCACGCTGTACAGCAGCCCGAAAGCCACCGCCAGCACAAACACCAGCCGGTGCAAGGCCATACGGCGGCGCAGCGCCGCCCGCACCCCGAAAAACACCGCCAGGGCGGCCAGAACGGCCACACCCAGGAAATACTTGTTCAGAAACCCGCCGATGGTGCGGTAGGTCACAATGAGGGAGAGGGTGGCGTCCCGCTCTTCCCCCGCAAAGGTATAGGTCTCTTCCCACAGGGCGGTGCCGTCGGAAGTACCCACGCACAGCCGCCCTTCCCCGTTATACTGGGGGGTCAGGGTCAGGCAGTAATGGCCGTCCAGTTTGCCGGCCACCGCCTTGTCCAGGCCCAGGCCGGTATACTGCCCGGGCACGATCAGGCTCATGTCACCCCAGGAGGTGGCCAGCACCTCCCCGGTATCGGCGTCGGTGAGGGTCACTTCCAGGGTGCCGGTGGGCTGTTCCCCCGAAGTGCCGAAGACCATGGCCACCGCCAGCAGGTCCTCCTCATAGGAGAAGGTCTGGCTGACGCTCTGGCCCGCCTCGATGGGGTCGCTCATGAGGGTGTAGTCGTCGCTGATTTTCTGGGAAAGGCTTTTCTGGGTGTTGCCGCGCACCACTGCCAGCCACACCCCGGCGGCCACCGCCAGGCAGAGCAGCAGCGCCGCAAAGGCCAGCACGGTGGGGCGGTGCTCCCGATAGAATTTGTTCAGCTTACCCGTCATACAGGGTTCTCCCTTTTCGTTTCAATCCCGAACGCCCTGTGCAGGGCTTCTTCCAGACGGCCTTCCCGGCCCAGGAATTCCTCGATGGCTTCCCGCACCGCGCCTTCGCCGCCCTTTTTGCAACCCACAAAGTCCGCCCGTTCGGCCACGGCGGCCGCAGCGTCGGCGGGGCAGGCCACAAAGCCGCACAGGGCCATGGCGGAAAGGTCGTTCCAGTCATCGCCGCAGTAGGCCACCTGTTCCCGGGCAAGGCCCTGTCCGGCCATGAATTCCCGCAGGAAAGCGGCCTTGTCCTTCACGTTCTGGAACACATAGTCGATGTGCAGGTCGGCGGCGCGGCGGCGCACCGCCTCGCACTCCCGCCCGGTGCAGATCATCACCCGCACCCCGGCGGCCCGGGCGGCCACAATGCCCGCCCCGTCCTTGATGGCAAATTTCTTCAGCTCGTTGCCGGTGGCGTCATAGTAGACGCCGCCGTCGGTCATGGTGCCGTCCACGTCCAGTACCAGCAGTTCGATCATGGCAGTTTCTCCCGGAATCAGGCGTTCATCAGCGGGGCGTACTCGCTGGGGGTGACAAAGTCGATGGGCAGTCCGCCGGCCTGGATGGTCCGCAAAGCCGCCGCCATCTGGGCGTTGTAGGCCGCGCCCCGGTCGGTGTGGGTGTGCATACGGCCTTCGGCATAGGCGTTTTCGCCTTCCCGGTAGCCGTCGGCACCGGCCAGCAGCACCTTGGCAGCCCCGCACAGGCGCAGCAGACGCAGCAGCATCAGCACACTGTTGGAAGCAGGGGCATCGGCGGCGCACAGCCGGTCATAGTTGACGGTCAGCGGCTCATCGGTGCGCAGGTTGCTGGTGAGCACCGCCGGGCAGGGCAGGTTGTCCACCTTGTCATACCGCTTGCTGGAAGAGAAGAAGGCATAGTCCGGGGTGCAGAAATCCGGGCAGAAGTTGGCGGAAACCGCCACATCCGCCCCGGCGCTGCCCGCAGCTGCCCGGCCTTCCGGGGTGGCCAGGGTGGCGCCGGGGGCCAGCACCAGCACGGTCTTGCCCCCGAAAGCGGCGCGCAGGGCGTCCATGGCCGCCGCATCGTCCACCCGGCGGCTCTGATACTCCTTGTACAGCCCGTCGGCGTAGGCAGCGTCAAAGGCAGTGGCCTTGGAGCGGTCCAGACCGGCCAGGATGTGGTTGATGTCCCGGTTGGTCAGGTCGCCTTTTCCCAGGAAATGCTCGGCGTAGTTGCGGTGCAGGTTGTACCGGGCAGAGAGGAAATACGCCGGGGTATAGCCCCAGGCGCTCTCCCCCTTGATGGGGGCGATGTGGTCCTGGATGGCGTCCATCAGCTCGTCGATGTCGTAGCCCATGCCCAGGTTTTCGTTCATATAATCGGCGGTCAGTTCAATGGGCAGGTTGCCGGGGATACGGCCCATGCCCAGCAGGCTGGCGTCCACGGTGGTGTCCCGCAGCAGGTGCTTGTCGATGAATTCCTGGGCCAGGCAGAAGCTCAGGGCCATGTTCTCATGCAGATGCAGCCCCACCCGGATATCCGGGTCCAGGTTGTGGTCCACCAGGCTGACGATGCGTTCCAGGTCCCGGCGGCGCATGCTGCCGAAGGTATCCACAATGGAGAACTGGTAGGGATGGATGGCATTCACCTGATCCAGGATCCACAGGATGTCCTTGTCCGCATAGCCCATGATGTTGATGGGGTTGATGGACAGCTTGTAGCCCCGGGCCTTGACCTCCCGGGCAAAGTCCATGCCTTCCCGGATGTCGTAGTCGTGGGCGGTGATGCGGATCATCTCAATGCCGTGGCCCTCATAAGGGGACAGCTGAGAAATATCGTAGTTGGAGCGCATGGCCATGCCGGAATACATGGTATGGCCGGTGTTTTCGGGCAGCAGACGGTTCAGCTGCTCGATGGTGCGGCAGACGGTGACATCGGGGTCGTACTTGTCCACATTGCGCAGAAAGCCCACTTCCACAATGTCCACCCCGGCGCGGGTGAGGGTGGCGATGATGTCCCGGGCGGCGGAGAAGCCCCACCGCCAGTTGTTCACATAGCCGCCGTCGCGCAGGGTGCAGTCCAGCAGTTTGGTGTTTGCCATATAAGGGTACCTCGTTGTTTTCAGGTGGTTTCGGAAAGGGTCTTGCGGACCAGGTCCAGGTCCTTGGGGGTGTCAACGCTCACCGTCTTGAAGGGGCTCTTGATGGCATGCACCTTGTGCCCGTTCTCGATAAAGCGCATCATATCGTTTTCCTCCGCCAGTTCCAGGGCGGATTTGGGGGTGTCGTGATAGAACTGCAGGGCCTGACGGCTGTACAGCTGGATGCCGGTGACCTTCTCGTACTCAAAATCCAGAGTGCCTTTGGGGTACGGGATGGGGCTGCGGGAGATCATCAGGATCTCCCGGGCGGCATTGGTGACCACCTTCTGGTTGGAGAAGTCCACCACGTCCGCCGGGTGGCCCATCACGTTGGTGAGCACCGCCACATAATAGGGGTCTTCGGGCAGTTCCTGGGGCAGGATCAGGTCGAAAGCCTTGACGTTGATGAGGGGTTCGTCCCCCATCACCTGCAGGTAGAGGTCGGCTTCCAGCTTGGTGGAAACTTCCCAGATACGTCCGGTGGGGGTGTCGTGGTCGGGGCTGGTCATCAGGCAGTTCATGCCGTACTGCTTGCAGGCGGCCTCGATGCGCTCGTCGTCGGTGGCAATGACCACATCGGACAGGGCGGCGCACTTCTTGGCTTCGTTGTATACCCACCAGATCATGGGTTTGCCCAGAATATCGGCCAGAGGTTTGCCCGGCATGCGGGAACTCTGGTAGCGGGCGGGAATGACGGCAACGGTTTTCATATAAAACGCGACCTTTCGTTCATTCGGTTTGGGACACAAGCTCGCGGGCTTCGTCCAGAGAAAGGAAGATATTTTCTTCGGCGGCGGTAAAGCCCCGCAGCACCCAGCTCTGCACCGTCACCGCCCGGCGGAATTTGCCGGGCAGGCAGAAGTTCAGCACCTCGCTGGGCATGGTGCGGTCCAGCACCGTCGCCCCCGGGAAGAGGTCCGTATAATCGGTATCGTCCCGGGGATGGGTCTTGATGAACAGGGGCCCCTGGGTGTATTTTGCGGCCACGGCTTTGAAAATAGCGTCCTGTTCGGCCTGGTCCATCAGCCCGTCCTGCACAAAGCTGCGGGGCAAGAGCAGGGTGGCTTCGGCGTACACCGCCGGGTCCTCGGGCAGAGGCCGGGAAACAAACACCCGGCGCACCGCTGCCTTTTCGGCATCGGTCAGGCCCGCCAGCAGTTCCCGGGCGCTGAATTTGCACAGCTTTTCCCGGGGAAAGAGGGTACACCGGTCCGGGTCCTCGCTCTCCACGGCCTTGCAGAACCGGCTGTCCCCCCAATAGAGGTAGGGACGGCGGGCAAAGTCTGCCGCAGCACGCTGTTCGGTAAGCAGATGCTGGTCGGTGTCCAGGGTGCCGCCCACCGTGTCCTCACAGAGGATATGGGGTGCCCGGCAATCCTGGAGATACCGCCCGGCCACGCTCCAGTCGTTGCTGATGCGGATATTGCCGTAGGCGTTCTTGTTCAGCTTCGGCCCCACCCCCGCCTTTTCGTAGGCGAGGCGGTTGCGGAAATGCCCCAGCGGCCCGGTGACCACACCCGGCCAGCGGGATTCGCGGAGCACGGCCACTTCGGAGAAGACCCCCTCCAGCTTGCCGGAAGCCGCCAGGGCCTCGGCGTTGGGGATCTGCTCGCTCATCCAGAGGGCTTGTCCGCCCCCCGCCCGCATGGCCCGCACCAGGGCGATGAGCAGGTGGTAGGCGGTGTGGCAGATGTAAAGATCGGGCTTTGCCATACTCAGCCCTCCGCGCCCGAGGTCAGCACCTTGACCGGCGGGAAGTGGATGCGGCCCCAACCGGCGGCCCATTCGGGCATGGAGAGGTCGCCGCTGGTGACCTCAAAGGCGAACTCGGTCACCGGCTTGTCCAGGCAGACGGCCTGGGCCAGTGCCCCGTCGAACACGTCGATATAGAAGAAATACTGGCCTTCGCCCAGCAAAGAGGGGTCGAAGGTAAACTCGGTGGTGTAGAGCTTGCCCGGCTCGGCGGGGCCCAGGTCCACGGGGTGGGTGATGCCCACGGGGGTGGAATCCCGGAAATGCAGGTTCAGCTTCATGTTCACCCCGGAGAAGGGTTCCGCCACCCGCCAGGTGATGCGCACCCGCACCGTTTCGTTGTCCGCGAAGACGCTGGATTCCTTGTCCACAAAGTCCAGAGTCTCCAGCCGCAGCCGCTTGCCGGCGCTGCCGGTCATGCGGGAAACATGGGTCAGATCATAGTGGACCACGTTCACGTCGGTGGTCTCCATATACACGGCGATGGCCTTTTCCACGTCGCCGTCAAAGATGACCTTGCCCTTGTCCAGCACGATGCACCGGGTACACAGCTGCCGGATGGTGGACATGTTGTGGCTGACGTACAGAACGGTGCGGCCTTCCTGCCCGGCCACGTCGCTCATCTTGCCCAGGCATTTCTGCTGGAATTTCATGTCGCCCACGGCCAGGACCTCGTCCATGACCATGATCTCGCTGTCCAGGTGGGCGGCCACCGCAAAGGCCAGCTTGACGAACATACCGCTGGAATACCGCTTGACGGGGGTATCGATGAACTCCCCGCACTCGGAAAATTCGATGATCTGGTCCAGCTTGGCGTCCACTTCCGCCTTGGTCATGCCCAGGATGGCGCCGTTCATATAGATGTTTTCCCGGCCGGTCATCTCGTTGTTGAAGCCGGTGCCCACTTCCAGCATGCTGGCCACACGGCCCCGCAGGCGGATCTCGCCTTCAGTGGGGGCGGTGATGCGGGACAGAATTTTCAAAAGAGTGCTCTTACCGGCGCCGTTGCGGCCGATGATGCCCAGGGCTTCCCCCTGGCAGACAGTCAGGTCCACCCCGTTCAGGGCCATGAAGGTCTGGCCGAAGAGGCGGCTGTCGGTGCCGATGACGGTGTTGGGGTCCTCTTTGCCGCGCACGCGCGCCCACCAGCTCTGCAGGTCGTGGGTAAGGGTGCCGCCGCCGATCTGGCCCAGCTTGTACTGTTTTTTCAGCCCGGATACCTGAATGACCGGGCGCTTTTCATTTGCCTGTGCCATGGGTATCCCTCCTTACACCGTATCCATAAAGGTCTTTTCAATGCGGCTGAACAGGATGATGCCCAACGCCAGCGCCGCCAGGGTGAAGATGATGCTGTACACCAGCGCCCCCACGCTCACGGTGCCGGTGCCCAACGTAGCCATGCGGAAGATCTCGATGGGCGCGGTCATGGGGTTCAGCTGCATCAGGGCCCGCAGACGGGGGCTTTCGTTCAGGCTGGACAGAGGGTACACCACAGGGGACACATACATCCACAGCTGCACGCCGAAGCTCACGGCGATGGCCAGGTCACGGTACTTGGTGGTCAGGCTGGACACAATGATGCCCACGCCCAGGCCCAGCAGCATCACTTCCAGCACCACCAGGGGCAGGGCGATGAGCCAGGGGGTCAGGTGCATTTCGGCCCCGGACAGAGCAAAGCCGATCCAGAACAGCACATACATGATGAACTGGATGAAGAAGTTGATGAGGCTTGTCATGGCCTGGCTGATGGGTGTGGTCAGCCGCGGGAAATACACCTTGCCGAACACCTGGCTGTTGGCCACAAAGGTGTTGGCGGTGTTGTTGATGCAGGTGGAGAAGAAGGTCCACATGGTATTGCCTGCCATGTAGAAGAGGAACGAGGGGGACCCGTCGGTGGAAAGCCCCGCCAGCCCGCCGAAGACCACGTTGAACAGCACGGTGGTGATCAGGGGGTTGAGGATGATCCAGGCGGGGCCCAGCACCGTCTGTTTGTACAGCACGGTAAAGTTGCGCTTGACGAACATAAGGGTCAGGTCACGGTAGCGCCAGAGTTCGGCCAGGTCGATGTCGAACCAGCCGGTGCGGGGACGTATGATGGTGGTCCAGCCTTCCTCCGGCACGGCCGGCGACTGGGGACGATGTTCAGCCATAAAAATCTGTTTCCTTCCTGTTTGGGCGGCTCGGGGTCACAAAAGAGTACAGTCCGCCAATCATAGTGTTTATTCTACCATGTTTGGCCATAAAATACAATCGCCGCCCTATGGCGGGCGGCGGCGGGCGGATTGCCAGGGTTGGAAAACCGGCGTATACTGTTGCTGTGACCGGGGCCCTTTGCCCCCAAAGACGGAGAGGAGTTTTCCCCATGCGCAGAAAAGACCGTGAAGTGACCGATTTTTCCCGGATGCTGGAGATCGTGCAGCGCTGTGACTGCTGCCGCATCGGCCTGGTGGAGGACGGCGAAGCCTACATTGTACCGCTGAATTTCGGCTATGACGTCGAAGGCGATACCCTGACCTTGTATTTTCACAGTGCGGCGGCGGGGCGCAAGCTGGACCTGCTGCCCGCCCAGAAGCAGGTAGCTTTTGAGATGGACACCGGCCACAAGCTGGTGGCGGGCCCCGAAGCCTGCGATTACACCTGCCTGTATGAGTGCGTCATGGGCAAGGGAGAGCTGACCCTGCTCACCGGGGACGCCCACCGCCGCCACGCCCTGGAACGGGTGATGGCCCACTACACCGGCCGGGAAGGCTGGGAGTATATACCCCAGTATTTCGGGCATATGGCTATGCTGCGGCTGACCGTGCGGGAGTGGAGTTGTAAGGTGCATGATTAAAAGGTAACGGCAGCCTGCCGTTGGGGTGCAGTTTTTTGGCAGACGGCAGTCTGTCGGGGAAACGGCTGGCAGCCGTAGGGTTGTCGCTTTTTGCCGCCAAAAAGCGACGGAAAAACCGCCACCGTTTCGCTTCCTTTTCGGGCACGAAAAGGAAGGCCACCCCCGGCAAGAAGCCGTTAACGGTAATCCATCTCCCCTTGCCCAGTGGAGCCTTTTTCATCTCCCCCGCAGCGCCTCCACCTCCTGGGTCGCCAGGGTTGGCCAGAGGGTGTTACCGAACAAAGAATCATACCGGTACAGTCCGATGCCCTGCCCGCCCAATTCGGCCAGGGCATCCGCCTGGGCGGCCAGGGCGCCGCCGGACTGCCACTCGGTGCCGGGGCCGGAAACATCTCCCCCGTCCCCTTCTCCGATGCGGTAGGCCCCCAGTCCGAAATACAGGGCCACATCCTCCCGGCGCTCCATGGCCAGCCAGCGCCCGGCCAGTTCGGTCAGGCTGTGGGAGGTATCCCCGCTTTTGGTGTAGTCCAGCCCCCAGTACAGCTGGGGCATCAGATAATCCACAAAGCCCTCCTCCGCCAGCCACCGGGCGGCGTCGCTGTACTGGTTCAGATAATTGCTGTCCGGGTCGCCCTGGGGCGCAATGCCGAACCGCACCCCGTATTCGTGGGCGGTCGCATAGCACAGAGCCACCAGTTCATCCACATTCTGCCGCCGCCAGTCCTCCAACGGCAATTCCCCGCCGCCCTCACAATAGGCCGCATACTCCGTCTCGTCAAAAGCGGTATCGGTGGCAGGGTAGAAATAATCGTCAAAGTGCACACCGTCGATGTCGTAATTTTGGCAGAGTTCCTCAGCACCCGCCGCAATGTATGCCCGCACATCCGGGTTTGCGGGGTCCAGATACAGCCCGCCGTCCACGTTTTTCACCCAATCGGGGTGGGTGTTGGCAAGACTTTTTTCCGCCAACGAATCCGGCATACCGCCGCTTTGCAGACGGTAGGGATTGACCCAGGCTTCCAGTTCCAGGCCCCGGTCGTGGGCGGCCTGTACCAGCAGGGCCAGGGGGTCAAAACCGGGGTCCTGCCCCTGGGTGCCGGTACACAAGTGGCTGAAAGGATAATACGCACTGGGGTACAGCGCATCCCCGAAAGGCCGCACATGGGCCAGCACCACATTGGCGCCAAGGTCGGCGATGTTGTCCAGCATGGCCGCCACATCAGCGGCGAAGGTTTCCTCATGGGAAAAATCCACGCTCTGCCATTCCAGATAAGACACCCACACTGCCCGGTATTCCTCCGTCTGCGCTGCCGGTTCGGCAGCGGGAGACGCTGTCGGCACAGGGGCGGGCGACGGCACGGCGGTGGGCGCGGTTTCCGGGGTGGCGGTGTTTCCCGGCAGATCGCCCAGTGGCACGGCGGGCAGAATCAGCATCAGACACAGCATTGCCAGCACCGCCAGCACACCGCACACCCTGCCCGCCCCTCTCATGAACGCCCCTCCCCCGTTTTGACCTGATACAGGGTATGCGGCAACGGAAAAAACTTGCCCGCCCGCCTTGGCAAGCGGCCAAAAATCTGCTATACTAAATCAGTTATCCCGTTTTTGCGGGCCATTAGCTCAGTTGGTCAGAGCTGGCGGCTCATAACCGCTTGGTCCCGGGTTCAAGTCCTGGATGGCCCACCATAGAAAAGAGTGCCCCCGAACAGGGGGCGCTTTTTCTATTAAAAAGGCCATTCAGGACTTGAAAGCCCGACGGCGAAGCCGGAAAAAACAGTCCTGCGGACTGTTTTTTAGGGCGTGGGTGGCTCGGTCCCTGGATGGCCCACCATAAAAAATGTACCCCCGTTCTTCGGGGGTACTTTTTTATTGAAAAGGCCATTCAGGACTTGAAAGCCCAACGGCAAAGGCAACCACTTCCCGGAAGCGACATTCAAATTTCTTCCTTGCTCACCGGCCCCAGCCGGTGAGTAGGCCGTCGTTAGGTGGCCGCACACCCAGTGGGGCAAGGTTTCTCACCCAACCACTGGCCGCTGTGCGCGGCCGACCAATAGCGGGACCAACACTTCGTGTTGTTTTTTCTATCGTGCCATGCACGATAGAAAAAGCCGCAGCCCTGGTCGGCGTCCACCGCATCGAAACGGTGGCGCTTTTTCGCTTCCTTTTTGGCGTCAAAAAGGAAGGGCTCCCCGGCAGACTCCCGTCTGCCATAAAACCCCGCCCCCGGCAGCTCATTCACAGAGCCCCGGGGGCGAGGTTTATCCAAAAATTTTACTCAAGCAATGCCATCACACGCGGCGGCGCAGGATCACGACCGCCACAATGCCCGCCAGAATGGCGCCGGCGCCCAGGGCCACCGGCAGAACCGGGAATCCGCCCTTGTCCCCGGTTTCATCGGGGGCGGGGGTCACTGCGGGGGTGGATTCAGGCGTTGCGGTAGGCGTGGGGGTTGCGGTGGGGGTAGGTGCAGGGGTCGCGGTGGGTTTGGCCGTGGGGCTGGGCGTGGCCGTAGCCTTGGTGCCGGAACCCGACCCGCTGCCGGAGGAAGAACCCGTACCGCTGCCGGACGTCTGGGCGGCGGGGTCCACAGCCCACTTGGCGTAGACGGTGGTTTCACGCACCAGCACCACCACGCTCACCGGCTTGGTCAGGGCTTCGTCCTCGTACCAGCCCATGAACAGATACCCGGGCCGGGTGGGGTTATAGGGCCACAGTTCCACGGGCGCGCCTTCACCGAAGGTCACATCCGCCAGGGGATACCCGCCCATGGTATTGAAATGCAGGATGTAATAGGGCAGCGGCGTGGATGTGGGCGCCGGAGTAGCCGTGGGTGCCGGGGTGGCTGTAGGTGCCGGGGTGGGCCGGAAATTGGGATCAGCCGCACCGCAGACGGTGCACTTGCCGTTCTCATACTTGTGCCCGGCAGCCGGGATCACGGTGCTTTCCCGGGTGATTTCCGTCTTGCCGTCGGTGTCGAAATACTTGCCGCAGATTTTGCAGACCCAGTATTCCTTATTGCCTGCCTCGGTGCAGGTGGGGGCTTTCGCAGCCACCTTTTCCAGATCGTGCTTCACGGTGAAGCTGGCAGGAATCGTCAGCGCTACATTGTTGGACGCGGAAACAACGATGTTTTCGCTGTATGCTCCTGCGGCCAGCCCGGCCTTGGGCTGCACCGTGAAGGTAGCGGTTTCGCCTGCGGCCAGTTCGGTCTTGGAGAGGGTGCCCACCTCAAAATTGTTGGTGGAGGCGGGCTGGGTCAGGGCCAGAGAGCGGTTGCCGGTGTTGGTGACGGTCACAGTCTTGGCAGCGGGCCGCTCATAACCGGGGCAGGCGCTGCCAAAGTCCAGCGCCTGGGTATCGGCGGAGATGCTGTATGTGGATTGGGTCACCTTCACCTGGCAAGTTGCCTGTTTGCCGCCGTCCGCAGTGGTGACGGTGATGGTGGCTTCACCCGCAGCCACAGCAGTAACTTTGCCGTCCTCTACGGTAGCGACTTCGGGTTTATCGCTGCTCCAGGTCACATTCTGATTGGTGGCATTGCCGGGCTCTACCGTGGCGGTCAGGGTTTCGCTTTCGCCGGTGAACAGGGCAAGTTCGGTTTTGTCCAGGGCCACGCCGGTGACGGGAACAGCCTTGATGGTCAGGGTATATTCCTTACTGTCGCTGCTGCTGTCGTTTGTAGCAGTCACGGTAAAGGTAGAAGTTTTCTCCGTGGTGGGGGTGCCGGAGATGATGCCGGTGGCGGCGTCCAGCGACAGACCGGCAGGCAGAGTGCCGCTGACGCTCCAGGTAATGGGGGTATCACCAGTGGCGGTAAGGGTCTGGCTGTATGCAGTACCCACCTCGCCGTCAGGCAGGCTTTCGGTGGTGATGGTCGGGGCATATTTCACCTTACCCGTTATGTTATCCCCGCCAGTGAGGGTACCGCCATCTACAATCACTTCATGGCTACCTGTATTCAAGCTGGCCCCGTCCCCAATGGTCAGGCTCTCGCCCTCGCCAATGGTGATGTCCTCCTGCAAGGTCACATTGCCGTACACGGTGCCTTCCGTGCCATCCCAGACGATGCCGCCGTTGTTTCCGTCACCGGAACTAACCTTGATTTGATCACTGATATCGCCCATATTGGGATTAGATGCACTGATCCCGCCTGTTTTGGCGTCCACGATCGCATTTCCGCTGACCGTCAGACTGGTAGTGGGATTGGTGGCACTAGGGCTTCCCACATAAAACAGTATCCCATCACTGCTTGTGCCGCTGTTGGCGGTCAGGCTGCCGCCATTGACTGTAAGGGAGATTTCCGGGGAATTAGAGGCTTGGCTGCCGGAATACACAGAGACACCGGCAGCATTGTCCCCAGATGTGCTTGCAGTGACAGTGGCATTCTCGATGGTCAGGGCTGCGCCGCCATTATAACCGATAACAGCGATACCATGATTAGAGTCTCCTGTTGCAGTGAGTGTACCTTCACCCGAAATCGTAAGCGAAGCAGATTTACCCTCAAAACCTGAAGCCTGTTTTGCCTGAACATAAATTCCGTAAACACCGGAAACGGTGGAAGTCCCTTCCAGCTCGATGGTCAGCGCAACATCGCTGCCTGCACTGCTCACCGCATAGATCCCGGCGCCCGATGATGCACTATTGTTACTATTTCCCTTAATCGTCGCGTTTTTCAGCGTTAAGGTGGCGGAGTCTGAGTCGTAGTGTATGTAGTTATCTGCCGGCTGCCCATTACTTTGTAAGTCCCATGTTGTTCCGTTATCGCTGGATGTCCAATAGCCGCTCTGATAAATTTGCGTACCGCCCACATAAAGCGTCTGAGGAGCAGTTCCCTCCGCCAGCGCCGTGACGGGCAGCAGCCCCAGGCAGAGAGCCAGCACGCAGAGCAGGCTTAAAAATCGTTTTTTCATTCCGCACATTCCTCCTTCGGGGCGGCGGCGCCGCTCCTATACATCCCAGCCGCCAAAGGACCATCCTCATGGGGAAAAGAGAAGTTTCTTTTGGGCGGCGATTGTCTTTTTTTGTGATAGATGTAATTTATTATACCATACTCCGAGCTTTGCGTCATTGCCTGTTTTGAACAAAAAGCGGGCAGATTCTCCCGTCCTTTCGCCAGCCGCCCATTTTCCCTTTTATTTGTTAAACGTCATTCTTGTTTTTTCTCCACAACAGAAGTATTCGTTTGCCCGCCTGCTGGACTTGTCCGCCCCCATCTGCTACACTGGAACCGGAACAACACAAGGAGGGTTTTGTCATGCTGCCTGTGGTGAGCGTACAGACCATGCGGGAAAGCGACGCATGGACCATCGAACACGAAACATCCGGCCCGGAACTGATGCTGCGGGCCGCCCAAGGCATCCGCGACGCGGTGGACTGGGACCGGGGTGCCCCCGTGGGTATCGTGATCGGTTCCGGCAACAACGGCGGGGACGGCGCAGCACTGGCCATGCTGCTGGCCCAGGCGGGACGCCCCTGCACCTTGTACCGGGTATCGGAAAAAGCCAGCCCGGACAGCGCTTTTTATCTGGAAAAGGCCATGGCCCTGGGGGTGCCGGTGCTGCCCTTTGCCGGGCACGAAGCCGATGTGGCCGCCTGCGGTATCCTGGTGGACTGCCTGCTGGGCACCGGTTTTTCCGGGACGGTGCGGGGCGCGGTGCGGGAGGCTATCCTCTGCCTGAACCGGGCCGGGCAGGCCGGGGCGTACATCGTCAGCGCCGACATCAACAGCGGTCTTAACGGCGACACCGGCGAAGCCGAACTGGCCGTGGTGTCTGATTTGACCGTGTCCATCGGGTATTACAAAGTAGGCATGTTCCGGGGGTATGCGCCCCGGTACATCCGCCGCCTGGTCAACGCGGATATCGGCATCCGCCTGCTGCGGCAGGATTTTGCCCTGGTGGAAGGCGCCCCCGCCGGGGAACGGGATATACCCTGCCCGGGGTATTGTGAGATGTAAAACCGGGTGTAATTCCCCGGTTTTATATGCAGGGACGGGATTTTCCCGTCCTTTTTTGTTGGTGGCTTCTTGGTGGACGGCTGCTGGCCGTTTACCCCTTCCTTTTCGTGCCCGAAAAGGAAGCGAAAAGGGCCCGCCGCATCGGAACGGTGGCGGTTTTTCCGTCGCTTTTTGGCGGCAAAAAGCGACAACCCTGCGGCTAGAAGCCATTCCCCAAGAAGCAAGAAAGCAAAAAAGCCGAACCAAACGGCAGCCTGCCGTCTGCCCCAAAAAACCACCGCCCCGGAAAGCCATTTCGGCCCCCGGGGCGGTGGTTTATCCATTATTCAAAGCAGTACCGGCGAATCTCGCAGTTCTGAATCCCGAACGCGGCGTACTCGGCGTTGGTCATATCGTAAAAATAAGAGTTGACCACCCGGGCAATGCCGTTGTGGGCCACCAGCAGGCAGGTCTCGTCCGCCCCGCGCAGCTCGTCCAGCAGTGAATAAATGCGGGCGGCCACCCGCAGCATGCTCTCGCCGCCGTCGAAACTTTCCACAAAGTTTGCCTTTGCGGTGGAAAACTCCTTCCCATCCCGGGGCGTGCCCTCGAACCGGCCGAAGTTCTGCTCGGTCAGCCGGGGTTCCACCGTCAGGGGCAGGCCGGTCTCCTCCGCAATACAGCGGGCGGTGTCCGCCGCACGGGACAGGGGCGAACACAGAATTTTGTCGATGGGCAGACCTTCCGCCACGATCTTGCGGCCCAGTTCCCGGGCCTGGCGGCGGCCCAGCTCGGTGAGAGGGCTGTCGGTAGCGCCGCAGATCTTATTTTCCACGTTCCAGACAGTCTGGCCGTGGCGGGTAAAATACAGTTGTGCAGCCATAGGGGTTCCTTTCGGGTCGGCGGGCGGGGTCAGACTTCCAGCCCGCGGCGATGGGCGGTCTTGCGGTGCAGGCTCTCGGCCATGACGAACATAAGCACCAGCAGCACCGCCATGAACCAGGGATACAGGCTCATGGAAATGTGCTGGCCCAGCAGGCCGAACAGCGGGGGCATCAGGCAGCTGCCCACATAGGCGCAGGCCATCTGCAGGCCGGTCATGGACATGCTCAGTTCCCGGCCGAAGTTCACCGGGGTTTCATGGATGATGCAGGGATAGACCGGGGCGCAGCCCAGGCCCACCGTGATGAGCCCCGCAAACAGCACCTGATTGCCCGCAGGCAGCAGGATCATCACCAGGCCCAGCCCGATGATGGCCTGGCCCAGGCGGATCATGTTCTGGTCACTGATCTTCATGGTCAGGAAGCCGCAGATACCGCGGCCCACCGTGATGCCCAGATAGAACAGGCTGGCCCAGGAAGCGGCGGTCCCGGCGTCGATGCCCCGTACCAGGGTGCAGTAGCTGGCGGCCCAGATGCCGGCGGTGGCTTCCAGGGCGCAGTAGCAGAAGAAGCAGGTCACCACCTGGCGCACACCGGGCAGGCGGAGGAGTTCGGGGATGGAGCGCTGCTGGGGGGTGAATGCCTCCCCGCCCAGGGCCTGTTCGGGGCGCTTCCACAGCGGCAGGCTGAACAGCAGCACGGCGGTGAGGATGATCTGCAGCACTGCAATAATGCGGTAGCCGCCCTGCCAGCCTGCCTCGGACAAAGCCCAGCCCATAATGATGGGCCCGGTGCTGGCGCCCACGCCCCACATGCAGTGCAGCCAGCTCATGTGGCGGCTCTCGTAATGCAGGGCCACGTAGTTGTTGAGGGCGGCGTCCACGCTGCCCGCACCCAGGCCATAGGGGATGCCCCACAGGCACAGCTGCCAGAACTGCCCGCTGAAGGAAAAGCCCAGCAGGGCCACAGCGGTGAGCAGCACGCTGAAGGCGGTGACCTTGCCGGTGCCCAAAGCCAGGTTGAGCCGGGCGCTGGCCAGGCTGGAAATGATGGTGCAGGCGGAAATGATCATGGTAATGATGCCCGCCCAGGACACCTGTGCGCCCATCTGCTGGTACATGCTGGGCCACGCCGAACCCAGCAGGGCATCGGGCAGGCCCAGGCTGATAAACGCCAGATAAATGATCGGCAGTAACAGGGATGCCATAAACTGATACTCTCCCACTTTTCTTGAATTTGACGGCCCCACGGGCCCATGTGGGAAATTATACCACGAAACGGGGAGGATGCAAGACGGTCAGTCTGCTCGTCTTGCTTTTTGTTGGGGGCTTCTTGGGGAACGGCAGGCTGCCGGAGTGTCCTTCCTTTTGTGACCAAAAGGAAGCGAAACGTCCCGCCGCATCGGAACGGTGGCGGTTTTTACGTCGCTTTTTGGCGGCAAAAAGCGACAACCCCACGGCTGGCAGCCGTTCACCCGGCAGCCTCCCGTCTGCCAAAAAGCAACCAACAAAAAAGGGCCGCGCTCCTCGCGCGGCCCTCAACAGGCAGGATATTTTGGCTGTAAAAGGTGAAAATCAGCGCAGCACCGCGCCCAGGTTGGCGGAGGTGACCATGCGGGCATACCGGGCCAGCCAGCCGCTCTTGACGTTGGGTTCGGGGGCCTGATAGGCAGCTTTCCGGGCCGCCAGCTCTTCGTCGCTGACATGCAGGGTGATGGAAGCGTTGGGGATGTCGATCTCGATGGTGTCCCCTTCCTTGATGAGGCCGATGGGCCCGCCGGAAGCCGCTTCCGGGCTGACATGACCGATGGCCGCACCGCGGGACGCGCCGGAGAACCGGCCGTCGGTGATGAGAGCCACGGTGGTGTCCAGCTTCATGCCCGCCAGGGCGCTGGTGGGGTTGAGCATCTCCCGCATGCCGGGACCGCCCTTGGGGCCTTCGTACCGGATGACCACCACGTCGCCGGGGTGGATCTCCCCGTTGTAGATGGCGGAGATGGCGGTCTCCTCGCTGTCAAAGACACGGGCCGGGCCGCTGTGGTGCTGCATTTCGGGTGCCACGGCGCTGCGCTTGACCACGCAGCCGTCCGGGGCGATGTTGCCCCACAGGATCTGCAGGCCGCCGGTGACAGAATAGGGGTTGTCGATGGGCCGGATGGCCTTTTCGTTCAGAATCTTCGCCCCGGCGATGTTCTCGCCCAGGGTCTTGCCGGTCACGGTGGGCACATCCAGGTCCAGCAGGCCCGCCTTGGCCAGTTCGGCCTGCACGGCGGGAATGCCGCCCGCCTCGTACAGGTCGGGCATATGGGTGGGACCGGCAGGGGCCAGGTGGCAGAGGTTGGGGGTCTTGGCGCTGATCTCGTTGAAGAGTTTCAGGTCGATGGGCACCCCCGCCTCGTAGGCGATGGCCAGCAGGTGCAGCACCGTGTTGGTGGAGCAGCCCAGGGCCATATCGCAGGTCAGGGCGTTGCGGATGGACCGTTCATTGACGATCTGCCGGGCGGTGACGCCCCGGTTGACCAGGTCCATGATGGCCATGCCCGCCCGCTTGGCCAGCTGCAGCCGTTTGGCGTAGACCGCCGGGATGGTGCCGTTGCCGGGCAGGGCGATGCCGATGGCCTCGCACAGGCAGTTCATGCTGTTGGCGGTGTACATGCCGGAGCAGGAACCGCAGCCGGGGCAGCAGTTGCAGGTGCAGTCCTCCAGCTGTTCGTCGTTGATGAGCCCTGCTTTATAGGCGCCCACCGCCTCGAACATCTTGGAAAGGCTGACTTCCTCGCCGCCGTAGCGGCCCGCCAGCATGGGGCCGCCGGAGCAGACCACCGCAGGCACATCCATGCGCACGGCGGCCATGAGCATGCCGGGCACGATCTTGTCGCAGTTGGGCACCAGGACCAGACCGTCCAGCTGGTGGGCCATGTACATGGTCTCCACGCTGTCGCAGATCAGCTCCCGGCTGGCCAGGGAATATTTCATGCCGATATGACCCATGGCGATGCCGTCGCACACGCCGATGGCAGGCATGAGCACCGGGGTGCCCCCGGCCATGCGGATGCCTGCCTTGACGGCGTCGGCGATCTTATCCAGGTTCATGTGGCCGGGCACGATCTCACTGTATGCCGACACCACGCCGATGAGCGGGCGCTCCAGTTCTTCCGGGGTGTAGCCCAGGGCATAGAACAGGCTGCGGTTGGGTGCGCGCTCGGGGCCTTTTTTCACGTTATCGCTGTGCATTGGGGCACGACCTTCCTCTCTTTGGGGATATGGCGGCTT
>CAJMLV010000009.1 GCA_905214345.1 uncultured bacterium
ACACCAGCGGATTGCGGCGGCTGCCGCCCAGGATCACCTCAAAGTGCAGGTGGGCGCCGTTCACGTTGCCGGTCTGCCCGGTATAGCCGATGAGCTGGCCCGCTTTCACTTTCTGGCCATTGGCCACGCACAGGCGGGACAGGTGGGCGTAACGGGTCTGCAGCGTCTTACCGCAGTAGTCGGCGTGGCGGATGCGCACCGCCGTGCCGTAGCTCTGCATCCCGGTCCTGGTGTGGCCGTTCCATTCCTGGGTCCAGTCCACCGTGCCGTCCTCGACGGCATACACCGGTTTGACGATGCTCCCGCCCTGGCCGGTGCGCAGGTCGATGGCCTCGTGGCGGCTGCCGTCGCTGTAATAGTACCCGGCCGTGAGCACATGCAGCGCCAGCGGCCAGAGCAAGATCACTTCTCCGGTTTTGGTCCTCACTTCATTCCTCTCCTTTCACTTCTTCCCACGCCGAGGGCAGCGCCTCGGCATTGTACACACAGTTATCCTGCAGGCAGCGGTACACGGTGCCGTCAGCGGCTTTGTAGCACTCGCCTTTCATGTACATCCCGCTGGTGCCGTTGGGGTCCACCCAGGGCCTGGCCCGGGCAGGGTCGCTGGTATGTGCCAGGCCCCACAGCGCCCGCAGGGTGGAGGGACGGCCCTGGTAGTCGGCGGCGCGGTGCGGGGTGATGAGCGTCCAGACCTGGCCCTCATCCGTCACCGGAGCGCCTTTCGGCCAGCCTGTGTAATCCTGCTGTGCATCCCAGGGCGGCACAGCGCGTTCCTGGGCGATGATCTCGGTACCGGTCAGGGTGGAGGCCGTCTTGCGCAGTTCGGTCGCCTCACGCGCTCCCAGGTCCCGCATCACATCCAGGACGATAGCTTTATTGTCCACTGTCGGTCACCCCCTCGTTATAGGCTGCAGCCAGTTCAGACCAGGTCACTTTGTCCGTATCCTGGCCGCCAGATTCCGTGACATTCCGGTAATACCACTGGCAAGGTTCCGTCACGGGCACCTCCTGCCGCAGCCCTTCCGGGCGCTCTTCGGTGACGGTTCCGTCCATGACTTCCAACTCGTACCCCGTGATCCTTTCCCCTTCCACCAGATACCCGGCTTCCAGGTCGGGGGATTCCAGCAATTCGCCGGTGTTTGCATCATACACGTTCATTTTCAGGACACCCCCTCAGAATTTGACGCCATAAATGCGGTACGGCCAGCATCTTGTGTTGTCAACGCCACCACCTGGTATTTTGGCATCTGTAATATACACATTAATGTCCGTCACGGTGACGCGGCGCATTGCGTACAAACCTACGGAGTCGTATTCGTATACAGGTATAGTTGTCATAACACCTTTGTAGCATATATGACTGTTTGTTTGTGAATGTCCAGATGCAGAACGGCAGATCACAAGAACAGCGTCGTATTGGGCCAGATCAAATTTAAGGTCTTGCCCTTTCCACACACCTGTTTGGTCGTTAATCCACAGCAAAACGATCTCGCTACCACCGCCAGGGAAAGACAATCCAAAAGAAGCCCCGTCTTGTTCCTTTGCTAGAAAGTACAACTCAACGTCCGCCTTTGGTTTGTTGTTTGTGGTCATGGTCAAAGTTCCATTTCCGAAAGATTTCTTTTTGCTGCGGTTGAGGTCGACGGCGATCAGCCGCTGCAGGTGATAAGCCGCATCCGTGCCGAAGTCATCCCTGACCCCGAACCCGCTGCAGATCTGGCTGTTTGCCGTGACGTTGGGACCGGCAGACACCGGCGTCACCGCCGCGGTCTGGGTATAAGGGCTGCTGCTTCCCCAGCTGTCGGTCTTGAACGTGACCTTGTACAGCCGAATCCCCACGCCTTCCACCCAGGTTCCGACATCATCGCTCCACACCCATACCGTATTGGTGGCGCCCACAATGGCCCACTGTCCGGTCTTGCCGGTGGGATGGGCCGCTTTCAGGGCAGCGGCGTCGGCATACCATCCCTGAGCGCCGTCCACAATGGCCTGGGCCCGGTCGCTCCAGTATTTGGCGTTGTCCGTGTCCTCCCCTTCCCGGGTACCGGTGCCGCCCCTGGTCCAGCTCTGGGCCTGGGTGGCGCTGGAGGCTGCGGCCGTCTTGCTGGCCGCAGCGCTGCTCTCGCTGGCGGCTGCCGCCTGCTGACTGGATGCCGCAGCAGACGCGCTGGAGGCCGCGGCCGTTTTGCTGGCGGCGGCGCTGCTTTCACTGGCAGCTGCCGCCTGCTGACTGGCCGATGCCGCCGATGCGCTGGAAGCCGCCTTGCTTTCGCTGGAGGCCGCCGCCTTCTGACTGGCAGCGGCGGCGGTCTCGCTTCTCTTGGCGTTGGTCTCCGATGTTTTGGCGTTGCCCTCACTGGCCGCCGCTGCTTTGGCGCTGTTGGCCGCCGCTTCCACGCTGGCGTCGATTTCCGGGATCTTGCGGAAAGCCGCGTCCAGCTCTTCGCCGGTCAGAGGGCTGTCGTAATAGGTCAGGCTGTCAGCCATCCGTGCTTTCCTCCTTTTTCTGTTCCCGCTGCTGCTCCTCCACCGCGTGAAAGATGTTCAGCAGCACCAGCCGTACCACCACCGGGGGCAGGCCGCTTTCATTCACCGCCGCCACCACCCGCTGTTCCAGCCGGTCCACCGCTTCGTTCATGTCCATCTGCGGCTCCTTTCTCATTCGCCTTCGATGTGGCTCATGGCATCCGCTTCCAGCGTGGCGATGGCCGCCAGGGTCTCGGCCGCCGTGGCCACATAGTTCTTCTTCATGTTCTGGCGCACGAACTCGCCCCGGTCGTTCACCTCGCTGTAAGTCACCACCAGGCGTTTGCCCTCCCCGGTGGCCACACTGGAAATCGCCGTGATCGCGATCATTCACATTCCCTCGCTTTCTGTCTGCAGAAGAGGTTCCAGGACCTCTTCCAGTATGTCTTCATTCAGAAGAGGTCCCAGAACTTCGTCCAGGACGGTTTCGTTCAAAAAGTCGCCCGGGCTGCTGCTCACATCCGGGTACCGGTCGGTGGATACTTCGGTGTATACACCCTCATATCCCCGTTGGATGCTGCCCATCATCCAGTCGAAGGTCAGCCCGGGGGTCCCGTGGACAACGGCGCCCCAGGGCTGCTTTTCCACCCACAGTTCCCCGGGGGCGGTGGGCGTCACATACCAGCGCCGCTCCACCGTGGGGCTGGTGGTTTCCTCATAGATGGGATCGCACTCGATGCAGCACACGCCGCCGGCATCCAGCACGCCGGAGCCTGCGTCGAAGAAGAGCGGCTCCGGGGATTCCATGGCCGCCATGCCGCGGCTGCCCCAGTTCTCGGTCTGTACCACGCGCTCCTTTGCGTCCCAGGCCAGCAGGGTGCGCACCGAGCACACCCCGCCCACGTTCAGCCGGTTCTGCACGCTCACCGCGTTGTCCACCTGCTCGATCTCCAGGCACTGGTAGGAACCGCTGGATTCATGGCGCCAGCCCAGCATCTGATACCGGGTGTCCGATGTGATCCACAGCCGGTCCGCCGTGGCTTTGATCTGTCCGTGGGCGGTGGCGCCGTCCACATCCTGCCCGCCGCGCCAGGTGATGCCGTCCGGTTCCAGATGCACATAGTTCACCGAATCCTTGCCAACCTGGAACACACCGTTGTCCAGGTCCAGCCGGGTATATCCGGTATTGGACAGGACCACGCCGGTGCGCAGGTTGGCGCCGTTGATGGTGGTGCGTCCCGCCGTGCTCAGGTCCTCAAAGGCCACAAAGCCGGTGAAGGTGATGGACGTGCTGGTCAGGGCAGCGGACCCGGCTTTCAGGGTCAGGGTGGTGCTTTTGCCGCCGGCGGAAGCGCTCAGGGTCAGCCCCTTCAGGTTCTGGTCGATGAGGGTCTGTGCGTCCTCCCCATCCAGCTTGCCGGACACGGTGGTCTTGAGGCCGTCCACCGTCAGGCTCAGTTCGCTCAGCCCGCCGCTCAGGTCCGAGGCTTTCACGTTCAGCCCGTCGATGTCGCTCTTGATCTCCAGCAGTTTGCCGGATACGTCCCGCCAGGTCTGCCGGTTCACGGCAGCAGTGGAATCCCGCCGGGCGTTGCCGGTGGATTCCAGCTCCATGACCTGCCCGCGGATGATGCGTTTCATGACCAGGGTGTGATGCACCCCGCCGTAGGGGTCCACGACATCCAGGCGGCTGCCGGGGGCAATGCTTTCGGAAAACGGTACCGTCACCTGCAGCGGAGTGTATCGTTCCGCCTGCAGCTGCTCATAAAGGGTACGGGCCACCGGGCGCAGGGTGTCTGCGCTGTCGGCCGTGAGAAGCAGATTCCCGTTCAGCACCAGGGCGTTGTCCCCCTGTGCATCGGCGGGCCAGATGACCCCCACATCCTCCTCGCTCTGCCTGATCTGCACCTTGTCCAGGGCAGCGGTCTCGTAGTCCTCGTATTGCAGGGTCCCCTGCAGGTAATACCCGGCGCTGTTTCCCATCCGCCAGACCTGGGCCGAGGATGTGCGCAGCACCGCCCCCGCCAGGCGCAGGGCCGTGCGCACTCTGGTGGCGCCCGGTGATACGATCACCGGCACACCCACCCGGTCCTTGTACCAGGCCAGTTCCAGGGTACCGGCCGCCGTGATGCGGGCAAACCGTCCCGCCGCCTGGGCCGCCCACTGCAAAAGCTGCCGCCCGGTCAGGCTGTCCACGCTGAAGGCCCGGACCTTATACCCGCCGTTGGTCAGGTCATCCAGTGTGCCCGCTTCCAGCGCCACGCCGCACCGGTCGCACACCTTGCGGATAAAATCGGCCAGGGTCAGAGGGAACATCCCCTGATTGTCCCGCAGCCAAAAGGACAGGTCTTTGTCAAAGAGGATCATCCGGTCGTAGGCCGTGACCTTGTAGACATTGGCGCTGGACTTGGTGGGCTTTTCCGCCAGGAAGATGCCCGCCGGGGTCTCGGTGCCCGCATCGGTGTCCAGGCGGTAGAGGGTCAGCTCATCCCCCTGGGCAATGCGCAGACCGTTTTCCGGTGCCCACAGTTCCAGCTCGGCGCAGGCCGCACAGGCCGCCCCGGGGCACAGGTCCGTGCCGTCGCTCACCTGCTCGGTGAGGGTCATGCTGCAGATGGCGTCGCCGCTGCTTTCGCCGCTGGTCAGGACAGTACCGTCCGCCAGCAGCAGTTTATGTTTCAGCATGGCCCCTCCTTCAGCACTGGATGATGTTGAACTTGAAATTCCGCCACTGACCAGTGCGCTGGTTCTTCCACACAGCGCTGTACTGGCTCATGTAGGCGGTGCAGCTCTCGGTGGCATTGCTGCTGCCGAACACCGGGTGGGTGAAGGTGAACTGCGCCTTGCCCTCAAACAAGTTCCGCAGATAGGCCAGGTCCTCGTCAGAGAGGTGAGCGTAGGAAAAACTCCAGGTACCCACCTTTTCCCGCACCACGATGCGGTGCATGACGCCGCTCTCATCCCGGCCGGAATCGCTGGCGTCCAGGTCCGAAAAGCTGAACTCCGGTTCCTCATCCGGGGCGGGCATGGGCTGTCCGTCCACCTGGTAAAAATCCACCTTTTGCCTCATACAAAACCACCTCCTGTCATCACTGCACGCCGCATCTGGTACCGTTCCACCGCACGGCCGATGACCTCATCGCCCACATGGATGCCGTACACCGCTTCCAGGATCTGACGCAGCACCTTCACCACCTGTTCCAGGGCAGCCAGCTCCCCATCCTGCATATCCTGCATGACAGCGGCCACCGCTTCCTGGATGGTGGACAGGGGCGCTTCGATGTTGGTGCCGCTGCTCTGGTCACCCAGCACAGCCAGGAACTCCCGGTTCGGCGGGATGACCGCACCGCTGGCCAGGGCGGGCACCCGCAGCACATTCTGGGGCAGCGAAGGCATTGCGCTGAACGTCCGGCTCTGGTGATACGAAGACGCCACCTTGGTGGAAGTACCGCCCACGCCGCCCAGCTGCCCGAGGGCGGACAAGGCATTCTGTACCCCTTCCACAATACCGGATACAAACCCGCCCACCAGTTCCTGCAGGCGGGAAATGGCGGTCCGGATGGTGGAAGTGATGTTCTCCCACACCCGGCCCACCGTGTCGGCCATGCCGTTCCAGGCGTCTTCCCAGCGGCCGCACAGCACGTCGGACAGGAAATCCAGCAATCCCCGCAGCGCGGTGAGCAGGGTGCTCACCAACCCTGCCACCAGTTCCACGGCGGTGGTCACAGCGCCGCTGACCAGCAGACAGACCCGGGTCACCACCGGACCGAACGCTGCCGTCAGCCACTGCAGCAAAGGCGCCAGCACCCGGTTCCACAGGTTCAGCATCAATTCCCCCACCGCGCCCAGAAACATCATCAGTTCCCCGAACAAGGGTACCAGCGTGTCGGTCCACACCGCGCTCACCTGCTGCAGCAGTCCCTGCAGCAGCGGCAGGACCGTGCCGGTCCACAGGTTGTTCAGAACACCGCACAGATTGTCCACTGCCGCAATGATGCCCGCATAAATAGGTTGGCCGTAGGTCTGCCAGGCGGTCTGGATTCCCTGCATCAGGCCATACCAGATGGTCAGCGCATTTTCCAGGGCGGGACGTACCACCCCATCCACCGCCTGCCCTACCACGCCGGACAGCCACACAAAAGCGTTGCCCAGGGCGGTAACGGCGGCAGCACCCATATCCCCCACCACCGGCCACAACGCCAGGGAAAAGCTGTTCACCAGCCCCGGCAGGAATTGGGTGAGCAGATAGTTGCCCAGAGGCACCAGCGTCCCCTGCCACAGTTCCCGGGCGGCGGCGCTCACCGGCTGCCAGGCAGCCAGCGCCGCGTCCCGCATCCGGTTCCAGGCAGCGCTCCAGGCCAGGATGGCTGGGGCGTAATACTGCCGCAGATACGCCCGAAAAGCATCCAGCGCCTCTTTCAGAATGTCCAGCACACTGCGGGTCTGCTCCACCGCCCGGTCCGCATCCTCCTTGCCGGTGCTCTTTTTGCTGCCGGAGGAAGAGGACTTCTTGCTGCCGGAAGATGTTTTGGATGCCGTGTCCGGCACCGCCCCCAGCCGGATGATCTCGTCAAACCCGGTCAGGGTCCGCACCGCTTTGGCGGTGCTCTTGGCCGCGGACACCGCCGCCTGTTCCATCTGATCCAGACCGGCAGCGGCTTTCACCGCACCGCTGCGGCTGCCCAGCTGCCCGGTCAGGCTGTTCAGTTCGGCCAGCGCCGGGTTCAGGGTTTCGGTCAGCGGGGCCGCGGCGTGTACAAAGGCCGACCGCATCCCCTGGGTGACAGAGGCAGCACGGCGGGCACCGGTCTCGGCGGTGCGCAGGGCCGTATCCAACCCCAACAGGTTTTCCCGCAGGGTGCCCACCCGCTGCTGCATCCCGGCCACGCTTTCCTCAAACACAATGGTTTTTGCCAAATCGTTCCCCCCTCTCTCACTTGCCCAGCAGGGCCAGCAGGCGGTCGTGTTCCGCCTGTTCGGCGGCGCTGCGGGCGGGGCGCAGGTCCACCTGGTCCCGGTGGGCACGGTAATAACTCAGTTCCCAGGCTTCCAGCTTTTTGCCCCGGCGCAGCTTGTCCCGGATAGCCACCACCGTGGCCAGGGGGCCTTCCCCAATGGCGGAAAACCACCCCAGAAAACTCCACCAGTGTACAAAGGGCAGTGCCCGCACCTCGCACCCGGCCGCACGGTTCACCCCCGCCGCAATCAAGGGCGCGTCCTGCTGCCAGTCCAGCAGACGGGGCCCGGGTTTGGCTGTTTCCGCCCTGCCCCCGGCGATGAACTCCGCCAGCTTTTCGGCGGCTTCGGGGCGGCTGGATTCCGGCATGGCGTCAAATTCCCGGTAGAAGAGCGCCAGCGCCACATACCACCGTTCTTCGGGCAGAAGGTCCTCTCCTTCCGCTCCATCCAGCCAGCCGATCACATCCAGCACATCCCGGAAATCCGCGTTCACCGCCCAGTCCCGTCCGTCCACCTGCACACTGCGGGGCAGATTCCAGCCGTTCATGCCTGTTCGCCCCGGGCAGCGCGGGCCGCCTGGGCTTCGGCCACCGCATCGGCCGCTGTGGCCTGTACCGTGCGCCGGGCCCCTTTCTGCAGCACCGGCGCCAGGGCGTCCAGCAGGTTTTCCACCACGCGGCGGCCGTTGGCGCCCACACCGGCCAGGTTCACCCCGCCCAGGATCTCATCAAAGTCGTTGGGCGCACCAAACACCCGGTTCAGCAGGTCCTTCACTCGGCGGTCGTACTCCGCCAGCAGCGCCAGGGATTCCCCGTCCCGGCCTTCGCCGGGCAGTTCGGCGCTGCGCCGGACCAGTTCCTCATCCAGAGCGGCCAGTTCCTCCCGGGCCGCGAAAAAGCGGTGGTAGATGTTGGGGTCCCCGGGATTGAAGCGCAGCACGCCCCGCCCGTTGACCTCGAATTCCTCCACACCGGTATCCACCAGCAGTTTGTGCATCGAAAAATCACGCTCCTTTGCAATCCCACCCGCCCGTCCCGCGGCAGGCTCAGCCCGCCGGGGTAAAGGTCTTGGTGCTTACGTTGAAGGTACCGGCGGTCTTGACGCCGGTGTAATGGACGTTGAAGGGGATCTGGTAGCCGGTGGTGTCGCCGCCGTAGCTGACGATCTCCACATACACTTCCTCCTTCACAGCGGGGAAGCTGTCCGGTTCATCGCCCCACAGCTTGACCTCCACCATGTCGGTCTTGAGCTGGTCCAGCACCAGGTCGCCGTCGATAATGGCCTGCAGCTTTTCAAACAGCGGGTCGTCCTTGTCGGCGTAGTAGGGCGAGGCCTCGCCCTGCTTCTGGTAGCTGTCGATGACCACCGAGGTCTGCCCCAGAATGTTGGTCTTTTTTTCCACATTGGCGCTCAGTTCCGGGGAATATTCCTCCAGATCAGCGCCCAGGCGGCAATACTCGCTCTCTTCTTCCGAGAATGCCGCGTTCAGGTAATGGGCCATGTATTTGCGTTCGATCTTCAAACCGTTCTCTCTCCTTTCAGTACCGGATGGTGTATTCGGCTTTCAGCTGTACGGCATAGACGGCGGTGCCCTCGTCCCCGGTCTTTTCCAGCTTGGCATCGGCGGCGGTCAGGCGTTCCCGGCCGGTATCGGTGTTGCCGAACACCGGCGCCCGTCCTCCGGCGCTTTCCGCCAGTACCCAGCGCTGCAGTTCCAGCAGCAGGGCCGCGTTTTCCCGGGCGCTGCTGCCGCCGTAAGGCAGTACCAGCCGCAGGGTGAAGGCGGCCCGGCATTTTTCCCGCACCTCGCCCAGCAGATTCACCCGGCGCTCGGTCACCTGGACCCCCGCGGGGAACAGTCCCGCCGTGCCCGGCACCGCCGGGGCGCCGTCTACCCAAAATTGTTTCACCCCGGCCAGGGCGGGGGCGGTGCGCAGCCAGTCGCACAGGATTTTCAGTTGTGCTTCGTCCATGGGGTTCCTCCTCAGTTGGTCAGGCTGTGCGCCCCGCTGCCCGACCGTGTCCACCAGCCGCCCGCTTCCAGGTGGCAGAACCGCCCCCGCAGGATTTTGGGCGCCACATACTGCACACAGCAGACGCCCTCCCGCAAAGCTGGCACGAACTCCGGCCATTCCTGCCAGGAAAGTTCCGGCCCGCTGCCCTCCAACACCCGGTCACCGGGTTCCAGGGTATACGACTTCCCCGGTTCCCCCGCCGCTGCAGGGATGACCAGCAAAAACGCCTGGGCAGCCTGGCAGCCGGTCTCGGTGAAGTTCATCTTCACCCGCCGGTCCAGGAAAGCGTTTTCCACCACAGTGCGGGTAACGGTCCCGGCGTCCGGGTCGGGGTGGTAGAGGGTGACGGTCTGGCTGCACAGGGCATACCGCAGCGAATCACCCATGGCGCACCCCTCTTTGCATCAGCAGAAAATCCGACGCCACCTGGCGGAAATAGGCTTCCCGCAGATAGAGGGTGGTGGCAGACAGTTCCGCCGGGGCGGTGTAGGTCTCGCTCACCGAACCCACACTGGCGGATGCCAACCCCCGGCGGCTGTCCTCGCTGTCAAACTCGTACATAGCGTCGGCGATGGCACACAGGGCGTTGTCCTCGGCGTCGGGGATGCCCTCCCGGGGCGTCACCCGGAACACCTGGCTGTAATGGGCCAGTTTGGCGGCAGCCCGCCTGGCATAGCGGGGAAACTCCGCTTCGGGGATGTCCTCCCCCAGGTAGGCGTCGGTGTAAAAAGCATAGTCCGGCAAGGCGACGCCCCCTCTCAGACCTTGAACTTGGCCAGCACCACCTTGGCTTCGTTGGACAGCACCGCCACATAGAACTCGTCGGCGGTGATCTCGGTGGTGCGGATCTTGGGCTTGCGTTCCGCCTCCACATTGACTTCACGCTTGCGGTAGATGGTCAGGGCCGGAATCTCGTCCTCGGTTTCGGGGTCGCTTTCCAGGCGCACGATGGGGCAGGAATAGCTGGCGTCGTCATCCACCAGGGGTACCTTCTTGGAAGGCACCACCCGGCAGCCCGCCACCATGCCGATCTCGCCGGAGACCATCACGCCCGCCTGGTACTTGTCGGCAGAGAGGAAATCCGGGTCCTTGCGCAGCTGGGTGACCTGCTTGGGATGAACGAAAATCACCTTGTCGCTGCCCTGTTCCTCCTCGAACAGGTCCAGGGCATCCACGATGCCCGCATAACTGATGGCGCCGCTGCTGCCGTCGTAGGTCAGGCTGGCGCCCTGGAGGGCGTCCATGCAGTCGTTGTCGATCTTGGCGGCAATGGACAGGGCCAGCTGGGTGTTGGCTTCGCCCACGGGGTTGCCGTAGCCGGAGAGCACCGCTTCGTCGGTGAGGCTGATGCCCTTCATGGCCTTTTTCACGGTGGCCTTACGGGTGGAGGTGGTCATCTTCTCGATGGCCACCTCGGCGCCCTCGGCCACGTCGGCAGCGTCGCCGATGTAGCCGTAAGCGGGCACGGTGATGGTGTCGCCGGGCACCCCCACCAGGGTGTCGTCCACCTTGGCAAAGGGCGCCACGCGCAGTTTTTTCGGGATGCGGGCGCTCACCATGTCGCCCATCACTTCGGGGTCGATGAGGTCCGCCAGTTTGGTGGTCATATCTGCCATATCTTCTTTCTCCTTTCAGATGTGAGTAGTTCAGCCGCGGCGCAGCTGTTCGTAGGTAGCAGGGTCGCTGTGCTTGAGAGCCAGCCGTTCCCGGTAGCTCATGCGGTCCAGGGCTTCCTTGCCGGGGAGCATGGCCGCCGTGCCGGTGCCCGCCGCATAGGGGGCGGGGGTCTCATTCTGCTTGGGTTCCATCCGGTTTCACCTCCTTTTCTGCGGGCATATACCGCGCACGCACCGCCGCCAGGTCGGCCTCGGTCTCGTGGGGGAGCCCAAAATACCAGGCCAGGGCCAGTTCGGGGCGCAGAAGGCCGCCGTCCACCATGTCCAGGTACTCGTTCCAGGTGCGGGTACGGTCGTACAGCACTCCGTCACCCCAATCCAGGGTCAGGGCCGCGTCCGGGTCAAAGGGCGCGCCGCCGCACAGGCCGTAGGCACGGCCCAAAGCGTCACAGAGGGTCAGGGCTTCCCGCAGAGCCCCCTCCCACATGGCCTGAAAGTCCCGGATGGTCAGGTCGTAATCCCCGGTGCTGGCTGTCACCTCGGTGGCGGTCCGTTCGGTGGCTTCCACCTCGCTGAGCAGTCCGCGTTTGAGCCCGATGAGGCTCTCACACCCCCGCAGAATGTCCTGCTTGCGGGCCAGATAGCTCTGTTCCCGCAAGGCGGGGCTGTACACCGTCACCCCCAGGTTGGCAGGGTCATCGGGCAGACCCACAAACAGGTCGTCCCGCATGCCCCGGCGTCCGCTGCCGTCCTCACTCAGCAGGTCCTCCGAAGCAAATACCCGGGAAGCGCCGTTCTCGAATTCCCGGCGCAGCTGGTGTTCGGTGCGCCCCAGGCTGTGGATCAGCCCCGCCGCCGGGGCAAAGACCGCCACCGCCTCGGGACCGCCGTCCACGCAGTTGAGCAGCGGGGTGCGCAGGGTGGCCAGACCTACCCCGGGCACGCCGGGCAGCAGCAGAGTGGGTCGAAGGGCCTCGGTCTCAGGCAAGGCGGAGAGAGGCGCTTCGTGTCCCAGGGCCTCCCCGGCCAGCTCAAAGAGCCGGGTCTCGATACACAGCCCCTGCGCCCCGGCGCTGCGCCGTTCCAGCAGGGCGTACCGCCGCCCGCCCCGGGCCAGCAGTTCCATAGTCCCCACCGCCTGCAGCCGGCCGTGGGCATCCCGGGCCAGGGGTGCAAAGCAATCCCGGCGCACCGGTACAAAGTCGAACCCACCGCCGCACAGCACCGGTTTGAGCAGACACTCGCCCCCCACCAGGGCACTTTGCAGCGCACGACGGCGCACGGCGTTCAGTGCCCGCAGATTTTCCTGCATCCAGTCCGCCCCGGTGAGCCGGGTCTCGTACTCCGCAAAGACGGCTCGGCAAAGTTTGTCCACGATCAGCACCGGCAGCCGCCCGGAAGGGTCCTCCCCCGGCGCGGCCCTGCCGAAATACAGGTCGAACCATTCGCGGATGGCCGCGTGCATGGCCGGGCCGGTGACGTCGGCGCGGCCGAAAGCCTGTTCCAGAAAACTTTTCAATCCTTCCTCCTTGTGTTCGCTCAGCTGCCCCGCCGCCGCCAGACACTTTCCACCGCATACCGCACCGCGTCGATGTGGTGGTTGTTCACATCGGGATAACCGGACAGCACCGTGCCGGTGCGGGGGTCCCGCTCATATTCATAGGCTGCAAATTCAGCGGCGGTGTGGGGGCAGCGGTTGGGGTCGATGACGATGGCCTGCAGGCTTTGCAGCCATTTCATGCTCTGTTCCACGCTGCCGGGTCCCTTGCGGGCAGCCCGGCAGGGCAGGCCGTAGGCCCGGTAATCGGCGCAGCTTTTGGGTTCGGCGGAATCGGCGGTGAGCAATCCGCCCTCGTCCCCGCCCACGCCCCGGTCCAGCAGCAGCTTGGCGGTGTCCCGGTTGGGGGTGCGGTTGCGGGTCAGCTCGTCAAAGATGAACAGCACCCGCCGGGCCGGGTCGTAGGAAACGGCGTTATAGGCCCACGGGTCGGGGTACCAGCCCCAGTCCACCCCATGGTACAGCCGGTCAAATCCGGCCAGCTGTTCGTCCGGGATGGGTTCCAGCCGCAGATTTTCGAACACCGCCGCCCCGCTGCCCACCACTTCGCCCAGATATTCGTGCCGGTAGGCCACCGGATTGCTGTTCTTGAGGTGTTCCGCATCCGCCAGGAACCGGGGTCCCAGCCAATGGGGCGGCAGTTCCTTATAGGTCGCGTGCAGGATACGCCTCCCCGCACGCTGTTCCAGCACATACTGGTTGACCCAGCTGCGGCCCATGGCGGGCGGGTTGAAGCTTTTGAAAGCCAGGCTGAATTCGCCGCCGCGGAAAACGCTCTGTTCCACACTGCGAACCTCCTCGGGGCCGTCGAACTGGTCCAGTTCCTCGAACCAGGCCAGACCGATGTACCCGAAAGGCGCCCGCAGACTTTTCAGTTTGCCCGCATCGTCCAACCCGAAGAAAAGAATCTTCTGACCTGTGGGCAGATAGGTACATTCCATGGGGCTGACGGTGCATCGGAATTTCCGTCCCAGTCCCAGGGCGGTGATGGCCCAGCAGACCTGGGCGTAAACGCTGGTGCGCAGGGTACCGCCCACCTTGCGCATGACCACCGCGTGGCAGTCCGGGTGGCGCAGCAGCTGCAGGATCAGTTCCAGCGAAGCATAGCTGGACTTGCCGCAGCCGCGGCCGCCTTTCAGAACAAGTTCCTTCACCTCCCCCCGCCGTATCTCACAGTGCACGCCCCAGAACACCGGGGCGATCACATCCTTCAAACGTACTCGGATGAAGCCTTCCTCCTTTCCCCTGGGGTGGTCATTCGCCGTCCACGATGACCACCCCCTCGTCGCCGCCCGCGCCCTCACCCATGCCCAGGTAGCGGTAGATCATTTCCAGCGCCCGCAGCTTGTCCGCCGCTTTCACCGGCAGCTCCCCGCCGCGCAGGTCGGCAAAGGCAATGAGGGCCAGCTCATCCAGCACCCGGTCCGGCGTGATTTCCTCCGCCATGGTCCCTCCCCCTTTCCGCACCCTTAGGATACCACCCGCCGCCCCGAAAGTTCAACAAAACGTTACCGTATTCTGTAAGAACAAGGTGTGAAAAAATCCCGAAATCTTACCGCAACCCTTTCAAACGGCTCTTTTCCGTGTTTTCCGTTCCGTTTTCCTGTAAATCAATGCTAATCCTGCGCACGCCCTCGGTCTGCAGCTGCTCCACCCGCCGGGGCACCACCCCCATCTCGTCGGCGGCTTCGGCGGCGGTCTGTCCCTGCAAAAAGCGCCGGCAGAGCACCTCCCTCTGGCGCTCATCTTCCAACCGGCTGATGGCTTTCACCATCCGGCGGCGCAGCAGCACGCACCGCGCCCCCTGCGCTTCCATCTCCTGCCGGGCCTGGGCCAGGTCCCCGGCCAGCCAGTCCGGCATGGGGGCATCCGCTCTGCCGTCCCGGGCGCGGCAAAGTTCCTCCGCCTGGTCCCGCAGCGCTTCCAACTCGCTGCAGAGCAGCCGCAGACGGCTTTGCTCATGACGATACTGTTCCAGCCACTTGATCTTTTCCCGATTGTTCATAGCTCCTCCTTTGCTGTCCCTCCGGACATCGTTACTGTTTTCCGTAAAATCAGTATAGTTTAACAACTATAGGTTGTCAAGTCTATGTCCAAACAAAAATCCGAATTCTTTTTGTCACTGCATACAAAAGCCCCCGGCAGAGGGCTTCTGCCGGGGGAACGGTCTTGTTTTGTCAGCACAGAGGCGCCAGCAGGCGCAGCGCAGCGGAAAGCAGGGTGCCGAACCAGCTGGTACGGCATTCGCTCAGGTCCACCAGGTGGCTTTTTTCCTCAATGTCCAGCATGTCTGCCCGCAGGTCCTCCAGGGCCTTGCAGCCGTAGAGCAATACGCTGCACTCAAAGTGCAGATACAAGCTGCGATAGTCCAGATTGATGGACCCCACTGCCCCGATTCGCCCGTCGCACAGCCAGTTTTTGGCGTGCAGGAACCCGGGGGTATAGGTGAATACCTTCACTCCCGCCCGGATCAGCGCCGGGAAGTAGCTGCGGGTGAGCTGGTAGATGCTCTTCTTGTCCGGGATAGCCGGGGTATACACCCGCACATCCACGCCCCGCTTGGCGGCCAGGCAGAGGGCGGTGAGCATATCGTTGTCCAGGATCAGGTAGGGTGTGGTGATGAACAGTTCCCGCTGGGCCTGGTTGATCATCTCCAGATAGACGTTCTTGGCCACACATTCGTCATCCACCGGGGTATCGCAGAAGGGCTGCACCAGCCCGGTATGCTCGATGCCCCGGGGCGGCTGCGGCCGCGGCACCGCCCGTTCGTCGCTCTGGGGGCGGTTGGCTGTCCAGAATTCCAGGAACATGGTGGCAAAGCTCCAGGCCGCCGGGCCCCGCAAGCGCACCCCCGCGTCCCGCCAGTGGCCGAAGCGGCGGATGCGGTTGATATATTCGTCCGCCAGGTTGATTCCCCCGGTGAATGCCACCGTGCCGTCCACCACCAAAATCTTGCGGTGGTCGCGGTTGTTCATCACCAGGTTGACCATGGGCACAAAGGGGTTGAAGGGCAGCGCGCGGATGCCCTCTTCTTCCAGCTTGCGCCAGTACCCCACCGGCAGTCGGGTGACGCTGCCGGCATCGTCGTAGATCAACCGCACGTCCACCCCCTGGGCAGCCTTGCGCTTGAGTACATCATGCACCGCTTCCCACATCTGGCCCTGAGCCACGATGAAAAACTCCACAAATATGTATTGTTCGGCCTCTTCCATAGCGGCCAGCATGGCCGGGAACATGGCCTCACCGGAAGGATAATAGGTCACGTCGGTGTCCCCGTAGAGGGGAAATTTGCCCCGTTCCCGCAGATATGCCGCGGTGCGGGCGGCCCGGGGATCGGTGGCTTCCAGCGCCGCATACGGGGCGGGCGCATCGGTGCGCAGCGGGCTGATGCGCTTGCTTGCCTTTTCCAGCTTGCGGCGCAGGCGGTAGGCGGGGCGGTGGTCGCCCCACATGAGATACAGCAGGCCGCCCTGCACCGGCATGATCATAAACAGGGCCATCCAGCTGATCTTGAATTCCGGCACGGTGGAATCCTGCCGGATCAGGGCCGCGCACATCACAATACTGATAAACAGGCAGATAAAGTTGATCCAGTCCGCATAAGCGGTGAGCTCATGGAACAGCACAAACATCCAGACCACCTGCAAAAGGAGCAGCAGCATGGTGACCACCAGGCGGCTGAACACAAACTGAAGCAGGTTCTTGATCTTTTTTCTGACTTCCTCCATAGGGTTCCTTTCCGTTGGGTAAGCCGGGCGGGCGAACAGGTGCCCGGCGTTTGCCTATAACTGTACCACGGGCTCCGGGCAAATGCAAGGGCACCCGGACCGGTACACACAAAGGCAAAAGCCGCCACGACGGGCGGCTTGCGTTGTGTTATTGTTCACCCCGGCGCATGGCTTCCTCGTACTCGGTGCAGACTTCATCCACAGGGCCGTCGCCTCGCTTGACGCCATGATCCAGCCAGATGGCCCGGCTGCACAGCTTGCGCACCTGGTCCGAACTGTGGCTGACGAAGAGCAGGGTGGTGCCGTCGGCCAGCATGCGGTCCAGACGTTCCAGACACTTCTGCTGGAACATGAAGTCGCCCACCGCCAGCACCTCGTCCACCACCAGCAGATCGGCGGTCACTTCGGTAGCGATGGCAAAACCCAGACGGGTCACCATACCGGAGGAGAAGTTCTTCACCGGCACATCGATGAAATCCCGCAGTTCGGAGAACTCCACAATGTTCTCAAAGTGCTGGTCCATGTATTCCCGGTCATGGCCCAGCACCGCACCATTCAGATAGATGTTTTCCCGGGCGGTCAGGTCCATGTCGAAACCGGCGCCCAGCTCGATCATGGGGGCGATACTGCCGTTGACGCCGCAGCTTCCCTGGGAAGGATACATCACGCCGGCCACCACCTTGAGCATGGTGCTCTTGCCGGAACCGTTGCGGCCGATGAGGGCCACGGCCTCGCCCTTGCGCACCTGGAAGGAAACATCCTTCAGGGCATAGAATTCGTTGAAGGTCAGTTTGCCCTGCAGCCGCTTGACCAGGGTCTCTTTGAGGGTCTCGGTCTTTTCGGTAGCCAGGTTGAAACGCATGGAAACATGGTTTACATCCACAATAACGGGCTGTTCATTGGTATTCATGCGGACCTCCTTAGACATACAGGATAAAGTTGCGCTGCAGCTTGCGGAACACCCACAGGCCGATGGCCAGCATGACCAGGCTGCATACCGAGCAGGCGATCCAGGTGTTTGGCCCGGGAATGTTGCCGTGCATGACCAGGTTGCGGAAGAAGTTGATGTAGTGATACATGGGGTTCAGCTTCATCAGATTCTGGGCAAAATCCGGCAGCTGTTCCAGGGGATAGAAGATGGGGGTGGCATACATCCAGCCCAGGGTAATGACGCCGAACAGATGCTGAATATCCCGGAAATACACGGTCAGCGCCGAGAGGGTCAGGGCAATACCGCAGCAGAACATCAGCAAGAAGACCAGCGGGATCCAGAACAGCAGGATGGTCCAGTAGATCGGCGAGCGGGTGATCAGCATAACCAGCACAACGGCGGCCAGGCTGAAGCTCATGGTCACAAAGCTGGACACCACGCGGCTCAGGGGGAAGATATACTTGGGGATATAGACCTTTTTGATCAGAGGAGCGTTATAAATAATGGAGGTCAGACCCATATTGGCACTTTCGTTGAAGAAGGTGAACAGGGTGTTGCCGCAGATCAGATACAGCGGATAGTTGGGAATGTCGCTGCGGAACATATAAGAGAAGATGATGGTCTGCACGATCATCATCAGCAAGGGATTGAGTACGCTCCACACATATCCCAGAAAGCTGCGGCGGTATTTGACCTTCAGATCACGGCCAACCAGTTCCCGGATCAGCGGCATATACTGCACAAAGTGAGACATCATCACCTTGTATTGACTTGTTTTAGGCTGTTTTGCTGCGTTATCCACGCTACCACTCCTTTTTGTTTACAGGCTGAGCGCCCGGATCGCGGTCATTCCGCGCCGCTTTTCTGCCGTTGGCGGATCTCTGCTTCAAAGGCGTCGAAATCCCGGATATACTCGCTCTCGTCGTAGTGCTCGCTGGCCAGGCACAGCAGCACCGCATCGGGGCTGAAATCGTACATTTCTTTCCACGCCATGGTGGGGATGTACACCCCGGTACGGGGACGGTTGAGGCAGAACACAGCCTCGTTGCCAAGACCGTCCATCACCTTCACCTTGCTCTGCCCCGCCACGTTGATGAGCACAAACTGGGTCTTGCGGTTGGCGTGCTGCCCCCGCACCATGTCGGTGTCCGACCCGTAGATGTAGAACACCCGCTGTATGGCAAAGGGAACGTCCCGTTCTCCTTCCACCACCACCAGGTTGCCCCGCTCATCCCCGTGTTCGGCGAACTCAATGAAATACGCGCTGTCATTTTTATTCATTATATTACCCCTTGTAATCAGCAAAAGGCGTTGATGGCATCGATGACGTATCCCTGCTCTTCCTCGGTCATGCCGTTGTACATAGGCAGGCTGAGGACCTCAGCGGCATAGCGTTCCGCGATGGGGAAATCCCCCGCCTTGTGTCCCAGATAGGCATAGGCCTGGCTGAGATGAGGCGGAATGGGATAATGAATAATGGTACCGATGCCCTTTTCCTTCAAATAATCGGCCAAACGATCCCGGCAGCCGGGCAGATGCACCACATACTGGTGCCAGCTGCTGTCCGCTCCGGGGCGCAGTTTGGGCTTGATCAGGCAGGGGTTGGTGAGTTCGGCGTCATACCGGGCGGCCAGACGGCAGCGCTCGGCGTTGAACTCTTCCAGATGGGTCAGTTTCACCCGCAGCAGCCCGGCCTGGATCTCATCCAGACGACTGTTGGCGCCCACCACCTCGTTCTGGTAGCGCACCCGGCTGCCGTAATTGCGGAACACCCGGCACCGGTCGGCCAGGTCAGGGTCGTTGGTGGTCAGGCAGCCTGCGTCGCCAAAAGCACCGCAACCCTTGGTGGGGTAAAAGCTGAAGCAGCCCGCATCCCCAAAGCTCCCCACCACCTGGCCGTGCCAGTGGTTTCCGTGGCTCTGGGCGCAGTCCTCCACCACCTTCAAGCCGTGTTTTTTCGCCACGGCGCCGATGGCATCCATATCGCAGCTCTGGCCGTACAGGTGCACCGCCAGAATGGCCTTGGTGCGGGGGGTGACGGCGGCTTCGATGCGGGAAGCATCAATATTATCGTATTCGTCCGGCTCCACAAAGACAGGGGTCGCTCCATTAATGGTAATCCCCATCACGCAGGCGATGTAAGCATTGGCGGCCACGATCACCTCGTCACCGGGGCCGATGTTCAGCAGCCGGAAGGCGATCCACAGGGCATCCAGCCCGCTGGCCAGGCCCACGCAGTATTTGGTGCCCACCATGGCGGCCCATTCTTTCTCGAAGGCTTCCACCTCTTTGCCCAGAATGTACCAGCCGCCGCGCAGCACTTCCAGTGCCTTGGCTTCGTACTCCGGCGCATGCAGATCATACTGCCGTTTCAGATCATTTGCAAGGATGCGCAACCGCGCACCTCCTTCCCCGGCCATGCCGGCAAAAAACATGAGTTCTTTATATTATAGCATATCCAAAATCAAATTCAAAGCGGTTCAGCGTCGTTTCCCGCAAAGGATTTGCCCATTTCCCGGTACAATTCGCAGGCTTTGCGCAGAAAATCCTCGGTCACACAGAAATATTCCGCCGCTTCGGCAGGGGTATCTCCGGCCCGCAGACGGGCGGCCAGCTCGGCAAAAGGCAGGTATTTCAGCACGGCGGCCTTGTCGGCCCGGCGCTCGGCCTGGGCCTTGAGCTGGTAGGGACTGTATGCCGTATAGAATGCCCCCGAGGCAAAATGTCCGTCCTCATGGATCAGGGCGGTGCGCAGTTCGGCCTGGGTGTCGAACCGGCGGGAATCCACCCCCACCAGCCGCCCTTTTTCCAGGGCCAGACAGCGGTTGGCCCGCAGCGGGCATTCCATCACGCAGATGTCCTCCCGTTCCAGTTCGGCCATGGTACTTTCCAGGTCATGTTGCATGGGCATCCTTTCCCCAAGGGCAAGGGATCAGCGCCGCCCCCGGTTGATTTCCGCACGCAGGCGGATGAGGGTAGCGATGTCAGCCTTGTCATCCTCGGTCAAATATCGCTTGCAGTTTTCGTAGGCCGCGATGGGTTCATCCAGCAGGGCCGGATCATCCGCCGGTGCAGGCTGGGTGGGGTCGGCCGGCAGGGGTTCTTCTCCCGCCAGCTGGGCAATGCTCACCCCGAAAAATTCCGCAATGGGCGCGGCATGTTTCAGGGTCAGCTGCTTGGTCCGCCCCGCCCCCAGTTCCGACAGGGTGCTGCGGGGAATTTTCAGCTGGCGGCACATCTGGGTCACATTGATACCGTCGCGGCGGCAAAGTTCCAGGATATTTTCATACATGGTATTCATGGGACAGCTCCTTTGGGCGGCAGTGGTGTTTCTGAATTCAGATTATCTTGTTTTCGGTTTTCTGTCAAGCCCGCAAAACTGATTCCTGTTTTTATCCTATCATAGCAGGATGGTCATAAAGCGGACTTTGGAAAGGCACTGTCCCCCGGAGGGGTTGCCGTGTTGCTGCCGGGGGAACGGCATCTTGCCGGATAGTTGTTCCTTTTTGGCGTCAAAAAGGAACCGAAAAACCGCCACCGTTTCGCTTCCTTTTCGGGCACGAAAAGGAAGGAGCAAATGGCCAAATGCCGTTTTCCAAAAAAGCAAAAAACCGGGCGCCCCGCCACACAGCGGAGCACCCGGTCTGGGTTTGGTTGGTAAGTACAGGGATCAGAAGTCCACTTCGGTGTCGTAGTAGCAGCACTTCAGCAGCTTTTCCATCTCTTCCTGGCTGGGCTGACGGGGGTTGGAGCCGGTGCAGGCGTCGCCGATGGCGTTCTTGGCGATCTCGGGCAGACGCTCCAGGAAGACCTCTTCCGGCACAAAGCCCTGCTCACAGGGATAGCTGTCGGCGCCGTAGAACTTGATGCCGTGAGGAATGTTCAGGTCGTCGTTCATGCCGCGCAGATACTCGATCAGCAGCTTGACCTTTTCGTCGTCATTGGAGCCGCCCAGCTTCATCTCGTCGGCAATGACGCCGTAACGGGCCTTGGCAACGGGGTCCTTGGCGTTGAAGGCAATGACCTTGGGCAGATACATGGCGTTGGCCGCACCATGGATGATGTGAGCGCCGTAATCCGCGAAAGCCGCGCCGGTCTTGTGGGCCATGGAGTGCACGATGCCCAGCAGCGCGTTGGAGAACGCCATACCGGCCAGGCACTGGGCGTCATGCATGGCGTCCCGCTTGGCCATATCGCCGTTGTAGCTGCCCACCAGATCGCTCTGGATCATGCGGATGGCAAAGATGGCCAGAGGATCGGTGTATGCGCAGTTGGCGGTGGAGACGTACGCCTCGATGGCATGGGTCATGGCGTCCATACCGGTGTGAGCCACCAGCTTCTTGGGCATGGTCTCGGCCAGTTCGGGGTCCACGATGGCCACGTCGGGGGTGATCTCAAAGTCCGCGATGGGATACTTGATGCCCTTGGCGTAGTCGGTGATGATAGAGAAGGCCGTCACCTCGGTAGCGGTGCCGGAGGTAGAAGAAATGGCGCAGAAATGTGCTTTCTGGCGCAGCTTGGGAATACCGAAGACCTTGCACATCTCCTCAAAGGTGATGTCGGGGTATTCGTACTTGATCCACATGGCCTTGGCCGCATCGATGGGAGAACCGCCGCCGATAGCCACGATCCAGTCAGGCTGGAACTCTTCCATGGCCGCCGCGCCCCGCATGACCGTCTCCACAGAAGGATCGGGTTCGATGCCGTCAAAGATCTTTACTTCCATACCCGCTTCCTGCAGGTAGCCGACCGCCTTGTCCAGGAAGCCGAACCGCTTCATGGAGCCGCCGCCAACACAGATGATGGCCTTTTTGCCTTCAAACGTTTTCAGCGCTTCCATTGCGCCTTTGCCGTGATACAGATCGCGCGGCAGAGTAAATCTAGCCATGGGAATTACCTCCTTTTAATCGGGTCAACGCCCGTACACATATGATTTCGGGCGGGGATGTTCCCCCATCGGAGTGCCGGGCGTGCTTGGGGGGCGCCCGGCACGAAATCGACAAAAGTCAGTCACAATTTAGTCACATTTTGACAAACTTTTATCAATCTGTGGTATCAGTATACATCCAAACCCGCCCGGAATCAACACAGCAAAAGCGCCAAAAATCTGAACCGTTTTCCAGCCTTTTGCCCAAGGTATCGTTCCCACGAACAAAAAAGACCCCCGCCGGCCCAAAAGGGCAGGCGGGGGTCAGAATTCAGCGCTGGTGCTTCAGATCAATCGACCTGAGAAGCGGCAACGGCGCAAGCCACGGTCATGCCGACCATGGGGTTGTTGCCGGCGCCGATCAGGCCCATCATCTCAACGTGAGCAGGCACGCTGGAAGAGCCGGCGAACTGAGCGTCGCCGTGCATACGGCCCATGGAGTCGGTCAGGCCGTAAGAAGCGGGGCCGGCAGCCACGTTGTCGGGATGCAGGGTACGGCCCGTGCCGCCGCCGGAAGCGACGGAGAAGTACTTCTTGCCGTTCTCGATGGCCCACTTCTTGTAGGTGCCGGCAACCAGGTGCTGGAAGCGGGTGGGGTTGGTGGAGTTACCGGTGATGGAAACTTCCACGCCTTCCATCTTCATGATGGCCACGCCTTCCAGAACGTCGTTGGCGCCGTAGCACTTGACAGCAGCGCGCTCGCCGTCGGAGTACGGAGTGGAGTTCACGACCTTGACCTCGCCGGTCTTGAAGTCGAACTCAGTCTGCACATAGGTGAAGCCGTTGATGCGGCTGATGATCATGGCAGCGTCCTTGCCCAGGCCGTTCAGGATAACGCGCAGAGGAGTCTTGCGGACCTTGTTGGCGGTGCGGGCAATGCCGATGGCGCCTTCGGCGGCGGCGAAGGATTCGTGGCCGGCCAGGAAGGCGAAGCAATGGGTGTCCTCATGCAGCAGCATGGCGCCCAGGTTGCCGTGGCCCAGGCCGACATGGCGCTGTTCGGCAACGGAGCCGGGGATGGTGAAGGCTTCCAGGCCTTCGCCGATGGCGGCGGCGCAGTCGGCAGCGTTCTTCAGGCCGCGCTTGACAGCGATGGCGGTGCCCAGGGTGTAAGCCCAGACAGCGTTATCGAAGCAGATGGGCTGCACGCCGCGGATGATCTTGTCGCAGTCGATGCCTTTGGAAAGGAGCAGCTCGTTGCAGGCGTCCAGGGATTCGAGGCCGTTGGCTTTCAGGCACTCGTTGATTTTGGGCATGCGGCGCTCCTGAGATTCAAAAGTAGCCATATAGATTTTACCTCCCTGTCTTATTCTTCGCGCGGGTCGATGTACTTGACAGCGCCCTGCTCAGCGGAGAAGCGGCCATAGGTGCCGATGTTCTTCTCGTACGCAGTCTTCGGGTCAACGCCGTGGCGGATGTCTTCCATCATCTTGCCCAGGCGGACGAACTGATAGCCGATGACCTGATCGTTGGCGTCAACGGCAGTCTTGAGGATGTAGCCCTCGGTCAGTTCGAGGTAACGCACGCCCTTCGCCTTGGTGGAGAAGATGGTGCCGGTCATGCTGCGCAGACCCTTGCCCAGGTCGTCCAGGCCGGCGCCGATGGGCAGGCCGTCTTCAGAGAAAGCGGTCTGGCTGCGGCCGTAGACGATCTGCAGGAACAGTTCGCGCATGGCAACGTTGATGGCGTCGCAGACGAGGTCGGTGTTCAGAGCTTCCAGGATGGTCTTGCCGGGCAGGATCTCGCCGGCCATAGCAGCGGAATGGGTCATGCCGGAGCAGCCGATGGTCTCCACCAGAGCTTCCTCGATGATGCCGTTCTTGATGTTCAGGCTCAGCTTGCAGGTGCCCTGCTGGGGGGCGCACCAGCCCACACCGTGGGTGTAACCGCTGATGTCCTCAATCTTATAGGCCTTTACCCACTCGCCCTCTTCCGGAATGGGCGCGGGGCCGTGTTTCGGGCCTTTGGCGATGGGGCACATGTGTTCGACTTGTGCAGAGTAGGTCATAATTTTCTCTCCTTTGCCTGTATTGTGCGCATGCCGAAGGCCGGCGCACGCCTTGTGAATTCATTCACAGCCATTTTTATTATACGTCCCTGCACACCAATTTTCAAGGTGTCTCGACTCAACTTTTGCGGTTTTTGGCGTTTTGTTCGCCGCTTCGGAAAAAGATTTTTATTTTGTTGTCACGGCAACAATACTTTTCCCCGCAAATCGTGTATACTATAAACACAGGGACGGCACAAAGCCCCCTGCACTGATTCGGAACCATACGCGGCGCCGCCGCGATACCACATTACAAATAAAAAACGGAGGTTTTTACCATGATCAAAATTTATCGCTGCGCCCATTGCGGCAACATCATCACCATGCTCCACGACTCCAACGTGCCTGTTTTCTGCTGCGGGCAGAAGATGGACCTGCTGGTTGCCGGCAGCGTTGACGCCGCTGTGGAAAAGCATGTTCCCGCCGTCACCGTCAACGGCCGCACCGTGAAGGTCCAGGTTGGCAGTGTGATCCATCCCATGACTCCCGAACATTATATCGAGTGGGTCCTGCTGGAGACCGACAAGGGCTTCTCCGTGCAGAACCTGGCTCCCAACACCGAGCCCACCGCCACCTTCGCTCTGGCGGAAGGCGAGTCCCCCAAGGCCGTCTACGCATACTGCAACCTGCACGGCCTGTGGAAGACCGACCTGTGATCCGGGTCCTGTTTCCTCGATAATCCCTGTATCTTTCCCTTTGCTCTCCATACAAAAAGCGGCGTCCGCCATGCGGACGCCGCTTTCCCTTTTTATTTGGTTTGTTTGGCCGGGCCGTATACCACCGCCCACTGCCGGGGCGCCTGGGCAAACACCGCACCCGCCAGCAGCAGCGCCGCCGGGTTGGTGGTCAGGTGGAAGCTCTGACACTCCATGTATGCGTACACCAGCATGGCCAGCAGGCAGCAGGCCTCCACACGGCCGCCCCGTTTCGCAAAGCCCCAAAGGGCCAGGGCCAGGCCCACCAGCAGCAGCACCGTCACCACCGGGCCGAACTGATACAGCGAAAACACAAAGCTGTTGTCCAAAGCGGGCCAGTCGGGCAGCACCTGCCCGGCGATCTTCACATCCAGCAGCCGGTAGGCCAGCCATACCTGGGAAAGCCGCCCGGTCAGCACATAATCCAGCCGATCCATCCACGCGGGACCGAAATCCGACCACTCGGGGCCGTTCTTCACCATGGGCATGGGCAGCAAAAACGCCACCGCCGCCAGCACCGGCACCGCCGCCCCGAACAACGCCGGGACTGCGCGGGGCAAAGCCCTGTCCCGCATCAGGCGGCAGATGACCAGCAGGGCCGCCAGACCCCAGCAGCAGATGGATGCGGTGCGGCAGGCCGGGCCCAGATACAGGAACACGCCCACCGCCGCCACCACGGCGGCATCCGGAAAGCGGGGCTTTTTGGCCCGCAGCATGGCAAAGGCCAGCACCAGGCCAAAGACCAGCCCGCCGAAGGTGTTGGGGTGCCCGTACCCGTAGGTTCCCCGGATCTCGTAGACGTTGCGTTCCGCCGCCAGGTCCGGCGGCGGGGGCAGCATCCCGGCAAAGTTCAGCCCCGCCACCAGGGCAATGGCCACGACCCCGGTGATGAGGAAGGTCTTCAGGCTCTTTTCCAGGGGCAGGTCCTTGGCGGCCATCACCGCCACCACCAGCCCGATCCACCAGATGTTGTGGCAGTTGAAGTAAACCCACCGGGCAATGAAGTAGAGCGCCCCGGCCACGCCCAGGCTGCGCCAGGTGTACCGCGTGCCGAAGAGGATCTTTGCCCCAAAGCAGAGGAAGGCCGTCCAGTCCAGTACCGGGGCCAGCACGCCCTGCACCCAGGGCCAGGCATCCCGGGCCATGCTGTTGCAGAAAGCCACACTGACCTCATAGGCCGCCAGCCCCGCCGCAAAGCATACCGCCCCGGCTCTGGTCCGCCAGGCAGCCCCCCAGTTGCCGAAGAGATAATGGTCGTTGCACCACAGGTCCCGCAGTGCCCGCCGGGCCCGGCCTGTTCCCGGTGTCTGGGCAGACCACGCCTGCACCAGGTCCCATGCGGCCGCTGCGAACAACGCCAGCAGCAGCCCGTTTGCAAATCCGAACACCCGGCCCGGCCCCCTTTTTCAAAAAAGTGTATGGGCCTATTATACCCGCCGCCCCGCGGTTTGACAAGCCGCCCGGGGGATGGTATTCTTGACTTACCTTATAATAGTGGGGTGTTATGCCCCGCCGGATCGTGCAAAAGGAGGCCAGCCATGACCGCAGACCGTTACCGGGCGGTATTTTCCTGGTTCAATGCCCGTCCCGCCGCCAAAAAAGCGCTGCGCGCCGCCGCAACGGGCGGGGTGGCGGCGGTGTACCTGCTGTACGCCTGGCTGATCCTCCGCCTGGCACTGCAAAGGGACCCCGGCCTGTGGCCCTTCCTGGCGGTGCCCGCCGTGGTGTTTCTGCTGGGCACCGGGGTGCGGCGGGCCATCAACCGTCCCCGTCCCTATGAGACCCTGGGGTTCACTCCGCTTTTTCCAAAAGATACCAAAGGCCAGAGTTTTCCCAGCCGCCACTGCTTTTCGGCGGCCTGCATCGCGGTGGCAGCGGCCTATGTTTCCCCCTTGTCCGCTGTGGTGCTGAGTCTGCTGGCGGTACTCATTGCCATGACCCGGGTGCTGTGCGGGGTACACTACATCAGCGACGTACTGGCCGGGCTGGTTTTCGGTGCGGCCGCATCCCGGCTGGGATACGCTCTGTACTTTGCCCTGTTTTAATTCAAGGAAAGGACCTTTTTCCCATGAAACACAGAATTTTTCTGCCGCTGCTGGCCGTGGGGCTGGCTTTCAGCCTGAGCGCCTGCTCTTTCGGGGACTTCATGTCCTACCTGTACGGCAGCGAGACCGCCACCAAAGAGGAAGCCGCCTATGTGCAGTACGACGGTACCAACGGCGTCTCGGTCATCTATGACACCAGCGTATGGGAAGCACCCACCGAACCCCAGGAGGACACCATCAGCCTAATGTGCGGCACCAGCTTCAACTATACGGCGGTGCTGCTGCAGGTCACCGACACTTACACTGATTTTCTGGCCCAGTCGGGGGAGGAGCTCGCCGCCGAGACCACCGCCCTGGAATACGAGATGGACTTTACCGTTCCCAACGCCGAAACCAACGCGGTTCGGTACGACTGCGGCAGCTATCAGGCTGTTTTTGCGGAAGTCACCTATGACAGCGGTCTCACCGTCTATGTTTCTTCCATGACCCATTCCTCCGAGACCGACCACATCGTGGAGCTGCTGCAGGGGGTGTTCCCCACCGGCCAGACGCCGGAGACCGCCGCCGCGCTGCTCACCCAGGACGCCGCGGCCTGAGGACAAAGCAAAAGGCCGGGATGCTCTCCCGGCCTTGCTTGTTGAAATTCAGTGGATGAAGTTGGTGCGCAGGGTGTTTTCTGCCACCGGGGGCTCAATGCCCGCGGCGCGGCCCGCTTCGATGCACTTGAGCACCCAGGCCATATTGTGGCCCAGATTGCGCATGATCTGCATGCCCTCCTCGTCCTGCCGGGCCTGTTCGGCGTTGCTGCCGTGGACCATGGGCCAGTAGGTGGAGCTGATGAGGGGCATCTCGTAGAACTGGGGCACCTTTTCCAGCGCTTCCAGGCTGGTGGTGGTGCCGGCACGGCGGGCGCTGGTCACGATGGCCGCCGGCTTGTGGCGCAGGGTCCGCCCGGCACTGTACGCCAGACGGTGCATGAAGCCCAGCATCCCCGCCGCCGCGGTGGCGTAGTGTACCGGCGCACCGAAAACAAAGGCGTCGGCCTTTTCGGCCAGAGGCACCACCTCCGCCACCGGGCCGCCAAAGACGCACTGCCCGGCCTTGGCGCAGCCGCCGCAGCCCACACAGCCGCCCACCGGGGCCGAGCCGATGTGGAAGATGGTGGTTTCGATGCCGTCGGCATTCAGAGCCTTGGCCACCTCCTGCAGGGCGGCGTCGGTGCAGCCGTGGGCGTGGGGACTGCCGTTGATGAGCAAAACATTCATATTCGTATCCCTCCGTATGCGGCGCCGGGTACCATGTCCCGGGCCGGAAAACTGTTTCCATCACCAGTATACCATATGCGGCAAGCCCCCGCACAGGCCGCCCTCTCTACCTTATATATAAAGGAAGTTGCCTTATGTCCAACCTCACCTGTCCGTTGCAGTCCCGCAAATGCGGCGGCTGCCCCCTGCTGCAGCTGCCCTATGAACGGCAGCTGGCCCAAAAACAGCAAAAAGCCCGGGCCCTGCTGGAACGCTTTGCGCCGGTGGCGCCCATCCTGGGCCAGGCGGAACCTCTGCATTACCGCAACAAGGCCATCGCCACCTTTACCCAGAGCCGGGGCACACTGCAGGCAGGCATCTACGCCGCCGGCACCCACCATGTGCTGCCCATGCCGGAAGAGGGCTGCCTGCTGCAGGATGAAGTGCTCAACCAGACCCTGAAAGCCGCCCTGGATGCCGCCCGCGCCTGCCGCTGGCCCGCCTACAACGAGGACCGGGACACCGGCCTGGTGCGCCATCTTCTGGTTCGCCGCGGGGTACACACCGACCAGGTGATGGTGGTGCTGGTCACCGCCGCCCCCCGCCTGCCGGGCAGCCGCAATTTTTTGGCCGCCCTGCGCAAGGCCGCCCCCTGGGTCACCACAGTGGTGCATAACTGCAACCCCCGCCACACCAGCGCGGTGCTGGGCCAGGATGTGCGGGTGTTGTACGGACCCGGCCATATTCTGGACACCCTGTGCGGACTGCGTTTTTCCATCTCGGCCTCCAGCTTTTATCAGGTGAACCCCGCCCAGACGGAAGTGCTGTACAACAAGGCCATGGAAGCCGCCGCCCTCACCGGCAAGGAAACGGTGCTGGATGCCTACTGCGGCACCGGCACCATCGGGCTGTGCGCCGTTTCCGCCGGAGCCGGTCGTCTCATCGGTGTGGAGCGCACCCCCTCCGCCGTGCGGGACGCCGCCGCCAATGCCGCCCGCAACGGCATCAAAAACGCCCGTTTTTTCTGTGCCGACGCCACCGAGTGGATTCAGCAAGTGGCCAAAGAGGGCCTGCGCCCCGACGTGGTCTTTCTGGACCCGCCCCGGGCGGGCACCACGCCGGAGTTCATCGCCGCCGTCACCGCCATGGCCCCCAAGCGCATCGTGTATGTGAGCTGTGACCCCGAGACCCTGGCCCGGGACATCGCCCTCTTCACCCGCCGGGGCTGGCAGGCCACCGGCTTCCAGCCCGTGGACCTCTTCCCCCACACCGAGCACCTGGAAACCGTGTGTGCTCTGGTGCCGAAAAAATAAATACTGCCACAAGAACCGGGCGGCGGACAAAAGTCCGCCGCCCGGTTTTCCTCTTTTCAGTTCAGAATCCACACGCCTAGGTTCAGGTAGCCCGCAAAGGTCAGCCAGACCAGGTAGAGCCACTGCAATTTGGCGGCGGTGGCGTCCACCTCTGCAAACCGGCGGATCATCAGGAACACCAGCGCCCACAGCGCCGCCAGCCAGAAGAAGGCAAACCCGTACCACTGCCCGTTGAAGAAGATCAGGCTCCAGAAGAAGTTGAAGCCCAGCTGCACCAGATACAGGGTCAGTCCCCGGGTCCTCGCCTGTGACGCCGGACTGCGGTCGATGACCGAAGCGCTGTATCCCATCAGGGCATAAAGGATCACCCACACGATGGGAAACACGATCCCCGGCGGCGACAGCGGCGGTTTGTTGATTTCCCGGGCATACAGTTCCGCACCGCCCCGGCTCAGCCAACCCGAAAACGCCCCCACGGCCTCGGTCATGATGACCCAGAACGCCGCATTTTTCCACCCTTGTTTACGCATAACAGCATCACCCATCATCAGTATACGCCTCCTTGGTCGCCAATATGCCTTTTGCCCCTGACTAAACCCGGCTTGCGGGGTCCATACTTTTCCAAAACCTGCCGGAAAGGAGGCTTCTCCCCATGCGCCGATTCCGCTTGGACGCCGCCGGGCGGCTGCACACGGCGGCGGGGCCCCAGGGCCGCGTTTTTCTGCTGACCCCGGAAGAACTGACCCGCTGTCCCGGTCTGCCCCACCGCAAAGCCCTGGCCGCCGCGCTGGAAAACATCCGCTATTGCCGGGCGGCCGCTTACCGGGACTGTGTGCAGGGCACCATCCGCCTGCCCACCGGGGGTGAGCCTTTGCGGTTCTGCTTCTGCCTGACCGAAGCCGGGCTGTATCTGATCCCGGCACCGGAGAGCGCACCGCCCCTGACCCCCGGCCTGCCGGCGGCGGTGCCCGCCTCCCCCGCCGGGGTCCTGCTGGCCATGCTGGAACAGCACATGGGGGCCGATGCCCTGGTGCTGCAGGCGCTGGAAAAGCGCCTCAACGCCCTGGAGGAAGCCCTGGCCGCCGGGAACATCCGCGGGTTCGAGCACACCGTCATGGCCGAACGCCGCACCCTGGCCGCCCTTCACGGCGCCTATGCCCAGCTGGTACTGCTGGGGGACGAGCTGCAGGCCGACGCGCCCCGGCTGCTGACCCGGGCGGAGCGTGCGGCCTGGCAGCGGGCCACCACCCGGGCCGCCCGCCTGCGGGACGAAGCCGAGACCCTGCGGGAATACATCCTGCAGCTGTGGCAGGTGTACCAGTCCCGCATCGAGCTGGAGCAGAACCGGGTGGTGACCATGCTCACGGTGGTGACCACCCTCTTTCTGCCCCTGAGCCTGATCGTGGGGTGGTACGGCATGAACTTCGACGGCATGCTGGCGCCCAGCGTGGCCTGGGGTTACCCTGCCGTGGGGGCGGTCTGTGCCCTTCTGGTGGCGGGAGGCCTGCTGTTTTTCCGCCGCAAGGGCATGCTATGATAAAAAAGGCGGGAGCCCGCCGCACAAACGGGCTTCCGCCTTCCTGTTTCCGATTTTATTCCACGTCCTGCAAGGCATCGTAGTCCGTCTCGCCGGTGCGGACCTTGACCACCTTGGCCACGTTGTACACAAAGATCTTGCCGTCGCCGATATGGCCGGTGTACAGCGCCTTGGTCGCCGCCTCGATGATCTTATCCACCGGGATCTTGCTGACCACCACTTCCACCTTGACCTTGGGCAGCAGGGTGGCGTCCAATTCGGCGCCGCGGTACTTTTCGCCGCTGCCCTTCTGCAGGCCGCAGCCCATGACCTGGGTCACCGTCATGCCGGTGACGCCCACAGCGTTCAGCGCGCGCTTCAGTTCATCGAACTTGGCCAGCTTGACGATCATGGTCACCTTGTGCATGCCGGAATCCAGTTCCAACGGCAGCGGGGCTTCCTTCTGCACCTTGACGGCCGCCGCCACCTGGGCGGGGCTGGCCTTTTCCAGGTCACTCTGACCCAGGTCGGTGTTTTCGTTCACCGACAGATCCGCATAGCTGGCATCGCTGATGGCAAAGCCCGCGTACGCGCTGGTCAGGCCATGTTCATGGCTGTCCAGACCGTCGATCTCTTCCTGTTCGGTCACCCGCAGGCCAACGAGCTTCTTGATCAGGCTGAAGATGATGAACATGCTGACCAGGACCCAGGCCGCCACGCTGACCAGGCCCAGGGCCTGCACACCCAGGCGGGCAAAACCGCCGCCGTAGAACACACCGCCGTCGGTGGCAAACAGGCCCACAGCCAGGGTGCCCCAGGCACCGTTGACGCAGTGGACGGACACGGCGCCCACGGGGTCGTCGATGCGGGCGATGCGGTCAAAGAATTCCACCGAGAAGACGCACAGCACACCGGCAACGATGCCGATGATGGCGGCGCCGTAGGGGTCCACCTCATCGCAGCCGGCGGTGATGGCCACCAGGCCGGCCAGCGCGCCGTTGAAGGTCAGGGACACATCCGGCTTGCCGTAGCGAAGCCAGGTGACGATAAGGGCGGCCACGGTAGCCAGGGCCGCCGCCAGGTTGGTGTTGAAGCAGATCAGGCCGGCGGAGATCATGGTTTCGTCACCGGTCATGGAAACGGTGGAGCCGCCGTTGAAGCCGAACCAGCAGAACCACAGGATAAAGACGCCCAGCGCCATGGCGGTCATGTTGTGGCCGGGAATAGCCCGGGGCTTGCCGTCCTTGTCGTACTTGCCGATACGGGGTCCCAGCATCCAGGCGCCCAGCATGGCGGTGACGCCGCCCACAAAATGCACGGCGGTGGAACCGGCGAAATCATGGAAGCCCAGCTGGGCCAGCCAGCCGCCGCCCCAGATCCAGTGGCCGGAGATGGGGTAAACGATCAGGCTGATGGCTGCCGAATACAGGCAGTAAGCGCTGAACTTGGTGCGCTCGGCCATGGAGCCGGACACGATGGTGGCGGCGGTGGCGCAGAACACCGTCTGGAACACCACATACACCCACACCGGCAGGCTGCCGAAATCGTAGCTGCCCCGGATAAAGGGGTCAAAGCCCCCGATGAGCGCCCCGGACCCTGCAAACATCACCCCGAAGCCTACCAGCCAGTAGCAGGGCGTGCCGATACAAAAGTCCATCATGTTTTTCATCAGGATGTTGCCCGTGTTCTTGGCACGGGTCAGGCCCGCCTCGCACAAAGCGAACCCCGCCTGCATGAAAAAGACCATAAACGCCGCTACCAGCGTCCAGGTCACGTCTGCGGAATTGTACATAACTCATGTCTCCCCTCTTGCATGTTCAAACAAAAAAACGAAAAGCGCCGGACGGTGGGTTACCGTCCGGCGCCTTTGCCTTTGCTTTGTTGTCCCCATGCTAGCACAGCGATGCCGCCGGGTCAAGAGTTTTTGTTCACACTCCGTTCATCTTTGTTGCTTTTCCTTGGGCAAAAGGCTCTGTTTTCCACAATTCTTGTGCAAAACTGTTAAAAAACAGGCCCAATCACTGTACGCCGGCGGCGTGCAGTTTGTCCAGCAACTCCATCACCGCCAGGGTACGGGTGCGGGCTTCGGCCTCGGCGGCGGTGTCTTTCCCGGCCACGATACGGGCAAATTCCGCAAACTCATACGCCATGCGATGGCGGTCGGCTTTGGGTGCGCCGGTGCGGGTCCCGCCGCCCCGGATGCCTCCCAGAACGCTGTACACCTCATCCAGGCTGTTGGTGCCGCCATGGACCACCAGGTAACCGCCGGGGCCCTGGATGCTGGCGAATTTCTTGCTTTCGCTGTCTTTGGCGGCCAGCCCCACGGCACAAAAATCCGGGTAATTCAGCAGGGCGGTGCCCGCCGTGTCGATGCCGTTTTCCGCCAGGCTGGGGCGGTATTCGCAGGACTCCGGCATGCCCAGCAGCCCCCAGAAAAAGTGCAGGTTGTACACGTTCATGTCATTGAGGGCGCCGCCGTTGCAGGCCGGGTCAAAGGTCGTGTTCCAGATGCCCTTGAGGAAGTCGTCATACCGGGCGCTGCGGGCACAGAAGCTTGCCATGGCGCCCCGCACCGGGCCGATGGCGGCCATGTTGTCCTGCAAAAAGCGATAGGCAGGCAGGTAGGGGGTGGTGATGGCCTCAAAGAGGATGACCCCCTTGCGGTCGGCCAGTTCAAACAGTTCCCGGGCCTCGGCGGCAGTGGCGGTGAAAGGCTTTTCCAGAATCACATGGTAACCCGCTTCCAGGGCCTTTTTGGCCGCGGCATAATGCAGGTGGTTGGCGGTGCCGATGTACACTGCGTCAAATCCCCCTGCGGCATAGCAGGCATCCTCATCGGTAAAGACCCGGGGCACACCGTGTTCGGCGGCCATGGCTTTGGCTTTTTCCTCGCTCTGGGGGCGGCAGCACAGGGCCGTGACCTCGATTTCGGGCATTTCCTCCACATGGGCCATGAATTCCACCACGATGCGGCTGGTGGACAGAACGGCAAGTTTCAGCGGCATTGGGACATTCCACCTTTCCATGATTTTCCCCCTGCAATCCGGCGTTCAGGGGCGTTTTGCCCCCATTATACCCCACCGGACCGCATGGTGCAAATTGCCAGGACCTCCCCTTGTTTTTTGCCTGGTTCACCGTTATAATGAGTATAGTGGGGGTGGTGCGGCCCTTCGCCGGGTCCCTGCCCCAAATTTGAACTGTGAGGTGGATTTTATGGAACCCCTGGTCATTACAATGGCACGTGAATATGCCTCCGGCGGCAGCGAGATCGCGCAGCGGGTGGCGGACCTTCTGGGTGTGCCCCTGTACAACAAGGAGCTGATCTCTCTGGCCGCGAAGAAGAGCGGCCTGACCGAAGAGGCCATCGCCGCCAGCGAAAACCAGCGCAGCGGCAGCCTGATCTACAGCCTGTACATGATGGGCAACACCATGCCCCTGGCGGATCAGGTGTACATCCTGCAGTCCAACGTCATCAAAGAGCTGGCCCAGCAGGGTTCCTGCGTGATCCTGGGCCGCTGCGGCGACTATGTCCTGCGGGACCGTCCCAACGTGCTGCGCACCTTTGTGTACGCCCCGCTGGATGCCCGCATCCGCAACGCCAAGGAACGCCCCGGCGCCAAGGACATGCCCGACCGCCTGTGGGAGACCACTCTTGCCAAGCACGACCGCGCCCGCGCGAGTTACTATAACTATTACACCGAGAACCGCTGGGGCGAGGCGAAAAATTATGACCTGTGCCTGAACGCCGCGCTGGGCCGCGAAGCCTGCGCGCAGCTGATCGTTCAGGCCGCCAGGGCAATGGAGGCATCCGTTTAAGCATGAGCAAATCCGTTTCCGCCGCCCGTATGGGCACCGAACCGCTGAACCCCCTGCTGCTTTCGCTGGCTATCCCCATGATGGTCTCGATGCTGGTGCAGGCACTGTACAACGTGGTGGACAGCATCTTCGTTTCCTACATCAACGAAGCGGCCCTGTCCGCCGTGAGCCTGGCCTTCCCCATCCAGAACCTGCTGATAGCCTTTGCGGTGGGTACGGCGGTGGGCGTCAACGCCTATCTGTCCAAGAGCCTGGGCGAAGGAAACCATGAGGAAGCCAACCGCGCCGCCGCCAACGGCCTGTTCCTGGCGGTGTGCAGCGCCATCGGCTTTTTGATCTTCGGTCTGTTCGGCGCCAAGGCGTTCATCCACGCCCAGACCACCGACCCTCTCATTGCCCGCTACGGCACCGAGTATCTGACCATCTGCACCGTCTTCAGCCTGGGCTGCTGCGTGCAGTGTATGATGGAAAAGATCCTGGTGTCCACCGGCCGCAGCACCTTTGCCATGACCACCCAGCTCATCGGCGCGGTGACCAACATCGTGCTGGACCCGGTGTTCATCTTCGGTCTGTTCGGCGTTCCCCGGCTGGAAGCCGCCGGTGCCGCCGTGGCCACCGTCATCGGCCAGTTTGTGGGTGCCGCCGCGGCCCTGACCCTGCATTTCCTGTATAACAAGGACGTGCACATCTCCCTGCGGGGCTTCCGCCCCAACGGGCGCACCATCCGCCGCATCTATCAGGTGGGCATCCCCTCCATCGCCATGAACGCCATCGGCAGCGTGATGACCTTCGGCATGAACGCCATCCTCATCGCCTACTCCAGCACGGCTGTGGCGGTTTTCGGGGTATACTTCAAACTGCAGAGCTTCGTGTTCATGCCGGTGTTCGGCCTGAACAACGGCATGGTTCCCATCGTCAGCTACAACTACGGCGCCCGCAAGCCCGACCGCATCCTGGGCACCATGCGCCTGGCCGCCATCTATGCGGTGAGCATCATGGTGGTGGGCTTCCTGGCCGGTCAGTTCCTGCCCGGCGTGATGCTGAGCATCTTCAACGCCAGCCCGGACATGCTCAATCTGGGCACGGTGGCATTGCGTATCATCTCCATCTCTTTCCTGATGGCAGGCTTCAACGTCATCTCCTCCGCCTACTTCCAGGCATTGGGCCACGGCGTGCTGGCTTTGTGGGTATCCATCATCCGCCAGCTGGTGGTGCTGCTGCCCACCGCCTGGCTGCTGAGCCTGGTCGGCCGGGTGGAACTGGTCTGGTGGGCTTTCCCCATCGCGGAAGTGGTGGCCCTGACCCTGTGCGTCATCTTCCAGCGGGTGTGCTATAACAAGATCATCCGTCCCATGCGCAGCGAGACCGTCCCGGCCTGACGCTTGCAAGGAGGTTTTTGTATGCTTCGCAACATGCGTACCGGCATGCTGGTGCTCAGTGTGCTGTACTTTGTGCTGGGCCTGGCCCTGCTGGCGGCGCCTGCCGCCAGTCTGCCCTGGATCTGTGCCGCCTTCGGGGTACTCATTGCCCTGACCGGTGCCCGCAACCTGTGGCGGTATTCCCGCAACAAGGAAAAAGGCTTTGCCGCCGCCTTCACCCTGCTGGGTGGGGTGGTGACCCTGGCCCTGGGCCTGTTCGCCCTGCTGCGCCCCGACTTTGTGGAGTGGGTGCTGCCGGTGGTGTTCGGGTTCTTTCTGCTGGTGGACGGCGGCGCCCGGGAGCAGAGCGCCTGGCAGCTGGTACGCCGCAAAGGTCAGCGTTGGTGGGTGCTGATGCTGCTGGGCTTTGTCACCGGCATCGCAGGCATCCTCCTCATCATGCAGCCCTTTGTTTCCTGGCCGGTGGACGCTATCTGGCTGTGCGGTCTTTTGCTGATCCTGGAAGGCGTACTCAACGCCGGCTGCACCGTCTACACCGCCATGGCCCTCCGCGACCTGGACAAGGCTGCCGAAGCTGCCGAAGCCGCCCGGGAGACCGAATCCCATGATTCCCCCAAGGAAGAAGCCCCCGTCCCGTCCGGCGCGGATTCTTCCGCCGACTCTACCGACCCGCAGAGCTGATTCCGCTTTACCATTTCACCAAAAGGAGACCCGTTCCCCATGCAAAACCAGTACGATCTCATCATCGTCGGCGCCGGTCCTGCCGGCATCTTCACCGCCCTGGAACTGCTGCGCAAGAGCAGCCATCCCCAGGATCTCAAGATCCTGCTGATCGAAAAGGGCAAACCGGTGGAGCGCCGTCACTGCCCCAAAGCCGAAGTGGGTCACTGCATCAACTGCAAGCCCACCTGCGCCATCACCACCGGCTTTTCCGGCGCGGGCGCCTTTTCGGACGGCAAGCTGTCCCTTTCCCGTGAGGTGGGCGGCGAACTTCCCGAACTGATCGGGGAGGATTTTGCCCAGGAACTCATCGATTACACCGACAAGATCTACCTGGAATTCGGCGCCGACCCCCATGTGGAGGGCGTGTATGAAGGCACTGAGATCAAAGAGATCCGCAAGCGCACCATCCAGGCAGGTCTGCAGCTGGTGGACTGCCCCATCCGTCACCTGGGCACCGAGAAAGCCCAGCAGCTGTACCTGAACATCCAGAACTATCTGGCCGCCAACGGCGTGGAGATGTGGTTCGATACCGAGTGCGACAACATCCTGCTGGAAGGCGACACCTGCCGCGGCGTGGTGGCACGCCGTACCGGCAAGCCGGAAGCGGAAGCAGTGGAGGTCACCGCCCGCCAGGTGGTCATTGCCACCGGCCGCCGCGGTGCCGACTGGCTGGAAAAAATCTGTGCCGAACATCACATTGCCCACCGTCCCGGCACCGTGGACATCGGCGTGCGTGTGGAATGCCGCAATGAGATCATGGAGACCATCAACAATGTTCTCTATGAAGGCAAGCTCATCGGCTACCCCAACCCCTGGAAGAACAAGGTCCGCACCTTCTGCCAGAACCCCGGCGGCTTTGTTGCCCAGGAAAACTATGACAACGACCTGGCGGTGGTCAACGGCCACAGCTTCAAGGACCTGAAGAGCCCCAACACCAACCTGGCCATTCTGGTCAGCCACAACTTCACCGAGCCCTTCAACCAGCCCATCGCCTACGCCCAGAAGGTGGGCGAACTGACCAACATGCTGGGCGCGGGGCACATTCTGGTGCAGCGCTACGGCGACATCCTCAACGGCAAGCGCACCTGGCCCCAGGAGCTGGCCCGGTCCAACGTCCGCCCCACCCTGAAGGACGCCGTGGCCGGTGACATCACCGCCGCCATGCCCTACCGCGCCATGGTCAACATCATCGAGTTCATCAAGATGGTGGACCATGTGGTGCCCGGCTTTGCCGCTCCCGAGACCCTGCTGTACTCTCCCGAGCTGAAGTTCTACTCCAACAAGGTCCGCATGGACACCGACCTGGAGACCAACGTGGCCAACCTCCACTGCCTGGGCGACTCCTCCGGCTGGACCCGCGGCCTGATGATGGCTTCGGTCATGGGCGTGCTCATGGGCCGCAAGCTCATCGAAAACCACAGCTTCTGATTTTTCCGTTTTCACAAAACAAAGCCCCCGGTGCGAAGCTCCTGCCTTGCACCGGGGGTTTTCTTATCTTATGGGATCAGGGGTCCGGCTCAGCCGGCGGCGTTCTCGGTGGTGGAAGCAGCGCCGCTGGTGCCTTCGCCCAGCACCACCTGATAGGTGGCCATCTTGCCGTCACGTTCGATCTGCAGGTTGACGGTGTCGCCCACAGCCTTCTGCTGCAGGTATCCGGTCAGGTCGCTGCTGTCGGAAACGGAGTTGTCGTCAATGGCAATGATGCGGTCGCCCACCTGCAGTCCGGCGTTGTCCGCGCCGCTGCCCGGGGTGATCTGATAGATATACACGCCGTAGTTGGACACACCGAACTGCATGGCGTTATCCTGGGTAACGGTGATGACGGTCACACCCAGAGCCGGGCGCTTCACATAGCCGTTCTCAATGAGATCCTGGGCAATGTCCATGGCGGTGTTGATGGGGATGGCAAAGCCCAGGCCCTCAGCGTTGGTGGCTTCGCCGGTATCGGTGGTGGAGCCGCTCTTGGCGTTGACAATGCCGATGAGTTCGCCCTGGCCGTTGAACAGGCCGCCGCCGGAGTTGCCCGGGCTGATGGCCGCGTCGGTCTGGATCAGGCTCATTTCATTGCTTTCCACTTCCACAGAACGGTTCACCGCGCTGATGATGCCGTTGGTAACGGTGCCGCTCAGGGTACCCAGAGGGTTGCCCACGGCTACAGCCAGTTCGCCCACCGCCAGGGTATCGGAATCACCCAGGGTGGCGGCGCTCAGGCCGGTGGCGTCGATCTTCAGAACCGCCACGTCGGTGGAAGTGTCCAGACCCACGATGCTGGCGGTGTATTCGGTATCATCCGAAAGCTGCACCGTGATGTTGGAAGCACCGTTCACCACATGGGCGCAGGTCAGGATATAGCCGTCCTCGCTGATGATGACGCCGGAACCGGCGCCGCTCTGCACATAGCTGCCGAACCAGCTGTTGGTGCTGACCATCTGCTCGGTGGTGATGGCCACCACGCTGGGCTGCGCCTTGGCCGCGATCTCGGTCATGGAAAGGTTGCTGCCGCCGGCGCTGCCCTGGCTGGCATCGGCGTTTTCATCACGCTGGACCTGCTGGACCACCACCTGGCTGCCGTTCAGGCCCATGCGGGTGGCCGCCACGGTGCCCAGCAGACCGCCGCCGAAGCCCAGCAGCACCACGCCAACGCCGGCCAGCACCCGCAGGCCGGTCTTGCCATCCTTCTTGCGGCGGGGCGGCTGGGGCGGTTCGGGCTGGGCGCCATAGCCGTTCACCGGGCCGTTGGGGCCGCCGGGGCCGGCAGTTCCTTTGTCGTAGCTGCTGTAGCCGGTGCTGCCGGTGCTGTTGCTGCCGTAGCTGCTGCCGTACCCGGTGTTCTGGCTCTGGGACGAAGGCTGTTCCGAACTGGTAAAATCCGTGCGGGCGGTGTTGGCGGTGTTCATGCCGCTGCTGCCCACGTTGGGATACCCGCTGCTTTCCCCGTTGTTCTGGGGCGGGTTCTGACCGCCCGTCGGCGGGGTATTCTGCGGGTTCTGGTTATACAGACCCGAGTAATCGTACTCACTCATACTTTATGCACTCCTTTAATCTATTCCAATACACGGGTTGGGCGAACTGCCGCCCCCGGCTCTCTGTTTCGAGCTTGGTACCCAGTATATCCATGAATTGTGAAATTGGTTTATCTTCACCGTGAAACAAATGTGAAATGCCGTTTACACGCCGGTTTTGTTCCCTTGACAAAGAGGGCCGCTCCGCCGTATTCTAAGGACAGATTTACGCCGAAAGGAGCCGTTCCATGCAGGTCACGCAGCAAGACAGCCGCTATCTTTTATATAAAGAATCCACCCTCATCGGCCAGGCCGAACTGGAGGACGGGCACATCACCCTGTTCACGGTGCAGCCCCAGTGGCGGGGCCGGGGCTACGGCAGCTATCTTTTGCGGGAAGTTCTGCGCCGCAACGACGGTTTTGCCCGCCAGACAGCCAGCCGCTTTCTGGCGCCCGCACCGCAATCCGCGGCGGCGGCGTCCCTTTTGCACAAGTTCGGCTTCGCCCCCACCGGGGCGGCGGACGGGTCCTGGCAGCGTCTGCGCACCCCCGACCTCACCGCCGTGGAGCTGTGCCACCGCTTTCTGGCCGCCAATCTGCCCGCGGGCGGGTCTTTCCTGGACGCCACCTGCGGCAACGGGCACGACACTCTTTTCCTCTGCCGCAAAGCCGCCCCCAACGGCCGGGTGCTGGCTCTGGACATCCAGCCCGCGGCGGTGGAAGCCACCAACCGCCTTCTGGCGGAAAACGGCCTGCAGCATGTAGGCCGGGCCATCGTCTGCGATCACAAGGAACTGGGGCACCTGGTACCGCCCGCATCCCTGGACGGGGCGGTGTTCAACTTCGGCTGGCTGCCGGGTGCGGACCACAGCATCCATTCCGGCGCCGAAAGCACTCTGCCCGCCCTGCAGGCGGCGCTGGATGCCCTGAAGCCCGGCGGCGTGCTGGCGGCGGTGCTGTACAGCGGCAAGGTCATCGGCAGCGATGAAAAGCAGGCGGTTCTGGAATTTTTCCGCGCCCTGCCCCTGACCCGGTACACCGTGCTGGTGTGCGAGTTTGCCAACTGGGCCCCCACCGCACCCCTGCCCTGTTTTGTGCTGAAAAAGCCCGCCGGGCAGGACCTTTGACCATTATAGCATACCCTGCCCCGGCGTCCAAGGCGCTCCGGGGCATTTTTCCGGCCCGCGGATGTAAAAATTCATTGCAATTCAGTCAAAAACAGGGTATGATAGAAAGGTATGTATAGAATAGAGGAGTGTGCCCCCATGTGACCGTGTTCCATTCGCCGTCACTGTCAAGAGAAACAAGGAGTTAGTGGAAATATGCCTTCTTTGCGTGAAGAAATCGAAAGCCGGCGCACATTTGCGATCATCTCGCACCCCGACGCCGGTAAAACCACCCTGACCGAAAAGCTGCTTCTGTACGGGGGCGCCATCCAGACCGCCGGTTCGGTCAAGGGCAAGCAGAGTGCCAAGCACGCTGTGTCCGACTGGATGGACATCGAAAAGCAGCGCGGTATCTCGGTCACCTCGTCGGTGCTGCAGTTCCGGTATCAGGGCAAGTGCATCAACATTCTGGACACCCCCGGCCACCAGGACTTCTCCGAGGACACCTACCGTACCCTGATGGCGGCGGACTCCGCCGTCATGGTCATCGACGCCGCCAAGGGCGTGGAAGCCCAGACCATCAAGCTGTTCAAGGTCTGCACCCTGCGCCACATCCCCATCTTCACCTTCATCAACAAGATGGACCGGGAAGCCCGCGACCCCTTTGAACTGATGGAGAACATCGAGGAGATCCTGGGCATCAAGACCTATCCCATGAACTGGCCCATCGGCTGCGGCAAGGGCTTCAAGGGCGTGTTCGACCGCGCCAGCCGCCGCGTTCTGGCCTTCGAGGGCGACGGCCGCGCCAACGGCGTGCGGATGGTGGACGAGATTCAGGCCGGTCTGGGCGACGCTGCCCTGGACGAGCTCATCGGCACCGAAAACCACCAGCGTCTGGCCGACGACATCGAGCTTCTGGACGGCGCTGCGGAAGAATTCGACCTGGATGCCGTGCATCGCGGCGAGCTGTCCCCGGTGTTCTTCGGTTCCGCCCTGACCAACTTCGGCGTGGAGCCCTTCCTGCGGGACTTTCTGCGCCTGACCCCCACCCCGCTGCCCCGCAAGGATTCCGAGACCGGGGAGCTGGTGGACCCCTCCCGGCCGGAATTTTCCGGGTTCATCTTCAAGATCCAGGCCAACATGAACAAGAACCACCGGGACCGCGTGGCCTTTGTGCGCATCTGCTCCGGCAAGTTCGAGCGCGGCATGGAAGCCTTCCATGTGCAGGAGAACAAGAACATCAAGCTGGCCACCGGCACCACCATGATGGCCGATGACCGCGCCATCGTGGACGAAGCCTATGCCGGCGACATCATCGGCCTGTTCGACCCGGGCATCTTCTCCATCGGCGACACCCTGTGCACCGGCAAACAGCATGTGCGCTTTGCGGGCATCCCCACCTTTGCTCCCGAGCATTTTGCCCGGGTCACCCAGGTGGACACCATGAAGCGCAAGCAGTTCGTCAAGGGCATGGAACAGATTGCCCAGGAAGGCGCCATCCAGATCTTCCGCGACCTGGGTTCCGGCATGGAAGAAGTCATCGTGGGCGTGGTGGGCGTGCTGCAGCTGGAAGTGCTGGAGTACCGCCTGAAGAACGAGTACAACGTGGACATCCGCCTGCAGACCCTGCCCTACGAATACATCCGCTGGATTCTGAACCCCAACGACGAGCTGGACCCCAAGACCCTGGACATCACCAGCGACACCCGCCCCATCGAAGACCTGAAGGGCAACCGCCTGCTGCTCTTCGGCAGCCCCTGGAGCATCAACTGGGCCCAGGACCACAACAGCGAACTGCGCCTGTCCGAGTTCGGCAACCTTACTTTCTGAGTTACCGCCTTTTCACCCGTCCGCACACCGCGGGCGGGTGTTTTTCTTTGTTGGTCAGTCGCCTTGTTCTGGGCACGGTTGTGTGATATAATAAGCCTCATACTGCAACCCTGATTTTTCCTGGGCGGGCCGCCGCAGGCCGCCTATTTTCAATATGATACAGGAGGGTATCTCATGCCGCTTTTGAGCCGGGCCGAGACCCAGTTTCTGCGCCGCCACCTGGAGGGCGTCTGCCACATCACCCTGGACCCCCAGGGCCCCGGGGCGGTGCGCATCCACCTGGTGCCCAGCCGCCACCAGCACACCGACGTGCCTTTTGTGGCCATCCTCAACGGGCGGGACATTCTGCCCCTGAGCGTTTCCTGGGCCATCCTGCTGACCAACCTGATGGAAGCCCTGCGCCCCTTTGAAGGCAAGCAGATGGAGGAGGAAGAATGGCAGCAGGCCGCCGACGATGCGGTCAAAGCCACCGCCGCCGTCTACAAGCGCACTCCGCCGGAACAGATCGCCGCCGACCTGCAGTCCATGCTGGATTCTCTTTTTGCCATCGCCCGGGGCGAAACGCCCGAAACCGAGATCCAGCCCATGGACCTGGGGGCCTATGCCCGCCACATGGCGGCCCCCCACCGCATGGACCTGCTCATCAGCGCCATGGTCAAGGACGGCGCCTGGCACTGCAACCAGAAATGCCTGCACTGCTACGCCGCCCGCCAGCCCTACGGCGAGACCGAGGAGCTGGACACCGACCAGTGGCTGGCTGTCATCCAGAAATGCCGGGCCGCGGGTATTCCCCAGCTGACCTTTACCGGCGGCGAGCCCACCCTGCGCCATGACCTGGTCAAACTGGTGGACGCCGCCCAGTGGTTCGTCACCCGGCTGAACACCAACGGCCGCATGCTCACCAGCGCTTTGTGCCATGATCTGCACGAAGCCAGCCTGGACAGCGTGCAGGTCACCCTGTATTCGGCGGAAGAATCCATCCACAATACCCTGGTGGGGGCTCCCGGCTATGCCGACACCATCGCCGGTATCCGCAACGCCCTGGCCGCCGGGCTGAATGTGAGCATCAACACCCCCCTGTGCAGCCTGAACAAGGACTATGCCGCCACCCTGGCCATGGCCCACGAACTGGGCATCCGGTATGCCACCTGCAGCGGGCTCATCCCCGCAGGCAGCGCCCAGACCCCCGAAAGCCGGGGCACCCGCCTGACCACCGCCCAGCTCACCGAGACCCTGCGCCAGGCCCGTGCCTTTGCCGACGCCCACGGCATGGAGCTGGACTTTACCAGCCCCGGCTGGCTCAGCGACGACACCCTGCGGGAACTGGGCTTCACCCAGGTTCCCAGCTGCGGGGCCTGCCTGTCCAACATGGCCATCGCCCCGGACGGCACCGTGCTGCCCTGCCAGAGCTGGCTGTGCGGCCCGGGCCTGGGCAACATCCTGCACCAGCCCTGGCGGCGCATCTGGAATGCCGCCCCCTGCCGCAGCATCCGCCGCCAGAGCGCCAAAATGCTGCACACCTGCCCCTTGGGCGAGACCCCCTTGCAGGAGGACACCCCATGAAACATCTGATTTTCCGGGCCCGACGCCTGACCGCCCTGCTGGTCGTGGCGCTGCTGGCCCTGCTGGCAGCCCCCGCCGCCCTGGCGGACAGCGGTGACCTGGACCGCATCAATTCCTACATCGTCACCGTGGACCCCCGGGCGGACGGCAGTGCCGACATCACCTATGACATCGACTGGGAGGTCATCGGCGGCAGCGCCGACGAGCCCCTTTCCTGGGTCAAGATCGGCCTGGCCAACGACCAGGTAGACAGCTTTGAGAACCTGACCCCGGACACCGTTTCCGGGGTGCGCGCCCAGACCGAGGACGGCAACACCTTTGCCCGCATCACCTTTGTGCGGCGGTATTACGCCCCCGACTACGCCGCCCAGGCAGGCCAGCAAAGCCAGGTGCATTTTTCCTTCCGGGTACACCAGAGCCATCTGTACACCCTGTCCGATGACGGCAGCGCTACCTATCTGTTCACCCCCGGCTGGTTCGACGACCTGGAGGTGCAGAGCCTGACCATCCGGTGGAAAGCCTCCGACGGCATGACCGCCGACACCGAGACGATGGAAGACGGCTATTATGTGTGGACCTTCGGCCCCATGGACCACGGGGAGAAGGCCACCGTCCGGGTCCAGGTACCCGCCGAGGTCACCGCCGTGTATGACCCGTCCACCGAGATGCTGCCTTCCGAAAGCGCAGACAAGGATTTCCTCGTCGCCGTGATGATGCTGCTTTTCTTTATCTTTATAGGCTTTGCCATCTACTGCGACATCGCGGTGCGGCCCCGGTGGCGGGGCGGCTTCGGCCGCAATGACCGCCGCTGGTACACCAACGGCACCCGCATCATCCACCTGGCCCCCGGGGCGGTACCGCCCCAGGGCTACCGCCCCACCACGCCGCCCGCTTCTTTCCACAGCGGCGGCGGGTCTTTCCGGGGCGGCGGCGCGGGCCGTGGCAGCGGCGGAAGCTGTGCCTGCGCCTGCGTTTCCAGCTGTGCGTGTGCCTGCGCCTGTGCGGGCGGCGGCCGTGCCGGCTGCAGTGTGAAGAATTTCTACCGTATCACCGTCAAGCGCGCAACGCGCAGCGAGGAGGAATCCCATGAGCATTGAGGACGGATACGACGCCTGGGTCCGGGGCCTGATGGGCAACGGCCGTTCCCGCCCGGACAAGGAAAAAGCCGATGCGGCCGCCGCCAGTCTGGCCGATATGCAGGCCCAGCTGGACGCCCTGGCCGCCGGAAACAAGCGCAGCCGCGCCGCCGCCGACGCTCTGGACGCGGTGAACAAGGCTGCGGCCTCCACCGCCGAGAACGTCCGCCGCATGAGCAGCGAGCTGACCCGCAACCTGCGCAGCGACGGGCTTTTGCAGAACAATGCCCAGCCTGCCCCGGCACCCGCTGCCGCCCCCGCCCGGGGCGCCGGGTTCCAGGGTCTTGCCGCCGAGGTCCGCACCGAGGTGCTGGGCCAGGACGCCTTTGTGGCGGATGTGGTCAAGGCTTTCCGCCGTCCCTTCGTCATGGGCACCGATGACGCCCAGCGCGCCCGGGGTCCCATGCTGCTCTGCGGGCCGGAGGGCACCGGCCGCCACTACACCCTGCGGTGTGTGGTGCAAAAAATGGCCGACCGGGGTCTTTTGAAAAGTCCCGACATCGAAACCATGGACCTGTCCCTCTACCCCGGTCCCGCCCAGGAAAAACTGTTTCTGCAGGACCTGTACGCGGCCCTGCAATCCCCCGCCGAGGTGCTGGCCTTCGACCACTACGAAGCCTGCGGCTCCTCCTACCTGAACATGCTGGCCGACCTGGCCATGGACGGCACCCTGGCCCTGACCAGCCGCTATGTGCTGCAGCGGGGCATCCTGGTGGATGTGGGCACCGCCCTGGCACCGGGTGCGGTGGGTGAACTGAACGCCGGGGGCAAATACTTCGTCTTTTTCTCCGAGAAGGACGAGGCCGCTCTGGCCGACCGGTTCGGCGCCCGCTTCGTGGACGCCCTTGCCGGGGACATCTGCCGCACCGACCCTTTCACCCCCGAAAGCCTGGCCGCCATCGCCGCCCGGGAACTGAACTTCCTGGCCCAGAAAGCCAAAAGCCGGTGCGGGCTGGCCCTTTCCATGGGGGCGGATATGCGGGATTACCTGGCCGCCCAGTACGGCAAGCGGGGCGGCATGACCTCCATGCGGGAATTTGCCGACCTGCTCTTCCGGGCCCTGGCGGAATATGTCCTTTCTTCCGACACCACCCCCGCTGAGGGCACCCCTGCCGTCCTGACAGTGCGGGAGGGCCGCATCTTTGCCGCAGTAAACGGAGGCGAGGCCTTCGACCTGCTCTCCCTGCTGCCCCAGCAGTACCGGGGCGATGTGGAAGCGGTGGAAGCAGAACTGGACCGCATCGTGGGCCTGGACGAGGTCAAGACCTTTGTGCGGGACATCGCCAAAAACGTGCAGGCCCAGCAGCGGCGCAAGGCCCAGGGCCTGCCGGTGGCGGACATCAACATGCACATGATCTTTACCGGCAACCCCGGCACCGGCAAGACCACCATCGCCCGCATCCTGGCCAAATACCTGAAAGCCATCGGCGCTTTGCGGGGCGGCCAGCTGGTGGAGGTGGGTCGTGCCGACCTGGTGGGCCGGTATGTGGGCCACACCGCCCCCCTGACCAATCAGGTCATCAACAGCGCTTTGGGCGGCGTACTCTTCATTGATGAAGCGTACAGCCTTTACCGGGGCGGCGAGGACAGCTTCGGCCTGGAAGCCATCGACACCCTGGTCAAGGGCATCGAGGACCACCGCAACGACCTGGTGGTGATCCTGGCAGGCTACACCCATGAGATGCAGACCTTCCTGGCCGCCAACTCCGGCCTGGCCAGCCGCTTCCCCAACCAGATCGAGTTCCCCGACTACACCGCCGACGAACTGTGGGCCATCCTGGGCAGTCTGGCCGCCTCCAAGGGCTACCGCCTGGACGAAGGCTGTGCCATGCCCCTCAAGACCTGGTTTGCCCGCCGTCAGGCGGAGGATGCCGCCAAGGCAGGCAACGGCCGCATGGCCCGCAACGCTTTGGAGCGGGCTATCCTGAACCAGTCCCGCCGCCTGGTGGCGGACCCCGGCGCACCTTTGGACCTGCTGCTGCCCGGGGACTTTGACCTGGATGAATAAAATGACAACGGACCCCGCCGCAAGCCGCACAGGCTTGCCGACGGGGTCCGTTTTTTCATTGTTCCGACAGTTTTTACTCGGCGTTTTCCTCTTTGCGGGGGCCGGTGACCATAAACCGGGCCAGCTGCACAAAGCCCACGCCCAGAGAAGCCATGGCCACCACCTGGGCCAGGCGCTGGATGGCGGGCATCATCTCGCCCACCAGCAGAGCCAGCACAAACAGGCCGGCGGCATACTCAAACCGGATGGCCGCCTTGGGCGGGCGGGGTGCGCCGCCCCGCATCACAGACAATCCGGCTTCCAGCACCGCACCGTTGGTGTAGTAGGCCACCGTAAAATAGAGAAAGGCCACCCCTGCCACCAGCGGGATCTGGGCCAGGCTGCCGCCGTCCAGGAAAATCCCCAGCAAAAACGCCACCGCAGCACCCAGGGCCGGTTTGGCTGCCCGGGGGTATTCCTCCCGCACCTTGCGCAGCATCAGGCAGCCCGCCGCCAGCAGCGCCGAAGCCAGCGCGTACAGCACACAGCTGGCGGTGTTCCAGGGCAGGGCCAGGCTGCCCAGCAGCCCGCACACACAGCCCGCCGCCAGCACCCGCCGCGCCTTCGGATTCTTCAGTTCCATCTGTCAGACACCTCTTTGTCCCGGATATTTCCCCCATGATAACACAAACCCGGACAGCGGGCAAGGCGGGGCATACATCTTGCTGCAGATAATTGATTTATATCTATTTTTTTGGCGTTCAGCCGCACACACCCGGCCCTTTTCCGGGTCCTGTTGTGCAAATTGACCGGGACCTGGGGCTTCCTGTGCCCCGCAGCACAATTTCTTGCGCGCACATCCCTACCGAAAGTGCCTTTCGGCGCCCGCAGCATCGACATCCCGGCCCCGTGCAGTCCTTGACAATACGCCGTGTCCGCGTGCATAATAGAGTAGGTCTCGTCTGCCCTTTTGGCAGGCCGGACCCGCCTTTCCTTACCGGAAAAGCAAAGGTCTTTGTTTCGGATCACAAAAAGGAGCGTCTCGGATGGTACATATTTTGACCAATTCGGTCTGCGATCTCACTCCACGGCAAATAGAGGAACTGGGCGTCACCGCCATTCCGGACTGCATCGCCTTCGGTCCCAACGAACAATACCGCAACAATATCGAAATCGACCCGCCCACCCTGTACCGCCGCCTGGCCGATTGTGAGGAGCTGCCCAAAACCGCCCATCCCAATCTGGACCAGTACATGCAGGCGTTCCGCGCGGCGGCCGCCGCACCGGGCTGCACCGAGCTGCTCTGCCTGAGCCTGACCAGCAAGATGTCCGGTTCCTGCAACACCGCCCGCAGCGCGGTGAAGCTGCTGGAAGAACAGGGTTTTGCCACCCCCGTCACCGTCTATGATTCCCAGCAGGTCTCCTACGGTTTGGCCGTTCTGGTCAAGGAGGCCGCCCGTCTGGCGGCCCAGGGCCTGACCGCCGCCCAGATCGTGGAAAAGCTGGAGGAACTGCGCCCCCATGTGGGGGTCTATTTCGCCATGGAATCCCTGGCCAACGCCCGCAAAGGCGGCCGCGCCGGGGCCATCCGGGTACTGGCCGCCGACCTGCTCAAGGTCAAGCCCATCCTGGTGTTCCGGGACGGGCTGGTCAGTGACATCGGCATCGTGCGCGGATTTGACCGTGCCGTGGACCGTGTGGTGGACCTCTACCGGGAAAAAGCGGTCTATGGCGGTGAAGTTTACCTCTTCCATGCCGACCGCGAAGAGCTGGCCCGGGATGTGGCCCAGCGGATTCTGGCCATCGACCCCGCCGCAAAGATCACCATCGGCTGGGTGGGGGCCGTCATCGGCATCTATACCGGGGCCGGCTGTCTGGGCCTGGCCTTCCGCCAGAAATGACCGCCCCGGACTTTGTGTGGCTGGGGCTGGGTGCCCTGGCCTTCGGGCTGATGGTCCTGTCTGACTACGGACAGGTGCTCCGGGGCCGCCGGGGCGCGGGGATGCTGTTCCCCCTGGGCGGGGCGCTGCTCATTGCCGCCACCGCCGCCCTGCTGGTCCGCCGCTGGCGGGCCGTACCGCCGGGCCCGTTTTCCCTTGTCTGGTTCGCGGGCGCGGCTCTCATGCTGTTTCTTTTGCTCTATACCCTGTTTTTCGCTTTGCCGGCGGGCGGCAGCAGCGCCGCCACCGCCAAAAAAGATGAACTCCGGCCTCTGGTGGACACCGGCGTGTTCGCTTTGTGCCGTCACCCGGGCGTGCTCTTCCTGGGCGGGTTTTATGCCTGCCTGTGGGGCGCCCTGGGCGGTTGGGCCCTGGGCCTTGCGTTTGTTCTGTTCACCCTGTTGGACGCCGCCTATGCCGCCTGGCAGGGAGAGTTCGTTTTCCCCCGCAGTATCCGGGACTATGCGGCTTACCAGGCCGCCACGCCCCGTTTTCTTCCCTCCGCCCGCAGCCTGCGCCGCTGCCTGCACACCCTGCACTCCCAGAAGTAAAAAACAAACAGGAAAAGGGATGTCCAACCATGACCTTTGAGGAAAAACTGAAACAATGCCCGGCCGCCGAGGTCTGGCAGGAATACTGCGGTTTTCTGGACCTGAGTCTGCCCGAATACATGCAGATCCAGAAGCGCCTGGTCATGGAACAGGTGGAGCTGATGGCAGCCTGCCCGCTGGGGCAGCGTCTGTTCAAGAGCGGGGTGCCCCGGAACGTGGAAGAGTTCCGCGCCATGGTGCCCCTGACCAAGTTTGAAGATTACGCCGACGTCCTTCTGCCCCAGCGGGAAGAGATGCTGCCCGCCAAGCCGGTGGTGTGGCTGCACACCACCTGGGAGGGCGGCGACTTTCCTTCCAAGCGTGCCCCATATACCGAGAGCATGCTGGAAGCCTACACCCGCAACATTCTGGCCGCCATGATCCTGTCCACCAGCAAAGGCCGGGGGCAGTTCCATGTGCGCCCCGGTTCCCGGGTCCTGTACAGCCTGGCTCCCATGCCCTACGCCACCGGTATGTTCCCGGACCTGATCCGGCCCCAGATCCGGCTGCGGTTCATGCCTTCCGTGCGGGAAGCCCGCAAGATGAGCTTCGGCCAGCAGACCCGCCTGGGCTACAAGCTGGCGGTCAAGCACGGCATGAACCTCTTCTTCGGCATGAGCAGTGTGCTCTACGGCGCCACCCGCAACCTGGACAGCCTGGCCAGCGGCGGGGGCGGCGGCAGCCTGAAAATGCTGTGGGGCATGAGCCCCCGCATGCTGGTGCGGCTGCTCTCGGCGCTCTACCGCTGCCGCCGTGACGGCACCTCCCTGCGTCCCCGGGACCTGTTCAAGCTGGACGGCTTCGTCTGCGTGGGCACCGACACCGCCCTGTACAAGAATGAACTGGCCGAAGCCTGGGGCATCCGTCCCCTGGAACTGGCGGGCGGAACCGAGCCTTCCTGCATGGGCACCGAGACCTGGAGCAAAAACGGCCTGGTGCTCTTCCCCGACGCCTGTTTCTACGAATTCATCCCCGAGCACGAATACACCCGGGAACTGGAAGATCCTTCCTACACGCCCCGCACCTATCTGATGGACGAACTGGTGGCCGGGCAGAAGTACGAACTGGTGATCACGGTGCTCAAGGGCGGTGCTTTCCTGCGCTACCGGGTGGGGGACGTCTACCGCTGCCTGCGCCTGCGCAACCCGGAAGACGGCCTGGACCTGCCCCAGTTCGAGTATGTGGACCGCATCCCCACCGTCATCGACATTGCGGGCTTTACCCGCATCACCAAGCGGGAGATCGAGAAGGTCATCTCCCTGTCCCGCCTGCCCATTCCCCACTGGTTCGCGGTGAAGGAGTACGACGCCGACGGCCACTCCTACCTGGACCTGTATGTGGAGCTGGACAACGAGGACCCCGGCGCCGCCAGCCTGACCAAACAGATCCTGCAGGAACATCTGTCCATCTATTTCCGCTCCTATGACGGAGACTACAAGGACCTGAAACGCCTGCTGGGCATGGACCCGCTGCGGGTGACGGTGCTGCGCACCGGCACGATCGAAGCCTATACCCGCCGCACCGGACGCACGGTGCTGCCGGTGGGCGCCCCCCCGGGAAGCGGTGCTGGACATCCTGCGCCTGCAGGAGAACGGCGCGGAAGGAGGGGACGCACAATGACACTGAACGAACGTCTCTTCATCATCGTGCCCCTGCTCTCGCTGCTGTGCAACCTGTTCCTCTTTCTCACAACCCTGAGCACCAAGAAAGACCGGCTGGTCTACGCCTTCAGCGCGCTGCTGGGCGCCTTTACCATGTGGTCGGGCGGCTCGCTGTTCATGCGCCTGCAGCTGGCCCCCGGTTCGGAATTCTGGTACATGGTGTCCATCACCGGCATCTTCCTGGTTCCGTTTCTGATCTACAACTTCATCTACCGGTTCACCGCCACCCGCGCCCCCTTCTCCCACATCGTGCAGGGCGTGATCTGGCTGGTGATCCTGCTGCTCAATATGGGCAACGTCTTTATCACCGACCCCCACATGGTCACGGTGGGGCATGAGACCCGCTTTGAATACGGCGTTTCCTCCTGGGTCATCATCCCCATCCTCATGGCGGTGTACACCTTGCTGGCAGCCTGGCGCCTGGCTTACAAGAGCTGCCAGGACGGCCGGTCGGACATTTCCCAGTTCACCCCCATGCTCATCGGCGTGGGCGTCATGTTCGCCTGCACCGTCTCCGCCACCCTGCCCCAGATGGTCTCCCTGCCGGTGGATACCTTCTCCTGCCTGGTCAACGCCGTCTGCCTGTATTACATGCTCTACCGGCGGCGCCTGGTGCCTCTGCGCAGCTTTGCTTCCAACGGGCCGGTGTTTGCCATCGCCCTGACCTGCGCCACCGTGCTGCTCATCAGCGTTTACCGCACGGCAGACAATTTCTATGACTTGTATTTCAGCAAGTTCATGCCCTACAAGACCATCGTGTTCTCGGTGGCGGCGTCGGTGCTCACGGTGCTGCTCTTCTGCATCGTTCGCCGTCTGATGACCGCCATCCTGCTGAAAGGCGCGGAACAGCAGAACGAGGAACTGCGCCAGTTCAGCACCGATGTGAACAAGACTCTCAGCCTGGAAGCCCTGCTGCGCCTGTACCGGGATTACCTGCAGCATTCCATGCCCGGCTACACCGCCCGGGTCTTTGTGCTGGAAAGCCGCACCGGCTGCTACGAGATGCGGGACGCCACCGAAATGTCGGTGGCCTGCCGGGACAGCTTTGCCGCCGACGATCCCCTGATGGCCTGGCTGAAAACCCGGGGCAGCTGCTCCCAGTATTCGGAATTCACCCGTTCCCGCCACTTCCGCGCTTTGTGGCAGAAGGAAAAAGACCGGCTGGAACAGATGCGGGTGGAGCTGCTGCTGCCCATCATGAGCGGCGGCGAGATGACCGCCGTGACCCTGTTTTCCCGCCAGGATGACGCCCCCCGCCGTCCTCTGTCCCAAGAACGTCTGGGCATGCTGGATTCAGTGGCGGCGGTGCTGGCCATTGCGCTGAACAACGCTTCGCTGTACGAAGCCCTGCGCAAAAAAGCCCAGTACGACCCCCTTACCGGGCTGTACAACCGCAGCTATTTCCAGGAAGTGCTGCAAAACGACTTTGCCCTGGCACACCACGCCCAGCTTTCGGTGCTCATCATCAGCTTTGACGATTTCCGCCTGTACAATGAACTGTACGGCGCGGCGGAAGGCGACCGCATCCTCAAGCGGTTTGCCGATTCCCTGCGGGTGATGGTGGGCAGCCGCGGCACGGTAGCCCGGTACAGCGGCAAGGAGTTCATTGTCAGCTTCCCCTTCTGCCCGCCGGAAACCGCCACCGACTGCGCCGAGAAAGCCCGCCAGTGGCTGGAACGGGAGATCGTGGGAACCGGGACCGGTTCCGGCCGCTTCCTGACCTTCTCCGCCGGTGTGAGCAGCTATCCCACCTGCGCCCGCAGCGTGGAAGAGCTGCTGACCTATGCGGGCATGGCGGTCTACGCCGCCAAAAACGGCGGCAAAAACCGGGTCTGCCTGTATAGTCCCGAACCGGAAGACAAGCGCATTGCCAAGAGCTACGCCTCCAAGCGGGCATTGGCGGACAGCTGTTCTTCCACCATCTATGCCCTTACCGCCGCCATCGACGCCAAGGACCACTACACCTTCAGCCATTCCCAGCACGTGGCGGAATACGCCGCCGCCCTGGCCACCGCCGCCGGGCTGGACAGCGAACATGTGGAGATCGTGCGGCAGGCGGGTCTTTTGCATGACATCGGCAAGATCGGCACCCCGGAAGCCATTCTCTCCAAGAGCGGCCGCCTGACCGACGAGGAATACACCATCATCAAACAGCATGTGGAGGCTTCCACCGCCATGATCCGGTATCTGCCTTCCATGGATTACGTCATTCCCTCGGTGCTGGGCCACCACGAACGGTGGGACGGCAAGGGCTATCCCCGGGGCATTGCCGGGGAACAGATTCCCATCGGCGCCCGGTGCCTGTGCCTGGCCGATTCCTTCGACGCCATGGTTTCCCGCCGCAGCTACAAAGAGGCCCTCAGCCTGGCGCGGGCCCTGCACGAGATCGAAACCAACCTGGGCACCCAGTTTGACCCCCACCTGGGCAAACTGTTCATCGAACTGGTGCGCAGCGGCAAAATGCCGGTACACACCGACGCCCCGCCTGAACCCTGATAAAAAAGACCGGCGCTCCCGCCAAAGGAGCGCCGGTCTTTTGTTCTGTTTTGGGGATAGTCTCAGCGTTCGGTCCGGCCCAGCAGCGCCGCGCCGATCACACCCGCCCGGTATCCCAGGGTGCAGGTGGTGATGGTGGTCTTTTTGTGGGCATGGGCCGCACCAAAGACCTTGGGTTCCACCTTTTCCCGCAGGGGAGCCAACAGGGCCTCGCCCTGGTTGGCAATACCGCCGGAAAGCCCCACCACCTGGGGGAAGAACACATTGATCAGGTTGGCCACACCCTCGGCCAGGTAGCCAATGTAGGCATCCACCACCTGAGCGGCCACGGCATCGCCGGCATCCCGGGCGTCAAAGACGGTGCGCCCGGTGACCTCCTCCAGGGTGGGCGCCAGCTTCCAAAGCCCGCTTTCGGGGTGCTGTTCCATGGCCTGGCGGGTCTGGCGGATCAGGGCAGTGGCGCTGGCAAAAGCCTCCAGGCAGCCGCGGCGTCCGCAGGTGCACAAGGGCGCGTCGGATCTGCCGTCAATGACCATGTGACCGGGCTCTGCGGCCGCGCCGGTATAGCCGGTGAGCAGCTTGCCGTCCAGCACCACACCGCCGCCCACGCCGGTGCCCAGGGTAATGATCACGGCACTCTGGGCGCCCGCGGCACAACCCGCAATGGCTTCGCCCAAAGCGGCGGCGTTGGCGTCGTTGGCCAGGCGCACCGGCAGGTCCAGTGCCTTGTGCAGATACTCGCCCATGGCGAAATCCGCCCAATCCAGGTTGTTGGAATACAGCACCATGCCGGTGGCGTCATCCACCGTGCCGGGGCAGCCCACACCCACGCAGGCCACATCGGCATTGGTCAGGTTCATTTCCGCCATCAGGTCCCGGCACAGCGCGGCGATGTCATCGCACACCGCTTCCGCCGGGCGGGGCAGGTTGGTGGGGCGGCTCCCCTCCCGCAGAATCTGTCCCTGTTCATCCACCAGAGCGGCCTTGATATTGGTACCGCCCAGATCCACACCAAGATAGATCATTTGTTTGCCTCCTGTTATTTCAAATCGCCCCCGGGGGCGTTGGGTTCTTCGGCACAACCTTATTGTATCATCTTTGCGGCGGCTGGCAAGTCCCCGGGCAAACAAAAAACGCCCCTTCCGCCGGGGCGGAAAGGGCGCTGCGGGATTCAGCTTTCTTTCTTGGGGCAATGGCTGTGGGCGGGGTTGAACCGGCGCAGACCGGTGCGGTCCAGCGCCACCATGAAGGCGGGGATGAACACCAGCTGCAGGATGATGCCCGGCACCGCATTGGTGAAGGCACCGGCCAGGAAAGCCGCCCAGGTAAAGGCAGAGCCACCCAGTCCCAGCAGGACGATCTCGGCCAGGCCCCACACCAGACGGCCGCCCAGCATGGCGCCGATCAGGCAGACATACAGGGCCTTGACGCACTTCCAGCGGGAATGGGCATACAGCCAGCCGGCCAGGATGCCGTAGGCTGCCAGCTCAAAGGCCATGGCCAGGCCGGTGGGATAGATGGGCGGCATACCGAAGAGCATGTAGCGCAGCAGGGGCAGCACAAAGCCCACCAGACCGCCGTACCGCCAGCCGCAGATCAGCCCGCAGAGCAGCACCGGCAGGTGCATGGGCAGCAGCATGCTGCCGATCTGGGGGATCTGCCCGGTCAGGAAGGGCAGCACCAGGCCGATGGCCATGAACATGGCGGCCAGGGCCAGGTTCTGCACCTGCGGGTTCAGGGTTCTCTTTTCCATAAAACAGGATTCTCCTTTGTGTAAGGTATCACGTGCCGTTTTTCCGGTCCGCGTTTTTATGATACCACAGGGGCGCAGCTCCGCACAATATCAAATCAGGGTAACTTTTGGTACTCTGCTTCCTCCACTGCCTCGCACCACTCGTTGCGGGCATCCTCCCCCGGCACCTCGATGGCCAGATGCTGGAAGGCGCTGTCCTTGGCGGCGCCGTGCCAGTGTTTGACCTCCGGCGGAATGTTCACCACGTCCCCGGGATGCAGTTCCCGGGCCGGTCTGCCCCATTCCTGATAGTAGCCCCGGCCCGCCGTGACCAGCAGGATCTGACCGCCGCCCGTTTTGGCGTGGTGGATGTGCCAGTGGTTGCGGCAGCCCGGCTCAAAGCTCACGTTGCCGATGCTCACCTGCTCCAGAGAGAGCATGTTCAGCCAGCTCTGCCCGTCAAAATATTGGGCATAGGCATCGTTGGGTTTCCCCACCGGAAAGATACTGGTGTTTTTCAATTCGTTCCAATCCATATTCGGGCCCTCCTGTTGTCCGGCCGTATACGCGGCGCTTTTTCTTTTATTGTACTCCCCCCGCCCTTGACAGGGAAGTTCCGGTTTTGTACCATAGTATAAACCAAAAGTTTTTACTGCAAGGAGGCTGTCCATGTTCAATCCACAGCTCATCGTATTTGTCCGGGTGGCAGACCTGGGCAGCTTCAACAAAGCGGCCGAGACCCTGTATATCTCCCCCACTGCCGTGATGAAACAGGTCAACGCCCTGGAAAAGCATCTGGACCTGACCCTGTTTGTGCGGGGGCGGCGGGGTGTGACCCTGACGCCCGAAGGCCAGGTCATCTACCGCCACGCTCTGCGCATGTTTGAACAGTCCGCCCAGGCTCTGCAGGAAGCCCGCGCCGCCGCGGATTTTGCCGCCACCACCTTCTGCGTGGGCACCTCCATCCTCAATCCCTGCAAGCCTTTCATGGACCTGTGGGACCGGCTCAGCGACCAGTTCCCCGGCTACCGGCTGCACATCATCCCCTATGAGGACGACCACCAGGGCATCCTCAATGAGATCGGCGCCCTGGGCACCAAGTTCGACTTTCTCATCGGCGCCTGTGATTCCCGCCAGTGGCTGGACCGGTGCCGGTTCCTGCCTTTGGGGCAGTATCATCACTGTGTGGCGGTGCCCCGGGACCATCCTTTGGCCGGGCGGCAGCGGCTGACCGTCCGGGACCTGTACGGCGAGACCCTGATGATGGTCAAACGGGGGGATTCTCCCTCGGTGGACCGGGTGCGGGACGAGATCGAACGCCATCCCGCCATCCGCATCGAGGACACCTCCCAGTTCTATGACCTGGAGGTGTTCAACCGCTGCGCCCAGACCCGCCAGCCCCTCATGACCCTGGACTGCTGGGCCGACGTACATCCTTCCCTGGTGACCCTGCCGGTGGACTGGGATTTCACCATTCCTTACGGCCTTTTGTACCAGCTGGACCCCATCCCCGATGTGGCACGCTTTGTGGAACTGGCCCGGGGGCTGACCCAAAGATGATTTTGCCGTTCCCATGCAAAAAGGGAGCCGCCCCACCGGGACGGCTCCCTTTTGTTTGCAGAATCATTCCACCCCGAAGGTGAAATCTTTCAGGTAGACCGCAGCGCTGCGGCTCATCTCCCTGCTGAAATCGCTGTTGTACTTGAAGGCGCAGAAAGGCGGGATCTTGGCGTCGAAGTCGTACTCGCCCCCTGCCCGGGCGGCAAAGTCGGCCCGCAGTTCCGCCTCGGTGCGGTCACGGTAGACATTCTCGCAGACCACAGCCTCCCTGGGAAAGCGGGCGGGTTTGGCCCGGTCCTGCTGCTGCCGGGTAGGCCGGCCAAAGATCAGCATGGCCGCGGGCACCACATGGGGCGGCAGATGCAGGGCCTGCCGCATCTGTTCGGCGTTTTCCAGCACATCCCCGATGTAGCAGCTGCCGATGCCCAGGCTTTCGGCGGCGGTCACGGCGTTCTGGGCCGCGATGCAGCTGTCCGCCATGGCCAGCAGCAGGTCACCGGGACCGGGGTCCCGCACTTCCACCCCCGCCGCCCGGTATGCCCGGGGCCAGCGGCGGCAGTCGGCCAGAAACACCAGGCACCAGGGCGCCTGGGCGATCATGGGCTGGTGGTCGCACAGATCGGCCAGGTTCCGGCGCAGGTCCGGGTCGGTGATGTCCAGGATGGTATACAACTGCTGGTTTCCGGCGGTGGGGGCCTGAAAGGCCGCTTCCAGCACGGCTTTCTTCTCTTCGTCGGTGATGGGTTCTTCGGTGAATACCCGCACCGACTTGCGGGCGTTCAGGGCCCGCAGAATCTCGTTATCCGCCATGGTCACACCTTTTTCAGCACATACTCCTGGGTGCCCAGGCCGATTTTCTCGGCGTGGTCCAGACATTCCCGCCAGGTGGAGGCAGGGGTCGTGTCGATGAAGTTGTCCCCGCAGCAGCTGAAGTTCTTGTCCGCCCGGTGTTCACCCAGCAGGCTGTTTTCCACCGGCTGGGCGGCCAGAACGGCGTCGGCACAGGCACGGTCCAGGGCCACCGGGTCAAAGCTGGCGAACATGCCGATGTCCGGCACGATGGGGGCGTCGTTCTCCCCGTGGCAGTCGCAGAAGGGAGACACATCCACCACCAGGCTGATGTGGAAGTTGGGCCGACCGTGGCAGACCGCCATGGCGTACTCCGCCATCTTGCAGTCCAGCAGGGCGTTGGCGTTGTCGTCGGGGGCGTAGATGGCGTCAAAGTTGCACCGGCCGATGCACCGGCCGCAGCCCTTGCACAGGTCCTGGTCGATGACCGCCTTGCCGGTGTCGTAGCGGATGGCGTCGGAACCGCACTCCTTGGCACACTGCTTGCAGTTGCGGCAAAGCCCTTCCTGCACCACAGGCTTGCCGGCCTTGTGCTGTTCCATCTTGCCGGCACGGGAACCGCAGCCCATGCCAAGGTTCTTCAATGCGCCGCCGAAGCCGGTGGACTCATGGCCCTTGAAATGGTTCAGAGAGATGATGATGTCGGCATCCATCACCGCCCGGCCGATCTTGGCGGTGGGGCAGTATTCGGCGTTGGGCACCGGCACCTCGATGTCGTCGGTGCCGCGCAGACCGTCGCCGATGATGATCTGGCAGCCGGTGGTCATGGGGCCAAAGCCGTTCTCCTGGGCGGCGGTCAGGTGTTCCAGGGCGTTCTTGCGCCGCCCGGGATACAGGGTGTTGCAGTCGGTCAGAAAAGGCAGGCCGCCCTGTTCCTTGACCACATCAGCCACCGTTTTGGCCCAGTTGGGGCGCAGATAGGCCAGGTTGCCCGGCTCACCGAAATGGATCTTGATGGCCACAAACTTGCCGTCCATGTCGATCTGGCCGATACCGGCCGCCTTGATGAGCTTTTCCAGCTTTTCCTGCAGGTTGGTGCCCGCCCGCACCCGGAAGTCGGTATAATACACGGTCGATTTTTCCATCATTGAACACAGCCTTTCCCGCTTGTTTTCCGAATCAGAAGGGCCCGTCGGGGCCCTTTGGCTTTATTATAAAACCGGCGCCGCTTTTTTGCAAATTTCTGGAATTTCACATTTTAACGCGTGACACGCCGCCCTGTATATGGTATACTAAAGAATACAATTTGATTACAAAAGCCGGGCACGGCGGAAGATTTCTTCCGCCGCGCTTACTTTGAGCCTTGGAGGTGCTTTTCCACGTTTTTCTCAACCAAACGTCTGACCTGCGCCCTGGCGGGCTGCGCGGCGGCCTGCCTGCTGGCCTTTGGGGTTCCGATGCAGGCCCATGCGGCGGATTCTTTTGAAGATACCCTGAACCAGCTTAACGAACTGCAGACTCTGGCAGAAAACTACGCCCAGGAACAGGGCGGCGATACCGACCCCGTCGTGCTGATGCTGGCCTATACCCGCGCCGGCGTCTACAACGACTCTCTGTGGCAGATGACCGCCGGCACCAAAGACCCCGATTTCGAAGCCTATGTGCTGGAGAATAACAGTGAACTGGGCGAACTGGTGGGCATTGGCACCCAGACCCTGCCCAACGGCCAGACCATCGACTTCGGCCACCTGCTGGCTTCCATCAACCTGGTCTACCGCGGTCTGCCGGTCACCGGCAGCTGGGGCGGCGACTGTATGGAACTGGCCCAGCAGTACAGCGGCCAGGCCTCCGATGCCGCCGGGTACGTTTCCCTGATGCAGGACACCTTCGGCGCGGACAGCGAGACCAGCATGTTCGGTGCCGATGACCTGCGCGCCGACCTGGATTCGGTGGTGCTTGGTTCCCAGCTGACGGAAGACACCAACCTGGCTGACCTGATGCGCACCTATTACGCCGACCTGTCCGACTATGACCGGGCGTATCAGTTCATTGCCCTCAGCTTCGGCAGTGTCAACACCGGCAATTCCGATAATTTCCGGGAAACGGTGTACGAGACCCTGGTGGGCGACACCGGCATGCAGCTGCTGCTGTATATGAACAGCATGTGGACTTCCGACGGCTGGACGCTGAAAAGCGAATATGAGCCCGCTCTGCAGGGTGCCGCCTATGTCTTTGCAGATTACCTGTCGTCGGCGGTGAACGGTGAAAATGTCAAGTCCGACAGCAACACCCTGAAGATCATGTCTGGGCAGTCCTTGTCCGACGCCCTCAACGCGCTTGGCGAAAGCGACGCCGCCAACTCCGCCCTGAACGCCCTGGATGGCGCGGCCAGCACCGTGACCGGGTCCACCGGTGCGGTTTCCGGCGCTCTGGATGAAGCCACCGAAAGCCTGCGTTCCGGCTTTGACGCCCAGGCCTTCCAGCTGGTTCTGCTGGTCATTGCCGCGGCAGCCCTGTTCGGAGTGATCATCTTCCTGGCGCTGACCTTCCGGCAGCTGCGTCCCCGCCGCTGATTTTTCCACACAAACAAAACCTCCCCGTTCCGTCATAACGGAAACGGGGAGGTTTTTTGTTTCGGTTATGCCCCCAGGCTCAGGCAGCCGGAGCGGCGGCGGGGGTCTTGAGTACAAAGGTCTGCACCAGCCAGATGATGAGCACCACAGCGCCCAACACAATGCGGTACCAGCCGAATACGGTGAAGGTGTGCTGTTTGACGTAATCCATCAGGAAGCGGATCGCCACCATGGACACCAGGAACGCCACCACACAACCCACCAGCAGCACGATGACCTCAGCGCCGGTAAGAACATTGCCTTCCAGGAAGAACTTCACCAGCTTCAGCCCGCTGGCGCCGGCCATCACCGGAATGGCCAGGAAGAAGGTGAACTGAGAAGCACAGGGCCGGGACAGACCGCAGAGCATGCCGCCCAGGATGGTGGCGCCGCTGCGGGAAGTACCGGGGATCATGGCCAGCACCTGCCAGGCGCCCACCTGGAACGCCTGTTTGTAGCCGATGCGGCTGAGTTTGGTGGTGCGGGGCGGGCGGGGACGCCGCTCGATCAGGATGAACGCCACGCCGTAGACAATGAGCATGGCGGCCACCGTGATGCTGTTGTACAGATGGGCGTCCAGCCAGTCATCCAGCAGGAATCCCAGCACCGCCGCAGGCAGGCAGGCCACAATGATCTTGCACCACAACCGGACCACCGGCCAGTGGAAATGCCGGGCAAAGCCGTTGTCGCGGCCGTTGTCCACGCAGAAGGGCCACAATTTCTTGAAATAGAGCACCAGCACGGCCAGGATGGCCCCCAGCTGGATGACCACCCGGAACATGGACATGAACGAATCGCTGAACTGGAATTTCAGCACCTGCTCGGCCAGAATCATATGTCCGGTGCTGGAAATGGGCAGCCACTCGGTCACGCCTTCGATCACGCCGTAAACCACGGCTTTCAGAATTTCGATGAACAGTTCCATTTACAGTATCCCCCTAATCATACTCTTAATCATACCACATTTTTATGCTTTTGACACCCCGGTTTTTCACCTTTTACAATTCGCGCCCCGATTGACAGCCGGGTTATAATGAACATGAGGTGGAAAGTATGTATAAAACCGTGATCTTTGATCTGGACGGTACCCTGCTGAACACACTGGACGACCTGGCCGACGCCGGCAACCGTCTGTGCGCGGACCGGGGCTGGCCGCAGCATCCCGTGGACGCCTACCGCTATTTTGTGGGCAACGGCATCCCCAAACTGATCGAACGCCTGGCCCCGCCGGAACAGCGCACGCCGGAGATTCTGGCCGAGGCCCTTGCCTGGTTCAAGGCGGATTACGGTGCCCACATGCGGGACAAAACCGCGCCCTATCCGGGTATTCCGGCCATGCTGGAACACCTGCATGCCGCCGGTGTGCAGATGGCGGTATTCTCCAACAAGGCGGACGCCCTGGCCCGGGAAGTCGTGGCCGATTACTTTGACCCCGCCCTGTTTGACCTGGTGCGGGGCCAGCGGCCGGAGGTCCCCACCAAGCCCGCGCCGGAAGGCACCCGTGCCCTGCTGGAACAGCTGGGTGCCGATACGGCCGCCACCCTGTATGTGGGGGACAGCAATGTGGACATGCAGACCGCCGTCAACGCCGACCTGGACGGCTGCGGAGCGCTTTGGGGCTTCCGCACCCGGCAGGAACTGGAAGAAGCCGGTGCCAGGTATCTGGCCGCCGACGCCGAAGAACTGGAACATATCGTGCTGGGCACACCCGGCCGTTGAATCTTCAAAAGGGGGAACACCATGATCGCACAACACTACCTGGACATGCTGGGGGGCAAATCCGTCATCCGGCAGTTGTCCGAATGGAGCACCGCCCGGGGCGCCGAGATCGGTTATGAGAACGTCTTTGACTATTCTCTGGGCAACCCCAGCGTGCCCTGCCCGCCCCAGTTCACCCAGGCCATGCTGCGTCTGCTGCAAAACAGCGACCCGGTGGCCCTCCACGGGTACAGTCCCACTTTGACCATCCCCTCGGTGCGGGCCGCCGTGGCCGAAAACCTCCGCCGCCGGTTCGGCGTCCCCTACACCGCCGACCACATCTTCATGACCACCGGCGCGGCGGGGGCCCTGGCCCACGCCCTGCGCTGCGTGGCGGTGCCGGGGCAGAGTATCCTGACCATTGCCCCCTATTTTCCCGAATACAAGCCCTATGTGGAGGGTGCGGGCCTGACCCTGCGGGTGGTGCCGCCCCGGATGGAAGATTTCCAGATCGACTTTGCCGCCCTGGAAGCCATGCTGGACGAAAACACCGCCGCCGTGCTCATCAACACCCCCAACAACCCCTCCGGTGCGGCTTACAGCGCCGACACCCTGCGCGCCCTGGCCGATTGCCTGCGGGCCGCTTCCGCCCGGTTCGGCCACCACATTTTCCTGCTTTCGGACGAGCCCTACCGGGAGATCGTCTTCGGCGGCGCCTCCCAGATGCACCCCGCCGCTTTCTATGAGGACACCCTCACCTGCTATTCCTTCAGCAAGAGCCTGTCCCTGCCCGGCGAGCGCATCGGGTATGTGGCCGCCAACCCCGCCTGCGAAAAGGCGGAGTACATCGTGCCCATGTGCGGCCAGATCAGCCGTGGCACCGGCCACAACTGCCCCGCCAGCCTGATCCAGCTGGCCGTGGCCGAATGTCTGGACACCACCAGCGACCTTTCGGTGTATGAGCGGAACATGGAACTGCTGTATGCCGAACTGGTAGACCTGGGCTTCACGGTGGTGAAACCCGGCGGCACCTTCTACATCTTCCCCAAAGCATTGGAAGAGGATTCGGTGGCCTTCTGCCGCAAAGCCCAGGACTATGACCTGGCCCTGGTCCCCGGCGACACCTTCGGCTGCCCCGGCTACTTCCGCATGGCCTACTGCATCGACACCGAAAAGGTGGAACGCAGCTTTGCCGCTCTGCGCGCCTTTGTGCGGGACTGCTACGGCCGATAAGCTGGTAAATTCCGGCAATCCCTGTTTCGCGGTCCTTCGCCGCATATACTGACAGCGGGTCCCTGTACCCCGCATACAAACGATAAAGGGGAGTTTCCCATGTCTACGCCCAACAAGCCCGACCGCCGTCCCGCCGCGCGACGCCTGGCCGCCCGGCGCAGAGCCGCCCGCCGCCGCAAGGCCCGCTCGATCCTGTTGTCCTGCTGCGCCCTATTGCTCGTCGTCTGTGTGGGCGCGGGATTTTTCCTCACCCGCAAAGCCCCGGACACCGCTTCCGGCGGGGAGGATGTTTCTTCCGACACCCCCGCGATGGCGGAAAGCACCACCCCGGAAACCGAAACCACCCCCGCCCCCGAAGAAGTAGACCCCGCCCAGCAGCGCATCGACGAAGCCACCGCCCTGGCATCGGCCAACACCACCGGCACCGCGCCTGTGGTCACCGACCCGGACACCTGGAACGCCAAGGGCAAGGAACTGATGGACCGGCTGTGCGCCGATGAATTCTATATCAGCGAGGGCATCAATGTCAGTGAGAAGGAAGGCTTCCCCTACCTCATCGCGGTGAACCGGGCAGCCTCCACCGTCACCGTCTACGCCCTGGACGAGGAAGGCCGCTACACCGTGCCTTATATGGCCATGGTCTGTTCCGGCGGATCGGACACCCCTCTGGGCTTCTTTGCCACGCCGGTGGATTATCCCTGGCGGCTGCTCAGCGGCCCCTGCTACGGCCAGTATGCCACCCGCATCTGGGACGCCTACCTCTTCCACAGCGTGCCCTACTACACCCAGCATAAGGATGACCTGGAATACGACCAGTACAACCAGCTGGGCACCCCCGCCTCTCTGGGCTGCATCCGCCTGGCGGTGGTGGACGTGAAGTGGATCTACGACAACTGCGACCTGGGCACCCGGGTCATCATCTATGACGATGAGAACGATCCCGGCCCCATGGGCAAGCCGGGCACCATCTACACCGACCCCGCCGACGAAACTCTGCGGGGCTGGGACCCCACCGACCCCGACCCGGAGAATCCCTGGGATGACAAATACCTGACCGGCACCACCATCCGCAGCCAGGCCGCCTGGGACGAATGGAACGCCGCCCAGGCCGACGGCCGCTGGACCGGCAGCCTGACCCCCACCGACCTGCAAGGGTACAGCACCGATTCCAGCGTGGTTGGCACCCGAGGATAAATAGTAAAAGCAGACAGTCTTTAGCAGACTGTCTGCTTTATTTTATGGTTCATTCTTTCAGATTTCCGGGGGAACGGCAAGCTGCCGGTGTGTCCTTCCTTTTTGCCGCCAAAAAGGAAGCGAAAAAGCGCCACCGTTTCGATGCGGTGGACGCCGACCAGGGCTTCGCCCTGGACCCGTATGCGGCCACCCCTCCGGGACGGCCTATTCCCCGGCCTGGGGGCCGGGGAACAAGGAAAAACTTTTAAAACCATTTCCCAGCAGCAGCTGCTAATGGCAAATCATGGGTTGCGACAGACTTTCCGGCAAGGATTTTAAATCCATTCCTTGCTCAGGTCCCCCAGGACCTGAGTAGGCCGTCGTAAGGTGGCCGCATCTCGGGGTCTGGGGCCGCAGCCCCAGCCGGCGGCCGCCGCATCGGAACGGCGGGCCCTTTTCGCTTCCTTTTCGGGCACGAAAAGGAAAAAACCACCGGCTGCCAGTCACCCCCGGCAGGACTGCCGCCTACCCTAAAAAACAAGCCGGTAAAGCCGTGTTCACCCCAGTGCCTGGCCCATCGCCTTCACCGCGGCCCGCAGTTCCCGGGCGTCGGGCTGTCCCGGTGCGCTGGCGGCGCCGCCCATGGCGCCGAAGCTGGCACACACGCCGAAAGCCCCGCCGCACAGCCGGGTCACGGCCCCCGCCGGACCCATGGCCATGGTGATGAGCGGCGTTTCCGGGCGGCGGGCGGCCGCCTGGGCGGTGGCCTGCAGCAGGCGGGCGGCGTCGGCAGCATCGCCGGGCATCACCGCCAGCTTGGCCACATCCGCCCCCGCATCCGCCATGGAGATAAGCAGGTCGGTCATGGCCCCGGTGGCAGGGGTTTTGGCAAAATCATGGCAGCTGAACACCACCGCCGCCCCCGTTTTGTGGGCGGCTGCCAGCAATGCGGCGCACCGCTGCATCCCCACCGAAAATTCCACATCCAGCAGGTCAAACCCGCCGGGGGCCTGTTCGCACAGACCTGTCAGCAGGGCGGTATAGGCGTCCGGGTCCGGGTCGGCGGGCCCGCCTTCCCGGGCGGTGCGCACCGTGGCCAGAATGGGGGTGTCCGGGGCGGCATTTCTTACCGCCGACAGGGCTTGTGCCGCGGTTTCCGGTGTCAGAACCGCCAGGGCATCCAGCCGCACTTCCAGAAGGTCCGCCGCCGGAGCCGCATCCGCCGCCAGCACCGCCAGTTCCCCCGCCGTGGGCGCCGTCAGGGGCACAATGACCCGGCAGCTGCCCGCCGAAGTCCGACAGGGTGCCGCCAGCACCATGTCCCGCACCACAACATCCGCCATCTTGTCTCCTCCTTCAGGACTTCTTGCGCCGCAGCCGTCCGCTCACCATGCCCAGCAGCTTCTGGGCCATGCTGTACACTTCCCGGAAGTTCAGCCCGCAGACCACCATGGTCAGGATGGTCACCGGGGCCACCCAGTTTTCCACATAGAACAGCACCCAGATCTCCACCATGATCAGTCCCAGGTTCACCAGCATCCACTTGGGGTGGAAGTCGATGTACAAAAGCCCCCGGGTGGAGTAGGCACGCAGCAAAAACACCAGCAGCAGAGAGAGGAAGCTGGCCGAGGTCGCCCCCACCGGGCCCATCCACAGGATGAACAGGTAGTTCAGCACCAGGTTCAGCAGAGCACCGGCCAGCATGGTGTACAACGAACCGGAAGATTTTTTGTACACAACGTAAACGCTGTTCAGGAAGTTGTTCAGGCAGGTACACATGGACGCCAGCACCAGGAAAGGCACAAACTGCCAGGCGTCGTAGTAGTCCGCCCGGAACAGGTGCATCATGGGCTGGCACAGCCAGATAATGCCTGCCGCGCAGCAGAACAGCACGCTGGCATACACCCGGAACACCTTGCTGAAGAAGGCTTCCCGGTCCTCCTCCACCGTCACGGCGGAAAGCTGCCAGGCTTCGTAGAAGAACTGCCCCACAAAGGTGATGATCTGGGGCAGATAATAGCCGGTACTCAGCAGGCCCACCCAGGCTTCGCTGCTGCGTCCCTCGTAGCCTTCGCACATGGCCTGCACATAGAACTGGTCGGAGGCGTTGATGATCCAGAAGCCGATGGACGCCGGGATCATGGGCACGCAGTAGCGCAGCATCTCCTTCCAGAGGGAAGTGCTGAACTTGCGCAGGTCAAAGTATTTGCGGCAGCCGCCCGCCAGGAACACAAAGATGGCCGAGCAGATGTCGGAGCAGAACAGCGCCAGCAGATAGCCGGTGGCCCCCATGTTGAACACGCTGAGGAAGAGGAAATAGAACCCCAGCAGGCTGGCGGTGGTCAGCACGCCGTCTATGGCCACCAGCCGGTTGCACATGCGGGCGCGGACAAACTGGGTACACAGGGTACGCAGACAGCTGGCCAGCACGCAGAGGTACAGCAGCACCAGATAGGGCGCCGCGTTTGGAATCAGCCGTACCAGCGGCCAGAACAGCACCATCAGGGCAAACCCCAGCAGGATGGTGACCAGACCGTTGACGAACACGCTGGATTTATCCTTGGTTTTGTCCAGGCCGAAGCGGATGACCGCAAAGCTGACGCCCAGACTGACCACCGGGATGAGCAGGTTGGTCACGCTCTGCATCAGCTTGATCACGCCCATCACATCGGGGCTTTCCAGGGCGTAGGTCAGGTAGGGCTGGATGAACAGGCTGACCAGCTTGGAACTGAAGTTGGAAACGGCAAACAGCAGGGTGTTGCTCACCAGCATGGAATACTTTTTGTTATCAGACAAAGGTCTGTCCTCCCAGCGTTATGATATGGTGGGTCATTCTATGCCGCGGCGGGGCACAGGGGTGCGCAGCAGCGCACGGCGGGCGCGGTAGTCGGGCAGGACCCGGGCCACCGCCGCCCAGAAAGCCGGGCTGTGGTCGGGGTGGGCAAAGTGACAGAACTCATGCACCACCACATATTCCTGGGCGGCGGCGGGCATGGTGCACAGCCGCAGCGAAAACGCCAGGGTGCCTGTGCGAAGGCTGCAGGAACCCCACCGGGTGTGCATGTCCCGCACCGCCACCTTGGGCATGCGGCCACCGGGGCAGGTTACGGCAAACCGGGGATAGTATGCCTCGCACAAAGCCCGCATATGGGCCAGGGCTTCGGCCTTGGCGGGCAGGGGCGTTTCCTCCTCCGCTTTGCTGCGCAGGGCCGCCCTCTGCCGGGCCTGCCGGACCCAGTCGCTGCGGGACGCCACAAAGGCATCCACCGCCGAAGCAGGCACCCAGGGCGCAGCGGAAGCTGCCACGCTGCCGTCGGCCCGCACACGCAGGTTGATGTTGCGCACCCGGCGCCGGGTCAGGGTGTATTCCACCCCGCCGGCCCGGCGCACCGCCGTTTTGGCCTGTGGCACCTTCGCCGCCCCCTTTCGACCCGTTTCTTCTTGTGCCTATTGTACACGTTTTCACACGCAAAGGCAAATATGCCTCCGTTCTTCCGGCATCGGCCTTCCTATGATATAATAATGGGCAGAAATTCCGCGCCACACCCCGGCGCTTTCAGTAAGGAGAAACTTTCATGCCCACCGAGATCCTGGACAACGGCACCCGGGTGCTCACCGCGCCCGGGGCAGCCTTTGGCACCGACGCATTGCTGCTGGCCCGGTTTGCCCCGCCCCGCCGGGAGGAACACGCCCTGGACCTGTGCAGCGGCTGCGGCATCGTGGCCCTGTGCTGGCACGACATGGGCCACCGGGGCCCCTGTACCGCCCTGGAACTGGCCCCGCAGACCTCGGAACTCTGCCGGGCGGCGGTGGCGGAAAACGGCCCCGATGCCGCCCACATCACCCCGGTATGCGGCGACCTGCGGCAGTTCTGCCTGCCGGGACCGGAACACGGGCAGTTTGACCTGGTGGCCTGCAATCCGCCCTACTTTCACGGCGGCCCCCAGAGCCCCAGTGCCCGCCGAGCCACCGCCCGCCATGACGATACCTGCACCATGCAGGACCTGGCCGCCTGTGCCGCCCGGGCTCTGCGCCACGGAGGCAGGCTGGCGCTGTGCCAGCGGCCCGAACGCCTGGCCGAGACCTGCGCCGTGCTTTCGGCCGCCGGGCTGGAACCCAAACGGCTGGCCCTGGTCAAAAACAAGGCGGGCGGCCGGCCCTGGCTGTTCCTGATGCAGGCCCGCAAGGGCGGCAAACCCGGGCTGGAACTGCTGCCGGATGTGCTGATTGAGGCGGGCGCCGCGCTGTATGGCGCGAACCATATAAAAACGATAATCGAAACTTAAAAATTTACATCTTTCGGCGGAAAAAGGGGTTCTCACCCGTGTTTCGCTATGGTATGATAGGTTCATATCTGGTTTTATAAGAGAGTCGCTGCGGCGGCTCTTTTGTCCGAAAGGAGGCGCGCCGTGGCGGCGATCATCCATACCGAAAAACTGCGCAAGGTATACGCCGTAGGCAAAGAGCGAGTCATCGCACTCAACGACGTAGACATCAATATCGAAAAAGGGGAATTCTGCTGCATCGTCGGCCAGTCCGGCAGCGGCAAATCCACCCTGCTGAACCAGCTGGCCGGGCTGGAAAAGCCCACCCGCGGCAAGGTGTTCATCGGCAAGCATGAGATCAGCGCCATGGATGAGGACCAGCTGGCCAAGTTCCGGCAGGAACACCTGGGCTTTATCTTTCAGAGTTACAACCTGCTGCCCAGCATGACGGCGGCGGAAAATGTGGCCATGCCCCTGATGTTCAAGGGCATACCGCCCAAGAAGCGGCTGGCCATGGCCCGCAAGGAGCTCAAGACCATGGGTCTGGGCGGCCGTGCCAACCACCTGCCCACCGAGATGAGCGGCGGCCAGCAGCAGCGCGTGGGCATCGCCCGCGCCTTTGTGGGGCGGCCCAAGGTCATTTTTGCGGACGAACCCACCGGCAACCTGGACTCCACCACCTCCAAGCAGGTGCTGCACCGTATGCTGGAACTTTCCAAACAGGAGCAGATCACCTTCGTCATGGTCACCCATGAACCGTCGCTGGCAGCCTGTGCCGACCGCATCATCACCATTCTGGACGGCAAGGTACAGAGCAACATCCGCCAGGAGGACGAGGTCAAGCAAAAGAACCGCGACGAACTGTTTGCCGCCATCCGGGATAACCTGGAGATCGGCGGAGCGGCATCCAAAGAATCATAATCAGAAAAAGGAATCATACATCAGAGGAGGACCTTTCTGTGAAACGATCTGTATTGAAACTGACGGCAAGCCTGCTGCTGGCCGCTGCGCTTTTTGCCAGCCCCGTCACCACCGCGCTGGCGGAGGGAACTGCATCCGGCAATACTTCCACGACCTCGCAGCCCGTCTCCACCCCCACGCCGGCTCCCACCGTTGCGCCCAGTCCGGAACCCACCGTATCCCCCGAACCCACGGTCACCCCCAGCCCGGACCCCACCCCCACCATTGACCCCAGTGTGGCCGACCCCAAAGGCAACGCCTATGTGGTGGCAGCCACCGTCACCGATACGGCGGGCGGCGAAGTTTCCACCGTCAACTGGGGTGACCGTGTCAACATCGTGCTGAAGATCGTGGACCGCGCCTCCGCCAAGTTCAACGTTCAGCCCGAAGAGATCGCCGCCCGGGTGAACTCCTCGGTATTCACCTTCACCGGCACGGCGGAAATCGGCCAGTTCTATGAGGAAAACGATGATCCCTCCGGCCAGAATGACCCCGCCTACAACTATTACAGCTATGTGCTGCTGTTCCGCGACGTGATCTACAACGGCGGCGGTTCCGACTTCGCTGCCACCCTGAGTTACATCGATAACGCTCTACCCATACAGGATATCAATGTTCATATCGGCCAGTGCGTGGACGAAGACCCCAACGACCCCAGCAAGGCCCGTGCCCCCAGCCTGATCGTGCGGCAGTCCAGCTACGGCACCGAAACCATCACCGCGGGCAGCCCCTTCACCCTGTCCCTGACCATCTACGCCGCTTCCGGCACCGAGAGCCTGTCCGACGTGGTGGCTTCCGTCACCCTGCCCGAAGGCGTCACCATGACCGGCGGCAGCCTGTCCACCTATGTGGGGTCCATGAGCCCCCAGTCCACCCGTGACGTCAGCTTCAATCTGCAGGCTTCCTCCGGCTTTACCGGCGGCGTGGCCAACATCACGGTGAACCTGGTGGGCGCAGGCGCCACCAGCGGCAATTCCGTCACCGGTTCCACCACCATCTCGGTGCCCATCAGCCAGCCCGACCGCTTTGAGCTGGGCCAGCTGCAGATCAGCGACACCATCTATGTGGGCAACTCCACCACCGTGACCCTGAACTTTGTGAACAAGGGCAAGAATCCCGTTTCCAACCTGGAAGCTTCCATCTCCGGTGAAAACCTGGGCGCCGACATGACCCAGCAGTACATCGGCAACGTGAACGCGGGCACCGAAAACAGCGTGGACTTTGACCTGATGCCCATGGAAGCCGGCCCCATGACCGGCACCATCACCCTGTCCTACGAGGCCGAGGACGGCTCCCTCAAGACGGTGACCAAGGACTTCTCCGCCACCGTTATGGATATGCCCACCTACGACGACATGGGCATGATGGACCCCGGCATGGATATGGAAGTACAGCCCGCCGGGTTCCCGGTCTGGGGCATCGTGCTCATCGTTGTGGCGGTCATTGCCGTGGCGGTGATCGTGGTGGTTGTGATCCGCAAGAAGAAGAAGGCAGCCGCCCTGGCCAGCCTGGAGGATGACGATGAAGATCTCTGATCAGGTGGCGCTGGCCGCCAAGAACCTTTCCCGCCGCAAGGGGCGCACCGCGCTGACCGTGATCGGCGTGGTGGTGGGCACCTGCGCGGTCATCGTAATGATCAGTCTGGGCATCGCCCAGAACAAAGCCTATGACGAAATGCTGCAAAGCTGGGGCGACCTGACCCAGATCCAGGTCTACGGCGGAGGCGGCGGCATGGCGGTGTCCATCGGCGGGGTGACCTCCTCGTCCTCCTCGCCGGACCAGCCCGCCAAGCTCGATGACGAAGCGGTGAGCGGATTCAAGCAGATGGACCACGTCATCGCCGCCACCCCTTACTACGAAGGTTACAGCCTCAACGGCCGCATCAGCGCCGGGCGCAGCGACCGCTACCAGATGACCGGCCTGTACAACCTGTACGGCATCGACCCCGCCGCCATGGAGCCCATGGGCTTCACCCTCACCGACGGCAGCTGGCTTTCGGATTCCACCTCCTACGGCAAAGGAAAGATTCCGGTGCTGGTGGGTCCCAATACCGGCTATAACTTTGAGGACACCCGCCGCAGCTACAACAGTTCCAAGCGGTACCGCTGGCCCGGCATGACCGATGCCATGGGCAACGAGCTGGAACCCTTTGTGAATGTGAGCAAGGACAAGATGACCCTGACCCTGACCAACGGCGACTCCGAGAATCCCAAGGAGGAAAGCTGGGAGCTGGTGGTGGTGGGCACTCTGGCCATGGACGAAAAGAACTACTGGACCCAGAGCGGCATCGTGCTCCGCCTCAAGGACATGAAGATGCTGGTGGAGGAGTACAACAAGCTCATCAAGAACAACAACGTGGACACCGCTCAGTACAACCAGGTATATGTCAAGGTGGACGAGATCGACAACGTGGACGAGGTCAGCGAGGCCATCAAGGAACTGGGCTTCGGCACCTATTCCATGTCCGACACCCGCAAGGAAATGCAGAAGCAGGTGGCCCGCAATCAGCTGATGCTGGGCGGCCTGGCGGCCATCAGCCTGTTCGTGGCAGCGCTGAATATCGCCAACACCATGACCATGGCCATCTACGAGCGTACCCGGGAGATCGGCGTCATGAAGGTGCTGGGGTGTGAGCTGCGCAACATCCGGCGGATGTTCCTCATCGAAAGCGGCTTCATCGGCTTTATCGGCGGCGTCGCGGGTGCGGTGTTCAGCTGGCTGGTAAGTCTGGTGCTCAACAACCTGACCACCATCGCCGGGCTGGTGATGATGCTCCTGCAAAGCATGGGCATCAACGCCACCTTCGACATCAGTTCTTTGCTCAGCGGCGGCGGCATGTACACCGGTTCCACCGTCATCTCCATCATTCCGCCCTGGCTGGTGGTGGCAGCCCTGATCTTTGCCACCGTCATCGGCGTGCTGTCCGGCATTGCACCGGCCAACCGCGCCGTGAAGATCAGCGCCCTGGAAGCCATCCGGCACGAATAAAATCTTTCTGTTCTATTTTTCCCCACGCAGCAGCAGCGCCCCCGGCGAAAGGCGGGGGCGCTGCTGTTTCTTTTCCTTTCCCGGGAAAATGCCGGGTCAGGCGGCATGGTTATAGAAGATTTCGGCCAGAGGCGAAGTGCGGTCCAGGAACAGCACGTTGCTGCCGCTGCCTTCCAGGCTGGCCCGGGCGGCGTCCAGGCTGCGCACAAAGCTGTAAAATTCGGCTTTGGCAGGGTCTGCGTAGGCGGCGGACAGAATCCGCATGTACTCCGCTTCTCCCTCGCCTTCCAGCTTTTCGGCATCGGCCTGGGCGGCGCTGAGCATGATCTGCACTTCCTTGTCGGTCTCGCTGCGGATCATCTGGGCGTCACTCTCGCCCTGGGCGGTATAGCTGGCGGCAATGTTGTTGCGCTCGCTGATCATCCGCTGATACACCGCCTCCTTGTTGTCGTCCGGCAAGTCCAGGTGCTTGGTCTCCACGGCGATGAGCTCCACACCATAGGCATCCAGGCTTTCGCCCACGCCTTCCCGGATGGCCCCGGCCAAAGCGCCGTTGCGGCCGCTGATGACTTCGGCCTGGGTCATGCCGGAGATGGTGTTCTTCATGCTGTTGTACACCAGGTTGGAAAGGCGGCTTTCGGCGTTGGCCACGCTGCCGTTCAGCGTCTGGATGAACCGCTGGGGGTCGGTGATCTTCCACAGGATGAAACTGTCGGCCACCATGGTCTTCTTGTCCTGGGTGATGACGTCGGACACCGGCAGGTCATAGAGAAGCACGGTGTTGGGCATCTTGTCCACCGTCTGGATCAGGGGCAGCTTGAAGCTGATGCCCGGTTCCGAGCGGATGCCCACCACCCGCCCGAACTGACGGATGACCGAATATTCGTTGCTGCGGGTCACGATCAGGCTGCTGCCCAACAGCAGCAAGGCCAGGATCACCAGGGCCACAACGGCCCCAAGGCCCGCCCGTTTTTTGGTTTGTTGCATGGTATACTCCTCCTTACTGGGAATCCTCCGCGGCAGCGGCCGCGGGGGCGATGTCGTTCAGATCAAACATATCCAGCCGCGTGCCGGAACCGTCGGTGATGACGACCCGCAGACCGGGCAGCACATCCTCCATGGCTTCGTAGTACATGCGCTGCTTGGTGATGGCGGGATACTTGATGTACTCCTCGTACATCTCATTGAAGCGGGCCACCTGGCCGTTGGCTTCGTTGATGCGGCTTTCCTTGGCAGCCTGGGCGTTCTGGCGCACCTGGTCCGCCTGGGCTTCAGCAGCGGGCAGCTGTTCACTGCGGTATTTGTTGGCGTTGTTCACGGCGGTTTCGGCGCCTTGCTTGGCGTTTTCCACTTCCTTGAAGGCAGCCAGCACCTCCGCCGTGGGCGGTTCGGCGTCCTGGATGGTCATGTTGACCACCTGCAGGCCGATGCCTTCCTCCTCAATGCGGGCAGCCAGCTTGTCCTTGACCTCGCTCTGGATCTGGTTCTTGCCGGTGGTGATCACGTCATCCACCGGGTACAGGCCGATGGTATCGCGGATGTAGCTCTGGGCCAGGGTGCGCAGGATGAGGGTGGGTTCCTCGCTGGCATACAGGTAGGCAACGGGGTCCACCACCCGGTATTCCAGGAAAAAGTCCACATTCACAAAGTTCAGGTCGCTGGTGATCATCAGGCTTTCGTTGGTGTAGGACTCGTTGGTCTGGGAATCATACCCGATGGGGATACCCTTGATGGTCATATCCACCTTCTGGACCTGCTGGATAAAGGGGATTTTGAAGTGCAGACCGCTGGTGGAAACGGTGTGGGGCACGCCGAAAGTGGTGACCACGGCGTTTTCCTGCTCCCCGATGATGTAGAATCCGTTGGCCAGCAGCAGCACCACCACCGCGATGCCCGCCGCCAGCAGGGCCAGCCTGCCCAGGCCGCGTCCCGCTTTGGCGGGGCCGTCCTGGCCGGGCATGGTAAAATTCATTTTCACGTTCATGGTTTTCTCCTTATCAGATGCTTTCTTTTCGGTACAGCCCGGGTCAGGGTCGGCGAGCAGCTCCGGGCGGGCCGCCGCCGAAACGAAAGGCTAACAAAAAAAGACTTTTGCCCCAGGCTCATCACCTGTGGTAAAAGTCTTGTCAACCCTTGCCGGGGGCTTGGGCATCCGAGCCTTTCGGCTGTGTTTGTCGGAACCCAACACAACTGGCGTTGTGCAACTACTCCCTTTCGTTAGCATGTATCATATCATATTGTTATTTTATTGTCAATATCAAGGTTTCACAATTCCCACACATTATTTTGTCGAAACCATACAAAAAAGCGGGCGGTCTTTTCAGCAGACCGCCCGCAAAACCTCTTAAAACTCGCCCAGCAGAATGTCCTGCATCGCCCGTTTGGGAACGCAGTAATCGCGATTTTCGTCCAGATAATACCGCACGTCGTTTTCCTGCACAGGCACCAGATGGCTCTTGTGGGCCGGGTATCCCAGGGCCACCACGCTGTGCAGACGCAGCCGTTCCTGCTTATCCAATCCCAGCAGCGTCTTGATGGCCGGCCGGTCGATGGCCCCCATGATGCAGCTGCCCACACCGTGGCCCCAGGCTGCGGCGGTCAGGCTTCCCAGGGCCAGACCGGCGTCGGTGTCATTCACACCGGGCAGGCTTTCGTCCTGGAACACCGCAATGAAGGCGGTGGGCGTCTCCCCTGCCTTGGGCTGGCCCTGCTCCGGCGGCAGAAAGGCCGCCCAACGCACCAGACGGTTCATCTCCGCCACCACGGTGGGGGTCTGGACCAGCACATACTTCAAGGTTTGCCGGTTGGCTCCGCAGCTGGCGATCCGGGCAGCTTCCAGGGCGTCCCGCAGCACGGCTTCGGGCACGGGTTTGGGCAAAAACCGCCGGTAGGTGCGCCGCCCCCGCAGAAATTCCATCACATCTTGCATAGGTTTCCTCTCCTTGCTATGTTGTTTCGGGCCCCGCCCGGTTTCCTTTATTTTTATTATAACACAGCCCGTTCAGGAATCAATCACCGTCTTTGTGCGGCCGATGCCCACCACCGCCGAAGCAAGTTGTTTCCAGGTACTGCATCCGCAGATGCCGTCTGCCGTCAGGCCGAAGCTCTTCTGTGCCCCTTTCAGGGCGGTGTAGGTCTTGCTGCCGAAAATGCCGTCCAGCGTCCCTGTGCTGTACCCCAGAGCGTTGAGGGCGTCCTGCAGGATCAGCACATAGGTGTTGCGGTCCCCTTTGCGGCAGGTGGGGTATCCGGCCGTGGTGTTGGGGCAGGCCGGTTTGCCGTAGCGGCGGTCAAAGTGTACCCAGGTGGGGGTCATGGACAGGGGCTCCACATACCCCCAGGCACCGGTGGCGGTGGCGGCGGCGTGGATTTTTTTGCGGTTGGCACTGGTGGTGGTCTGCCCCACGTCAAAAGCCACCCCCGCATAATGCTGGCTGGTGGTGCCGTGGCCGCCCTCCCAGATGCGCTTGAAGGCGTATCCCACCGGAATGCCCGCTCCGTAGCTGCGCCGGGTCAGGTTCCAGGCTTCCATGGCGGCGGTGGTGGTCCACAGAACCGCCGCGTTGGAGGAGCCCCGGAATTCCCCCAGGGTCAGGGTCTTTCCGTAGCTGTACGGCATGGGGTCGCTCTCGTTCATGTCCGTGTAGATCAGGAATTTGTTGGCGTACGCGTCATATACCAACAGTTTTGCCATGGTGGATTCCTCCTTTGCGCGCCGTCAGGATTCCTGGGCGGCGTAGGGCGCAGCTGCCGCCTGCAGGCTTTTCCAGGTGGCATCATCCACCACTCCCACCGGGTCCAGCCCCACCGTTTCCTGGTAGGCTTCCAGAACCGCCAGGGTCTGGGCATCCAGCACGCCGGTTTCTTCCACAAAGCTGTACCCGCAGTAAACGCTGCCCAGCACATTCAGCCACTGCTGTACCTGCAGCACCGCCGGTCCCGCACTGCCCGCCGCCAGCGCAGCGCCGGGCCATACACCGGCCGGTTCCGGCGCTGCCGCGGTAGGCGTCACGGCGTACAGAGCCGCCGCGGCCGCCGTAAAGGTGATCCAGTCCAGCGGTCCCACCTGCCCGGTGGCGGGCAGGTCAAACAGCGGCTGGGCCGCCAGCACCGCCCGTTCCAGTTCCTCCCCGAAATAGTCGCTCTGGGGCGGTGCTGGAATATCCGGCATCCAGTGGGCCAGGAAGGCCATCATCTGGGACAGAATCAGCACCTCGGTGCCGGTGTCGCCGGGGGCCAGCACCCGGGAGGGCTGGGGCAAAGGCGAAAGCCGGACCACCGGTCCGCTGGCCGCCATGCGCATGGCGTTTTCGTAGATGCTCTTCCATGTGGCCGGTCCTACGATGCCGTCCACCGTCAGCCCTGCCTGCTGCTGCCAGGCCTCCACCGATTCGGCAGTGGCAGCGCCAAAGACGCCATCCACCGCCACCGAGGGCACACCCGGCCAGTATTCGGCGATCAGCCGCAGATAATACTGCACCGCCCGCACGGGAGTCCCGGTGCTGCCCTGGCGCAGGGTGGTCACAAATTGACCGGGTTCCACCCCCGGGTCCACCAGCTTGTTGGCCACGGCGATGCCTACTTCATTGAGCTTGGCCCAGGTAGCCCGGCCCACCACGCCGTCGGCAGTCAGGCCGAACAGGCTTTGGAAGGCCTTCACCGCCGCCGCGGTGCCGGAACCGTAGATACCGTCCACGTTCACCGCTTGCAGAGAGCTGTAATAGTCGGCAGCAATGCGCAGCCAGAACTGCACCATCCGCACGTCGTTGCCCTTGCTGCCGGTGCGCAGAGCGGTGCCGGGATAGGCTGTGCCGCCCATATCGCTCTGCACGTCCACCCAGGCCAGATACAGCGCATCCCAGGTAGCCTGGCCCACCACACCGTCCACGGTCAGCCCTGCTTCGGTCTGGAATGCCTTGACCGCCCGTTCGGTGGCGGCGCCGAAATTGCCGTCCACCGATACCGATGGGATGCTTTCATCAAATTCCGCCAGGGTGGAAAGCCAGAACTGTACCAGCTCCACATAAGTGCCGGTATCGCCCCGGCGCAGCACCACGCCCGGCCACACACCGCCGGTAACGGTGCCCGCCATGCTCTCGCCCTCGCTGGTCAGCTGAGCCAGTTCCTTCACGCTGACATAGATATAACTGATTTTGTACCAGGTGGAGCGCCCCACCACGCCGTCCGCCGTCAGCGAGAAGTATTTCTGGAACGCCTTTACGCTGTTCTCGGTGGCAGCGTCAAAAGTCCCGTTCACGGTGGGTTTGCCGAAAGCCGGATAGTCTTTGGCAATGCGGTCCAGCTGCCGCTGAATGATGCGCACATCGGTGCCGGTGCTGCCTCTGCGCAGCGGGCTGCCGGGGTAGCTTTGGGGGATTGCCGCAATATTGCTGCTGGTGACCAGGTTCACATCATTGCCGTAGTAGTACCGCAGAATCTGCAGGGCGTTTTTGCCTTCGTTGGCCCGGTCCACGGTGCCCCACTGCTTCATCCCCTTGCAGGTCACCAGTTTTCCATCGCAGTATTCGGTGAAGTAAGGCTCAGCATCCCCGGTGCGGCGCACATAGGTGCAGAAAAGCTCGGCAGTGAGCCGTTCCGTCACCGCGTAAACGGTGCGGCCCTCGGTAAAGGCCTGGTCCACTGCCGGAGAGCCCGTGATGTTGAAGGAATATCCCCGGCTGGGATACCATTCTGTCCAGATGCGGTTCAGTGCCAGACTGATCTGGGCCAGAATGTTGGCCCGCAGGGCCTGTTCCGGCCAGGCGGGACACACCATCCACGCCCGGACCTGCTCTTTGCGCCCATTCCCGGCTCCTTTGCAGCATGTTCTCTCCGTTTTCGGTATAACAAAAAGAAAAGCCCCGCACAGATTTCTCTGTACGGGGCTTTCCCTGTTAAGACGGTGAAACCGCCTTGTCATTTGGTTTTGCGCTCAGACTCAGGCATTCGCAGCCTCGTCTTCATCGGGTTCCTGCTTATCCTTCATGGACAGCACGGCGATAACAATCTGGATCACAGCGATGATCACCATCAGCAGGGTCCACTTGTCGACGAAGACCATGGGGTTGCGCATATCTTCGGTCAGGATAAAGACGATGATGGAGCCGATGCCCGGAATCAGGCTGACCAGACGCCAGAAGCCATGCTTCTTGACGGTGTACTCTTCTTCGCCATCTTCATCTTCCTTGCGCTTCTTGCCCAGGTAGCCGATCAACAGCAGCACGCTGCCCAGAGCGGTCAGGATGGTCAGGATCAGGTTCAGCAGAGCCCAGGCCGCGTTGCCGCCAGCCAGCGGGGTCTCTTCATCACCAATGGTCTCTTCCTCGCCCTCACCGGCTTCAGGTGCCAGCGGGGTTTCTTCTTCCTGAATCTCTTCCTCTTCCGGAGCCTCGGTCACTTCTTCGCCCTCGCCTTCGTCCGGAGTGGTGGTATCAGTGGTACCGCCAGTAGCCGGGCCGGTGGGAGTAGTGGGAGTGGTCGGAGTAGTCGGAGTGGTGGGCGTAGTGGGATTCTCGGTCGGAACCGGGGTGGGCTCCACGTCAGGACCAACTTCACGATAGTAGAAGATGATGACGTTTTCGCCGGTGGTGATCTCAATAGACTGAGAGCTCGGGCTCATCAGCGAGTAGCCACCCAGCGCAGGAGCGCTTTCGGTCACGGTAGTACCGAAGGTCTGGCCTTCCACAACCTTCGCACCTGCCACTTCACGGCCGGTACCGTCTTCCAGGTAACGGACAGTGTAGGTCAGGTCGTTGCGGATGGAAAACTTGGCGGTAAAGGTCGTATCTGCATACACGCCATTGTTGGTATTCAGGTTGGCTGCAATGACATCAGTAGTCAGCAAAAGTTCTTCGCTGATCTTGCCGTCGCCCTTGTACCAGCCTTCCAGACGATAACCGCTCTTCGGGGTCGCAGTCGCACCACTGATACCCTCGGTACCAAGCACCTGTGCATTCTCGGAATTCGGTGCCACAGTGCCTTCGCCTTCCGCAACATAGGTCACGGTGTAGCGCTGGCTTTCGTCCGCAACATAGGTATATACGAAGCTGTGGTCACTGCTCAACGTCACAAGCGTGTTGTTCGGATTCCAAGAGCCACCAGTGTAGCCAACATTCGGGACAGTGGCCGGCAGATTCGCAGTAGCGCTGCCATTAACCGACCAGTTGCCGTTTTCGTCCAGCATAACCAAGGTTTCACCCTTCTGGGCGTTGCCACCTTCGGCCCAGGAACCATTCACAACATCATAGGTAACCCAAACCTCATACTTATCGGGGATATCATCCGGGTCTTCGCCATCTTCACCGCCGCCCTTTTCGTCTTCCGCGAAATAGGCCGTAAACACTGCGTTGTCCGTATGAACCGTCTTGAAACCGCTCATATCCTTGCTGAAATCAACTACACCAGGCTGTGCACTGTCAGTCCAGTAATCGAAAGCAAAGCCTTCCTTGGCAACAACAGCCGCACCACTGGGAGTCGCAGCCTTTTCACCAATAACTGCACCATTTGCACGTTCGAAGTTAAACACTTCACTTGCAGGAGACACCGTACCGGTAGTCTCGTCAGCGCTGCGATAGATGAACACGATCTGCGCATAGTCAGGTTTGCCGTCAGGATCTTCGCCGTCACCGCCGCCCGCTTTATCCTCAGCAAAGTATGCGGTAAAGGTCATATCGCCAGCGTATGCCTTGTCGAACATATTGGGCGCAGTGCCATTTTCAGCATTTTCGCTGTTCGTACCGTCAGACCAGTAATCAGCCACATAACCATTGACTGCATTGGCAACAGGCTTTGCACCAGACTGAGTACCCGGTACAGCTTCCATAGTGCCTACAACGACACCACCAGCTCGTTCAAAGGTATAGGTTTCGTAGCTGGGTGTTACAGAACCCTGTCCTGCATTGGCACTACGATAGGTAAAGACGATCTGTGCATAGTCGGGAACGCCGTCACCGTCGCCACCATCGCTGCCGCCGCCCTTTTCGTCCTTGGCATAGTAGACGTTGATCACGTTATTCACGATTTCTTCGCCATCTTCCACATCAATTACGATGCTACCGCTGCTCGGATCCATATAATCCAGTACATAGTTCGTGCCCTCTTTACTGGTAGTAGCAGCCGGGCTCACCGTAACAGTCTGCTTGTACTCGGCCTGACGAATGACAGGTTCATCCGCAACACCATCGTAGAAGTACACAATCTTGTAATTGTAGGTATTGATGCTGAAGGAACCGGTGACAATGACCTTCTGTGCCGGCATCACGAAACTATTTCCAGCGATTTCGGCATCACTGGTAGACCAACCGGAGAAGGTGTAACCCTTTGCGGAAGCAGCGCCTGCCAGAGTAACGGTAGCACCATACTTGTAGGACTGTACTTCCGGAAGAGCACTGGCATCTTCAGGCTGATAACCGGCGTAGCTGTAAATTACATCGTAGCGGTTGCGATCATAGTAAACTTTGAGGATCAAGCTCTCATTGCCGGCAATATTGCCGCTGAGAACAGAAAGCGTACTGTTCACCGTAAAGCCGGTACGATCTTCCGGAGTTACCGTCGCGGTAGTATCGGTCTCGCCGGTCTTGGTTTCGCTCTTCTCAAAGGTGTACTGATCATCCTTAATATTCTGGACGTAGTACTCAACAGTATACTTTGTATCGCCATTGGCGGTGAAAGAACCACTGATGATCACATTCTCAGCGGGCATGTTAAAGTTTTCGGGACGACTCCAACCACTGAAGGTGTAGCCGGGAGCAGTGGCATCAGCCGCCACGGTCACTTCCTCACCATACTTATAGGTGGCTTCCGCAGGCAGTTCAGACGCACCCGCAGGGGTATTATCATACTGATAGGTAACGGTATAGCTGTTGCGGTCATAGTATACCTTCAGAACCAGCGTTCCGTTGCCATCAATGTTGCCACTGAGGACACTGCCTTCCGCATCCTTATTGAAGGTAA
>CAJMLV010000010.1 GCA_905214345.1 uncultured bacterium
CGGAGATTTTTGCCGAACTGACCCCCGAGACCCAGCAGAGCCTGATCGAAGGCCTGTCCGACCGGGAACTGAAGTTCGTTGTGGAAGAGCTCTGCGCCGATGACGCCGCCGACCTGGTGGAGGAGATGCCCGCCGGTGTGGTCAAGCGCATCCTGGCCCAGGCCGGGCCGGAAACACGGCAGATGATCAATGAACTGCTGAAGTACCCCGAAGATTCCGCCGGCGGCGTGATGACCACCGAGTTCATGGAACTTTCTCCCGACTGGACGGTACGCCGCGCCATGGAGGAGATCCGCAAGAACGGCATCGACAAGGAAACTATCAACAACTGCTATGTCACGGGCCCCGACCGCACCCTGGAGGGTGTTGTTTCCCTGCGGGCGCTGGTGCTGGAAAAGAACGAGGACCGTCCCGTGCGGGAACTGATGGAGCCCGGCGTCATCAGCGTGCATACCGCCACCGACAGGGAAGAAACCTCCCAGATGTTTGAAAAATACGGCCTGCTGGCCATCCCCGTGGTGGATAACGAGCAGCGCCTGGTGGGCATCGTTACGGTGGATGACGCTATCAGCATCCTGCAGGATGAGGCGGACGAGGACTTCGCCAAGATGAACGCCATGTCGCCCACTGACAAACCTTATTTCCGCATGAGCATGTGGGAACTGTACAAGAGCCGCACGCCCTGGCTGCTCTTCCTCATGCTCAGTGCCACCTTCTCCAGCCTGGTCATTCGTGGGTACGAGAACGCCCTGGCCGCCGTCACCGTACTGACCGCCTACATCCCCATGCTTACCGACGCCGGCGGCAACGCGGGCAGCCAGAGTACCTCCACCATCATCCGTGGTGTGGCGGTGGGGGATATCCATCCCCGGGACCTGCCCCGCATCCTCTGGCGGGAACTGCGGGTGGCCCTGCTCTGCGGCGGCACGCTGGCCGTGTGCAACATCATCAAGCTCTCCCTGTTTGACCGGGTGGGCATCGGGGTGGCCCTGGTGGTCAGCATGACTCTGCTTTGCACCGTCATGCTCTCCCAGCTCATCGGCGGCGGCCTGCCGCTGCTGGCCCGCAAGATCGGCATCGACCCGGCGGTGATGGCTTCGCCCCTCATCACCACCATCGTGGATACCACCACCCTGCTCATCTACTTCAACTTTGCCCGGCTGTTCCTGCACCTGTAACAACCGCCGGAATCATACAAAGAAAGCCGCCCGGCTCCCGCAGAAGGGGAGCCGGGCGGCTTTTTTGTCAGAAGTTACAGGGGCGCGGTGTCGAACCGGTACAGGGTGGTGGCACTGTAAGACGCCTTGGGGGTCACGGTGGTGTCCGGGAACTCCATGTGGTTGGGGGCGTCGGGGAAGTCCTGGGTCTCCAGGCAGACGGCATCCCGGCCGTGGTATTCGGCGCCTTCCTTGCCGGGGCAGTTCAGCGAAAGCCCGTTGGCGGAATACAGCTGTACGCCGGGCAGGGTGGTCAGGGTCTCCATCCGGATGCCGGTCTGGGGGCCGGTGAGCCAGGCTGCATGGCGCAGGCCGGTGTCCGAAATCACGAAGCAGTGATCATAGCCGCCGCCCATCTTCAGGGCAGGGTAATCCGCTTCGATGTCCCGGCCGATGGTCTTTTCTTCCAAAAAGTCCATGGGGGTGCCCGCGGTGGGGATCAGACGGCCGGTGGGGATCAGGGTCTCGTCGGTCTCCAGGTAGGAGGGAGCGTCCATCTGCAACCGGTGGCCCAGAACGGTGCCGGAAGCATGACCGTTCAGGTTGAAGTAGCTGTGGTTGGTGATGTTGATGACGGTAGGGGCGTCGGTGGTGGCGGAATACTGGATCATCAGGGCGCTGCCCACCAGGCTGTATTCCACTTCCAGGGTCACCGTGCCGGGGAACCCGTCGGTGCCGTCGGGGCTGACAGCACGCAGCAGCACGCCGTCGTCGCCCTTGTCGGACAGCTCCATGTCAAAGACGGCACGGCCGAAACCGTGGTTGCCGCTGTGCAGGCAGTTGCCGTGGTTGTTCACCGTCACATGATACTCTTCGGCATTGAGGAAGAACTTGCCGCCCGCGATGCGGTTGGCGTAACGGCCCACCACAGAACCCAGGCAGCCGCCGTTGGTCTCGTAGCCGGCCACGTCCTCAAAGCCCAGCACCACGTCCACCGGGTTGCCTTTGCGGTCTTTTACGATCAGTTTCTGGATGGCGGCGGCATAGCTGATGATATGGGCCTGGATCACGCCGTTGTCCAGTACGGCCAACTTGACGGGAGTGCCGTCGCTGGTGTGGCCGAAATCACGAATATGTACGCTCATGGTCAGGGACCTCCTTTATTCTTCGGGCTGGTCGGGGCCCGGCTCGGCAGAGGCGGGGGCCTGATGTTCCAGATCGTAGCGCACGCTGGCGGCAATGCTGCCGGTGCCGTAGTTCAGCATGCGGTTCACGCGGGAAACGGTGGCGCTGGAAGCGCCGGTCTCCCGCCGGATCTCACTGTATACCTTGCCCTGTACCAGGCAGCCGGCCACATCATAACGCTGTTCCAGGGTGCGAAGTTCGGTCACGGCACACAGGTCGTCAAAAAAGCGGATGCACTCCTCCAGATCGTTCAGCCGCAGGATGGCTTCATACAAAGCGGTGCTGCGCGGCTGATCCGGGGAGCTGTGTTGGTTTGCGACGCGCATGGGCGCTCTCCTTTACTGTCAAAGGTACGCTCTGCCGTCAGGAACGGCAAAGTGTATCAATCTTGTTGAGCGTGCCCAAAATTCAAAGGGCCCGCTGCTTTCATTGTAGCAATTTCGCTATGGCAAGTCAAGGCGTTAAAGCGGTGAACCGCCCTTTTTACAAATGGCTCATTTTCGGCAAAAAGCGGATAAAAAAGCGAAAATCACCCTTGACAGACCTGTTTTGCTCCCCCATAATGGACATAAAGCCAATTCATGTTAAAAAGGGAGGTTTGTCTCGCTATGGAGGCACTTTTCGGCAATGTTCTGAACCTGCAGTGGCAGCAGGTGGTCATGTGGATCATCGGCGCGCTGCTGATCTGGCTCGCAATCAAAAAACAGATGGAACCCTCGCTGCTGCTGCCCATGGGCTTCGGCGCCATCCTGGTCAATCTGCCCCAGTCCGGCGCCGTCACCCAGATCATCGACGGTGTGACCGAACTGGGTCCCATCGATGTGCTGTTTGATTCCGGCATCGCCAACGAGCTGTTCCCGCTGCTGCTCTTCATCGGCATCGGTGCAATGATCGACTTCACGCCGCTGCTGTCCAACCCCAAGCTGATGATCTTCGGCGCGGCGGCGCAGTTCGGTATCTTCTTTACCCTGTGCGTGGCCACCGTGCTGGGCTTTGATGTGAAGGATGCCGCCTCCATCGCCATCATCGGCGCGGCGGACGGCCCCACTTCCATCTTCGTGGCAAACTTCTTCCAGTCCAACTACCTGGGCGCCATCATCGTGGTGGCTTATTCCTATATGGCGCTGGTGCCCATCATCCAGCCCACCGTCATCCGTGCCGTCACCACCAAGGCCGAGCGCCGTATCCGCATGAGCTATGCCGAGCGCCCGGTGAGCAAGACCACCAAGATCCTGTTCCCCGTCATCATCACCGTCATCGCCGGTCTGGTGGCCCCCCGCAGCGTGGCCCTCATCGGTTTCCTGATGTTCGGCAACCTGATCCGGGAATGCGGCGTGCTGGAAGGCCTTTCCGAGACCGCCCAGAAGGATCTGGCCAACCTCATCACCCTGCTGCTGGGCCTGACCGTCTCCACCAAGATGCAGGCGGCCAGCTTCCTCACCGTGGAAACCCTGATGATCCTGGCCCTGGGCCTGGTGGCTTTCGTCTTCGATACCGTGGGCGGCGTTGTGGTGGCAAAGATCTACAACATCTTTGCCAAGACCAAGATCAACCCCATGATCGGTGCAGCGGGCATTTCCGCCTTCCCCATGTCCGCCCGCGTCATTAACAAGATGGGCCTGCAGGAGGACAACCAGAACTTCCTGCTCATGCACGCCGTAGGCGTCAACGTATCCGGTCAGATCGCTTCGGTCATTGCCGGCGGCATGATCCTGACCCTGTTCGCCTGATGCTTTTACTATATAAGGAGTATATGCCATGTTCAATCTGCAAGGTTTGATGGAGGTCCTGCCCAAGGCTGGCATGGGCTGGGGCGGTGTCTTTGTCGTGACCATCGTGATCGTTTTTGCGGTGGAACTGCTGAACCGTTTTAGCGGTCAGAGCAAGTAAGGGAAAAAAGCCTTTGCCTGCGGCATTTCCGGGCAGAAAATGATTGACAAACGCGTATCCAGCCGCTACAATGGGAACTATCGTATCCGCGCCGTCCCAAAGGAGCCGTTTTATGCAGCCGATCAGTGATGAATTGTTGCACAAAGCCGCCCAGGGGGACGAAACTGCGCTGGCCGCATTGATCGCCCGCATGATGCCCGCCATCCGCAAAGGCGCCTGGTCTGCCCAGGCACCGGGTCTGGATTTTGAGGACGCCGTGCAGGAAGGTCTGATCGGTCTGTTCGGTGCGGTACGAGGGTATGATCCTTCACGCGGGGTGCCGTTTGCCGCCTATGCAGCCAACTGCATTGCCAATGCCCAACGTGACGCCCACCGCGCCGCGACCCGCAAAAAGCACGCGCCGCTGAACGACAGCGTGCCGCTGCCGGAGGACGAAGCTGCGCCCGGTCCGGAGGAACTGGCCATTGCCAGTGAAGACCGCACCGATGTGATGACGCAGATCGACACCCTGCTTTCCCCGCTGGAGCGCGCCGCGCTGCTGGCCAGCCTGGACGGGCTTTCTCCCGCCGAAGCTGCCGCCATGCTGGAGCGCACCCCCCGTGCGGTGGAAAACGCCCTGGCCCGTGCACGCCGCAAACTGCGCGCCGCGCGCTGACCCCTGTTTTGGACTCTGGCGGTTTCCTCCGCCTCGGTCATATAGTAACCTGCCCCAAGTAGCTTAGCAATCAGTTCTTCCTTTGGTCCTTACCAAGCAGGCGTTGGTTGAGATCTTCCGCGGGCAAATATTTTTAAGAGGAGATACCCATTATGTTCGAAGACAAGACTTTGGTATGCAAGGATTGCGGCAAAGAGTTCGTCTGGACCGCCGGCGAGCAGGAGTTCTACGCCAGCCGTGGTTTCGAGAACCAGCCCCAGCGCTGCAAGCCCTGCCGCGATGCCCGCAAGAACGCTGTTCGCGGCGAGCGCCAGATGTTTGACGCTGTCTGCGCCAGCTGCGGCAAGGAGTGCAAGGTTCCCTTCCAGCCCCGCGAGGATCGCCCGGTCTACTGCAGCGAGTGCTTCGCCAAGATGAAGGAAAACTGATCAATCCCTGATCCGTTAAAAGCCGATCGGCCCCGCCGTCCTTAGGACGGCGGGGTCTTTGCATGCCCGGGCGGCTGGGCAGGGGACCGCCTTTGTCAGATTGCCCAAAATCCCGCCGCCAAACCGGCCCAAAGACGGAGGGCCGGGCGGCCGCCTTTGCCTTGACAGAGAAACGGGGGCGTGGTAGAATAATAAAAATTATGCAAAACCCCCGCAAAGATTGTCAAAAAGAAGGAGGCACCGTCACATGCAGTTTCGCTTGGCCCGAATGTCCGGCGTTCTGATTTTTGACGGTGCCGTGTTTTTTCCTGACACCGCGGATGGGCGGCTTTTTTGACTTTTCCTCACCGGGGAAAAGTTTTTTTTTGCCCAAACGCGGTTAAAACATACCTGAAAGGAAGGCTGTATCATGCTGATCCGCAATGCCAAGGACGACTCCGGCCGCCGCTGTGATGTCTGGGTCAAAGACGGCAAGATCGCTGCCATCGGCGCCGGTCTGCCCGCCGACCTGGACACCGAGGTCATCGACGCTGCCGGGCTGACCATCCTGCCCTCTTTCATCGATACCCACTGCCACTGGCGCACCCCCGGCCTGGAATATAAAGAGGATATCGCCACCGGGTCCGCCGCGGCTGCGGCAGGCGGGTACACCTTCGTGAACCTGATGCCCAACACCAAGCCGGTGTGCTCTGATGCCGAGACCGTCTACGCGGTGCAGAACAAGGCCAAGGAGATCGGCCTGTGCGACGCCAACCAGACCGTGTCCATCACGGAGGGCTTTGACGGCAAGAGCATCGACCACCTGCTCACCCTGCCGGAGGACATCCGCTTCATCACCGAGGACGGCAACGGTGTCATGAACAACGCCGTCATGGCCCGGGTCTTTGCCATCGCCACCGAGCGGGGCCTCACCGTCATGTCCCACGCCGAGGACCGGGAGATCAGCCCCTGGGATTACCGCCTGGCCGAGAACATCGAAACGGTGCGCAACTGCCACCTGGCCGAATACTACGGCACCCGGCTGCACATGTGCCACGTTTCCACCGCCGAGGCGGTGGACGCGGTGCGTCAGAGCCGCCTGAAGGGCGCCCGGGTCTCCTGCGAAGTCACGCCCCACCACCTGTGGTTCGACGACAAGCGCCTGCAGTACCGGGTGAATCCGCCCATCCGCACCGATAACGATGTGAGAGCGCTGGTGCAGGCCATCAAGGACGGCACCGTCACCTGCATCGGCACCGACCACGCCCCCCACACCGCCGAGGAAAAGGAGAAGGGCGCCGCCGGCATGGTGGGGCTGGAAACGGCCTTCGCCGCCTGCTACACCAAGCTCTGCCGCATGGAGGGCCTGCCCTTGGAGCACCTGAGCTTCCTCATGAGCGCCGGTCCCGCTGCCGTTATGGGCCTGGCCGACCGCAAGGGTCTGCTGTGCCCCGGCTACGACGCCGACCTGGTGCTGGTGGATATTGACCACATGTATACCGTGCACGCCGACAAGCTGCACAGCAAGAGCAAGAATACCCCCTTCGACGGGGAAAATCTGTACGGCCGCATCAAGATGACCATCAAGGGCGGCAAGATCACCTATCAGAGCGAAGAGCAAGGAGGCAATTTCCAATGACCAACATGGACAAACTGTATGCCAGCGTGGGAGCCAACGGCCCCGTGTGCGTGGGTCTGGACACCGAACTGAGCTACCTGCCCGAATCCGCTGTGGATTCCGCCAAGACGGCAGGGGAGAACGTGGTGGCCTTCAACCGCGCCCTGATCGATGCCACCAAGTCCGCCGCGGGCTGCTACAAGGTGCAGATCGCCTACTATGAATCCCTGGGCCTGGACGGCCTGCGCGCCTATGCCGAGACCCTGCGCATGGTGCGGGAGACCGGCCTGCCGGTGATTGCCGACATCAAGCGCGGTGACATTGCCAAGACCGCCGAGATGTACGCCAAGGCCCATTTCTCCGGCGACTTCGAAGCCGACCTCATCACCCTGGCCCCCTACATGGGCCTTGACTCCATCAGCCCCTACCTGCCCTACTGCAAGGACCAGGGCAAGGGCGTGTTCGTCCTGTGCCGCACCTCCAACCCCGGCGCCAAGGACTTTGAGTACCAGAAACTGGCCGACGGCCGCCACGTCTACGACCTGGTGGGCGACAGCCTCTCTGCTCTGGGCCAGGATTACATCGGTGAAAGCGGCTACACCAGCATCGGCCTGGTCATCGGCGGCACCCACACCGAGGAAGCTTCCGCCATCCGCGCCGCTTACAAGAACACCTTCTTCCTGATCCCCGGCTACGGCGCCCAGGGCGGCAAGGCCGCCGACATCGCCCGTTACCTGAACAAGGGCAACGGCGGCGTGGTCAACTCCAGCCGCGGCATCCTGCTGGCCTGGAAGAAGCAGCCCGGCGTGGATTATGCCGAAGCCGCCTATAATGAATGCGTCCGCATGAGGGAGGATATCCAGAGTGAGTGCGATAAACTGTAAGGTCAGCGTGCTGGCACAGGAAACGGTGGCGCCGGACATCCGCCGCCTGACCGTGTCCTGGGATGACCAGCGCCCGGAATTCATGCCCCACGCCGGCCAGTTCTATATGCTGCGCTGCTGGGCGGCAGACGAAGCCCCCGTGCTCTCCCGCCCCATCAGTGTGCACGATGCCAGCACGGAGCATGATACCATCACCTTTTTGTATCAGGTCAAGGGCCAGGGCACCGAGAAGCTGGCAGCCCTGAAGGCGGGGGACACCCTGTCCCTCACCGGCCCCTGCGGCAATGGCTTCAACGTGGCCGAAGCCGCCAAGTTCGGCACCGGCCGGGTGGCCGTGGTGGGCGGCGGCATCGGTACCGCGCCTCTGCTGCTGCTCTGCAAGGAGCTGGCCGCTGCCGGCGCCAAGCCGGAATTGTACACCGGCTTCCGGGATGAACCCTACGGGCTGGACGAATTCCTGCCCTACTGTGCCGCCGTCAGCGTGGCCACCGATTCCGGCGCCGTGGGCTACCATGGCCTGGTCACCGGCATCCTGCACCCCGAAAACTTCGACCTGGTGCTGGCCTGCGGCCCCAACGTGATGATGAAGGGCGTGTACAAGCTCTGCGCCGAGCACAACACCCCCTGCATCGTCAGCCTGGAACGCAAGATGGCCTGCGGTCTGGGCGCCTGCCTGGGCTGCACCTGCATGACCAAGGTGGGACCGCGCACCGTCTGCAAGGACGGCCCGGTCTTCGCTGCCGAGGAGGTGTTCGACCTTGACTAACGTAGATCTGCATGTGGACCTGCTGGGCAAGCGTCTGGCCAGCCCGGTCATCGCCGCTTCCGGCACCTTCGGCTTCGGCCCCGAATACGCCGACATCCAGGACCTGCGGGTGCTGGGCGGCATCTCCGGCAAGGGCCTGACTCTGAACGGCCAGCCCGGCAACCCCGGCGAGCGCCTATATGAAACTCCTTCTGGCCTGATGAACTCCATCGGCCTGCAGAACCCCGGCGTGGCCCGCTTCATCGAGCATGAACTGCCTGCCATGAAGACTCTGGGCACCACCGTCTGGGCCAACCTGGGCGGCCACACCATCGAAGAGAATGTGGAAGGTGTGCGGATGCTCTGCGAAGCGGGCATCGACTTTCTGGAACTGAACATCAGCTGCCCCAACGTCAAGCAGGGCGGTCTGGCCTTCGGAATCCGCGCCGCGGATGCTTCCGAAGTGGTTTCGGCGGTGCGCAAGGTCTGCACCGTGCCCCTGGTGGTCAAGCTCAGCCCCCAGGCCGAGAACCTGACCGAGATGTGCAAGGCTGTGGAAGCCGCCGGTGCCGACGGCATCAGCCTGTGCAACACCTTCCAGGCCTGTGCCATTGACCTGGAACGCCGCAAGCCGGTGTTCGCCAACACCTTCGCGGGTCTGTCCGGCCCGGCGGTGCGCCCCATTGCCCTGCGCATGGTCTGGCAGGCGGTGGGGGCCGTGAACATCCCGGTCATCGGGCTGGGCGGCATCAGCACCGGCAAGGACGCCCTGGAATTCATCATGGCCGGCGCCGCCGCCGTGCAGGTGGGCACCGCCAACTTCCTGGACCCCATGGCCTGCACCCGCATCGTGAACGAGATGGCGGACTGGATGCAGGCCCACGGCGTGCACAGCCTGGACGAGATCCGCGGCTGCGCCCGTGTAAACTGAATTTTTATTCAAATTATGCAATAATATTGAAAACTTATGCAGCCTGTGCTATCATAAGTCAAAGCGTGGAAAAGTGCGGGCCTTTGCCCGCGTCAAAGGATAACAGGTATACGGAAACAATTTATGGAGGGTTTAACGATGGCAAGAGATGCAAAAGAAATTCTGAAAGAATGCGGCGCTTTTCTGGAAGGTCACTTCCTGCTGTCCAGCGGCCGTCACTCCGGCGCTTACTGCCAGATGGCCTATCTGCAGCAGTACCCGGACAAGTGCGCCGAAGTCATGGCTCCCGTGGCCGAAAAGCTGAAGGAGATGGATGTGGACCTGTTCGTGGGTCCCGCCATGGGCGGCATCGTCTATGCCTATGAGCTGGGCCGTCAGTGCGGCAAGCCCGCCATCTTCACCGAGCGTGTGGACAACGTCATGACCCTCAAGCGCTTCCAGATCAAGCCGGGCATGCGCTGCATCATCGCCGAGGACGTGGTCACCACCGGCGTTTCCAGCCTGGAGACCAAGCGCGTCATCGAAGAAGCAGGCGGCATCTGCCTGGGCATCGTCTGCGTGGTGGACCGCACCACCGCCGCCGCTCCCTCTCCCATTCCCATCCTGGCCAGCGCCCTGAAGCTGGAACTGCCCAACTATGCGCCGGACGAATGCCCCATCTGCAAGGAGGGCAAGCTGCCCCTGGTGCACCTGGGCAGCCGTAAGATGCAGGAAAAGGCAAAGCAGAAGCTGTGATTTTTGAAGCGAGGCAAACTATGCAGGCATATCTGATTTTGGCAAACGGGACGGTGCTCACCGGCAAAAGCATCGGCGCTGAAGGCACCACCGTGGGCGAGGTCGTGTTCGCCACCGGCATGGTCGGCTTTCAGGAGACCCTGACCGACCCCAGCTACTACGGCCAGATCATCACCCAGACCTATCCGCTGATCGGCAACTACGGCATGAACAGCGAAGATATGGAAAGCACCCGCATCTGGGCCCGGGGCTACATCGTGCGCGAAGCATGCACCGCCCCCAGCAACTTCCGCTGCGAGATGACCCTGGACGCTTTCCTGAAAAAGAACAACATCATCGGCATTGAGGGCATCGACACCCGCAGCCTGACCCGCACTCTGCGGGAGAGCGGCGTCATGAACGGCGCCATCACCACCGAGTTCGACCCCCACGCCGAACCGGAAAAGATGGCCGCGCTCATGCCCGCCATCCAGGGCTACGCCGTCACCGAGGCGGTGAAATCCACCACCTGTGCCGCCCCCATGACCTTTGAGCCCACCGCCGAACCCAAGGACGGCGGCGAGGTGCTGCATGTGGCCCTGCTGGACCTGGGCTGCAAGAACAACATCGTGCGCTGCCTGCAGAAGCGCGGCTGCCGCGTCACCGTTCTGCCCGGCACCACCAGCCCCGAGGAACTGGCGGCCCTCAAGCCGGACGGCCTCATGCTGTCCAACGGCCCCGGCGACCCGGCGGAAAACACCGAGATCATCGCCAACATCCGCAAGATGCTGGACACCGGCATCCCGGCTTTCGGCATCTGCCTGGGCCACCAGCTCACCGCTCTGGCCGCCGGCGCCAAGACCAGCAAGATGAAGTACGGCCACCGCGGCGCCAACCAGCCGGTCACCGACTTTGCCACCGGCCGCACCTTCATCACCAGCCAGAACCACGGCTACGCCGTTCTGGGCGGTACCCTGCCCGAAGGTGTGGGCCGGGTGAGCCACGTCAACGCCAACGACAAGACCTGCGAAGGCGTGGAGTATATGCAGTGGAACTGCTTCACCGTCCAGTTCCATCCCGAAGCCAGCGGCGGCCCCCGGGATACCGAATTCCTGTTCGACCGTTTCATCCAGAACATCCGCCGCATCAATCGTGTTAAAGGAGGGCTGTAAGGATGCCGAAAGACCCGAGAATCAAAAAGGTAATGGTCATCGGCTCCGGCCCCATCATCATCGGCCAGGCCGCTGAGTTCGACTATTCCGGCACCCAGGCTTGCCGCGCCCTGAAGAGCGAAGGCATCGAGACCGTGCTGGTCAACTCCAACCCGGCCACCATCATGACCGACCCCGACATTGCCGACCATGTGTATATCGAGCCCCTCACCGCCGAGGTGGTGGAGCGCATCATCGAGAAGGAGAAGCCCGACGCCATCCTGCCCAACCTGGGCGGCCAGATGGGCCTGAACCTCTCCATGGAACTGGCCCGCAGCGGCTTCCTGGACCGCTCCGGCGTGCGCCTGCTGGCCTGCCGCCCGGACACCATCGACCGCGCCGAGGACCGTCAGCTCTTCAAGGATACCATGGAAAAGCTGCACCAGCCCATCGTGCCTTCCAAGGTCGTCGAGGAGCTGGAGGACGCGGTGGAATACGCCGCCACCATCGGCTATCCCGTCATCGTCCGTCCCGCATTCACCATGGGCGGTACCGGCGGCGGTATCTGCGAGGACGAAGAAAAGCTGCGTGAGATCGCCACCAACGGCCTGCGCCTGTCGCCCATCACCCAGATCCTGGTGGAAAAGTGCATCGCCGGCTGGAAGGAAATCGAATACGAGGTCATGCGTGACTCCAAGGGCAACGTGATCACCGTCTGCAACATGGAGAACCTGGACCCCGTGGGCGTGCACACCGGCGACTCCATCGTCGTGGCGCCCAGCCAGACCCTGTCCGACAAGGAATACCAGATGCTGCGCACCGCCGCTCTGGACATCATCACCGAGCTGGGCATCGAAGGCGGCTGCAACTGCCAGTTTGCCCTCAACCCGGACAGCTTCGAGTACGCAGTCATCGAGGTCAATCCCCGTGTGTCCCGTTCTTCCGCTCTGGCTTCCAAGGCCACCGGTTACCCCATCGCCAAGGTGGCTACCAAGATCGCCCTGGGCTACACCCTGGATGAGATCACCAACGACGTGACCGGCGAGACCTGCGCCTGCTTCGAGCCCGCCCTGGACTATGTGGTGGTCAAGTATCCCAAGTGGCCTTTCGACAAGTTCGTTTATGCCGACAAGTCCCTGGGCACCCAGATGATGGCCACCGGCGAAGTCATGGCCATCGGCAACAACTTCGAACATGCCATGATGAAGGCCGTGTCCTCCATCGAACTGGGCATGGACACCCTGACCCTGCCGGATTTCGAGAAGCTTTCCACCGAGGAGATCATCGAACACCTGCATGTGCAGGATTCCGAGCGCGCGTTCTGCGTCTACGAAGCCCTCAAGCGGGGCGTGGACCACAAGGTCATCTATGACATCACCAAGATCGACTGGTGGTTCCTGGACAAGATGCAGCATCTGGCCGACCTGGAAATGGGCCTGAAGAACGGCGAACTCACCCGCGAAAAGTATCTGGAAGCCAAGAAATACGGCTTCCTGGACAAGACCATCCTGCGCCTGTCCGGCGCCTCCGAGCTGCCGGTGAAGGACCTGCGTGCCGGATTCAAGATGGTCGATACCTGCGCCGCGGAATTCTCCGCCCGCACCCCCTACTTCTACTCCACCTACGACGAGGACAACGAAGCCGCTTCCTTCATTGAGGAGCACAGCGACAAGTCCCGCAAGAAGGTGCTGGTCTTCGGTTCCGGCCCCATCCGCATCGGCCAGGGCATCGAGTTCGACTACTGCTCGGTCCATGCCGTCTGGACGCTGAAGAAGCACGGCTGCGAGGCTGTCCTGGTCAACAACAACCCCGAGACCGTTTCCACCGACTTCGACACCGGCGACCGTCTGTATTTTGACCCGCTGAACCCCGAGAGCGTGGACAACGTCATCGCCACCGAAAAGCCCGACGCCTGCCTGGTGCAGTTCGGCGGCCAGACCGCCATCAAGCTGGCCAACCACATGGACGAGATCGGCCTGCCCATCCTGGGCACCCCCGCCGACGCCATCGACGAGGCCGAGGACCGTGAACGCTTCGACGAACTGCTGGAGCGCTGCGGCATCCCCCGTCCCGAGGGCCGCACCGTCTACACCCTGGAAGAAGCCCTCAAGGCTGCCGAGGAAGTGGGCTATCCCGTTCTGATGCGTCCTTCCTACGTGCTGGGCGGCCAGAACATGATCGTGGCCTACAACTCCGCCGACGTTGTGGAGTATATGGGCGTCATCACCGCCCATGTGGATATGTCCCACCCCGTGCTGATGGATAAGTACATCTACGGCACCGAGTGCGAAGTGGATGCCATCTGTGACGGCGAGGATTATCTGGTTCCCGGCATCATGGAACAGATCGAGCGCACCGGCGTACACTCCGGCGACTCCATCTGCGTCTATCCGCCTTACGACTTCCCCCAGAGCGTCATCGACACCCTGGTGGATTACACCGGCCGTTTTGCCCGGGAACTGAAGGTCGTGGGTCTGGTGAACGTGCAGTACGCCGTGCAGAACGGCCAGGTGTACGTCATCGAGGTCAACCCCCGTTCCTCCCGTACCGTGCCTTATATCAGCAAGGTCACCGGCGTGCCCATGGTCGATTTGGCCGTGCGCTGCACCCTGGGTGAAAAGCTCAAGGATATGGGTTACGGCACCGGCCTGTGGCGCGGCGGCAAGAGCCCCTACTATGCGGTCAAGGTGCCCGTGTACAGCTTCCTGAAGCTGCACGGCGTGGACACCATGCTGGGCCCCGAAATGAAGTCCACCGGCGAGGTGCTGGGCATTGCTCCCACCTTCCACGAGGCCATGATGAAGGGCCTGGTGGGCGCCGGCTACCAGTTCAAGACCCCCGGCCCCGGCTCCTGCGTCATCATCTCGGTGAAGGACGCCGACAAGCCGGAAGCCGCCGAACTGGCCTGGAAGCTGCATGACTACGGCTACAAGATCTACGGCACCCCCGGCACTGCCCGCTACCTGAACAGCGAAATGATCCCCTGCAGCGTGGTGCGTCAGGTCAGCGGCGAACGTCCCAACGCCATCGACCTGCTGGAAAGCGGCCTGGTGGATTATATCATCTCCACCAGCCCCCACGGCCGTGACCCGCACCGTGATTCGGTGAAGTTCCGCCGTAAAGCCACCGAGCTTTCCATCCCCTGCATCACCGCCTTGGACACCGCCCGTGTGCTGGTGGATGCCCTGCGCGGCGACCATGACATCAGCAAGATGGAACTGGTGGACGTGGCCACCCTGCATCGTGACCCGAACGCAAAATAAAACACATTTTTCTCAATCCGCCAAAGTTTGGCGCAACCTTGTCCGTGCTTTTTATCACAATTGACAATTTTTGTTTGCCGGTCTCCGTTTTTTGCAAAATCCCTTGATTCTGCGCCATATTTTTCATATAATTGGTAGCGACAATTTAAACGGCCACCCGCCGCGGGGCAGGGAAAGCCCGCAGTGAGGCCCGATGAAACAGGAGATAAAAGCAAATGACAAGATCGCAGTTGATTACCAAAGTTGCCAACGATTCCGGCCTGAGCGCCGCCCAGGTCGAAAAGGTCATGGATGGTATTTTCGGTACCATCGGGGATGTGCTCCGTGACGGGGAAAAGGTCACCATCGCGGGCTTTGGCCGTTTTGAGATGCGTGAGCGTCAGACCAAGAACTTCACCAACCCCAAGACCAAGGTCACCAGCCAGCTCAAGCCCACCGCTATCCCGGGCTTCAAGGCCAGCGGCCGCCTGAAGGAAAAGGTTGCGAAGTAAAGCATAACAACTGCACACGCCCCCATCCCGCGGGATGGGGGCGTTTTTCTGTGTATATACGGCAAAAACCGCGCGGGCAGGGCCCTCATGACCCCGCCCGCGCGGTTTGTTTCTGTAAAGGGATCAGGCTTCCGCCTTCATGGCACGCCAGCCGATGACCACCGTCCACACATAGGCGCAGGTTTTGGGAATCATCAGCATACCAATCACCGGCACCGTGTCTGCCCACAGCACCACCGGGATGTAGAACCCGAAGCTGAGCACAATGGTCAGCCACATCCAGCGGAAAGCCTTGTCATCATGCTCTCTGGCGCTGCGGAAGAAGAGTACGATGACTACCAGCCCCAGTGCGGCAAAGGGCAGATTCCGCCAGATGCCCCAGCTCAAAGGCGCGTCGGCGCTGAGCCAGCGGTTCTGAGGCATCATGCACAGCCCGATGCGCAGTGCCGCCAGCACCCATACCAGCGCAGTGACGCCCCGGCGTCCCCGTACCTGATACCGCAGCCGCCAGACGTAATACAGCAGGATGTAGAACACCGTCATGGTGATGGAGGTGATCCATTTGCCCGCCCCCAGGGCCACGGTGTAGTTTTCCAGCCCGGTGGTGCACAGCGCCACCGCCCGGGGAACCAGATGGAAGGCATCGCCCGCCCCCAGCACCACCGCCATGGCCCCGAACAGCCGGAACTGAGCCCGGTCGCCGCACTGACGCAGCATCTTGATACCCAGCGTCAGGACGGTTGCCAGATATACAATATCAAAACCTGTTTCCATGATTGCCTGCATGAGTAAAACCTCCTTGTGTTATGCCTTTACCGCACGAATATAACGCAGCCCGAACATCAGACCGGCCAGCAGCAGGGCCGCCCCCAGGCCGGTGTAAAAGACGGCAATGAACACCTGCGGCGCCAGTCCCGATGCCCGCAGCCCGATGCCGCCGGACATCATCACCGCCATAATGGCGAAGGACGGGGCGTCGAAAAAGCGCCAGAAGAACTGCCGTTCTTCTTCGTAGGACAGGATGCGGGCGGTGTGTTTGTGCACCAGCCGCCCGAAAATGAACCGCCGGAACACCTCGAACACCACCGCCGACAGCAGCAGGGTCACGGGAGTGACCAGACCGGGGTAGCACATCAGCCCGATGCGCAGGATATTGAACCCGGCCGCTGCCCAGACCAGACAGGCAAGCAGCAGAAGGGTGTGTTTGCGAACCATATCCCAGACTCCTTTCTTGAATTTGAACATTGTTCAATTTGGGAACGAAAAATCCCGCGCTAAAGGCGGGAAAAGCTTATTCGTACAGGGTACGGCGGGTCAGTTCCAGAGCCGGGGCCGGGTCATAATCCTCCCGCAGCATGGCGCAGAACAGCATGGCAAACAGAATATCGGCGTACTGTTCGGCGCTCAGATTTCCGTCCAGGGCGCCGGGGCGCACCTTGGGGTCGGCGCGCAGCACCCCGCACAAAGCCTGGGGAATATGCTGCCAGGTCTGCTGCATCAGCCGTTTGCCTTCCTCCTTGCCCACCCCCGCAAAACTGGCAGCGTGCAGGTTGAAGAATCCGGGATAATGCTCGGCACCGTAGGACATCCGCCGGTACAGCCAGGAAATGCAGTCCAGGGTGTCTGCAAAAGGCGGGTCCTGTTCCGGCGGCTGAAAAATCTCCGCCCAGATGCTTTCCACCGTGGCGGCGACCAGCTCACCCTTGTTGGAAAAATAATTGTAGATGGAACCGATGGAAACCCCGCAGGCATTGGCCACCGTGCGGATGCCGATGGACTCCCAGCCACGCTGGCGTACCAGTGTGCGGCTGGCCTGCAGGATCTGCTGCCGGGATGTTACCACTGTATTCAAACGCATCACCTCAATATGAACATGGTTCAATATACGCTGTCCCGTCCCGTTTGTCAACCCCCGCCCGAACAAAGAGGGGAGAAGGGGAAGATTTTTTCCCTCGCCTGCTTGCAAAACAGGTTTTGCGGTGTATAATAAAGAGCGTATGTCGGCGGAAATTCCGCCGGCAAGCAGAGTAGGGGCCCGCGCGTTAAGTGCCTGACCAACGGGGAGTTGTGGCAGGACGAAGCCCAGTGCGCGGTGCGGGTCCCGCATCCCACTGCTGCACACGGAAAGAGCGCTGCCGCAGAAGGGTACCCGCATAGCCTTTTGCGTTGGGTGCTCTTGTTTTTTTGCCATTAGCAGGGCAAGGGGAGCGTGGTCCGGGTGTGGCCCAGCCTGTGTAAGGAGGGCAAAAGATGACCCAGCGTACCCTGTCCAACCCTGTCAGCCTGTATGACCGCCTGTTTGTGCAGGCCGTGCAGGAACTGCACAACCCCCGCACCCTGGCCACCGCCGCGGTGCTCTCGGCTTTGCATCTCATCCTCAATCAGTTCACCATCCCGGTGTCCGGCCTGCTGGAGGTTGGCTTCGACTTTCTGGCCACCGCTGCCATGGGATACCTGTGCGGCCCCTGGGTGGCGGGGCTTTCGGGCATTGTCACCGATGTGTTCGGCTACATTCTGCGCCCCAACGGCCCCTATTTCCCCGGCTGGACCCTCAGCGCCATTCTGGCGGGAATCCTGTATGGTCTGTGGTACTACCGCCGTCCGGTGAAACTGTGGCGCATCATCGCCTGCAAGGCTATGGCGGTGGTCATCTTCAACTTCTTCCTCACCCCGCTGTGGCTGCATTTCCTGTACGGGCAAGCTTTTGTGGTGCTCAGCAGTCTGCGTTTTGTGAAGAACCTCATCAAATTCCCCATCGACGTGGCACTTTTGCTGCTGGTGCTCAAGACCTGCGAAACCTACCGCGCCCGGCAGCGATGACGGCTACCTTTTTATAATAAGAACTATTTTGAACGGATGCTCTGCCCGGTACTTTGTGTGCCGGGCTTTTTGTTTTGGCGGCAGGGCGGGGGCGGACCGGTTTGCTCTGCAACGGCCCGGAGCGGGTGTGCGCCAAAAACAAACAGGTGCCCGCCAGTGCATCACGGAAAAAGTCGTACTTTTTCAAAAAATCCTTGTGCGTTTCTTCCAGAGCCACGCGAAAAAATCCACGGTAAAAATTACAAATTCACAGTTTTTTTACATTTGTCCCGAAAGTTATTGAAAAACCGGTACGGGGTGTCTACAATAGAACGGTAAGGGCGGCATGCCGGTTTGGCGGGCCGCACGTTTCATTTTGTTTTGCTTGCAACAGACAAAGAGAAAAGGAGAACCATCTTATGAAGAAATTGCTGGGCATTGTGCTGGCCGGCGCCATGATGCTGTCTCTGGCAGCTTGCGGCTCCACCGGCAGTGAAGCTGCCAACGGCGGCAGCACCGCCGAAGCCGCCGGGGCTTCTTCCGACCTGAAGGTCGGCGTGATCCTCATCGGCGACGAGACCGAAGGTTACAGCGCCGCCCATATCACCGGCATCAAGGACGCCGCTGCCGAAGTGGGCCTGACCGACGACCAGATCATCTGGAAGTACAAGGTTCCCGAAGGCGCTGAGTGCTCCGACGCTGCCGAGGACCTGGTGGGCCAGGGCTGCGATCTGATCATCTCCAACTCCTACGGTCATCAGACCTACATGGTGGAAACCGCCGAGAAGTATCCCGACACCACCTTCGTTTCCATGACCGGCGACTTTGCCGCCATCAGCGGTCTGGACAACTTCAAGAACGCTTTCACCGCTGTGTATCAGTCCCGTTACGTCTCCGGCGTGGTGGCCGGCCTGAAGCTGCAGGAACTGGTGGAGAGCGGCACCCTCACCCCCGAGACCCAGCCCGCTTCCTTTGACGCCGACGGCAATGTGAAGATCGGCTATGTGGGCGCGTTCCCCTACGCCGAGGTCATCTCCGGCTACACCGCCTTCTATCTGGGCGTCAAGAGCGTGTTCCCCACCGTTACCATGGAAGTCATGTACACCAACTCCTGGTTTGACATCGACAAGGAAGGCGCTGCCGCCGAAGCTCTGATCGCCAACGGCGCGGTCATCGTCGGCCAGCACGCCGACTCCACCGGCGCTCCCGCTGCCACCCAGCGCAAGAAGGATGACGGCGTGATCTGCTACTCCATCGGCTACAACATCGACATGCTGGAGACCGCTCCCACTGCGGCCCTGACCTCCTCCACCAATGTGTGGAAGGCTTACTACGCCGAGCTGTTCACCGCTGCCATGAACGGTGAGGAGATCCCCACCGACTGGGCCAAGGGTTATGACGACGGCGCCGTTGCCATCACCGCTCTGGGACCTGAATGTGCCGAAGGCACCGCCGAGAAGGTGGCCGAAGTGGAAGCCGCTCTGAAGGATGGCAGCCTGCACGTGTTCGACACCGCCAACTTCACTGTGGACGGCCAGACCGTGACCAGCGCCCCCATCGACCTGACCTACTACGACTTCTCCAGCGGTGAAGCCGTGGCCGTGTACCAGGGCGAGACCAAGGAAGCCATCCATGACGGCTACTTTGACGAAAGCACCCTGCGCAGCGCCCCCTACTTCGCTCTGCACATCGATGGCATCATCGAGGACAGCGAACCGGTGGCCTGAACCAGTCTGAACATGAATTTTCGGGAGGGAAGCTCACGCTTTTGCGGGCTTCCCTTCCCGTTGTGAAAGGAGAAGGCAGCGCATGCCCAACACGCAGTATGCCATCCGGCTGGAACACATCACCAAGACCTTTGGCGAAGTGACGGCCAACCATGATGTGACTCTGGAAGTCCGCCGGGGCGAGATCCTCTCCCTTCTGGGGGAGAACGGGTCCGGCAAAACCACCCTGATGAACATGATCGCCGGTATCTATTACCCCGACGAAGGCGAGATCTATGTGGGGGACCAGGCGGTGGATATCCGCTCCCCCCGCGACGCACTGGCGCTGGGCATCGGCATGATCCATCAGCATTTCAAGCTGGTGGATGTGTTCACCGCGCTGGAAAACATTGCTCTGTGCATGGAACCCGGGGAAAAATACGACCTGAAGAAGGTCCGCAGCCGGGCCCGTGCCATCTGCGAAAAGTACGGCTTTGCCCTGGACCTGGACCAGAAAATCTACGAGATGAGCGTCAGCCAGAAACAGACGCTGGAGATCGTCAAGGTGCTGTACCGCGGTGCCGACATCCTGATCCTGGACGAACCCACCGCCGTGCTCACCCCCCAGGAGACCGAAAAGCTCTTTGCCGTCATGCGCAACATGAAAGCCGACGGCAAGGCCGTTGTCATTATCACCCACAAGCTGCATGAGGTGCTGTCCATCAGTGACCGGGTGGCCATTCTGCGCCGGGGTGAATATGTGGGCGACGTGGCCACCAAGGACGCCGACGAAGCCCTGCTCACCGAGATGATGGTGGGCAAGAAGGTGGAACTGGACATCGACCGTCCGCTGCCTGTCAACCCGGTGCGCCGCCTGTCGGTGCATCACCTCAGCGTCACCGGACCGGAAGGCGGCAAGGTGCTGGACGACATCAGCTTTGACGCCTACGGCGGCGAGATCCTGGGCATTGCAGGTATCTCCGGCAACGGCCAGAAGGAACTGCTGGAAGCCATCGCCGGTCTGCAGAGTGCCGACGGCGGCGCCCAGATCCAGTTCTTTGCCCCCGGTACCGAGGACAAACCCACCTCCCTCATCGGCAAGAGCCCCAAGGATATCCGGGACGCAGGCATCCACCTGTCCTTCGTGCCGGAGGACCGCCTGGGCATGGGCCTGGTGGGCTCCATGGGCATGACCGACAACATGATGCTGAAAAGCTACGGCAGCGGCCATTCTCCCATCGTGGACCGCAAAGCTCCCCGGGAACTGGCCGAGGAGATCCGGGAAGAGCTGGGCGTCGTCACACCCGGCCTGAACACCCCCGTTTCTCAGCTGTCCGGCGGCAACGTGCAGAAGGTGCTGGTAGGCCGCGAACTGGCCGCCTCTCCCATTGTGCTTATGACCGCTTACGCCGTGCGCGGCCTGGACATCAATACTTCCTACACCATCTACCGCCTGCTCAATGAGCAGAAGAAAAAGGGCGTGGCCGTCATCTATGTGGGCGAGGACCTGGACGTGCTGCTGGAACTGTGCGACCGCATTCTGGTTCTGTGCGGCGGCAAGGCCAACGGCATGCTGGATGCCCGCACCACCACGAAAGAGGAAGTCGGCCTGCGCATGACCAATCTGCAGCAAACAAAGGAGGTGCGCGCCTGATGGCAGCCCAAACTTCTCGTCCGGCAGAACCGCTGGTGCGTATTGCCCGGCGCAAAGCCGCCCCCCTCGGCCGCAAAATCGCGGTGCGCGCCGCCGCCATCCTGCTGGCTCTGGTGGTGGACGCTCTGTTCATCTTCTTCGTTACCGGCCTGAACCCCATCAGCGTGTATGTGGTCATGTGGGGCGGTACCTTCTCCACCCCGGTGCGCTTCTCCTGGGCCATGCGTGACCTGTCCACCCTGCTGTGCATCGGCATTGCCCTGGCCCCCGCTTTCAAGATGCGCTTCTGGAACATCGGCGCCGAAGGTCAGGTGCTGGTGGGCGGCCTTGCCACCGCCCTGATCATGGTGTATTTCGGCAACAGCCTGCCCGCCCCGGCTCTGTTCGCGGCCATGGTGCTGGGCAGCGTGGCCGCCGGCGCCCTGTGGGGCTTTGTGCCCGCCTGGTTCAAGGCCCGGTGGAACACCAACGAGACCCTGTTCACCCTGATGATGAACTATGTGGCCACCAGCATCGTGGCCTGCATGACCAACATCATGCGCGGTCAGGCTTCCAGCCTGGGTACCCTGAACAAGGCCACCAAGGCCGGCTGGCTGCCCATCATCTTCGGCCAGCGGTACACCATCAACATTATTGTGGTGCTGGTGCTGACCTTTGCCATGTATGCCTACCTGAAATATTCCAAGCACGGCTATGAGATCGCCGTGGTGGGCGAAAGCGAAAACACCGCCCGCTATGCCGGCATCAACGTGCGCCGGGTCATGGTGCGCACCATGCTCATCAGCGGCGCCATCTGCGGCCTGTGCGGCTTCCTCATCGTGGCCGGCAAGGACCAGACCATCTCCACCACCTCGGCGGGGGGCAACGGCTTCACCGCCATTATCGTGGCCTGGCTGGCCAAGTTCAACACCTTCTACATGGCGCTGATCTCCTTCCTGCTGGTTTTCCTGGAACGCGGCGCTTCCGAGATCGCTTCCGCCTACAGCCTGAATGAATACGCCGCCGACATCATCACCGGCGTGATCCTCTTCTTCATTCTGGGCAGCGAGTTCTTTATCAACTACCGCCTGATCTGGCGCGGCCACCATAAGGAGGTGAAGGGCGAATGAGCAGCCTTATCGCATGGATCCTGCGCGCGATCCCCTTCGGCACCATCATCATGTACGGCGCTATGGGCGAGATCGTCACCGAAAAGTCCGGCAACCTGAACCTGGGTGTGCCCGGCATCATGTATCTGGGCGGCTTTGCCGGGTTTGCCAGCGCGTACTTTTATGAGAACAGCGTGGCCAACCCCAACCCCGTCCTCAGCGTCCTCATCGCCCTGATCAGCGCCCTGGCGGCTTCGGCCCTGGGCGGACTGATCTACGCTTTCCTGACCATCACCCTGCGGGCCAACCAGAACGTCACCGGTCTGGCCCTGACCACCTTCGGCATGGGTGTGGCCAACTTCTTCGGCGTGTTCATCCTCAACGGCTCCACTTACAGCGCCGCCCCCATCGCCAACAAGGCCTTTGCCGCCAAGATCCCGGTACTTTCCGGGCTGGGCGTGCTGGGGCAGACCGTCTTTTCTTACGGTTTCCTGGCCTATGCCGCTATCGTGCTGGCTCTGGTGCTGCACTGGTTCTTCACCCGTACCCGCGCCGGTTTGAATCTGCGCGCTGTGGGTGAAAACCCCGCCACTGCCGACGCGGCCGGCATCAACGTCACCAAATACAAGTATGTGGCCACCTGCGTCGGCGCTGCCATCTGCGGTGTGGGCGGCCTGTACTACGTGCTGGACTACAACCAAGGTATCTGGGCCACCACCGGCCAGATCGAAGCCCTGGGCTGGCTGGCTCTGGCCCTGGTCATCTTCACCACCTGGAAACCCCTCAACGCTATCTGGGGCGCCTACCTCTTCGGCATCCTGTACTGGCTGTACCAGTTCCTGCCCAGCATGCTGGGCATCACCGTGTCCAGCGCCATGACCGACCTGGTGCAGATGGTACCCTATGTGGTCACCATTGTGGTGCTGATCGTGGTTTCCATGCGCCGTAAAAAGGAAGACCAGCCCCCGGCTCACCTGGGCCTGGCCTATTTCCGGGAAGAGCGCTGACCTTCCCCTGCATACACCTTTGCATAAAAATGCCCGCCGGAATCCCGGCGGGCATTTTCTTTTGGGGCGCGGCAAGCGATCTATCACGCAAATTTAACAGATCTAACCTTGATATTTCTCGGTGAAAGTATACAATAAACTTGTTATGTTTTGTGCAAAGCTTCCCGAATCCCGTCCTTTTTTGGTGGGGAAGAGGTCCGGAAAACTTTTTTGGCAGGACAAACGATCTTGCAAACACAGTTGGCCCGCACACCGGGCATCGGCCGTTCATGGCCGAAGAGTAATCGCATTTGGATGCAGAGAGGCAGGAAATTCATGTTCAACCCGTTCAAAAAAGACCAGGCTGTGCAGCCCCAGGACGCCGAACCGACCCCGGCGGATACCGCACCCGAACAGAGGGGCGAAGAAATCGAAAACGTCGCTTATGATACGGAAAAAACCGCTGTCATCAAGCACCCACGGCTCGTCCGGCTGCTTGGCAGGCTGGGAAGCCACAAAAAGCTGGTCATTGCCGCTGTGGTGGTCGTAGCTGCGGTGGGCGTAATCTCCTGGCGGATGCGGGCGGTCCCCGCTGTGGCTGACGCCGAGTACCAGTATGTCCGCACAACCACTCTGACCAAGGGCAGCCTGAACGATTCGGTCACGGTCAGCGGCACGGTGGTTTCCGGCGATGAAGCGGATGTCACCGTTTCCGACAGCGTCAAGACCTATAAGGTGGCCACCGTGGAAGCGGAAGTGGGTGACACGGTACAGGAGGGCGATGTCATCGCCACCCTGGACACCACCGACCTGCAAAAGCAGATCGAGGACGCCCAGCAGAGCTACAACGATACCCTGCAGTCCGCCCAGACCAGCTATGACCGGGCGGTGGACGACTACAACACCTCCGTGGTGCAGCACGACAATAACCTCATCGACCTGCAGGCCAAGGTGGACCAGGCGGACCAGGATCTGGCCGACGCTGAAGAAAAACTGAACGATGCCAAGTCCAGCCGTGATGCGGCCAAGAGTACTTACGATGCCGCAGTCAGCGACTATAACGCGCTGGTGGCGGAATTCGACGCGGTCAAGGCCCAGATTGACAGCTACACTTCTGCCTATAACAGCGCTTCCGAGGCGCTGAACGCGGCGCTTTCCTCCCTGAACAGCGCCAACAACGCTCTGACTGCGGCGCTGACCGAGCAGCAGAACGCCCAGTCCGCTTACAATGCCGACCCCAGCGATGCCAACAAGGCAGCACTGGATGCCGCCAACAGCAAGGTGGATGCCGCTACCGCCACCCAGGCGTCCGCCCAGTCCGCCTACACCGCCGCGGAAGCCACGGCAGCCGATGCCCAGAAGAGCCTGTCGGATGTGCAGAGCAGCTGCTCCATCACCTCCCGTGGACTGTACGGGTATTCCGCCATTGAGATGGCGGTGACCACGGCGGAACAAACCAAGAACTCCGCCGAAAGTGCCTATAACCAGGCGGAAACTCAGGTCTCCACCGCCGAGACCCAGGTGGAAACCGCCGAGCAGCAGGTCAAGAGCGCCCACGACGCCTACGACAACGAAAAGAACTACTCCACCATCAAGACCAAGGCCCAGGCCGTGGAGGATGCCGAGACCAAGCTGGAACAGGCCAAGCGCATCCCCGATACCCTGGAAAGCCTGCAGGATGCCCTGGAGGACTGCACCCTGACTGCCACCATGTCCGGCACCATCACCGCCCTGGATGCCACTGTAGGTTCGGTCTGCTCCGGTACGGTGGCCACCATCCAGGACACCGAAGCCCTGGTGGTGGAAGTGACCATTTCGGCGGACGATGTGCCCGGTCTGGAAACCGGCATGTCCTCTCTGATCACCTCCGACGCCACCGGCGATACCGAGATCGAAGGTGTGCTTTCTCAGATCGACCCTGTGGCCAATGAACAGGGCAGCTTCGGTGCCAAGGTCCGGGTCACCGGCGAGGCCGCCGACCTGCTCATCGGCATCCAGGCTCAGGTGGAGATCATCAAGAGCCAGGTCAGCGATGTGTACGTGGTGCCCATCGACGCGGTGGGCACCGCCGAGGACGGCACCAACTATGTGCTGCGCAAGACCGGCGGCGAAGGGGTGGATATGACCTTTGAGGAAGTCACCGTCACCACCGGCGATGCCAACGACTACTACACCACCATTTCCGGTGCCGATCTGCAGGAAGGGGACGTGATCCGCTCCAGCGCCGATCTGACCCAGGGCATCGTTACCACCACCGACCCCATGGAACAGATGATGAATTCCATGAACGGCGGCGGTTCGGTGGAGATCGCTGTGGCTGACGGCGCCGCCCCCGCCGGTAATCCGCCCGCCGATATGGGCCGTGGCGGCGGCATGGCGGGAGGTATGTGACCATGGCTGACAGCAAGCAGATTGCCCAGTCCGTCGCCCGCCGTATCAACACGCCCCGGCCGCTCATCGAGATGCGGGGCATCCGCAAAAGCTATTACATCGGCCATCCCAATGAGCTGGAGATCCTCCACGGCATAGACCTGAAAGTTTACCCCGGAGAATTTGTGGCCATTGTGGGCGAGTCCGGTTCTGGCAAATCAACCCTGATGAACATTATCGGCGTGCTGGATAAACCTACCAAGGGAACCTACATTCTGGACGGGGTCAACATCCACGAAGCCCGGGACAACCAGCTGGCGGCCATCCGCAACCAGAAAATCGGCTTTGTGTTCCAGACCTATAACCTCATTGGCCGGCAAAGCGCCCTGAAAAACGTGGAACTGCCCATGCTGTATGCAGGGGTCCCCGGGGGCGAGCGCGTCCGCCGTGCCAAGGAATGGCTCACCCGGGTGGGGATGGGGGACCGTATGCGCCACCAGCCCAACGAACTTTCCGGCGGTCAGAAACAGCGTGTGGCCATCGCCCGGGCCATGGTCAACGAACCCGCCCTGATCCTGGCCGACGAGCCCACCGGTGCCCTGGACAGCGAGACCAGCCGGGTGGTCATGGACCTCTTTCACGAAATGCACGAGCGCTACCATAAGACCATCGTGCTCATCACCCACAACCCGGCCCTGGCCCAGGAATGTCAGCGGGTGCTGACCCTGAAGGACGGCCGGATTGTGGACGAGCGGAAAGGAGGCGGCGTCCGTGGGGCTCTCTAATATTGTGGAAAACATCAGCATGGCCCTGACCAGCCTGCGCAGCAACAAGATGCGCAGCCTGCTGACCATGCTGGGCATCATCATCGGCATTGCGGCGGTCATCGCTATCGAAACGGTGGGCGGCAGCCTGACCGGCTCTGTGACCGACAGCATGTCCGGTATGGGTGTGGGCAACATCACCGTCAGCCTGACCCAGAAGAGCAGCGACGACACCAGCGGCACCTCCGCGGGGGTGACTTTGCGCCGGTTCATGGATACCACCCCCGGTGCCGACGACCTTATCTCCGACGAGATGATCGAGGAGTTTGAGGTGACCTTTGCTGACAAGATCGACCGGGTGGAGCTCACCCGGGAGGCGGGCACCGCCACCATCGACAAGTACGGCGACCCGGACACCACCATCAGCGCGTCCCTCACCGGCACCACACCCGAAACTCTGCAGACCAAGGAGGAGAACACCCCCATCCTGGCAGGGCGCTGGCTCACCGATGCCGACGAGGGCAAGTATCTCTGCGTGGTGTCGGAAAAATTCGTGCAGCAGGCCATCGGCACCACCAACGCCGACGCCGTGGGCGCCCGGGTGGTGCTGACGGTGAACGGCAATCCCTGTGCCTTCTATGTGGCCGGGGTGTACAAGTATGTGGAGGACGAGTACGCCAGCCTGTTCGGCGCCCAGGATGACGATTCTATCCAGACCACCATCTACATCCCTCTGGAGACCGCCCGTGTGCTCACCGGCGCGGACGAGGGGTACCAGAACATCACCGTGGTCACCGCCACGGGGGTGGATGTGACCTCTTTTGTGGATGTGGTGGGGGATTATTTCGCCAGCTACTACACCCGCAACGATACCTGGACCGCCAGCGCCTCCAGCATTTCCAGCCTGGTGGAATCCATGACCGAAATGCTGGATACCATCTCTCTGGGCATCTCCGCCATCGCGGCCATCTCGCTGCTGGTGGGCGGTATCGGTGTCATGAACATCATGACCGTTTCGGTCACCGAGCGTACCCGGGAGATCGGTACCCGCAAGGCTCTGGGCGCGCCCAGCTCCGCCATCCGGCTGCAGTTCATCACCGAATCCATCGTGCTCTGCGCCATCGGCGGCGTCATCGGTGTGATCCTGGGCGTTTCCATGGGTTCCTGGCTCAGCAGTCTCATCGGCTTTGCGGCCAAACCCAGTCTGTCCGCCATTGTCATTGCGGTGGGCTTCAGTATGGGCATCGGCGTATTTTTCGGCTATTATCCTGCCAACAAAGCCGCCAAGCTGGACCCCATCGACGCATTGCGTTACGAATAAACCTTCCTTTGCCGCGCCCGCCGCGTACCCGGAACTTTGCCATGTTCACGGGACGGCGGGCGCTTTTGTTTTGCGCGGGTTTATGGTATACTGTGAAGCGGTATAGGAAAGAGGGGCATCTGCCATGAAAGAGGAAGAAAGACTGTTTACAAACCGACAGCTGGTGCGTTTGCTGTGGCCGCTCATCATTGAGCAGGCTCTGGCCGTTCTGGTGGGCATGGCCGATACGGTCATGGTCTCCAGCGTGGGCGAAGCCGCCATCTCCGGCGTGTCCCTGGTGGATATGATCAACAACCTGATCATCAACGTCTTTGCGGCGCTGGCCACCGGCGGTGCGGTGGTCACCAGCCAGTTTCTGGGCGCACGCAAGCCGGAACAGGCTTCCCGCAGCGCCGGGCAGCTGGTCACCCTCAGCGCCTTGCTGGGCGTGGCGGTGGCGGTTTTCTGCCTGCTGCTCCGGGCCCCCATGCTGCGGTTGTTCTTCGGCAGCATTGACGACAGCGTCATGCGCGAAGCCCTGATCTATTTCACCATCACCGGGCTGTCCTATCCCTTCCTGGCTTTGTACAACGCCGGGGCGGCCATCTTCCGTTCCACCGGCAACAGCGCCATTTCCATGAAAGTCAGCGTTTTTATGAACCTGATGAATGTCGCCGGCAACGCTCTGTGCGTGCATGTGCTCAAGATGGGCACGGCAGGCGTGGCGGTGCCCACCCTGGTATCCCGTGCTGTGGGCGCGATCATCATTCTGTATCTGGCGGCCGCTCACCACGACAACCCTGCCCGTATCACCTGGGACGGCGTGCGCCATCTGCAGCCTGCCATGGCCCGCAACATTTTGTATATCGGCATTCCTTCCGCCATGGAAAACAGCCTGTTCCAGCTGGGCCGTGTGCTGGTGGTCAGCATGATCAGCATTTTCGGCACGGTACATATCTCCGCCAATGCGGTGGCCAACAACCTGGACGGTATGGGCTGCATCGTGGGGCAGGCCATGGGCCTGGCCATGATCACGGTGGTGGGCCGCTGTGTGGGGGCAGGGGACCTGCGCCAGGCCGGTTACTTTGCCAAAAAGCTGCTGCTGTGGGATTATCTGGTGCAGGGGGTGTCCAACGGGCTGGTACTTTTCTTCCTGCCCCAGCTGCTGGGCATGTACACCCTGTCTCAAGAGACCTGGCAGCTGGCCTGGCTGCTGGTCATGATCCATGCGGGCAGCGGCATCCTGCTGTGGCCTGCCTCCTTCGTTCTGCCCAACGCCCTGCGCGCCGCCAACGATGTGAAGTTCACCATGTTTATCTCCATCTTCTCCATGATGGTGTGGCGGCTGGGTTTCTCCTATATTCTCTGTGTCCAGATGGGCATGGGTGCCGTGGGTGTCTGGATCGCCATGGTGGTGGACTGGATCTTCCGCGTACTCTGCTTTGTGCTGCGCTTTGCCACCGGCGCCTGGAAAAAGCACTGCACCCCCGCCCGTGCTGCCTGAATGCAACACTCTGTTTTTGAAAGGATACGACCATGAAAAAATTCATCAGCTGGAATGTGAACGGCCTTCGTGCCTGCCTGAAAAAGGGCTTTGCCGAATCCTTTGCTTCCTTTGACGCCGATGCCGTCTGCCTGCAGGAGACCAAGATGCAGCCCGGCCAGGCGGACTTTGAGCCGAAAGGCTATACCGAATACATCAACAGTGCCGAGAAGAAGGGCTATTCCGGCACTTTGATCTACACCCGGCTGCAGCCCCTCAATGCCTGGAACGGCATCGGGGTGGAAGCTCACAGCCATGAGGGCCGGGCCATCACCCTGGAATTCGAGAACTTCTATCTGGTGAACCTGTATGTGCCCAACGCCCAGAACGAACTGGCCCGCATTGACTACCGCATGCAGTGGGAGGATGACCTGCGCGCCTATCTGCTGGACCTGGACGCCAAAAAGCCGGTGATCGTCTGCGGTGACCTGAACGTGGCCCACCAGGAGATCGACCTGAAGAACCCCGGCCCCAACCGCGGCGCGGCGGGCTTCTCCGACCAGGAGCGGGGCAAGATGACCGAGCTTCTGGCTGCCGGCTTTACCGACAGTTTCCGTTACCTGCACCCGGACGTGACCGGTGCATATAGTTGGTGGAGCATGCGGTTCCGCGCCCGGGAACGGAACGCGGGATGGCGTATCGACTATTTCCTGGTATCCAACCGCATTGCCGATAAGATCCACGCCGCCGAGATCCTGCCCCAGGTGATGGGCAGCGACCACTGCCCGGTGGTGCTGGAGATCGACCTGTAAAAAAATATCAATATTTTTTCCGGCCCGCTGCAAAATGCCGCGGGCCTTCTTCGTAGTATAGAATAGAAACGTTTCGAGCAAGGAGGTGAGGGGCACGGCATTATGAACAATCAGGACTTTTCGGAACTGATGCGGCAGTATCAAAAGTTGGTGTATACCGTTTGCCTGCAGTTCGTCCGCGACCCTCACACCGCCGAAGACCTCACCCAGGATACCTTCCTTTCCGCCTACACCAGCATCGACCGGTGCGACCCGGCCTATTACAAACAGTGGCTGGTGCGTGTGGCGGCCAACAAGTGCAAGGACCACCTGAAAAGTGCCTGGGTGCGCAAGGTGGAAGCCCAGGATAACGAGAGCCTGCCGGAACCCCGGGGCAAGCCCCCCACCGGCACCGCCCTGACCCCATCCGACCCGGACCCCCAGGATCTGCTGCTGCAGAAAACCGACGCCGCCGAACTGGACGGCATGGTCCGCGGCCTGCGGGAACCCTACGGCAGGGTGGCAACGATGTATTTCCTGGAAGACCGCCCCGTGGCGGACATCGCCCGGCTGCTGGGGCGGCCCCCCGCCACCGTACAGAATCAACTGTTCCGCGCAAAAGCCATCCTGCGCAAACAGATCACCGAAAGGAGGCAGGAGTAACATGACTGAAAGCATGGCCCCTTATTTTGACAACAATAACCTGTTCGATGCTGCCGGCTGCCTGACCCAGAGCGGTCTGGAAGCCCTGCGGGACGACCGGCTGGACGATCTGGGCCGGCTGGAAGCCGCCGAGCACCTGACCTTCTGTGACCGCTGCCTGGCCCGCTACACCGCCTTGCTGGAAAGCATCCAGCTTTCTGCTCCCATGCGGGACCTGATCCCCCAGGTGCAGGCCCTCATGCGGCTGCGTACCTTCCGGGTCATGACCAACCGGTATGTGTCGGCGGCCGCCGCCATCGCCCTGGCTCTGGCCCTGTGGCGGTTCGGTATGTTCGGCGGCGTGCCCGGCACCGCCCCCCGCCCCCAGGAAGAACCCCGTCAGAAAGTCGGCATCAGCCAGATGCTCAGCGAAACCCTGAACGGCGCCAGCCAGGGTCTGCAGAATGTACTGGGTTCCATCCAGGACACCGCCCTCAGCGGCTGGGCACAGCTTTCGGACCATAACCAGCAAAACCACGGCCAAGCGGCCGCTAACGGAGAGTGAACGCCATGAAAAAGAACGCATTATTGACCTTTATCTTTGCCTGCATCCCCGGCGCGGGGCAGATGTACTATGGCTATATGCGCCGAGGTCTGTCCCTTGTTACCCTGTTCTGCGTGGCTTCCGGCATCGGCGCCATTATCCCGCCCATCCTGCTGGCCACGCCCATCATCTGGATGTATGCCTTCTTCGACACCTATGACCTGATCCGCTATCTGGTATCCGGCAGCCCCAAGCCTGATGATTTTATCTGGGGCGACCGCATCGACCTGGGCCGGTTCAAGACCTTTACCCCCCGTGGCAACCGCATCATCGGCTGGGTACTGGTGGCCTGCGGCGTGTGGGTGCTTTTTGACAGCTGGGTGGCTCCCATACTCCACGACGTATTCATCACCCTGGGCATTGAGTACCTGTACTACAACCTGGTGGGGCAGCTGCCCACCATCATCGTGGCCGGTCTGCTGATCTATTTCGGCATCCGCCTGCTGGGCCGCAGCGGCGGCAACAACAGCGCCAACACCATGCCCCCATATCCCGGCGAGTTCCGGGACGGGGAAGGGGACTCCCAGGATATGCCCCGGTAAATGCCGGTAAAATCAGACTCCGGACAGGCGGGCCGCCTGTTTCCGCTGCCTGCTTTTGCTGTTTGTGCTTTGTGAGTGTACGAGGTGTATAATAATGGATGAAAAATACAATGTGAATGGTCAGGGCCCGGCTGCCAACGGCCCTGCCGCTCCCGCCCAGCCGCCCCGCAAGGTCCGCCGCGTGGGTACCTTTACCTTCGGCCTGCTGCTGGTGGTGGCCGGTATAATGCTGATCCTGCGCACGGTCATGCCTTCCCTGGACCTGCGTTTTGTGGTCAATCTGCTGCCGGTGGCCCTTATTGCTTTGGGTATTGAGGTACTGGTTTACGCTGCCCGCCCCAACGTGCAGCTGAAATACGATGGCCTGAGCATCTTTGTCTGCATCCTCATCCTGATAGGGGTGGGCGGCTCCTCCATTGCTGTCCAGCTGTGGAATGAATACGGCATCTCTGCCCAAACGGCGCAGATGCGCCTGGGGGATGAGCTGGAGAAGAATGCTACCGAGACCCTGCGGGACGTTTCCGAACTGAACAGCAATATTTCCGATCTGAGCGTGGTGCTGGACTTCAACCACGGCATTACCGACATCGCTACCGCGTCGGTGCAGCCGGGTGACCGGGTGGAACTGTACGTCACCGTTTACGCGGGCCGGTACGATTCACCCAAGGCCTTTGCCACCATGGCCCGTCAGGTGGTGGATACCTGCCAGGCGGCAGGGCTGCCCTTCAACCGCTATCGCTTTGATACCTATTATCGTGACGTGGCAGACAATATGGTGACCTATTCCCTGAATATGGACACCGAATGGCAGATCACCGCCAGCGTGGATGCCCTGGCCGAAAGTGTCTATCAGTCCTACTGGTATGACGGCGCCAGCTACTCCAGCTACGACGATATGGAAGACTATCGCATCGAAGAGATTTTGAACAACATGTCGGAGGAATACGCCGAGGAGTTCGGTTCCTATCCCACCGAACAGTGGATCGATGAACAGAGGGCGATTCTGAAAGGCGCTACCCCTGAAAGCGGCGCTCCCACCGTCACCGAAGAAACTGCGTAAGACAAAAAGGATTTTTCCTGCTTTTGACATAAATTTGACCGCCCGATGGCTTTTTGCGCCGTTGGGCGGCTTGTTTTTTTGTCAGCAAAATGTTACACTTATACAAGAATTGTAAATTTGTATAAACTGGAGGCATGATCCCATGGGTCTACTGAAAGGCTACACCAAACAGGAGATCAGCTGGATGATGTATGACTGGGCCAACAGCGCCCACTCGGTCATCGTGGTCACCCTGCTGCCCATCTTCTTCGACAGCGTTGCCAGCTATACGGCGGACAGCGTTTCCAGCATGTCCACCTGGGGCTATGCCACCAGCATCGCCATGGCCATTGTGGCCATCGCGGCGCCTTTCCTGGGCGTATTCGGTGACATCCGGGGCATGCGCAAGCGGCTGTTTGCCGGGTTTGTCATCCTCGGCGTGGCGGCAGTGGCGCTGATGGCGTTCACCCCGCTCATGGACTTCACCTCCTCCACCGCGGCGGCGGGCCGGGTGGCCGGGCTGATCCTGGCGCTGTACATCATCAGCGTTATCGGCTTTGACGCCTCCGCCATCTACTATGACGCCTTCCTCACCGACATCACCACGCCCGAACGGATGGACCGGGTCTCCACCATGGGCTACGGTCTGGGCTACATCGGCGGTTCCACCATTCCGCTGGTCATCTTCCTGGTGATGAATCTGGTGGGGGTGCCCATGCTCACCTGTCTGGCGGTCATCTTTGCACTGACCGCCGTGTGGTGGCTGGTGTTCAGCCTTCCGCTGCTGAAAAACTGCCGTCAGACCTCCGGCAAACCCTATGAGAAGGGTGACGTGGGCCGCAGCATCCGGGGTGTGGGAGCCACCATCAAGGAAATCATCGATAACAAGCCCATGCTGGTCTACATCCTGGCCTATTTCTTCTACATCGACGGCGTACATACCGTCATCAGCATGGCCACTACCTATGGCACCAACCTGGGCCTGGATTCCACCGGCATGATGGTGGCCCTGCTGCTGGTGCAGGTGCTGGGCCTGCCTTTCTGCCTGCTGTACATCCGCCTCAGCGCCAAGTTCGGCGCCCGGTTCATGGTGGGCGTGGGCATCTGTGTGTACATGTTCATCTGCGTGTTCGCCTTCTTTATGCGGGATCTGTGGCAGTTCTGGGTGCTGGCCGTTCTGTGCGCCACCAGCCAGGGCGGTATCCAGGCACTGTCCCGTTCCATGTTCGGCAAGCTCATCCCGGACAAGGACCGCAGCGGCGAGTTCTTCGGCTTCTTTGACATCTTCGGCAAGTTCAGTTCCATCATGGGCCCCGCGCTGGTGGGTGTGGTCAGCGCCGCCGTGGCTGACGGTATGCTGAAAGCCCAGGGTCTGACCGCCCAGACCGCCACCGCCGAGCAGATCGACGCCATCAATGCAGCGTCCAGCCCCTACGGCATCGTGTCCATCCTGCTCATCATCGGCATCGGCGGTGCGCTGTTTTTTGCCGTTCTGCCGCGCACTCTGAAAGGCAAGAACCTTTCCATCTGAGCCAAAACGCCCCGCATTGACAATCCTCTTTGGGGGCAGTACAATAATGGGGTATGCGGTTCTTTTCCGCATACCCCATTTACGTTTATCCCGAACAGGAGGGCATCTTTCTATGCCGGAAGGCTATACCCACGTCCGCACGGCCCGGCGGGCGGCTGAAGCCATCCATTATAAACTGCACTGCCCCGCGGCCTTTGCGGCGGGAACCAACGGACCCGACAGCTTTTTCAGCTTTGAGGTGTGGAAAAGCAAGGCAAAGCGCCGGTATGACCTGCCCGCGCTGGGCGAGCGGATGCACGACGAAGCCACCGGGGCGTTTCTGGTCAGCCTGATCCGCCATGTCAAGACCGGGGCCCAGGTAGAATACGCGCTGGGGTTCCTCTGCCATTATGCTGCCGACACGGTGCTGCACCCTTATGTGGTGGCCATGTGTCAGCCCGGGCAGCCTTACGCGGGCAAGGGCGGCCACGGATACTTTGAGATCGCCTTGGACTCCACCCTTCATGCGGAGGATACCGGCGTTTCCCAGGTTCCGGCGGACGACGCTTCCCCGGTGCCCCAGGGCACCGACCTGGCGGAGATCGCCGCCCTGCTGCACAATGTTCTGCAGGAAGTCTACGGCGCCGATGTGACCCAGGAATGTCTGGCTGACGCTTTCTACTACCTCAACCGGGTGCGGCGGCTCTTTACCAGCCGCCATGGTATCCGCACGGGGCTGTTTTATCTGGTGGAAACTTTCTGGAAGGGCCGCGGCTTCCTCACCGGGCATGTGTCGCCCCGCCCGCTGCGTCTGGATCTGCCCGAAGAATGGACCGACCCCGCCACCGGGGAAGCCCGCAAAGGCGGCGCTTTTGCCCTGCTGAAAGAGGCGGAAAAGCGCAGCGCTGTTTATATGACCGCCGCCCTCCAGTACTGGATGGGCCACCTGACCGAAACCGAACTGTCCACCCTGCTGGGCAGCATGGATTATACCACCGGTACCCCCACCGAACGCAGCACCATGCCTGCGGTGAACGGGCCGGTGTCCAACACCCAAACAAAGGAGAATGCAACATGATCCGCATCACCATGGAAAACGGCAAGACCATCGACATTGAGCTGGACCCCAGCGCCGCTCCCATTACCTGCGAAAACTTTGAAAAGCTGGTCCGTCAGGGCTTCTATGACGGCCTGACCTTCCACCGCATCATTCCCGGCTTCATGATCCAGGGCGGCTGCCCCCTGGGCAACGGCACCGGCGGCCCGGGCTGGCACATCAAGGGCGAATTCTCCGCCAACTTCGTGCCCAACCCCATCAAGCACACCCGCGGCGTCATCAGCATGGCCCGCGCCCAGAACCCCAACAGCGCCGGCAGCCAGTTCTTCATCATGCATGCTGACGCTCCCCATCTGGACGGCCAGTATGCAGCCTTCGGCCATGTGGTCTCCGGCCTGGATGTGGTGGACGAGATCGCTTCTGTTCCCACCGACTGGTCCGACAAGCCCCTGAAGCCTGTCCGCATGCAGACGGTGCGCATCATCGATGAGGACTGATCCTTTATACAAATAAAAAGCCCGCTCCCCACGCGGTTCGCGAAAGGGGAGCGGGCTTTTTCTGTTATGGGAAAGGAAAATCAGCGGAACAGACCGCCGAATCCGTTGAAGAAGCCGGTGATCTGGCTCACTTCCTGCTGCAATTCCTGCAGCAACTGCATCAGGGCGGGCATCTGGCGGATAACCTCGTTCAGGGCGTCCACATCCAGGTCGGCAAGCCGGTCTGCGATCTCGGGCAGGGACTGCAGCAGACGGTCCAGCTCGCCGGGTTCCATGGAATCCAGGCTCTGCTGGATGGTTCCGGCCAGGGTGTCCACCTGGTCACAGGCCTGCAGCAGGCTCTGGTAGGCGATGCTGCCGTGGTAGAACAGCACACCGAACCCGATGGCCAGCACGGCGATCAGTGCGACCAGCAGGCCGATGCAGATGCGAAGCAGCCGTCCATTGCGGTCGGCTTTTGCTTCCAGGCGGTCCAGCTGCTGCTTCCAGTCGGGGGCGCCGGCGGTTTCGCTGCCGGTCAGGGGAACGGGCAGATTGCGGGAATTTTCCATCTCGTCCATGACGGGACCTCCTTTTCGGTGCGGAATCAAAAGGGCAAAACAGGGAACTTATTTTTCAGGGGGCGGAGTCTGGCCGGGCGGTGTCATCTCGAACCAGAACAGGGAACCCCGGCCCAGCTCGCTCTGCACGCCAAAGGCAAAGCCGTGCTGCTGCAGAATGGCTTTGGTGATGGAAAGACCCAGACCGGTGCCTACCTTGCCGGCGTTTTTGCGGGCGCGGTAGTAACGGTCAAAGATGTAGGGCAGGTCCTCCTGGGGAATACCGGGGCCGTGGTCCTCCACCTCCACCCGGCATCCGCCGCCGGGCATGGGCAGAGCCCGCAGCACAAACACGCCGTCTTCGCCGATATGATGGGTGGCGTTGCCCAGCAGGTTGTGCAGCACCCGCTCCATCATGGCCGGGTCGGCCCGCACCATACATTCCTTGTCGGCTTCCAGTTTCAGGGTCCAGTAGTTCTGCTCGCAGAGGGCATCGTACAGACCCGCCACCTCAAAGCAGAGGCCGCTCATGTCAAAGTCCACCAGATTGGGCTTTTCCACGCCGCTCTGTACCTTGCTCAGCTCCATCACGCTGTTGACCAGGGCCGAAAGCCGGTCGGTCTCGTCCACAATGATGTTGCACTGTTCGGTGCGGCGTTCCTCGTCCATGCCGGACAGGTCGCGCACCGTTTCGGCGTAGCCCTTGATCAGGGTCAGGGGGGTACGCAGGTCATGGCTGACATTGGCCAGCAGTTCCTTTTCCAGCTCGGCGGAACGGCGCACCGCCCGGGCCATCTGGTTGAACTCCTTGGCCAGCAGGCCCAGTTCGTCCCGGCGGTTGACGTCCACCTGTACGTTGTAGTTGCCGGCAGCCATGCGGCGGGCACCGCCTGCCAGCTGGTACACCGGCTTGGTGAACCAGCGGCTGAACAGGATGGCCGCCAGTACGTTCAGCCCAAAGAGCAGCAGAGCCACCGGGGGCAGAACGCTGCCCAGCACGTCGGCGGCGGTGGTGATCTGGGCCAGACTGGTGGAAACCAGCACGGCATACTGGCCGTCGGAGGTGAGCTTGCCCACCACCATCTGCAGGTTGCCGCCGGAAGAAACGGTTTCGTAGATTTCCTTCTTGGTGAACACCAGCCCGCGCAGCCGCACCACTTCGGGGGTATCCTGCTTCAGGCTGATCTGCCCGCCGAAGGAATACTCGCTCTGGTGCAGAGCACAGGGGTACAGGCTCTCCAGACACTGGACGTTGCTCAGGGTGGAGTCACTGATGTCCACACAGCAGTTGTCCAGATCAAGCGACCCGTCGATGGCTTTTTCCAGAAATGAAAGCCAGAAATCATCGTCCAGAATCAGTTTGCCCAAAACCCGTGTGGAGACCGGCCCGTTGTTGGCGTCGATCAGCGCTACCACCGCATCCACTTTGGTTTCCAGGCTGGAACGGATCTTGCGGTGGTACATGGGTTCCAGAGCATAGGTGATCAGCGCCCAGACCAGCCCCAGGGTCAGCAGGGTCACGGCGCACAAAAACAACATCAGCTGGCCGCGTACGCCCAGACCCATGCGGGGGGCGGTACCTTCGGCTTTGGGGCCCGGCTTCAGCTTTTTCCACATACGGATTCCCCGTCTTTCACAGAACATCCGGGTCGAACTTGTACCCGATGCCCCACACCGTCACGATGTAGCTGCGGCAGTGGCCCAGATGGCCGCGCAGCATCTTGATGTGGGTGTCCACGGTGCGGTCCTCGCCGTAATAGTCGTAGTTCCATACCTTCTGCAGGATCTTCTCGCGGGAGAGGGCAATGCCCTTGTTGCTCACCAAAAAGACCAGCAGATCAAATTCCTTGGGGGTCAGGGGGGCTTCCTGTCCAGCTACCTTCACGCTGTGGCTGGCGGTGTCGATGACCAGGTCCCCGAAACTGAACACCCCGCCGCCGTCGGCCTGGGCGGGCATGGTGCGGGCCAGAACTGCCTTCACGCGGGCCACCAGTTCCCGGGGAGAGAAGGGTTTGACCACATAGTCATCGGCGCCGCCCTCCAGCCCGGCCAGCTTGTCGTATTCCTCGCTGCGGGCGGTGAGCATGATCACCGGGGTGGTGATCTTGCGGGAACGCATCTCCCGCAGGCAGGTCATGCCGTCCATGAACGGCATCATAATATCCAGGATCACCAGGTCGATGCCGCCCTGGCTCAGAATGGACAGCGCCTGGGAGCCGTCGCCGGCTTCGGCGCAGGTATATCCGCTGTGCTGCAAATGTTCCCGGATCAGATCCCGGATACGGGGTTCATCATCAACGACCAGAATTTTTGCCATACTATAACCCTCCAGACCAAGGTCGTTTCTTTATCATATATTACCATAATAACCCGCATAGATGGGGGATTTGTGAAAGTTTTCTTAAAATCTGGTTCACGAATTTTACAGAAACCTGTCTTGTATCCGCCGCGGCGACGCGCTACAATAAACAGGAACGCGGACAAAACCCTTCCGGGGGTCCGCAGGGAAAGGATGAAGCAGTATGTGGATTTGGATTCTCGTGGCGGTGCTGGTACTGGCCGCCCTTGTGTTGTACATGGTGGCACCCGGGGCCCGGCGCCCGGAACTGCGGGCGCCTTTTTTGCGGTCCAACTGTGCCCACCGCGGCCTGTTTGCCAAGGATCAGTCCATCCCGGAAAACAGCCTGCCTGCCTTCGCCGCGGCGGTACAGGGCGGCTATGGCATTGAGCTGGATGTGCAGTTTACGTCCGACCGGAAACTCGTTGTCTTTCACGATGACACCCTGGACCGCATGACAACCTGCAAGGGCTGGGTGCGGGACTATGACTGGCAGACGGTGGGTACACTCTCTCTGGCAGGCACCGAATACAACCCGCCGCTGTTCTCCCAGGTACTGGAAACGGTGGGGGGCCGGGTGCCGCTGATCGTGGAGATCAAGAGCCGTCAGGAGTATGACGGCGCCTATCTGGACGACCTGTGCCGGGCCACGCTCCATGCCCTGGAAGGTTACGGCGGCCCTTACTGTATCGAGAGCTTCGACCCCCGGGTGGTGCAGCGCATCCGGCGCATGGCGCCCGGCGTGCTGCGGGGCCAGCTGGTGGACAGCTACCTCTCCAACCGGGAGGAGGGAGCCCACCCGCTCCACGCCTACCTGCTCAGTCACTGCTTCGGCAACTTCCTGGGCCGCCCGGATTTCATTGCCTGGTGCCCGGAAAAGGAAAACTGGGGCGTGGCGCTCTGCCGCCTTCTGGGGGCTATGATGGTGCAGTGGACGATCCTGCCGGACCACGACCATGTTGCCCGCCAGCGCCGGTATGATACGCTGATTTTCCAGTGGTATACTCCTGATCCCCGGTATTGAGCGGTATAAAAAGCAGCCCTCCCGCATACCTTGCAGTGAAAGTTCTGTAAGGCAAGCGAGGGGGCTGCTTATGTTTTTGTTTACTGTGACCAAACCAAGGCTGCGGCAGGCCGGGGCGCTGGCCCTGTGTGCCATCTGCCTGGCGGGCACCGTCACCGCCGCCGTGCACTTTGCCAACGACAGCGTGACGGCATCCGCTGCCGTTTCCGAACAGACCGTCATCCAGACCACCCAGGACATTGCCACCTATTTCACCGGCTACGGGTTCGAGGTGGATCTGGCCACGGCGGCGGTGGATAAGGTGAAGATCCCCAAACAGTGGGATGACAGCTTTGCTGCCTTCAACCAGGTGGTGGGGGAGAGCGGTCTGACCCTGGAGAACTACAAGGGCAAGACGGTGGAAAAGTGGACGGCGCTGTGCCCCGTTCTGTCCGACGGGGAAAACGATACCTACTGTGTGCTGCTGGTCTATAAGACCCAGCCGGTGGGGGCCTATCTGCTGGCAAAACCTTCGGGTGAGGTGACGGGCCTGGTCTCCGCCGCCCAGCAGACGGCGGCTGCGGCCGAAACCGCCGCCGGCACCGGGGAGGACACTGCCCAGACCAGCGCGGGGGTGGTGGAGGAAAGCGCTTTCCCCACCGAGTGACACCTATATATAAGAAAGCAGCCGGTACGCTTTGGCAGCGTACCGGCTGTTGCGTTGTTGCGGGATCAGAACAGGCCGCCCAGCAGGATGACTACGATCAGGATGGGCAGAACGAACTGGAAGTAGGGTTTGAGCCAGCGGGGCATCTTGATGCCGCTGCCGGTGTTGGCTTCTTCCAGGTACTTGTCGAAGCCCCAGCCCCAGCGGCTGACGCAGAACAAGAGGTAGATCAGGCTGCCCACAGGGAGCAGGATGTTGCTGACCAGGAAGTCTTCGCCGTCCAGCACGGTGCTGGTGCCGCCCAGGGGCGTGATGAAGCTCCACAGGTTGTAGCCCAGAACACAGGGGATGCTGGTCAGGAAAATCAGCACGCCGCCGATGAGCACCGTCTTGCGGCGGGTCAGGCCGAAGTTGTCCATCAGGCAGGCGATGATGTTTTCAAACACCGCAATAACGGTGGTGAAGCTGGCAAAGATCATGAACAGGAAGAACAGGGAACCCCAGATACGGCCGCCGGTCAGACCTGCAAAGACATTGGGCAGGGTCACGAAGATCAGCTGGGGGCCGCTGTCCGGGCTGACGCCGAAGGTGAAGCAGGCCGGGAAGATGATCAGACCGGCGCTGATGGCCACGAAGGTGTCCAGAGCGCAGATGCGCACCGCCTCGCCGGGCAGGGTGAACTTGCGTTCCATGTAGCTGCCGAAAATCTCCATGGCGCCGATGCCCAGGCTCAGGGTAAAGAAGGACTGGTTCATGGCAGCCACGGCCACATTCAGGATACCGGCTTCGCTGGCACGCTCCCAGTCGGGCAGCAGATAGAAGCGCAGGCCCTCGCCGGCGCCGGACAGGGTCAGGCTGTGCACCACCAGCACCAGGATCAGCACCAGCAGGGCGCCCATCATCCATTTGCCGATGCGCTCCACGCCGTTCTGCAGCCCGAAGCTGCAGACGATGAAGCCCAGCACCACGGTCACGGTCATGAACAGGCCCATCTCGCCGGGGTTGGCCAGCATGGCATTGAACACATTGGCCGAAGTTTCCGCCGTGGCGCCCTCAAAGGTGCCGGTGAGGAACTTGAAAAAGTAGCTGATCATCCAGCCGTTGACGGTGGTGTAGTACATCATCAGCACCACGCAGCCCAGCAGGCAGGCCCAGCCGTGCAGATGCCACACACTGCCTTTCGGCTCCAGGGCACGGTACGCCTTGGTGGCGCTGCCCCGGCCGGCACGGCCCACGGCCAGCTCCATGGTCAGCACGGGCACACCCATGCAGACCAGGAACAACAGATAAAAAAGAACGAACACACCGCCGCCGTTTTCGCCGGTCACGGTGGGGAAACGCCAGACATTGCCGATGCCGATGGCGCAGCCCGCGCTGATCAGGATAAACCCGAGGCGCGAGGCAAAAGACTCACGGTTCTCCAAAAATAACTCCTCCTTCGATTTGATACACCGCTTTTCTATTATAGCGGCTGTATCCGGTACAGGCAAGAAATATTTTTGACGTTTGGCCGAAACCTGTACAAGAAAAAAGCCGCCGCCTGCGGCAGCAGGCAGCGGCTTGTAAAAACGGGGAAAATCAGCGGCGCTCGGCGATCTCTTCCTTGACGCTGGCTAGGAATTCGTCGGCGGTCATGGTGGTGGTGTCGCCCTTGCGGTCACGCACGCTCACGGTGCCGGCTTCGGCTTCCTTGGCGCCCAGAACCAGCATGTAGGCGGCACGGTCCACCTGCTGGGCCTGACGGATCTTGTAGCCGATCTTTTCGTTGCTTTCGTCCAGAACAACGCGCACACCGGCGTCAGCCAGCTTGTCGGCCACGGTGCGGGCGTAATCCAGGGTCTTTTCGCTGACGGGCAGGACCTTGACCTGGATGGGAGCCAGCCAGGTGGGGAACTTGCCGGCAAAGTGCTCGGTCAGGATGCCGATGAAACGCTCGATGGAACCGAAGCAGACGCGGTGGATCATGATGGGGCGTTCCTTCTCGCCGGCTTCGTTGACGTATTCCAGATGGAAGTTCAGCGGCATCTGGAAGTCCAGCTGAATGGTGCCGCACTGCCAGGTGCGGCCCAGGCTGTCTTCCAGGTGGAAGTCGATCTTCGGGCCGTAGAAGGCGCCGTCGCCCTCATTGATGATGTAGGGCATGTTCAGCTTTTCCAGAGCCTGCTTCAGGCCGTTGGTTGCATCCTCCCAGTCCTCGTCGGAGCCCATGGAGTCCTCGGGACGGGTGCTCAGTTCCACAAAGTACTTGAAGCCGAACTTCTCGTACACCGAGTTGATCAGGTGCACCACGTTGGCGATCTCGTCGGAGATCTGGTCGCGGCGCATGAAGATATGGGCATCGTCCTGGGTGAAGCAGCGCACGCGGAACAGACCGTGCAGGGCGCCGCGCAGCTCATGGCGGTGCACCAGGCCCAGTTCGCCCACACGCAGGGGCAGTTCACGGTAGCTGTGGGGCTGGCTGCGGTAGACCAGAACGCCGCCGGGGCAGTTCATGGGCTTGATGCAGTAGTCCTCGTCGTCGATGACGGTGGCGTACATGTTGTCCTTGTAGTGGTCCCAGTGGCCGCTGGTCTCCCACAGGTGACGGTTCATGATCAGCGGGGTGGAAACTTCCACATAGCCCGCCTTGCGGTGAATCTCACGCCAGTAGTCAATCAGGGTGTTCTTCAGGATCATGCCGTTGGGCAGGAAGAAGGGGAAGCCCGGGCCCTCGTCGCAGAACATGAACAGGTTCATTTCCTTGCCGATCTTGCGGTGGTCGCGGCGGGCGGCCTCTTCCAGCAGCTTCAGGTGAGCGTCCAGCTCTTCCTGGTTATGGAAGGCGATGCCGTTGATGCGGGTCAGCATCTTGTTGTTCTTGTCGCCGCGCCAGTACGCGCCGGACTGCTGGGTGATCTTGAAGGCTTTCAGGGCCTTGGTGTAGGTCAGGTGAGGACCGACGCACATGTCGATGTACTCGCCCTGCTGATAGAAGCTGATGGTGGCGTCGTCGGGCAGATCACCGATGTGCTCCACCTTGTACTTTTCGCCGCGCTCTTCCATGAGCTTGACAGCTTCCTCACGGGGAAGGGTGAAGGCCTTGATCGGCAGGTTCTCCTTGCAGATCTTCTTCATTTCCTTCTCGATCTTTTCCAGATCCTCGTCGGTGAGCTTGGTGTCGCCCAGGTCCACGTCATAGTAGAAGCCGTGCTCGGTGGCGGGGCCGAAGGCGAAATCGGCGTGGGGCCACAGACGCTTGATGGCCTGAGCCATGATATGGGCCGCCGTGTGGCGGATAACGTGCAGTTCTTCTTCCTGCGGGCATTCCTTGACGGTGCCGTCATTGTAGATGACTTTCATAAATGCAACCTCCCTGTTGCGGCGGCCCGCGGCCGCCTGAATAAAATAAAAAACGCTTCACCCCATTCAAACACGGGGTGAAGCGGTAAGCTCCACGGTTCCACCCGAATTGCATGCAAGACCGCATGCCTCTCGAAAAGCTGTAACGGGCTCACCCGGCGGGGGTTCGCCCCCGCGCTCAGCGGTGGTAAGAAAGGCGCCGTACGCCAAGCCGCTTGCAGCACACCGTTTGCACGGCGGCGGCTCTCTCTGAAACGGCGGTCAGCCTTTCCGTTTGTCCGCATCATCGCATTCATCAGGATGAAGTTACCGTTATTGTAGCGCGGCGGGGGGCAAAAGTCAAGCACCGGGGCAGGCAAGTTATGACACCGTAACAATTTCTTGACAAGCGTTTCAAATGAATATAAACTATAATCAGTATACAACGGCGTATGCAGTTTTACCGCACAGTTGGCGGGACCGCAGCGCCGAAGGGCCGCCGCTGCGGCGGGCGCCGTGTTTTATTTGGTATAGTACGCACGTGATTGTTCTTTATTCAAACGTGCTTTCGTTGTTTTTATAAGACTTCTCTTTTGGGGGACCCGGTGATCCGCCTTTTGGGGCGGTGTGTTTCGGCGTACCCTTTTGGCCCGCGGCCGGCGTTGGCCGCGTCTGAGCAAACAACCTAATCGAATAAATCAAGGCCCTGCCTCTGGCTGCGACCCCTCAGGTTTACGCGCATACGCATATACGAATGAATTTGAGGAGTTGAAACAAATGCCCACCATCATTACCACGGTGCTGGTGGTCGTTGTCGTCGCCGCCGTATGCGGGGTCGTCTGCTTTTTTGCAGGCATGACCTACCGCAAACGCACCGCCGAGGCCAAGTTCGGCTCAGCGGAAGAAGAGGCCAAGCGCATCGTCAACGACGCCATCAAGGCTGCCGAGCAAAAACGCAAAGAAACCATCATTGAAGCCAAGGACGAAGCCTTCAAGCTGAAGAGCGAAGCGGACAAGGAAATCAAGGACCGCCGCGCCGAGGTCAGCCGCCAGGAACGGCGCATGGACCAGAAGGAAGAAGCCCTGGACAAGCGCACCGCCGCGGTGGAGCGCAAGGAAGAGGACCTGAAAAAGCGGAGCGAACTGGTGGAAGCCCGTCTGGACGAACTGGAACAGCTCAAGCTGCGCCAGACCGAAAAGCTGGAAACCATCGCCGCCATGACCCAGGAGGATGCCCGTGCGGTGCTGCTCAAGCAGATCGACGACGAGCTCACCCATGAAAAGGCCATGCGCATCGCCGCCTACCAGGCCAACATGAAGGACGAATGTGACAACATCGCCCGGGAGATGATCGGCCAGGCCATTGCCCGCTGCGCTGCCGATGCCACCAGCGAAGCCACCGTGTCGGTGGTGCCGCTGCCCAGCGATGAGATGAAGGGCCGCATCATCGGCCGCGAGGGCCGCAACATCCGCGCCCTGGAAACCGCCACCGGCTGCGACCTCATCATCGACGATACCCCCGAAGCCATCACCCTGTCCAGCTTCGACCAGACCCGGCGCGAGATCGCCCGTCTGGCGCTGGAGCGCCTGATCGCCGACGGCCGTATCCATCCCGCCCGCATCGAGGAAACGGTGGACAAGTGCCGCCGGGAACTGGAACTGCAGATGAAGCGGGAAGGCGAGAAGGCGGTCATGGATCTGGGCATCCACAGCCTGCATCCCGATCTGGTCAAGCTCATCGGCCGCCTGAAATACCGTACCAGCTACGGTCAGAACGTGCTCAGCCACAGCCTGGAAGTGGCCTGGCTGGCCGGCCTGATGGCGGGCGAACTGGGTCTGAACGTCCAGCAGGCCCGCCGTGCCGGTCTGCTGCATGACATCGGCAAGGCCCTGGATCATGAGATCGAGGGCAGCCACGTACAGATTGGTGTGGACATCTGCAAGAAGTACCGCGAGAACCCCGCTGTCATCCATGCCATTGAGGCCCACCACGGCGACGTGGAGCCCAAGACTCCTCTGGCGTTCGTCATCATGGCCGCCGACGCCATCAGCGCGGCCCGCCCGGGTGCCCGTCGGGAGAACATGGAAAGCTATATCAAGCGTCTGGAAACCCTGGAAAGCCTGTGCAACAGCTTCGACGGTGTGGAAAGCTCCTATGCCGTGCAGGCCGGCCGCGAAGTGCGCATCCTGGTCCAGCCGGACAAGATCGGCGACGATCAGGTCATCCTGCTGGCCCGCAGCATTGCCAAGAAGATCGAGGACGAACTGGATTACCCCGGTCAGATCAAGGTCAGCGTGATCCGCGAAAGCCGTGCCACCGAGTACGCCAAGTAAAATGCCCTTTGAAAAGCCAGCAGCCCCGGCCGAAGTTCGGCCGGGGCTGCTTTGCTGTCCGGAGGGCAAAAGGCAAAAAATACCGCGGTGCCTTCAGGGCACCGCGGTACTGAGCATTTCGGGAACAGGTACTTATTCGTCGTCGTTGTTCAACTGGGCGTCCCGCATTTCCTTGATGGTGGCTTCCAGATTGAAGCTCTTTTCCAGAGGAACATAGATGATCAGCATGCTGGGAACCATGGGCAGCCACAGATTGGTGAAGGGCAGAATGTACAGCGACAGGGGGAAGAAGAGCAGGAACGCACCCCAGTACACCGCCTGTACCGCAATGGCGCCCACGCTGCGGGGCAGATACCCCAAAAACAGCAGCACGGCGTTCTTCAGGATACCGGGCAGGGGCATGTCCAGCAGGGCCAGCTGGGGGATGATGTAGGTCATCAGACCGCTGACCAGTACCATGCCGGCAATCAGGATGGCCCAGCTGGCCACCGAGTTGCCCAGGGTGTCCATGTGGAACAGGGTGAACACCTGCATGCCCAGCACCAGGCCGAACACGGCGCCCGGCAGCAGGCAGGCCTTGAAGTTGCGCTTCCAGGCGCGGCGGTAGGTAGGCCACCAGTAGCCGGGTTCATCCCGCAGGCTGCGCAGGACGGTGTCCGCCATGCCGCACAACTGGGGCGCGGCGATCATGCCGCCCACCAGACCGGCGATGATCACAAAAATCACCGCATGGGAAATAATGGCCAGGATCATACCGAACAAAAAGGGGATCATGCTGATAAAAGCCAGAAATCCGGCCTTGAAGAAGGACCAGAAATCACGGCCCAGCATCTCAAACAGACGGGCCAGACCCTTTTTGCGGGGTTCGTCCGGGCGCACGCCCGGGCCGGGGCGGTTGTAACCGCCAAAGAAGGAAGAAAAAATGGACATGATATACCTGTCTCCTTTTATGGATATACTTGCTCTATTGTAGCAGAATCGATTCGGTTCTACAACTGTTTCTTCTTTGCTTTGTCATTGCGGGGTTGTAAAATTCGCCGGGGCGGCTTTACAAAACGGGCAAAAAAAAGTACAATAAGAACTATGACATTCCGGTTACAACCACACCGGGCCGCGGGCGTGCCTTTGCGCCGCGAAAAGAAAACAGGAAAAGAGGATCAAGCCTATGAAACGTACCCTCCTTTGTGTGCTGGCCGTTCTGACGGCCTGCACTATGCTGGTGGCCTGCAAAAAGTCGGGGGACGAGACTTCGGTTTCCACCCAGGAGCCGTCTTCTTCTCAGGAGACCCAGGCGACCCCGGAGCCGACTCTGCCTCCCTATGAGGCCAACGTCCTGACCGGCGAAGCCAAGGATGAGGATTATCCTGACGGCCAGCGCGTTACCGGCATCATGGTCAACAACATCACGGTGGCACGTCCCCAGCGCGGTCTGTCCCGTGCCCAGATGCTGTTCGAGATCAAGGTCGAAGGCGGCATCACCCGCTTCATGGCCCTGTTCAATGACTACAACGACATTGAAGAGATCGGACCCATCCGCTCCGGCCGTGACCAGTTCTTCCAGCTGCTGCTTCCCTGGCAGGGTCTGTACGTCCATGAAGGCGAGAGCGTTTTCATGCGCCAGTATGCCAGCGAGTATGAGTATGGCCTGCTGAACAACAACGACGGCGCCAACGGCTACCGCGACTACAATCGTGTGAACTGGCAGGGCCTTAGCTACGGCAACGGCCTGGCTCTGGAACACACCATGTACACCAGCGGCGAGAACATCAAGGCATATATTGAAGACAACAACGTGGATATGAACCGCGATTACAACTCCACCTTCTTCAATTTCGTGGACTACCGCACCAACGAAGTGCGCGACCTGTCCAACAGCCTGGACAGCTCTTACAGCGACAAGTACGGTCCCGTGGTGCAGCCCGGCGAGTATGTGGCCATCACCCATTCCCAGAGCTACAAAACCCGCTTCCTGTATGACTCTGCTTCCACCACCTACAAGATGCAGCAGTACTACTCCAACGACGGTTCCTGGCGGGATACCATCGATGAAGAGTACGATCAGCAGCTGGCCTTCACCAACGTGATCATCATCTACACCGACATGGCCGCCTATCCCGGCGACAGCCACGACATCCAGAACGTGGACTACGGCAACGGCGGTATCGGTTACTACTGCTACGGCGGTAAGATCGAAAAGATCTACTGGCAGAAGGGCACTCCGCTGGAAGCTCTGCGTCTGTACTACCTGACCGAGGATGGCCAGTGCAGCGACCAGCAGCTGGATGTGAACATCGGCAAGAGCTATGTCACCGTGGTGGACATTGACGAAGCCGAAAAGCTGGAGACCGGCACCCTGGCGGACTATGACCTGGCTGCCAGCGACGAAGCCACCAGCGAAGCCGTTGTGAACGAGGAAGACGTGGAGGCCGGCGAGGGCGAGACCCTGGGCCAGTCTCTGGACGAGATCACCGGCTGAACCTGAAAAACCGCAACCAAAAGGCGCACAGCCGCCGTCCGGGCAACCGGCGGGCCGTGCGCCTTTGCGGCTATCTTCCGGGGCTTTGGTCCCGGCATTCATAGAGGAAAACGTATGAAAAAATCCATCCGCATGGCGGCTGCCGCGCTTTCGGTGCTGATGCTGGCGGCCTGTTCTGTACCCGGTTCCTCCGAATCGGTGCAGACACCCACCGCCGCCCCCACGGCCGAACCCACCCCGACCCCGGTCCCCACACCGGTGAATACCATCAATCCGCTGACCGGGCAGACCACCGACACGGATTACAACAACCAGCGCCCGGTGGCCGTCACCCTGCGCAACGGCGAAGGTTCCACCCCACAGTGGGGGATCGGCAAGGCTGATCTTCTGGTGGAGGGCGTCAGCGAAGGCTACGACACCACCCTGACCGCCGTGTTTGCCACCCGTGCCGACATCGGCAAAGTGGGGCCTGTGGGCAAAGTTACCGACCTGGGCCTGCAGCTGGTGCTGCCGCTGAATGCGGTGCCGGTGCACATCGGCAAGACCACCTATGCTTCCAACCTGCTGAATGTGCTGACCTACCAGGATATGGATGGTCTGAACGTGGGCACTTCCGGCATGGCCTTTGATTCCGACCGCTACGCCAACGGTTACCGGGAAGAAAACTGCTGGTATACCACCGCGGACCTGATCAGCAGCGGTCTGGCCAATTACAGCATGGATACCACCGGGGAGAACATGACCCTCTTCCATTTTGAGGAACGCCCCGCACCGGAAAGCCAGAACGGCGTCAATCTGTATATCACCTTCTCCCAGACGGCGGGGGCCGAGCTGAAATATGATGCGGCCACCGGGATGTACCTGCGCCACAACTTTGACGGTACCCCTGCCATGGATGCGGACAGCGGCCAGCAGGCTTCCTTCAAGAATGTGCTGGTGCTTTACGCTTCCAGCGGTGTGAAGGATGACGGCTACACTCGGCAGTACGACATGAGCGGCGGCACCGGCCTGTACCTTACCGACGGTGCCTGGCAGGAGATCCGCTGGACCAAGGGGGATGCCACCGCGCCGCTGTCCCTCACCGATACGTCCGGCGCTACCCTGGCCGTCAACCCCGGCAAGACCTATCTGGCTGTCTGGGGCGGTTACTATGGCCAGGCCCTGCAGTTGTTTGCCGGTGACGGCACCGAGCAGACCCTGCCGGAAAAACCGGCCCTGCTGGAAAGCGGCGTTTCCGATGAAGCCGCTGCCGCCGCCCAGGCGGACCAGGACATCAAGAACAATCTGCTGGCAGCCCAGGCGGAACTGGCCGCTGCCCAGCAGGCGGTGACCGACGCCGCTGCCACCGAAGATACCGCCGACGATGAAGCGGCGGCCCAGCGCCTGACCGCCGCCAACGACGGGCTGGCAGCCGCCCAGGCCGCTTACGATGCAGCTTTCGGCACACCCACACCGGCTCCGGAAGGGGATACGGCGCAGGAGGGCGATACGGCAGAATCCCAACCTGCAGAATAAGTTCACGCAAAGTAAGACCGCCCCGGCAGCACAGGCTGCCGGGGCGGTTTTTGTCATATAGGCGGGGGAAAATCAGTCCAGGTATCCACGGGGCACCACGTCGTAGGCCTCAGCCAGGTGGTCCCGCATCCACATGGCGGCATCCAGCCGCAGGCTGTACCCGCAGCCGGGATCGGTCATCCACTCTTCGGGGTGGCGCTGGGGCAGGGCGTGGCGGGCCAGCATGTTCAAAATCACCCCGCCGTGGGTCACACAGGCGGCTTCCTCGGTGTGGGTCTTGAGCATGAACTCGAACAGTTTCATCAGCATGCCGCCGGAGCGTTCGGCAAAAGCCTGGCGGCTTTCGGCGCCTTCGGGCACCGTTTCGCTGGTGGGGTCCATCCAGGCGGCAAAGGCCGGGTCTTTGGCCAGTTCGGTGATGGGACGGTTCTCAAACACGCCGAACCCCATCTCCCGCAGGTCCTGCAGGGCGATGGTGCGCACACCGGGGTACAAAATCTCAGCGGTCTCCTTGGCGCGCAGCAGGGGAGAGGTGAACACCAGTCCTACCTGGGGGTAGTCAAACTGCTGCTTCAATTGCAAAAGATCGGCGCGGCCTTCCTCGCAAAGGGGCAGGTCGGTGCCGCTGCCTACATAGCGGCCTTCCAGGTTGCCGGCGGTCAGGCCGTGGCGGATGAGATGAAGCTTGTAGTATTTCAAAATAGGTCCCTCCTGTGGGAAAAATCACGCTCCGAAAAGGAAAATGAATTATTACAAATTGGTTACAATTTACAAAAGTTTCCGCCCGTGGCAGAATTTGGGGGCACAATATTTGCGACTTGCCTTTGCATACAGAACCAATATCTAGTTTGCGTCATTCCGCTTTACACAAAATGCCGCAAATTGGCCAAAAAAATTGGCGAAAATGGTCTTTACAAAGCGTTTTTTCGCAGATATAATCAACACTATGTAATGCGTGTGAAGGATGGAACAACATGGCAATGGAATTCAACCGAATCATCACCCTGCTGCGGAAAGAACGGGGCATCACCCAGAAACAGGCGGCCGGCGACCTGGGCATCAGCCAGGCGCAGCTTTCCCATTATGAAAAGGGAATCCGGGAATGCGGCCTGGAATTCGTGGTACAGGTGGCCGATTATTACGGTGTTTCTTGTGATTATCTGTTGGGGCGCAGCGCCGAGCGCAGCGGCCAGACCATCACGGTGGAGGACCTGCCCGAAGGCAGTTCAACCTCCGGCAGTGTCTACCGCGGCAGTGTTCTGCCCACCATGTATAAAAAGCTCATCGAAAACTCGCTGGACATCCTCTTTGACAAGCTGGACCAGTGCCGGGACAAGCGGGTGGTGGTGGCTGTCAGCAACTATCTGATGCTGGCAGTCTACGGTATGTTCCGCCAGCTATACCAGGCCGCGCCCAAGAACGTGGCCAGCCTGTTCCGGGTCAGCCCGGCCCGCTGGCAGCATGCCGCCGACGCTGCCATGGCCGCCCAGCAGGGGGAACTGGCCGCGGTGCTGGCCGGTGAGGACAAGGACGGTCCCGCCCCCGACCCGGCGGTGTTCAGCATGACCACCGAGAGCCTGGCCCGGGAATATCCCCGCCATGCCACAAGCCTGATGAACCTGGTCAAGAACAGCGAGGAAGCGGTGCGCGAACTGCAGCGCTGATTTCTTTACAGAGAAGCCAGAGCCCGGCGGCAGGCGCCGCACACCGGCTTGCCGTGGAACATCACCACATCGTCAGACACATCACCGCAGAATTCGCAGCAGCCTGCGGGGCGGTATTTGCGCAGGATGATGCAGTCCGCGTCGGTCATGATCTCCAACGGTGTTTCCGGCGTGACGCCGAATTGTTTGCGCAGGTCCTTGGGCAGCACAATGCGCCCCAGGCCGTCCACATTGCGGATAATGCCTGTCGATTTCATACTGGGTTCCCTCCCACTCCACGCCCGCCGGGAAAAAACACGGACCAAGGCGCTATTTGGCAGCCGAAACTCTATATTTGCCGTCGAATGGTGACGGCGGCCGCAACTTCTTGTGGATAGTATACGATATCTTGGAAGATTTGTCAATATTTGGAAATAAAACCAAACTCCTGGATTTTTATGCAAAAAACTGCCGCCCCGCACAGCGCGGGGCGGCAGTTTTCCTGTGTTGACCCGAAAGGGTTATGCCTGGAATCAGTTCCCGGCGGTCAGGGGCAGGGGCAGGCTGTGGGCAGTGTCTGCCTCATAGCCGGACTCAAAGTAGTAGCGCCAGGTGGCAATGGATTCCAGTTCCTCGTCGGTGGCGGCGTAATAGTCCAGGCGGCAGCTCCACACGCCGGTCTTGGGGTCCACGGTGGTGCTGTACATGGCGCTGTGGCCGTTGATCGTGGTTACCAGGTCATCATCGTCGGGGATGATTTCGGTGGCTCTGGACAGCCCGTAAGGTACCAGCTCATAACTGATGGAGCCGTTTTCCACCTTGTAGTTGCGCACAGTGAAGCCGCTTACATCTGTGGTGGCCACAGTCACACCGGCTTTCATCGCCTCGGTGGTCAGGGTACGTTCCTGGGAATCATATTCCCCTTTATGAACCACCGGGGTCAGGGTCAGTTCGGTGGCACCGTCTGCCGGAGCGGTGACATTATAGGCGGCAGCTCCGCTGCGAGCATAATACCCCTGGGTATGGATGGTGTACAATTCCTTGCCGGTGTTGTCGGTGATCAGAAGCAAACCGGGGTCCAATCCTGCAGTACTGCCTGTTACGGTGGTGTTGTCCGGTTCCAGCCCGGCCGGGTCATCCCCGAAATCCACCACCATCACCCCGCCCACCGGGCCAAAGGCCAGGCGCCGCAGGCGCAGGGGCGCATCCACAACCACTTTGCCCTCCAGGTCTGCGGTGTAGGTTTGCTCCATATCGTAGATGCCGGGCTGGGCGCTCAGGCTCTGGGCCCGCACCTGGGCGGCGTCCAGGGTGAAAGAGAAGGACCAGCTGCCGTCCACATTAAAGGCACCATAACATTCCTCCAAATTGACGGTCAGGGTGTCACCCTCCGGCAAATCGATAAGGCTGTAATGCACCCACACCTGCAGCGTGTTGTCATCCACCCGGTAGAAGTCCTGGACCTGATAGCTGGCCGAGCAGACCGCCTGACCGTTGATGAGAGGCCCTTCCATCTCCTTACCGTCGAAGGTGGGCATCCAGCCCATCAGAGCGCTCAGCTCGCTCTGGCCGAAATAGTCGCTGCCCCCCGGACGGTCCAGCAGGTCGGGGATCAGGTTGTCCTTGCGGATGGTCAGGAACAGATTCATGGCGGCGGTATCCATGGATACGCTCTCCAGCGTCATGGAAAGGCCGTTGCTTTCGCAGGTCTGGCCGATGGTCACGGTGTGGGCAGCCATGGCCTCGGCGGCGGTGGAAAAGCTGCCGTGGGGGGCGTCCAGGGCGCTCTCGGCGGTGGCCGGGTCGGGGGCGTTGTTGAAGAATCCGATTTCCCCCTTGCCCAGCTGCAGCAGGGCGGGACCCACTGCGGCCACGCCCAGGGAGAGGGCGCACACCGCCGCCACAGCCGCCGCAAAAACGCCCGCCTTGCGCAGGGGACGGCGATGTGCCTTGTGCAGCACCGGGGCATTATAGGGCTCTTTTGCGGCCTGCGGGGGTTCCAGCCCGGCCTTCTCACAGGCCATGGCCAGGATGCGGTCCCGGGCGTCGCTCCGCAGGGGGGCCTGGGCGGCAGGCATTTCGCTCAGGCAGTTTTCCAGGGAATGGGTATGTTCTGTCTTACGCATGACGGATCTCCTCCCGTTGTGTTTCGATAAAGCGCTGGCGCAGTCTGGCGCGCCCGCGGGAAAGCCGCACATTCACGTTGTGTTCGGTCATGTGCAGCCGCCGGGCAATCTCCCGGGCCGGTTCCAGCAGGTAATACCGCCGCAGAAAGATGGTGCGGTCGGGCTCGTCCAGGTCCAGCACCAGCCCTTGAATGATCTCTTCCGCCTCGGTGGGCTGGGGTGTGAGCATCCAGTCCCCAGCGATGGCTTCGTCCAGGGGTACGGTGCCGCTGCGGCGCAGGGTGCGCCAGCGGGAGATGGCGGTGTTGCGGGCGGTCACGCACAGCCATCCTTTCAGGGAGCGGGCGTCCCGCTGCAGCTGAGGGGCGTGGCGCCAGGCCGCCACCAGTACGTCGGCCACACATTCCTCTGCGTCCTGGTCGGCATCGGGCAGCACCCGGCGCACGATGGCGTGGATCATGGCGCCGTAATTGTCCAGCACGGCGGCCAGTCCGGCCTGCGGGTCGCTGCACAGCAGCGCCAGCAGTTCGCGATCATTGACAGTGTGCAAGTTGGTTTCCTCCTTTGTTGGGCCCTTCACCCATCAAGACGCAGCGGGAACGGGAAAAGTCACAGACAAAAAGAAAAATCCCCGCCCTTTTTGCAAAGGACGGGGAGAATCAGCGGAATCAGTAGCTCAGGATGTCCTTGACGGTACCGGACATGGAGAACAGCTTGGCGGAGATGTGGTCCAGATACACAATGCCCAGCTTGAGGCCGCTTTCCTCATTGTAGATGTCTTCCAGCTGGGGCATGGCCTTGAAGGCTGCTTCCTGGGCTTCGGGGCTGTTGTCAAAGTTGGCAGTGCCCTGAATGCGCATCCACTCGCCGCGGTCGTTGGTGGCGCAGATCTCCAGGTTGGTGTTGTCCAGCAGCTGCTTGTAGGCTGCTTTGTGCTTGCCGATGCCCAGGCACAGGTGGTCCTTGTACCACATGGCAAAGCCCATGGGCCGCACCCGCGGCAGATACCCTTCCACCGTGGCCAGATAGAACGTCGGGTTGTCTTTCAGAAACTGCATGATCTCTTCGCTGGGCTGCATAAAAGTCCCTCCCCGTGATATGTGATGAAAAAGGTCAACCGGTGTGCCGAAATGCCGCAAAGGGGTTGGTTCAGCAGCCGGACGGAAGCGTTTTCAGCGCCGCCAGAATGCGGTCGGCGGCCTCCTTGGTCTTTTCGGCGTCGCCGAAAGCGGTCAGGCGGAAGTAGCCTTCGCCGCAGGCACCGAAGCCCTCGCCGGGGGTACCCACCACGCCGGCGGTCTCCAGCAGCCAGTCAAAGAACTGCCAGCTGCCCATGCCGTTGGGGCACTTCAGCCAGATGTAGGGGCTGTTCTTGCCGCCGCAGTACCACACGCCCGCTTCGTCCAGGGCGGCGGCGATCACCGCAGCGTTGCGGCGGTAGTAGTTCAGGTTTTCCTGGATCTCGGCCATGCCTTCTTCGGTGAAGACGGCGGCAGCCGCACGCTGCACGATGTAGGCAACGCCGTTGAACTTGGTGGTCTGGCGGCGCAGCCACATCTTGTTCAGGTTCATGCTCTCCCGCTCCAGGGCCTGGGGCACCACGGTGTAGCCGCAGCGGGTGCCGGTGAAACCGGCGATCTTGGAGAAGCTGCACACCTCGATGGCACATTCCTTGGCGCCTTCCACCTCGAAGATGCTGCGGGCCAGACCGGGCTCACTGACAAAGCACTCATAGGCGGCGTCAAACAGGATGACGGCGTCGTGGGCGCGGGCCCAGTCCACCCACACCTTCAGCTGTTCCACCGTGTAGGTGGCGCCGGTGGGGTTGTTGGGGCTGCACAGATACACCAGGTCGGCGTTCATGGAATCGTCCGGCATGGGCAGGAAGTTGTTTTCAGCGGTGGCGGGCATATAAACGATCTTGCGGCCGGCCATCACGTTGTCATCCACATAGACGGGGTAGACCGGGTCGGGCACCAGCACGGTGTTGTTCACGTCGAACAGGTCCAGCAGGTTGCCCAGGTCGCTCTTGGCGCCGTCGGAGATGAAGATCTCGGCGGTGTCCAGCTCCACGCCGTGGCCGGCGTAGTATTTCTGGATGGCTTCCCGCAGGAAAGGATAGCCCTGCTCGCTGGGAATGTAGCCGTGGAAGGTCTCCTTGCGGCCCTGTTCGTCGGCGGCTTCGTGCAGCGCCTGGACCACGCTTTTGGCCAGGGGCAGGGTCACGTCGCCGATGCCCAGACGGATGATGTCCTTGTCGGGATGGGCGGCCTGGAAATCGGCTACCTTATGGGCGATGGTGCTGAAGAGATAGCTCTCTTCCAGCTCCGCGTAATGCTTGTTCATTTTCATGCAAAGGTCCCCTCCTGCATTTATATACTTATAAATGAATATATTTTAACACAAATCCTGTTTCGGTGCAATGTGCTTACACAAGAACGCCTTTGATCAGGATGGACAACCCGCCCCCGGCGCTGTGGATGAACTCCACCGCCTCGTCGCTGTTGCACAGTTCAGCGGGAATCTTGATCTCGATGCCCGTTTCGGTCTTGAAGCTGCGGCTTTCCAGCCGTTTCATCCGGGCGGGGGAGACGGTCACCCGGTCGGTGAGTTCCACGCCGGTCTCGGCCAGGGCTTCGTCAAAGGCGGGGGCCGCCAGGGGATACTGTTCTTCGATGCGGGCGCGCACGTCCTCCACCGCGATGGTGTTTTCCACCGCCTGGTTGCGAACCATCAGTTCCACCGCCGTCTCGGTGCCGCCGTCGAAGGGGGGGACGTCCTCCAGGTCGGCGGCTTCGGGGTAGGCGGCCTGTACGGCGGCCACGGCGGTCTCGCACACGGCTTTCAGCTTTTCCTTCTCCGGCAGGGCCTGGGTACAGCCGAACACCCGGGTGGACAGGTAATAATCCTTCTTGTCGTCCATGGTGTACCGCTTTTCAATGAGGCGGATGGTCAGGTTGGCCCGGTCGATGAGGGCGGCTTCGTCCGCCTTGGGGCTGCCGGGCAGGATGGTGCGCTGGGGGGCGATGGTGCTGCACTGGCCGTTGCCCATGACGTTGGTCACATGGGTGTATCCGGGGCGGTAGTTCAGCTTCAGCACACCGTAATAGGGCACGCCCTGCACCGTGAAATCCACAATGGCCAGATCGCCGGAAGGAATGTCCGGGTACTGGAGCAGCTGCTCAAAGACCACGCCTGCAATGCGGCGGGAAAGGTCGATGAAATCATTGTTCTGCTGCATCTCCTGCAAAAAGGCGGAGTCGGGCACAAAGTGGCAGTTCTTGCCGTCGTCGCTGGCAAAGGCTTTTTCCAGGCAGAGGGTGAAATATTCGAACAGGTTGGCGTCCATGTCCATGGGACGGTCGGACAGCACCGGTTCCGATGCGCCCGAATCCAGCAGATGAAAGATGACCTGATTCAGTTTGATGTCCATGCAGAGGGTTCCTTTCTGTTTGTGTCTGGCCCCAGTATACCACATTTTGCCGCCCTTGGACAGGGGATAGACACCCCGGCGGGGGAGATACTGAGAGGGGAAAGGATGTGAACGCCCATGATTGCCAGTCTGCACGGTCCGGCTGCACTCCTGCGGGCCACTGACCTGCGGGGGGCACAGCCGGACCCCCATGCCCCCGCACCGCCCCATACCCCGCGGTATGACGAGTATCTGCGCCGCACGCTGCCCTGCCGCCAGAAGGCCGCCAAGGCTTTTCTGGAAGGCACCAGTCCCGGCGTGATGCAGAGCTATGCCCCCGACGCCAAGCCGGGAAAGGACGGCTGGGTGGAGGACGATGAGACGGTGCGCCGCCTGATGAAATGGCGGGAACAGGCCATCAACTGAAACCGAAGGCAAACAAAACCGGGCCCTGCCGATGAAGGCGGGGCCCGGTTTGTACTGGTTATTACGGCATCTGAAAGCCCGGTTCCCCCGGCAATGCCAGGTGGTTGGCTTCCAGCAGGCGGCGGAATTCCTCCTCGGTCATCTCAAAGGTGACATCCCGGATCATGGAAGGTTCGTGGAGAAGCACCTGCCACGGGGCGCCGTTGGGCTGCTGCAGAAACAGCAGCCCCGACACCTCGCCCAGGCCTTTCACCGCCTCGTCTTCCCGCAGGGAGGGTGCCGGAACCACGAAGTAGTGGTCCACCATCCGCCCGTCGGGAAAATCATGCTCGATGGCGGCGGGCCATTCCTCCGGGGCGCGGGTGTTTTTGTACTGCATGCGCAGCGAAAGAAAATCCGCTGCCGTCAGCTGGCTGGGCATGGGGCCCGCCTCCTTTCCTGTTTATGTGGGGACGAATCAGACGCGCAGGCTGGCGCCTTCGCCGGTGCCGGTGCCGTCGTCGAATTCATAGGTGTTGCCGGGCAGCAGGGCGTTGAGCAGGATGCCCGCGATGGCGGCGATGGCCAGGCCGGACAGGTTGATGGTAACGCCGGCCACCACGAAGGACAGGCCGCCCACAGAGTTGAAGCCCAGGGCGCAGACCAGGATGACAGCCGCAATGATCAGGTTGCGGGAGTTGGTGAAGTCCACCTGGTTTTCCACCACGTTGCGCACGCCGATGGCGGAGATCATGCCGTACAGCACAAAGCTGATACCGCCGATGATGCTCGCAGGGATGGAGTTGATGACGGCGTCAAACTTGGGGCTGAAGCTCAGCACGATGGCAAACACGGCGGCAATGCGGATGACCAGGGGATCGTAGATCTTGGTCAGGGCCAGAACGCCGGTGTTTTCGCCGTAGGTGGTGTTGGCGGGGCCGCCGAACAGACCGGCCATGCTGGTGGCCAGGCCGTCGCCCAGCAGGGTGCGGTTCAGGCCGGGGTCACGGATATAGTTCTTGCCCACGGTGGCGCTGATGGAAGCAATGTCGCCGATGTGTTCCATCATGGTGGCCAGAGCGATGGGCACGATGGTCAGCACGGCGCTGATGAAAGCGGGGCTGCCGTCAATGGCAAACAGGCCCATGGCTTTGGGGTTCAGGGGAATGCCGAACCAGGCGGCGCTGGCCACGCCGGAGAAGCCCACGGCGCCGGTGACCAGGGCCACCACATAGGAAACGATAACACCCAGCAGGATGGGCAGGATCTTGACCATGCCCTTGCCCCAGATGTTGCAGACGATGACGGTGCCCAGAGCCACAAAGGCCAGCAGCCAGTTGGTCTGGCAGTTGGTGATGGCGGAAGGCGCCAGGATCAGGCCGATGGCGATGATGATGGGACCGGTGACCACGGGCGGGAACAGCTTCATGATGCGGCGGATGCCGAACACCGAGATCAGCAGGCTGAACAGCACATACACCAGACCGCTCAGCGCCACGCCGGCGCAGGCATAGGGCAGCATTTCGGTGTTGGGAATGGTCTGCTGGCCGCTTTCATCCAGCAGCATGGGAGCCACGATGGCAAATCCGCCCAGGTAAGCGAACGAGGAACCCAGGAAAGCCGGGACCTTGCCGCCGGTGATCAGGTGGAACAGCAGGGTGCCCAGACCGGCGCACAGCAGGGTGGTGGAAACGCTCAGGCCGGTGATCAGGGGCACCAGGACCGTCGCGCCGAACATGGCGAACATATGCTGCACGCCCAGCACCAGCACCCGGGGCTTGCCCAGGGTCATGGCGTCGTAAACACCCTTGCTGAAATCGGGCGTCTGCGGCGTCTGTTTCTTTTCTTCACTCATGGAACAAACATCCTCCTCAATTTCACACGGCGCCCCGCAGCCTTTGCCGGGCGCTCTCCGCTCCATCATACCAGAAACCGCCTGCATATGCAATATGGCGGCTTGCCGTTTATTCGGGTTTGTGCTAGGATAACAGGCAGACGAAAAAAGGGGAGAGGGCGCATACATGGAAAATCTGATTTTCAGCATCAATTCCACCCTGCCGGTGTTCCTGGTCATGGCGGCGGGCTGGGTGCTTCGGCGGCTGGGATTTTTGCCGCCGGCATTCTGCACCGCGGCGGACAAGCTGGTGTTCAAGGTTACCCTGCCCATCATGCTGCTGTGCGATATGGCCTCGGTGGACCTGCTCCATGATTTTGACGGCAAGTATGTGGGGTTCTGCTTCGGGGCTACCATTATCTCCATCCTGGTGATCTGGGGGCTTGCCCACCGGTTTCTGCGGGACAAGACCCTGGTGGGGGAATTTGTCCAGTGCTCCTACCGCAGCAGCGCCGCCATTCTGGGCGTGGCTTTCATCCAGAACATCTACGGCACCGCCGGCGCTGCGCCGCTGATGATTTTGGGCAGCGTGCCGCTGTTCAACGTCTTTGCGGTGACCATCCTCACGGTGGAAAATCCGGCTCGCATAGGCAAGCTGCATCCTTCAACGGTGCTGCGGGGCGTTGTCACCAACCCCATTATTCTGGGCATTGCGGCGGGGGCGGTGGTCAGTCTGCTGCCCTTTGAGCTGCCTGTTCTGGTCAACAAGACCTTCGACAGCATTGCTTCCCTCACCAGCCCCCTGGCTTTGCTCTCTCTGGGGGCTTCTTTTGAAGGCGCCCGGGCGGTGCGCAAGCTGGCGCCCACCCTGGTGGCTGCCTTCTGCAAGGTGGTGGTGCTGTGCGCGGTATTTCTGCCTGCGGCGGTGGCTCTGGGTTTCCGGGACCAGCAGCTGGTGGCGTTGCTGGTCATGCTGGGCAGCCCCACCACCCCCACCAGCTACATCATGGCCAAAAATATGGGCCACGAAGGGGTGCTCAGCGCCAGCGTGACGGTGGTCACCACCCTGCTCTCTGCTTTGACCCTTACAATGTGGATTTTCCTGCTGCGCAGCGGCGGGTACATTGCCTGAACCTTACATAAAAAGGAAAAGCCGCCCCGGCCGGGGCGGCTTTTTGACTGCTTGGATATACAATTACCGTTCGTCCAGGGGCATGTAATCCTGGGCATGGCCCACATACTTGTAGGCGGGGCGGATGATGCGGTTGGCAAACTCTACTTCTTCCACACGATGGGCACACCAGCCCGGCACACGGGCGATGGCGAACAGCGGGGTATACAGGTCCTCGCTGATGCCCAGCATGCGGTAGATCAGGCCGCTGAACAGGTCCACGTTGGCGCACACCCGCTTGCCGCCGGGATGCTCCTCCGCAAAGACTTCGGGGGCCAGCCGCTCGATGCTGCACAGCATCTCGTATTCCTCGTCGTAGCCCTTTTCGTAGGCCAGGCGGCGGGCATGGGTCTTGAGGATCTGGGCGCGGGGATCGCTGAGGGTGTACACCGCATGGCCCATACCGTAGATCAGGCCGCTGCCGTCCCCGGCTTCCTTGCGCATGATCTTGCGCAGGAACTCCCGGGTCTCGCCGTCGTCCTTGGGATCGTCCACATTTTCCAGAATGTAGTCCAGCTGCTGCATGACCTTCAGGTTGGCGCCGCCGTGCTTGGGGCCTTTCAGGGCGCCGATGGCCGCCGAGATGGCCGCATAGGTATCGGTGCCGGAGCTGGACAGCACGCGGCAGGTGAAGGTGGAGCAGTTGCCGCCGCCGTGGTCGGCGTGGACCAGCAGGCACAGGTCCAGCAGGCGGGCTTCTTCGTGGGTGAACTTCTGGTCCGCCCGGTAGGTGGACAGAATATGCTCCGCCGTGCTCTGCCCGGGGGTGGGCAGGTGGAAGTACATGCTGTTGCGGTCATACACCCGGCGCTTGATCTGGTAGGCGTTGACCATCATGGTGGGCAGCTCGGCGATCAGGTTGATGCTCTGGCGCAGGATATTGGGCAAAGAGGTGTCCTCGGCGTGCTCGTCGTAGCTGTACATGGCCAGCACGCTGCGGGCGATCTTGTTCATGATGTTGGGGGATGGGGAATTCAGGATCATGTCATCCGCAAAGCCCCGGGGCAGTTCCCGGTGAGTTTCCAGCAGCTTGCGGAACCGGGCAAACTGATCGGCGTTGGGCAGGCTGCCGAACAGCAGCAGCCAGACCGCTTCCTCAAACATGAAGCGGTCGTGGGCGTCGGCTTCGGCCACCAGGGTGTCGATGTCGATACCGCGGTAGATCAGCCGTCCGGGAATGGGCTTTACGGTGCCGTCCGGCTGCTTGTCGTAACCAACGACGTTGGACACATTGGTGATGCCGGCCAGAACGCCGGTGCCGTCGGGGTTGCGCAGACCGCGCTTGACGCCCAGGCGGTCGGCCTCACGGGGGTCAAGGTGTGCATTGTGGGCCAGATACTCGCCACACAGCAGCTGGATCTCCTCCGGCTCCAGGGCCGGTACGTCGGGATAATACATCGCTTCACGCCTCCTCTATGCGGGCATGCAGGGGTGCATGCGGGGAACGCACTTTACCACGTAAAAGTGCCACTGAATATAATTTTATAGGATAAGCGCCTCGCCGTCAAGTGGGTTCCTTAAAATAAGAAATCGAACGCCGAAAAGCAACTTAATTTTATTAAGTTTACATCCCGCTTTGGCCGGTGCAACATTAAAAAGATTCGTTGACAAAGGCGGATAAAATGGGTATACTCGAATAGACAGGCTTATAAAATAAATGACCCTGCGGCGTGGTTTGCCGCGCGAACCGCGCCTGACGATACAGAAAAACGGGGCAGCGGCCGGGAACGCGGTCCCGGCACCCGGCGGTTTTGGCCGCCGCAAGGGCCGCCCTGCTCAAATGAAACGGAGGTACGCATGAAACTGCATCAGAACGGCGTGTACCTGGTCAACGGCAAGCTGACCGACACCGCCCCCGCCGGCATCACCCAGGAAAAAGCCGCCGAAGGCACCATCGCCTACGGTATCCTGAAAGCCCACAACACCGCGCCGGACATGAAGGACCTGCGCCTGAAGTTCGACTCCATGACCAGCCACGACATCACCTACGTGGGCATCATCCAGACTGCCCGCGCCTCCGGCATGGAGAAGTTCCCCCTGCCTTATGTGCTGACCAACTGCCACAACAGCCTGTGCGCCGTGGGCGGCACCATCAATGAGGACGACCACCAGTTCGCCCTGTCCGCCGCCCACAAGTACGGCGGCATCTATGTGCCCCCCTGCATGGCGGTCATCCACAGCTACAACCGTGAGATGATGGCCGGCTGCGGCAAGATGATCCTGGGTTCCGACTCCCACACCCGCTACGGCGCCCTGGGCACCATGGCTGTGGGCGAAGGCGGCGGCGAACTGGCCAAGCAGCTGGTGGGCCGCACCTATGATATGGCCCGTCCCGGCGTGGTGGCCGTCTACCTCACCGGCAAGCTGAACCCCGGCGTGGGCCCCCACGACGTGGCCCTGGCCCTGGTGGGCGCCACCTACGACAACGGCTATGTGAAGAACAAGGTCATGGAATTTGTGGGCCCCGGCGTGGCATCTCTGTCCGCCGACTGCCGCAACGCCATCGACTGCATGACCACCGAGACCACCTGCTGGTCCAGCATCTGGCAGACCGACTCTGTCACCGAGGAATACCTGGCCATCCGCGGCCGCGCCGACGATTACCGTCAGCTGTCCCCGGCGGATGTGGCCTACTACGACGGCTGCATCGAGCTGGACCTGTCCACCATCGAGTGCATGATCGCCCTGCCCATGCATCCCAGCTACGCCTATCCCATCCGCGCTCTGAAAGAGGACCCCTACACCATCCTCAAGCAGGCGGAGGACCGGGCCAATGAGCAGCTGTCCGGCAAGGTCCACATGGACCTGGTGGGCAAGATCGGCAAGGACGGCCTGATCCATGTGGACCAGGGCATCGTGGCGGGCTGCAGCGGCGGCACTTACGAGAGCCTGTGCGCCGTGGCCGACATCCTGCGGGGCAAGAGCTGCGGCAACGGCCAGTTCAAGTTCAGCGCCTATCCCGACAGCATGCCCACCTATCTGGAACTGGTCAAGAACGGCGCTGTGGCCGACATCGTCTCGGCGGGTGGCATCTTCCGCGAAAGCTTCTGCGGCCCCTGCTTCGGCGCCGGCGACACTCCCGCCAACGGCGAATTCTCCATCCGCCACACCACCCGCAACTTCCCCAACCGGGAAGGCTCCAAGCCCGGCGAAGGCCAGATCTCCGGCGTGGCCCTCATGGACGCCCGCAGCATTGCGGCCACCGCTGCCGCCGGCGGCGTGCTGACCGCTGCCAGCGAGGTGGTGCACGAGGACTTCGTGGCCCCGGCCTACCACTTCGACAAGGGTGTGTACGACAAGCGTGTCTACAACGGCTGGAACCATGCCGAACCGGAACACGAACTGCGCTTCGGTCCCAACATCAAGGACTGGCCGGAACAGCCCGCCCTGTCCGATGACCTGCTGCTGCGCATCGTCAGCCATATCACCGACCCAGTCACCACCACCGACGAGCTGATCCCCTCCGGTGAGACTTCTTCCTTCCGCTCCAACCCCCTGCGTCTGGCGGAGTTCACCCTCTCCCGCAAGGACCCGGGGTATGTGGGCCGTGCCAAGGCCGTGAAGGCCGATGACGATGCCCGCCGCGCCGGCAGCCTGCCCGCGGAAGTGGCTGCCGTCTATGAAGCCCTGAAGGCTGTCGGCTGCCAGGTGGACGAGGCCAACACCAACATCGGTTCCGCTATCTTCGCCATCAAGCCCGGCGACGGTTCCGCCCGCGAGCAGGCGGCCAGCTGCCAGCGCGTGCTGGGCGGCGCTGCCAACTTTGCCCTGGAGTACGCCACCAAGCGTTACCGCTCCAACTGCATCAACTGGGGCATGCTGCCCTTCCTGACCACCGACCCCGACGCCCTGCCCCTGGACGGCTATGTCTTCCTGCCCGGCGTGCGTGCGGCGCTGCTGAACAAGGATGACACCATGCCCGGCTATGCCGTGCTGCCCTCCGGTGAGGTCAAGGCCATCACCCTGCGCCTGGGCGCCCTCACCGACGCCGAGCGCCAGATCCTGGCCGACGGCTGCCTGATCAACTACTACAAGCACAACTGATTTTTCCATACAGAAAGCCCCCGGTGCATCGCGCCGGGGGCTTTTGGCGTTTGCAGGTGGTTTATGAGAGAGAAAAAGCCCAAAGATTGCGGATCTGGGGCTCCAGTTCGTCGTAGGTCCACAGCCGGTCGCTGTTTTGGGGGCTGTTGGGGTCGTTGACCCGGAGGCCCTCTTCCTCCAGCCCGGCCAGCAGGATGAAATGCCCGGTGGTGGTGAAATCCCCCGGCCGCACGCTGCAGATGATGGGCCGCCCTTCGTCCAGTGCGCCGGTAACGGCAGTTTCGGTCAGGGGCAGTTCTTCGCTTGCCAGACCCCAGGCCCTGCAGCCGTCGGTCATCAGCCCCCAGCTGGTCACTCCGTCCACCCAGTAACCGTCCCGCTGGGCCTGTTCGGCCACAGCGGCGGGGGTGATGGCGTTGTCCCCGGTCAGCCCGGCGGCTGCCATGGCCAGACAGGTGGGCCCGCAGCCGGTCACCGCCAGCAGGTCATCTCCGTAGCGAACATAGCCCCAGCGGGCATCCCATTGCAGCAGCAGGGGAAACTGCCCCTGTACCACATCCCCGATGGTTTCGGCGGGGGCGTCGTCCTTGTGGTCGGGGTAACCTTCCACGAATTCCAGGACGTCCGGGTGGCGTTCCAGCAAGGCCTGCAGACTTTCCGGCCAGGTGCCGGAGGTGTCCTGCAGGATGTCGGCACGGCGGGCATCGGCATTTTCATCGGTGAGAGGCGTGGCCGCAGGGGAAGCGGTGGCTTTCACCGTGGGGGCGGGTGCCGGTTCCCGGCGCCCGGGTAACCCCACCGCCCATAGGGTGGCAGCCAGGGCCATGACACAGAAAATCACCGTGCGCCGCGCCCGTCGGTGCAGGGAACGGCGGCGGGCTGCCTGTCTGCGGCGGGAAACGGCGGATGCGGAACGGGCGCGGGACATTGGCGGTGGACCTCCTGGCAGAAAATCAGCGGTTTGGCCGCTGTGCCCTGATTGTACCATATCCCTGGGGCCCAAAATCTGTGGGGAGGGTGCGCAAACCGTGAAGAACTCCTTGCGTAAACCTTGCAATTTTCTCACAAGAAAAGCGTGCCCGCCCAAAAAGAGCGGACACGCCAAAATAGGACGGGGTGATTCGTCTGTAAAGGAGGGAGGGGAAAATCAGCCTTCCAGCCACTTGCGCAAAGCGGGCAGGGCGGTTTCAGCATCGGCGCGGCCCAGGGCATACTGGGCGTTGATGCGGTCCATGTTCCGCTCCATGCGGCCGATGTGCAGGGCTTTGCTGGGACGGATCAGAAAAGCTTCGCCGGTCTTGGCGGCCTGTTCCACCTGGCAGACCTGGGTGTTGTACACCCGGGCGCGGTCGGCCATGGCCTGTATAAAGCGGGGATATTTGCGGTACGCCGCCCGGAAAGGCAGCATGCTGGCGGGCTGTTTGAAGTACCCGGCGGGCTGGGTCAGCACCACCAGACGGCGTTTGCAGCCCAGGTCTCCGGCGGCCTGGTAGGGGATGCTGTCGGCCACGCCGCCGTCCAGATACAGCTGGCCCTTGTACTCCACGGGATGGGAGCACAGCGGCATGGAGGCGCCGCCCCGCATGACGGCCATCTTGTCGTCCAGGCGCAGGTTGTCGCACAGGATATGTTCCGCACGGCCGGTATTCAGGTTGGTCACGGTGATGTAAAAGTCGATGAGGGAGGCTTCGAAGGCTTCCTCGTCGAAGGGGTCCAGCAAGAGAGGAATATCCTCATAGCAGAATTTGCGGCCCACGATCTCGCCGGTGGTCAGCAGGGAATAGAATCCCATAAAGTGCCGGTCATGCCGGTACTTGCGGTAATAGCGGATACTGCGCCCCGCCTGGCCGGACACATAGCAGCATCCGTGGATGCACCCTGCCGATGTGCCGATGACCATGTCGGCCTTGATGCCGTTTTCCATCAGCACGTCCAGCACCCCGGCGGTGTAGATACCGCGCACCGCACCGCCTTCCAGCACAAGGCCAAGATCGTATTTGGTTTCTTTCATGATTGCTGCGCCTCCCCGGGCAAAAGCTCTTTGAAGTTTTCTTCGGTGTATACCGTCAACCCCGCCGCTTTCAGCGCCTGGGCGGCCACTCCGTCCCCCGGAATCTTCCGGTGGGAGAAACTGCCGTCGTAGATGGTGCCGCAGCCGCAGCTGGGGCTGTTGGCTTTCAGAACAGCGGTCCGGCATCCGTTGAGCCGGGCCAGTTTCAGGGCTTCGGCAGCACCCTTTTCATACTGGGCGGTCACGTCGGCGCCGGCTTCGGTCACCACCCGGCTCCCCCTGCGCTCCGCCGGCGGGCGGGGCGTGGGAAGGCCGCCGTAAATTTCGGGGCAGATGGGCACGGCGGTGTGTCCGCCGCTGTGCAGTGCCTCCACCAGAGCGGGGCAGAGGTTGTCACCGCCGGAATATTTGCAGGCTGCACCCAATAAACAGGCGCTTACGAGAATGTTCATAAAATCTCTCTTTCCGTATGGGTCAAGCTGTGGTATGATAAACATGTATCGTATTATAGCATAAAATAGATAGAATAATCAAAGTGTGCGGCGCATAGAGGGCGCCGCTCTTTCAAGGAGGATATGAGAAAATCATGAAAAAATGGCTCGACCGGGTCCCGTCCACCACGCGGGACTGGCTGCATCTGATCACCGCCGCCGCCCTGATCTGGCTGGTGGTGAATGCCCTGCCCAACGCGGCGGGGGGCGTCATGGCCTTTGTGGGGGCGCTGTCGCCCTTTGCCGGCGGCATTGTGCTGGCCTATATCCTGGATATTCCCACCCGCTTTTATGCCCGCAAGCTTTTCCGCGGCAAGCGCGGCCCCGCCATCATTCTGGCCTATCTGTCTTTCGTGGCGGTGCTGGCGGCGTTGGTGGGCCTGGTGGTGCCCCAGCTGGTGCAGAGCGTCAGCACTTTTGTAAATGCTCTGCCCGGTTACTTGGATAACACCGCCCAATGGCTGGAAGCGCTGCTGGTGGATGTGAATATGGATACCGCCGTTACCCAGAAATTCACTGAATTCCTGGAAAATTCCGGCGATACCATTCAGAACGTGTTCAAAAATATGATGCCTGCCGTGGCCGGTGCGGCCGGGCAGGCGGCCGGCGGCGTGCTGGATTCGGTGGTGGCCCTGGCGGCCAGCATCTACCTGCTGGCGGAAAAGGAACCGCTTCTCCGCGCCTGCCGGGCGCTGCTGCGGGCGGCTTTCCCGCCCCGGGCGGCGGCCAGCATCTTCTCGGTGTTCCAGCTGGCCAACCGCACCTTCAGCAGCTATATCGGCGGCCAGCTGCTGGACGCCCTGCTGGTGGGCTGCGAAACCTTTGTGGCCATGCTGGTGCTGCGCCTGAACTACGCCCCCATGATCGCCGTGCTGGTGGCGGTCACCAACATCATCCCCATTGCAGGGCCCTATATCGGCGCTATCCCCAGCGCGCTGCTGCTGCTGCTCAGCGGTGAACCCCTGCAGGCGCTGATCTTCTGCATCCTGATCCTGGTGGTACAGCAGGTGGACGGCAACTTCATTGCGCCCCGCATTCTGGGCGGTGCCACCGGCATTTCCGGCCTTTGGGTGCTGGTTGCCATCATTGTGGGCGGCGGCCTGTTCGGTATTCCGGGCATGGTCATCGGCGTACCCACCCTGGCGGTGTTTGCCGCCCTGCTCAAGCAGGCGGTGGGCGCCGGACTGACCGCCCGCGGTCTGGACCCCGCGACCGGCGGCGAGACCCCTCTGCAAACCCCCGCAGACCAAAACTGATAGTATCTCTTACCCCATACGGCAGGCCGGTGCCTGCCGCCTGGCTGTTGCAGACAGGAGCGCATCCCCATGAAAACAAAAAACTGGCTGGACCAAAAACCCCAGACCATCCGGGACTGGCTGGGCATGGCTTTTCTGTGCGGCATCTTTTATGCCCTGGTCGTTCACCTGCAGCCCATTCTGGGCTGGCTGGGCGCGGCGGGAGCATTGCTTTCTCCCTTTGCGGGGGCGGCAATTCTGGCCTATGTTCTGGATACGCTGGTGCGGCCCATCCACAGCATACTGCTGGGCGGGCGGCCGGGGCTGCGGTGGGTGGCCATTCTGGCAGCTTATGTGCTGGCCGGGCTGGCCATACTGCTGCTGGCCTGGCAGGTTTTGCCAAAGGTGGGGGCCAGTGTGACCACCTTCTTCAAGAATCTGCCCTATTATGTGGAAAATACCCAAAAAACCATGCTGTTCCTGCAGGAGCGTTCCCCCATTGATCTGACGCCCCTCATCGAACTGCTGGACGATTACCAGCAGCTCATGGGCAGTGCGTATAATCTGGTTACCGGCATAACGCCCCGTCTGGCGGGGTACCTGGGCAATGTGGCCAGCTACGCCCTGCACCTGGTGGTGGTCGTTGCGGGCAGCATCTACATGCTGGCGGACAAAAACCACCTGCTGCGCCAGATGCGCATGATCGTGCGGGCTATCCTGCCCAAACACCTGGCAGACGATGTGCTTTCCATCTGCAGTTATGCCAACCGCAACTTCTCGGAATTCTTCTTCGGCAAAATTTTCGATGCCGTCATCATCGGCGGGCTGCTCTTTGCGGGCATGAGCCTGCTGGGGCTGAGTTTTGCCCCCATGATCAGCGTTCTGGTGGGCTTCTGTGCCCTGATCCCCATGTTCGGCGCCTATATCGGGGCTATTCCCGGTCTGCTGATCCTGCTTTTTGTGGACCCGTGGCAGGCGCTGGTGCTGCTGATCCTGCTTATTATCCTGCAGCAGCTGGACAGCCGGGTCATTGCACCCCGGGTGCTGGGCCGCACGGTGGGGGTGTCTGCGTTCTGGATTCTCTTCGCCGTGGTCATCGGCGGTACGCTGCTGGGACCTATCGGTATGGTGCTGGGGGTACCCGCTTTCGTCACCCTCTACGGTTTGCTGCGCGGGGTGATCTACTGGGTGCTGGACCGCCGGGGCGTGACCGCCCGGGACCTGGACGGCACACCCGAACCGCCCAATACAGAGGAAGAAAAGGAAACCGCTACGGTATAAAACACCAAAAACGGCCGTTCCCATTGTCGGGAGCGGCCGTTTTTCCACAAAAATCCCCGCTTTCTGTGGAAAGCGGGGACGTTTTTATTTCAGGAACCCGTTGACGATCTGTTCCTCGGCCTCCTGTTCGGTCAGGCCAAGGGTCATCAGCTTGGTCAGCTGCTCACCGGCGATCTTGCCGATGGCGGCTTCGTGGATCAGGCTGGCGTCGATGTTGTTGGCCACCAGACCCGGGGTGGCAATGACCTGGGCGTTGTCCATGATGATGGCGTCACATTCGCTGTGACCGGCGCAGGCGGCGTTGCCGTTGATGTAGCTCTTGAACTCCTGCACGCTGTGGTCCTTGGCCACGCTGCGGGACACCACGTTGGCGGAGCAGCCCTCACCGTTGAGGTCCACCACAAAGTCGGTGACGGCATGCTGGTCGCCCACCGTCATGATCTTCTCCCGGATGATGAGGGAAGCGCCTTCCGCCAAATCGCCGGAGGTCTTGCGGATGGTATCGTCGATACCGGCGATCTGGGTGGTCTCCATCTCCATCTGGGCGCCTTCGGCCAGATGGACGATGGTGGTGGGGTTCATGATCTGCTTGCCCCGGCCATCGCCTTCGCCGTAGTGCTTTTCCACATACCGCAGCTTGGCGCCCTTGTCCAGGTAGAAGGTGTGGATGCCGTCGTGCTGGGCGTTGCCGCCGCCGCAGTTGTGGATGCCGCAACCGGCGATGATGGTCACGTCGGCCCCTTCGCCGATGTGGAAGTCGTTGTACACCAGGTCGGTCAGGCCGGTCTGGCTGATGATGACCGGAATGTGCACGCTCTCGTTCTTGGTGCCCGGCTTGATGAAAATATCGATGCCCGGCTTGTCCGTCTTGGTGACAATGTCGATGTTGGCGGTGGTGTTGCGGCTTTCCAGCTTGCCGTTGGAACGGATGTTGTAAGCGCCCACCGGCAGGGCATCCAGCTCCGCAATCTCGTGGAGCAGGTTCTTTTCAATGGCGTCGATCATGGTTTACACCCCCTCGATCTTGCTGGTCAGAACATCGCAGGCCGGGTTGGCGGCATCGGCGCTGCCCAGCAGGGCGGGCAGCAGGTCGGCGCGGGAACCGGTGCGGGCCACCTGGCCGTTCTTGATGACCACGATGGTGTCGGCAATGTTCAGGATGCGCTCCTGATGGCTGATGATCAGGATGCAGCCCTTGGTCTGTTCGTACATCTTCTCGAACACCCGGATCAGGTTCTGGAAGCTCCACAGGTCGATGCCCGCTTCCGGCTCGTCAAAGATGGACAGCTTGGTGCCCCGGGCCAGCACCATGGCGATTTCGATGCGCTTGAGCTCGCCGCCGGACAGGCTGGCGTTCACTTCGCGGTCGATATAATCCCGGGCGCACAGGCCGACCTCGCTCAGGTAGGAGCAGGCTTCGTTCACGCTGGTGTTCTTGCCGGCAGCCAGGCTCAGCAGGTCCTTGACACGCAGACCCTTGAAGCGCACCGGCTGCTGGAAAGCATAGCTCACGCCCAGATTGGCGCGCTCGGTGATGCTCATATTGGTGATGTCCACCCCGTCCAGCAAAATCTGGCCGGAGGTGGGCTGATAGATACCGGCAATGATCTTGGCCAAAGTGGACTTGCCGCCGCCGTTGGGGCCGGTGATGGCCACAAAGCG
>CAJMLV010000011.1 GCA_905214345.1 uncultured bacterium
CGCAAGCAGGTAAACACAGGTTATTCCTTAATATCCTTTTGTTTGGGAAACTCCGGTTTCCCATTTGCTGACGGCTTTGTCCGATACATACAGTTTGGCTGCCAGCTCTTTTTGTGTACAGCCTTTTTCCTTTCGCAGCCGGGCTACAAAAGCACCGAACTCCTTTTTGTCGATTGCGTACATATATGGGCATCCCCTTTCCTGCACCCTATGATACCGGCAGTCTGTGATTTTCGCAACCGAATGTTGGTGGAATGACGAAGAAGCGTATAAAATGGAACAGAAAAAGCCCGGCGGGCGCTTTCGCGTCTGCCGGGCTTTGCCGTGTGAGAAAATATTACTGCTCGTCTTCGCAGAAGGCTTTGAAGGTCAGATAGGCCATGTACACGTCGGCTTTGGAGACGACCTCAAAGGGAGAGTGCATGGAGAGCACCGGCACACCGATGTCGATGGTGTCGATGTCCTGGTTGGCCACATACTTGGCAACGGTGCCGCCGCCGCCCAGATCGATCTTGCCCATTTCGCCAATCTGCCAGACGATGTTGTTGGCGTTCATCAGGCGGGTCAGGTAGCTGACCAGTTCGGCGCTGGCATCGCTGGTGGAAGACTTGCCACGGGAACCGGTGTATTTGTAGATAGCAACACCGCGGCCGGCATAGGTGCCGTTATCCGCCTCAAAAGCATCGTCGTAGGTGGGGTCATATGCAGCGGTCACGTCGGCAGACAGGCACTTGGAAGCCTTGCAGGCAGTGATGTAGTCCACACCCTGGGCTGCGCAGAGCTGCTGCAGGAAGTGGAAGGTATACATGCTGTTCAGGCCGGTCACGCCGTCGGAACCCACTTCTTCCTTGTCGGTCAGCACGCAAACGGTGGTGTACGCCGGAGAAACGGTGGTCATTTCGGCCATCAGCGCGGGGTACGCGTCCACGCGGTCATCGTGGCCGTAAGCACCGATCATGGAGCGGTCCAGACCCACGTCGCGGGCGGTGAAGGCGGGAACGATCTCCAGCTCGGCACGGGTGAAGTCGCTTTCGGTAATGCCGTAGGTATCGTTGAGCATGCCCAGCACATTCAGCTTGACACGGTTCTCCACGTCCTTATCCTCGATGGGATCGGAACCGAAGAGGATGTTCAGGTTCTCGCCGGTAATGCCTTCGGGCAGCTTCTTCTCGTTCTGCTTGGCAGCCAGGTGCGGCAGCAGGTCGGTGATGCAGAAAACAGGATCGCTGGGGTTTTCACCGATGCAGATCTCGGCGCAGGAGCCGTCGGCGCGATACACCACACCGTGGATGGACAGCGGAATGGTGGCCCACTGATACTTGCGCACACCGCCGTAATAATGGGTGCGCAGATAAGCCAGGCTCTTCTTCTCGAACAGCGGCACGGGGCGCAGGTCCAGGCGAGGAGCGTCCACGTGGGCAATGTTCAGATGGAAGCCTTCCTCCAGGCTCTTGCGGCCGATGGTGGCGGCCAGCACGCATTTTTTGCGGTTGATGACGTAGACCTTGTCACCGGCGTTCAGTTTCTGGCCCGGCACAAAGGGCTTGTAGCCGGCGCCGCGCAGCAGTTCTTCGCTGTAAGTAACGACTTCGCGCTCGGTTTTGGCAGCATCCAGAAACTGCTTGTAACCTTCGCAGAATTCATGAGCGGCAGCCATCTGATCCGGAGCACGGTCAGCAACGGTCTCATTTTTGTAAAGGAGCTTTTCCAGTTCCTTACCACTTTTCTTTCCCATAATATCGGTACGTCCTTTCACAAAAATTATCTATTCTCGGCACCGGTTAAAGCGCTCGGGGCTTTATTGAGTGGCATATATCTCCTGGTAACGTGCGTAACTGGTGGTGATCTTGTGTACGTATTGCCGCATTTGCGGATACGGGAATTCATCCAGTGTTTTGCCGTCGGCGGAATATTCCGGGTTTTCCAAAAGATTGCTCACCGCGGTTACACCGTTGTGATAGGCAGCGGCCGCTGTGGCCAGATCCTCAAATTTTATCAGGCAGTACGCCACGAAATAACTGCCGAAACGGATGTTGGTTTCGGGGTCATAGAGATCATCAAAAGTCAGCTGCTCATCGGGGGCAATTTTGGATTTGATCCAGTCAAAGGTCACTTCGGTGATCTGCATCAATCCGCGGGCCCCCACATCGGATTCGGCCTGGGGGTTGAAGTTGCTCTCGGTACGGATAAAGGCGTACAGCGTCAACGGGTCCAGGTCGTATTTGTCAGCGTAATAGTCTACGTATTCCGCATATTTGCGCGGATACAAAGCTTTTTCGATCTTACTTTGCCATGCGGAAAAGAGCAGGCTCCCCGCTACAAGCAGAACAGCCAGCAACAAAAGCAGGCGGGTCAGCACACGGGGGCGACGGCGCACGGCATCAGCGCGAGTCTGTCTTTTCTTCATAAGCCTCCTTTCCGGCACAGGAAATTATGGCTCCTGTTCCAGGCGATGTAACAGGTCCAGCGCCCGTTCCTGCAGGCGCTGGGAGGTGTCGTTGTTTTCGAGAACAAAATCTGCATGTTCCAGCAGGGTCTGTTCGGGGGTCTGGGCATCCAGACGCCGGCGTGCCATATCGGGCACAATACCGTCCCGGGCGCAAATACGCGCCACACTCTCTTCGTAAGGCGCGGTCACAACAACCAGGCGGTCGCAGCGATCGGCAAAAGGGGTCCCCACAATGACCGCTCCGTCCACAAAGGCAAGCTGTGAACCGGACTCCCGGGCCTGCTGCAGACGCTGGTCAATGCGGTGCAGAATTTCCGGATGGGTAATGGCGGTCAGGCAGGCGGTGCCCTCCGGAGTGGCGAAGGCACGGTCAGCCAGCAGACGGCGCTGTACTGTCCCTGACCCATCTACAATATCAGAACCGAACACATTTTGCAACTGCTTTATACAGGGAGAACCCGGCTCCAGAACCTCCCGGGCCACGGCATCCGCATCGATACAAGGGTATCCTTTGGCGGCAATCAACCGTGTTACGCTGGATTTTCCGCAGCCGGACCGACCGGTAATTCCGATAATTTTCATAAATCTATCACCCGGAATGCCGCCGCACGGAGCAGACGGTTATATACAGCCATGGAGACACCGCTGCTCAACGGGCAGCGGGCATAAACGACCTGGGCACCGGCCTTGTCGCATTCCCGCAAGGCTGCGAACAGGCGGTGCGCCTGAGAAGCACCGTCGCCGTCGGTGCCGTACTCAATGGCGGGAACGGGCAGCTCCTTCCCTTCTCCGGTAAAGCACATGGCAAACACACCGGGCGCGGCATGTTCCTGCAGAAACGCTTTGTATTGGGCAAAGCTGCCTTTCAGAATGGAAACCTGGGCTTTGGGAGCATAGTGCTTGTATTTCATTCCGGGAGAACGGGCGGTCTCGCCCGGCTTCAGCCGTTCCAGAATGGCGTGAGAAACCAGAACCTCTTCACCCAGAACTTCTTCCATCTGTTCCTTGGTCACATAACCGGGACGCAGCAGAACGGGGTGTTCCCCGCATACCGAAACCACTGTGGATTCCACACCCACGTCCGACTCTCCCCCATCCAGGATAAGCGGCAGGCGGCCGTCCATATCGGCGAGTGTGTCCGCTGCGTTGGTGGGGCTGGGACGGCCGGACAAATTGGCCGAAGGTGCCGCAAATGCCACTCCGGAAGCCTTGATGACCGCCTGTACCACCGGGTGGGAGGGCATACGAATCCCTACGGTGTCCAATCCGGCACAGGTGACATCGGCCACTTCGGGACCACGGGGCATGACCATAGTCAAGGGTCCGGGCCAGAAGGCTTCAGCCAGGCGCAGGGCCCGTTCCGGTACCTCGGATACCAGACCGTGCAGCATTTCCATGCCGCAGATATGCACGATCAGAGGATTGTCCTGAGGGCGGCCCTTTGCCAGAAAAATTTTCTCTACCGCCTGGGGATTACGGGCATCGGCGGCAATGCCATAGACCGTTTCGGTGGGCAGCGCTACCAGATCCCCCCGGCGCAGCAGGTCCGCCGCCAGGCGGATGCTTTCTTCATTAACAGGCAAAACCTGTGTCTGCATGATATTCATCTTCCTTTTATGAATTACGAACCGGCCTGCTCGCCGGAGTTCATCTGTTTAAGTTTCTCTTCCCGGTCAGCCAGCAGCAAGGGCTCCACGATCAGGTCGAGATTGCCGTTGAGGACCTCGTCCAGTTTGTACACGGTCAGACTGATGCGGTGGTCGGTCACCCGACCCTGGGGAAAGTTATAGGTGCGGATGCGCTCGCTGCGGTCACCGCTGCCCACCTGGCTCTGGCGTTTGGCATTGTATTCCTGGTCGTAGGCTTCCTGTTTTTGCTGCAGCAGACGGCTGCGCAGCACTTTCAGTGCCTGCTCCCGGTTTTCCCGCTGGCTGCGCTGGTCCTGACATTCCACCACCGTGCCGGTGGGCAGATGTGTGACGCGGATGGCACTGGAAGTTTTGTTGATGTGCTGGCCGCCTGCGCCGGAAGCCCGGAACGTATCGATGCGCAGGTCTTTGGGGTCCACTTCCAGTTCTACCTCTTCCGCTTCGGGCATAACGGCCACTGTGGCAGCTGACGTCTGGATGCGGCCCTGGGTTTCGGTTTGGGGTACACGCTGTACCCGATGGGCTCCGCTCTCAAATTTCAAGCGGCTGTACACCCCGGTACCTTCGATGGAAAAGACGATCTCCTTGATACCGCCCAGTTCGGTGTCGTTGCATTGGACGGTCTCGCAGACCCAGCCGCGCTTGGCGGCGTACATGGTGTACATCCGCCACAGATCCCGGGCAAACAGCGCAGCTTCTTCCCCACCGGTGCCTGCCCGGATTTCCATGATGATGCTCTTGTCATCATCTGCGTCCTTGGGCAGCAGGAGCAGACGGAGATTTTCTTCCAGCGCCGACAGGCTTTCCCTGTTTTTGCGCAGCTCCTGCTGTACCATATCGATGAAGAGAGGGTCGGCAGAATCTTCCTGCAGAACTGCCTGCTCCTCTTCTATTTCCTGCCGCAGCGCGCGCCAGGCACGCCAGCTTTCCATCAGGGGGGTCAGTTCTTTGTAGTCTTTTACCAGCCCGGCATAAACCTTGGGGGCGGCCGTTCCTTCCGGGGTGGTCAGCCGGTATCCGATCTCCTCATACCGGCGCTCGATCTCGTGCATTTCTTCAAACATAAATTCCGAATTCCTTTATATGCGTTATGGCTGTGCTTCAAAGGAGATCCGGTGCTATTGTTCCTGACCGTCGCGCAGGACCTTTTTAATGTTCTTTTCGATCTTTACGCGGGGCAGCATGATCTCATGCCCGCATTTCTGGCAACGGATTTTGAAATCCATCCCCACGCGCAGTACATCGAACAGGTTCGCACCGCAAGGGTGCGGCTTTTTCGTCTGGATCACATCTCCGACCCGAACGTCCATACTCTCACCACCTGATTCAAAATACTTATGGTTTTATTATATACCATACCGGCGTTTTTGCAAATATCCGTCCCTGCCGCTGCATACAGTTGAATGACCGCACACGCGGAATACACAATATAGAGAGGACAAACAAATGCTTGAATATCGTGCCGAAGGTCTTTGCCGCAATGCCAACCATCTTACCCAGGAAGAACTGGAACGCTGCCGCCAGACGGGCGAGGTGCTGCAAAGCACTGCCCTGGCGTTTGACACCGCACGCCGTCTGCGGTTTGAAATCTGCGGCAAACGCGCCGTTATGCCGTTTGAGGAATGTGTGGACGTACAACCGGGAGAAGCCATCAAGGATATTGCCGTGCTTACCCGTGTAGGACGTCCCACCTGTTTCACCATCGCCGGGCTTGGCCGGGAAGACGGCGAAACCGTGTATCTGCTTTCCCGGGCGTCTGCCCAGAGGGCTTGCCGGCGCCATTACCTGGACACGCTGGAAAACGGCAGCGTGATCCCCTGCACCGTTACACATATCGAAAACTTCGGGGCTTTCTGCGACGTGGGATGCGGTATTTCCGCCTTGCTGCCCATCGACTGTCTTTCGGTGTCCCGCATTTCCAGCCCCGCTGACCGGGTACAGGTAGGCCAGCAGCTATTGTGTGCCGTCAAAAGCCGGGATGTACAGGGACGGATTGTCCTGACCCTGCGGGAACTGCTGGGAACCTGGAGCGAGAATGCTGCCTGCTTTGCAGCGGGCGAAACGGTGGTTGGAATCGTGCGCAGTGTGGAAGAGTACGGCGTATTCATTGAAATCGCCCCCAATCTGGCGGGGCTGGCAGAGCCGGACAAGGCGCTGCGGCCCGGTCAGGCGGTGAGCGTGTACATCAAAAGTATTCTGCCGGATAAGATGAAGATCAAACTGGTGGTGGTCAATAAGAATCTGAATCAGTCCATGCGGTTTGAACCTCACTATTTTGTTACCCGGGGACGCATCCGCCGCTGGACCTATTCCACCCCGCAGAGCCGCAAGCAGATCGAGACTGTGTTTTAAACTTCCCTGCTGCAAATGCGGTTGCTCCCTTGTCACACCCGCAGGCTTGCGGTATAATAAAAGGCAGGAAATACTATGTACAGGAAGTGATCTACCATGGCGGACGTGTTTACCGCGGGTGTCAAGCCCGGCGGCCTTACCAGCAGCACGGAAATACGCCTTCTTCTGTGCTACCTGATCAAGACTACCGGGCCTGTGACGCGGGAGACCTTGGAAGGTGCGCTTTTGCAGGAAGAACTGGTCAATTACTTTGAGTTCGTCAACGCGCTCAGCGAGCTGGAACACCAGAAACTGGTGACCGTCCAGGATAAGGGGTATAAGATCACCGAAAAGGGCGCCAGTGTGGCCGATACCCTCAGCTATGATCTGCCCCGCAGCGTGCGGGAAAGTGCGATTCTGGCGGTGATACGTCTGCAGAGCTGGTCTCACCGTGCCGCCCAGAACCATGCCACCGTGGAGCATGATGCCGGCGGATACCGTGTGGTCTGCATCATCCAGGATGAGGGGCAGCCGGAAAGTTTCCGCCTGGAACTGGCCATGCCGGATTCCCTGACGGCGGAAGAGGTCAAGAACCGGTTCATTGCCCGTGGCAGCCAGATCTATATGTCACTGCTGGAAGGTCTGACCCAGCCTCTTTCCGACAATGACCGTCCCCCGGATGCGGCGCGCTGATGGCGAAGGCTGTCGACGCTCATAAACAACAAGAAACCTCCCGCTGCGGATTTCCGCGGCAGGAGGTTTTTTATATAGGCAAACTTTACTGTGCGCCCAGGTAGGCTTTGCGCACTTCGATGTTGTTGGCCAGCTCGGTGGCTTCGCCTTCCATCTTGATGGTGCCGGTTTCCAGCACGTAGGCGCGGTTGGCGATTTCCAACGCCATCTTGGCGTTCTGTTCCACCAGAAGGACCGTCACACCGTTGCGGTTGACGTCCCGGATGATCTTGAAGATTTCCTTCACCAGCAGCGGAGACAGACCCATGGAAGGTTCGTCCAGCAGCAGCATCTTGGGACGGCACATCAGTGCACGGCCAATGGCCAGCATTTGCTGTTCACCGCCGGAAAGGGTCCCGGCGGCCTGGCTGCGGCGCTCTTTCAGGCGGGGCAGCAGGTCATACACCATGTCAAAGTCCGCCTGGATGGCGTCCTTGCCGTCACGGCGAGTATAGGCACCCATCTGCAGATTTTGCTGCACTGTCAGACCGCTGAATACGCGGCGCCCTTCCGGTACCTGGGCCAGACCCAGACGGATGATTTTGTGGGCCTCCATGCGGCTGATGGTCTGGCCGCAGTATACGATCTCTCCGCTTTTGGGTTTCAGAAGCCCGGAAATCGCATGCATGGTGGTGGTTTTGCCGGCACCGTTGGCGCCGATCAGGGTCACAATTTCCCCTTCATCCACGTGGAAGGACACGTCCCGGATGGCGTGGATGGAGCCGTAATACACATTGATGCCCTTGACTGCGAGCATTTCCCCCATCGTCAGTCACCTCCCAAATATGCCGCAATGACCTTGGGGTTATTGCGGATGGCTTTGCCGTCACCGTGGGCGATCACGCGGCCGTAATCCAGCACGGTGATCTCCTCGCAGATGCCCATGACAAAGTTCATGTCGTGCTCGATCAGCAGAATGGCAATGCCGAACTGGTCGCGCACACTGCGAACGGTGTTCATCAGCTCTTCGGTTTCGTTGGGGTTCATGCCGGCCGCAGGTTCATCCAGCAGAAGCAGCTTCGGGTTGGTGGCCAGCGCACGGGCGATTTCCAGCTTGCGCTGTTTGCCGTAGGGCAGCTGAGAGGCTTTCAGAGAAGCTTCTCCGTCCAGGTCAAAGATTTTCAGCAGACGCAGGGCTTCCCTGTCCATCTGGTGTTCCTTCTCACGGAAAGAAGGCAGACGCAGGATGCCGGTCCACATATTATAACGCACCTGGTTGTGCAGGGCCACTTTGACGTTGTCCAGAACGGTCATGTCGTTGAACAGACGGATGTTCTGGAAAGTACGGGCCACGCCCGCCTTGCTGATCAGGTCCGGGCTCTTGCCGGTGATATCCTTGCCGTCCAGTACGATGTTGCCCTCGGTGGGGGTGTACACACCGGTCAGCATATTGAACACGGTGGTTTTGCCGGCACCGTTGGGGCCAATCAGACCATACAGGTGGCCCTTTTCAATCTTCAGGTCCAGCTGAGCCACCGCCTGCAGGCCGCCGAAGGCAATGCCCAGGTTGCTTACTTCCAGCAGTGCCATCATTGCACCTCCTTAGCCTGCGGGCGCTTGGAGAAGCGGCCGCGGAACAATTCGACCATACGCTTGCGCCAGGCCACGACCTGGGGGCTCTGGCTGAAAATCATCACCAGAATCAGGACGATGGCGTAAATCAGCATGCGGTAGTCGTTGAGAGAACGCAGCATCTCGGGCAGCACGGTCAGCAGCGCCGCAGCAATGACCGAACCGCGGATGTTGCCGATGCCGCCCAGCACTACGAACACCAGGATCAGAATGGAGGTGTTGTAGTCAAACTTTTTGGCCACCAGAGAAGAGTAGTTCAGAGAGTACAGAACACCCGCGATGCCTGCAAAAACGGCGGAGGTGATAAAAGCCATCAGTTTGTACTTGGTGATGTTGATACCCACGCTGCGGGCGGCAATTTCATTGTCGCGGATGGCCTTGATGGCACGGCCTGCCCGGGAGTTGATCAGGTTCAGGATCACGATCAGGGTCAGCAGAACCAGAACGATGCCCAGCGTGAAGGTGGAGGCCTTCTTGATGCCGGTGATACCAATGGCACCGTTGATGATGGTGGTGCCGTCGGCTTCCATTCCCATGGAAGCCGCATCCTTAAAGGAAAAATGCAGGCCCTTGGAGTCGTAGCCCAGATAACAGGCGTTCATGACGTTTTTGACGATCTCGCCGAAAGCCAGGGTCACGATGGCCAGGTAGTCGCCGGACAGACGCAGAACGGGCACACCCACGATAAAGCCGAAGATACCGGCCACCACACCGCCAACCACAAAGGCCAGCAGAAGGCCGAGCCAGTTGGGCACCTGACCGTACAGGGTGGTCCAGACAATGGTGCCGGAAAAAGCGCCCACGCTCATAAAACCGGCATGGCCCAGGCTGAGTTCACCCAGAATACCGACGGTGAGATTCAGCGAAACGGCCAGAATGACATAAGCACAGATAGGAACCAACTGGCCGGACAGAGAGCTGGAAAGCAGCCCCATGGCCGAAATCAGCTGAATGACCAGATAAAACCCGATCACGATACCGAAGGTGATGAGGTTGCTCTTGGTCGATTTACGCATATTTTTCAAGCGAAACATCCTCACACCTCCTTTACACTTTTACATTGACCTTTTTGCCCAGCAGGCCGGTGGGCTTGACCAGAAGCACGATGATCAGGACCAGAAACACGATGGCGTCGGACAGCTGGGTGGAAATGTAGGCTTTGCTCAGGTTTTCAATCACGCCCAGCAGGATACCACCCAGGAAGGCACCCGGAATGGAACCGATGCCGCCGAACACTGCGGCCACGAAAGCCTTGATACCGGGCATGGCGCCGGTGGTGGGCTGCAGAGACGGATAGGAGGAGCACAGCAGCGCACCTGCCACAGCGGCCAGGGCGGAACCGATGGCGAAGGTCAGGGAGATGGTGGCGTTCACATTCACGCCCATGAGCTGGGCGGCACCGCGGTCCTCACTCACCGCCTGCATGGCATGACCGGCAGAGGTGCAGTTGATGAAATAAAGCAGCAGAACCATGATGACCACACAGGCCAGAATGGTAACGATGGTTTCGGCAGAGATGGTAAGCTGGCCGTCAAACAGAGTCAGAGGCTTGAAGATCGCCGAATTGGCCACCACAGAGGGGAAGCTTTTGGCGTTGGAAGTCCACATCAGCTGAGCGACCTGCTGCAGCAGATAACTCATACCGATGGCGGTGATCAGAACGGCCAAAGACGGGGCTTCCCGCAAAGGCCGGTAGGCCACACGCTCAATGGCAACACCAAGAATCGTACAGACCACCATGGAAAGCACAATGGCCAGCACCGGATTCAGTCCAAAAGAACCGAAGGCAAAAAAGACAACATAACTGCCGATCATGATGACGTCGCCGTGGGCGAAGTTCAGCATCTTGGCGATGCCGTACACCATCGTGTAGCCCAATGCAATCAGAGCGTACACGCTGCCCAGGCTGATGCCATTGATCAGGTAGGACAAAAACTGCATCCTGAAATACACCTCACATCTTAAACGATTGTCTGCCGTACAAACACGGTCCCGACATCATTCTACCATAGATGCCGTTTGCAGACAACAAGTTTGGCCGCCAGGGCATCCGGGCCAACCGGCCCAAAAAGCACAAAGAGGACTGCCGAAAAATGATTCGGACAGCCCCCTTTGGCAAAAATTCAATTCAATACGGAATATCGCAGACAGCAATTATTCCGCGGTAGCGTACTCGCCGTTGGTGACAACGTACACACGGGGCGGTTTGCTGACCATACCGTTGGCTTCCCAGGTCTGGCCCTCACCGGTGGTGCCGTTGAAAGTCATGGTGGTGAAGTCAGCCTTCAGGGCTTCGCACATCTCGCTGACAGACATGTCGCCGTTGATGCTGCCGTTCTGCACGCACTGGTAAATGGCGTACACACAATCATAGGCGTCGGCGGCAAACTGGATGGGAGTTTCGCCATAAGCAGCCTCGTAAGCGGAGACGAACTTCTGGGTGGTCTCATCGGTGGCGGTGGCGGAGAAGGGGCACAGAAGCATCAGGCCTTCGGCCAGGCTGGTGTCAAAGCCTTCGATGGACAGGATGCCGTCCATACCGTCGCAGCCGAAGAAGGTGGGCTTGTAACCGACCTTGTCGGCGGCGATCAGGATCTGAGAAGCCTCGTTATAGTAAATGGGCAGGAACACCAAGTCGGCACCGGCATTCTGGCACTTGGTCACCTGGGTGGACAGATCGCTCTTGTTGTCGCTGGTGAAGCTTTCGGTAGCGACGATTTCCAGACCCTTGGCCTCGATCTCAGCCTTGAAAGCGGTGTAAATGCCGGAAGAGTAAGCGTCGGAAGAATCGTAGATGATACCGATCTTGGAGCCCAAAGCGTTCTCGGCAATGTAGTCAGCGGAAACGACGCCCTGGTTGGGGTCGGTGAAGCACATCTGGAAGACGTTGTCACCGGTCTCGACCACGTCCACGGCAGAGGCGGAAGGCGTCAGCATGAACATGTTGTCATTGACGGTTTCACCTGCCACGGAAAGGCTGGGAGTGGAAGTGACGGTGCCCAGCAGGACCTGCATGCCCCAGTCCTTCAGGACATTGTAGGCGTTGGTGGCCTTTTCGGCGTCGTGTTCATCGTCCTCGAAGCTGAATTCAAAAACGGTGTAGCCGGCAGCCTCGTTGATCTCGTTCACGGCCAGCTCTTCACCCTGCATAACGGCAATACCGTAAGAAGCAGCAGAGCCGGTGGTGGGGCCGATGCCGCCCAGCTTGATGGGCGTGAAACCGTTGGAGTTGGAAGCTTCGGCGGTGGCCGCGTTGTCCGCACCGGCGGAAGAAGTGGTGCCGGTATCGGTGGAGCCGCAAGCTGCCAGGCTCAGAACCATGGCGGAAGCCAAAGCTGCACTGATAAGCTTTTTCATAATATTTCCCTCCTATATTCGCAACGCTTGCCGCAAGGATCTTGCGGCGGGGCCGCACATGCCCGCGTTGGTATATAGATGTATTATAGCTTTCCGGCTTTAATTGTTCAATGTATTAAATCGACATAGTTTGTTTACAAATTATTCACTTTCTTGGTCGCTTTTCACAAACAACGGTAACAGAAGTTTAACATTTCGTCGACTTGCTTATTCCCCTCCCCTTTTTTCTCGTAAAAGGATTGCAAAATACGACTGAATTCGGCATAATAGTAGCAATAGGATGAAAGGGGTATAGAAAGTTCGATGAAATTACTGGAAGAGCGTATTCTGAAAGACGGGCAGGTCCGCCCGGGTAATGTGCTGAAGGTGGATTGCTTCCTGAACCATCAGCTGGACGTGGAACTGCTGGATGCCATCGGCGCTGAGTTCAAGCGGATCTTTGGCAATGATGGGGTCAACAAGATTCTCACCATTGAGGCTTCCGGCATTGCCATTGCCTGCATGACCGCCCGTCATTTTGATGTGCCCGTGGTTTTCGCAAAGAAAGCCAAGAGCAAGAACATTGACGGCGATGTGTTTACTTCCAAAGTTCACTCCTATACATACGGCAAGGAATACGAGATCACTCTGGCCAAAAAGTTCCTGGGACCTGAGGACCGGGTGCTGATTCTGGATGACTTCCTGGCCAATGGCAAAGCCATGCGCGGTCTGCTGGATGTGTGCAAACAGGCCGGTGCTACGGTGGCAGGGATTGGTGTCTGCATCGAGAAGGGCTTCCAGACCGGTGGTGCTGAACTGCGCAGCGAAGGCTACAAACTGGCCAGTCTGGCAATTGTGGATCACATGGACGATGATGGCTCCCTGACTTTCCGTCCTCAGGACTGACCCTTTTCGGTAAATCAATCTGTAAATAAAGAGGAGACAGCACGTTTTCAGCGTACCGTCTCCTCTTTTTATTCATGTATCCGCATACCGACCCAGGGTAAGAACCAAAAAAGAGAAGGTACACACTGTGTACCTTCTCCGGAAAGTTGAATAGGTTAATTAGCCCTTGATGGCAGCGGCAACTTCGGCAGCGAAGTCTTCGGTGCGCTTCTCCAGACCTTCGCCCTTGACGAAGTGGGTGTACTCGACGATCTTGATGTCGCCGCCCAGTTCCTTGGCGGTGGCAGCAACATACTTGTTCACGTCCATGTTGCCGTCCTTGATGAAAGCCTGATCCACCAGGCAGTTCTCCTTGTAGAACTTGCCCAGCTTGCCGATGGCCATCTTTTCCTTGATGGCGTCGGGCTTGTTGGCATTCTTGGGATCGTTGGCCATCTGAGCCAGGATGATTTCCTTTTCCTTCTCGATGACGGAAGCGGGCACAGCAGCCTCGTTCAGGTAGCTGGGGTTGGCAGCCGCGATCTGCATGGCGATGTCCTTGCCGAAGGCAACAAAGCCTTCCTTGGCAGCAACGTCATCGGTGGTGTCGAACTTCACGATGACGCCGTGGGTGCCGCCGCCATGGACATAAGCGGCACAGTGACCGTCGTAACGGGCAAAACGGCGAACCTTGATGTTCTCCTTGATGATCAGGATCAGAGCCTTCAGAGCATCGTCAACGGTGCCCTCGCCCATCTTGCAGCCCATCAGAGCGTCAACATCGGCCGGAGCAGCATCGGCGATAACCTTGGCCAGGTCCTTGGTGAACTCAACGAACTTATCATTCTTGGCAACGAAGTCGGTCTCGGCGTTGACCTCAACCACAACGGCGCAGTTGGGATAAGAAACGGCATAGACCATGCCTTCGGCGGCAATGCGGCCGGCCTTCTTGGTGGCGGTGGCCAGGCCCTGCTCGCGCAGGATCTCGATGGCCTTGGCGAAGTCGCCGTCAGCCTGGGTCAGAGCCTTCTTGCACTCCATCATGCCGCAGTCGGTCTGCTTGCGCAGTTCCATAACGTCCTTAGCGGAAATAGCCATAACGTATCGTCCTTTCTTAGAAAAAAGTCAGCGTTGAAACGGGTCTATCTGCCGTGATCAGGCCTCGGCAGCCTCAGCGGCGGGAGCGTCCTGCACGCCCTGCTTGCCTTCCAGAGCGGCATCGGCCATAGCGGCGGAGATCAGCTTGACAGCGCGGATAGCGTCGTCGTTGCCGGGGATGACGTAGTCGATCTCATCGGGATCGCAGTTGGTATCAACAATGGCCACGATGGGGATGTGCAGCTTGCGGGCCTCGGAAACGGCGATGCGCTCCTTGTGGGGGTCAACGATGAACAGAGCCTTCGGCAGGGTCTTCATGTCCTTGACGCCGCCCAGGTACTTGTCCAGCTTTTCCATCTCCAGTTCCAGCTTGACAACTTCCTTCTTGGGCAGCAGGTCGAAGGTGCCGTCTTCCTGCATGGCCTTCAGCTGTTCCATACGGTCGATACGCTTGCGGATGGTGCGGAAGTTGGTCAGCATGCCGCCCAGCCAGCGAGCATTGACAAAGTGCATGCCGCAGCGGGTAGCCTCGTCACGGATGGACTCCTGAGCCTGCTTCTTGGTGCCGACGAACAGGATCTCACCGCCGTTGGCCGCGGTATCACGCACGAAGTTGTAAGCCTCATCCAGCTTCTTCACGGTCTTCTGCAGGTCGATGATGTAGATACCGTTGCGCTCGGTGAAGATGTACTTCGCCATCTTGGGGTTCCAGCGACGGGTCTGGTGACCGAAGTGGACACCGGCTTCGAGAAGCTGCTTCATAGAAACGACTGCCATAATAAATTTCCTCCAAAAATTTAGTTTTACCCTCCGCACTGCGTAATTGTTTTCTAACCTTCCGGGTTCAGTATGGACCGTTCAGGCACAAAAAAACAACGCAATGCGTGTGTATTGCCGAAATATAATACCACAACACAGAATGGATTGCAAGAGTTTTTTTGCAAAAACCGCGTTGTTTCAGCCGATGTGGGGCAGGATACAGAAAAAAGGATGCAAAAAAGCGCCACTCTCCCCTGCCTCGCCGCACAAAAAGACGAAGCCGGGCAGCTTGTCCGGCTTCGTGCAGGATGATTCGATCAGATGGAGATGGAATTGGCCACATCGATCTCGCTGGAGTCGATGGTCTTGTGCATGGACAACGCCACGTTCACGTCGTAGTCCACGATCTTGCCGCCGGAAACCCCCACAACACGGTTGTAGATGCCTTTGTCCAGCAGGTCGATGGCGTGGTAACCCATGAGAGAAGCATTCACGCGGTCACGCACCGTGGGAGAACCGCCGCGCTGGATATGACCCAGAACGGTAGCGCGGGAATCCACACCGGTAGCGGCCTGAATCTGGTTTGCCAGTTCCTGAGCACCCACAACACCTTCGGACACGATGATGATGAAGTGCTTCTTGCCGGTGAACTGGGTCTGGCGCATACGCTGCAGAATGTCCCGCTCAAAATCGAAGGGACGTTCAGGCAACAGGACTGCCAGGGCGCCGGTGGCGATGCCTACGTTCAGCGCAATGTAACCGGCGTGATGGCCCATGACCTCAACAACGCTGCAGCGGTCATGACTCTGGGTGGTGTCACGCAGTTTATCGATGGCTTCCACTGCGGTGTTCATAGCGGTGTCGTAGCCGATGGTGTATTCGCTGCAGGCAATGTCGTTGTCAATGGTGCCGGGAATACCCACACAGGGAATACCCTGGTTGGCCAGTGCGCGGGCACCCATGAAAGAACCGTCGCCGCCGATAACCACCAGCGCGTCGATACCCAGTTCCTTGCAGCGGGCCAGACCCTTGGCCTGACCTTCCTTGGTCTTGAATTCCAGGCAGCGGGCCGTATACAGAATGGTGCCGCCGCGGTGGATGATCTCCGACACGCTGCGCACGTTCATCTCATAGCATTCGCCGTTGATCAGGCCGTTATAGCCGCGCTGAATGCCCATCATGCGGTAACCGCGGGTAATGCCGGTACGTACGATGGCACGGACCGCAGCGTTCATGCCGGGGGCGTCGCCGCCGCTGGTCAACACGCCGATGGTTTTGATCTCCTTAGCCATAGATTTCCCTCCCGTTAAATCAAAGGCTTGGCGTTTATACTCCATTTTGCGGATAATCCGCCAACCGGGGGCACGGCCCTTCCCGACCGTGTGTTAAAGGTATAACAAACCCCCGTAAAGTATTATACCATATGTGAGCCCTGCCAATTATGGATAATTCTTGCAAAAGATATGGATTTATTTTGCGGTTTGCTCTTTGACGTGATCGGGACCGAGAATTCGTTCCAGTTCCCTGCGCAAAATCGGCACATCATTGGCCCAAAGGCTCTGCGGCGCACGCATGCGCTGGCCGGAATCTTCGAACTTGAAATAGACCGGCATGGGACCGTCAAAGATGTTTCGCAGCAGGTTTTCGATGCGCTGCATTTCTCTGCTCTGACGGGAAGGCACCAGCAGCCAAAGTCCAACGACCTTTTTTTGCGGGGCAGGCGCAAGAGTGGTCCCCTGCCCTGCCGGCGTGGCAAATCCGCGGCTGGAATCATACTCGTCCACCGGGGCAATCTGTTCTGCCACCAGGCGGGTTCCTTCATCCTCTTTATAAGAAACACGGCCGGAAACCACAATGACCGCATTTTCCTGCAGATACGCTCTGTACGAGGAAAACACCCGGGGGAAAACCAGGAGTTCCATGGTGCCGGTCAGGTCTTCCACTGTGGTAAAAGCCATTAAAGTGTTGGATTTGGTGGTCATGACTCGGCTTTTGACCACGGTGCACAGCAGCGTTACCGATTGGTTGTCGAACTCCCTGGCTTCCTCTCCGCTGAGCTGGGAAATCATGCAGGTGGAAACCTTCTGAATCTGTTCCCGGTATGCGTCCAGCGGGTGACCGGACAGATACAGGCCGGAAACTTCCTTTTCCATCTTGAGAAGTTCGGATACCGGATATTCCGGCAGATTGGGGACCTTGTAATCATCCACCGGCGCTTCGGCGCTGTTCCCTGCCATGGCGCTGAACAGGTCCAGCTGTCCTTCCAGGTTTTGGCGGGCGTCGGTTTCCACGCTCTTGAGAATGCCTTCCACACTCTGGATCATGCCGTGACGGCTGGGTTCCAGGGCATCAAAGGCGCCGGCACGGATGAGGTTTTCCAGCGCACGGCGGTTCAGTTCCGCGCCGCGCATCCGCTTGCAGAAGTCATACAGACTGCGGAAAGGACGTGTACGACGTTCCCGGATCACCCCTTCGATCAATGGGCGGCCCACGCTCTTGACCGCGTTCAGGCCGAAGCGAATGCTGTTTCCGTCGGCGGTAAAGCCGCCGCGGGAAATATTGATGTCCGGTGGAAGAACCTTGATACCCAGTCGCTGACACTCGGTGGAGTATTCAATGACCTTGGAGGTGTTGTCCAAAACACTGGTCAACAGAGCGGCCATGAATTCCTGGGGATAGTGGCATTTCAGGTACGCAGTCTGGAACGCCACGTAGGCATAGCAGGCGGCGTGGGATTTGTTGAAGGCGTAGGATGCAAAACTGCTCATGTCATCATAGATGGCGTTGGCAGCGGCTTCCGGAATACCATTGTTGATGCAGCCGGGGCATTCCTTGCCCGGCTCGGTGCATCCGTACACAAAGTGGGCGCGTTCCGCCTCCATGACTTTGTGCTTTTTCTTGCTCATGGCGCGGCGGACATTGTCGGCCTGTCCGAAACTGAATCCCGCCAGTTCCCGGCAGATCTGCATGACCTGTTCCTGGTAGACAATGCACCCGTTGGTCACGTCCAGAATATGGGCCAGCTCCGGGGTGCGATAGCTGATCTTGTCCGGTTCCCGCCGGTTGCGCAGGTAGGTGGGAATGGAATCCATGGGACCCGGGCGATACAGTGAAATCAGAGCAATAATATCTTCCAGGTCTTTCGGTTTGAGGCCGGTCAGGACCTGCTTCATGCCGGTAGATTCCAGCTGGAACACACCCTCGGTCTCGCCGTTGGTGAGCATGGCGTAGGTGGCTTGGTCGTCGTAGTCAATGGATTCGTGGGTGAAGGAAGGGTCACGCCGCTGTACGGCGGTCTCCGTATCATGGATGACTGTCAGAGTGCGCAGACCAAGAAAGTCCATCTTCAGAAGGCCCAGGCGCTCGATTTCGGTCATGTTGAACTGGGTGACCGGCAAGCCGTCGTTGGTGGACAAGGGAACATATTCCGTGGCAGCTTCCCGGGTAATGACAACGCCTGCCGCATGGGTGGAAGCGTGGCGGGGCATGCCTTCCACTTTCAGGGAGGTGTCGATCAGTTCATGTACCTGGGGATCTGCTTCGTACAGATTTTTCAGGTCGGCAGAAACTTCCAGCGCATGCTGCAGCGTCATCTTCAGTTCCATGGGGATGAGCTTGGCGACCCGGTCTACGTCCTGATAAGGCATCCCCATCACACGGCCCACATCCCGCACAGCAGCCCGGGCGGCCATGGTACCGAAGGTCACGATCTGGGCCACGTGATCCCGGCCGTATTTTTCGTTTACGTAGTCGATGACTTCCTGCCGGCGTTCATAGCAAAAGTCTACGTCAAAGTCGGGCATAGACACGCGTTCCGGGTTCAGGAAGCGTTCGAAAATCAGGTTATAGCGGATAGGGTCAATGTCGGTGATGCCCACACAGTAGGCAGCCAGACTGCCGGCGCCGGAGCCACGGCCCGGTCCTACCGGGATGCCACGGGTCTTAGCATAGTTGATGAAGTCATAGACGATGAGATAGTAGTTGGTGTACCCCATCTTGGAGATGACTCCGATCTCGTAGTCCAGGCGGTCCCGCAGCTCCTGGGTGACACGGCCGGGATACCGGCGCTCCAGACCTTCACGGCAGAGCTTTTCGAAATACTCCTGGTTTTCCATTCCGTCCGGTGCCTTGAAATACGGCAGCTTGGTCTCGCCGTAATGGAAATCAAAGCTGCACTGCTCCGCGATGCGGTTGGTGTTTTCACAGGCTTCCGGAACCATGGAGAACAGATCGTACATCTCGTCGGTGCTTTTTACGTAGAACTCGTCTGTCTGGAATTCCATGCGGTCGGCATCCGCGATGGTCTTGCCGGTCTGGATGCACAGCAGAATGCTCTGCATCTTGGAATCTTCCCGGGTCAGGTAATGGGCATCGTTGGTGGCGACCATAGGGATACCGGTTTCCCGGGAAAGGCGGATCAGCTGGGGCAGGACAACATTGTCCTCTTCCAGGCCGTGATCCTGCAGTTCGATATAGTAGTTCCCTTCTCCGAACAGATTCTGGTAGTACAGGGCTGCCTGCTTGGCGCGCTCGTAATCTCCGGCCAGAATGGCCTGGGGCACTTCGCCGGCCAGGCAGGCCGAAAGGCAGATCAGGCCTTCGTGATGCTGTTCCAGCAGTTCCTTGTCCACCCGGGGTTTGGAATAAAAGCCTTCCAGAAAACCCGCGCTGACCATCTTGATCAGGTTCTTGTAGCCTGTTTCGTTTTTGCAAAGCAGCACAAGATGGTTGTTGCCGTCGATGCGGTTGACCTTATCAAAGCGGGTGCGGGTAGCAACATACACCTCACAGCCGATGATGGGTTTGATGCCTGCCGCCACCGCGGCATCGTAGAACTGCACGCAGCCATACATAACGCCGTGGTCGGTGATGGCCACGGCGGTCTGGCCCAGCTCCTTGACGCGGTCGAAAAGTTTGTCGATCCGGCACGCGCCGTCCAGCAGGCTGTATTCGGTATGCAGATGCAGATGGGTAAATTGTCGTTTTGCTTGCTCAGGCATGTTGTTCCTTTCCTTGGACCTCGGCGGTTTGCGTCTGACCGTTCAGACGCTGAGCCGCTTGCTGGATCCGTTTGAAACGATGAGACAGCCCGGCCTTGCTCACCGGGGGATCAAATTTTTCCGCCAACTTAGCCAGCGGAAGATCGGGGTAACGCATCCGCATTTTGGCGGTGGTCAGCAGAGGTTCGGACAGGGTGTCCAGTGCGTCCGCCTCTTCCAGGGCGCGGATGGCCATCTGAACCTGAACGGCGGCCTGGACGCTTTTACCCAGGTTGGCGGTCTCGCAGTTGGAGAGGCGGTTGGTTTTGTTGCGCATTTCGTTGTACATGCGCTGTTCCATGATCCGCATGGCCGCATTGCCCGCGCCCATGAAGGTCAGAAGGTCCTCGATATGGTCCCCCGCTTTGATATAGACCGTGTTGGCACCTTTGCGCAAGGCGCGATGGGGATGAAACTCGTGCTCCGCCAGGATGGATTCCAGCTGCTGCGAAAGTTGATACCGGGTAGAGAGAAATTCGATGTTGTAACCCTTTTCGGGATCAGTGGCGGTGCCGCAGCACAAAAAGGCGGTGGATACAAAATAGGAAACGCATTGCTGACAGCGGAAACAATCCGGCTTGATGCGCAATGCCGTTTCCCGTCCGGTATGGCCGAAAAGTTCCAGCATTTTCCGAACTTCTTCCGGTTCCTTTACACTGAACTCGTATACCACGGACCCGGTGCGCTCCTTGCGCAAGACCTGCCCGGTGATCCCACACCGGGAATACATTTTCTGTGCAAAGGCGGCAACACCTTCGGTTTCGGTCTGAAGCACGATGCCCCGGTCATCAAAATATTTGCCAAAACAGGCTACTGCGTAGGCCGCAGCGGTACAGCAGCAGGGGCGGCTGACCTTGCGGCGCAGGATCTCTGCTTTGACATCCTGAGAAAAGCTCATCTTACAGATGCCTCTTTCTGTGTTGGTCACATAGTCCGTTTTGCGTCACGATGCAAAACAGTGGGAGCATAGCCCAGTTTGGTGCAGAACTCGGCCAGCTTGCGGGTAAAGGTAATGGAGCGATGTTTGCCGCCGGTGCAGCCGATGGCCACCACCAACTGGCTCTTGCCTTCCTTGACATACAGTGGCAGCGCATACTCCAGCATGCTTTCATACCGGCGCAACAGTTCCTGAGATTCGGGGGCGGCCATCACATAGTCCACTACATCCTGTTCCATACCGGTTTTCTCCTTCAGATCCGGTACATAGAAAGGGTTGGGCAGGCAGCGCACATCCAGTACGATATCTGCTTCCTGGGGCAGACCGTACTTGAACCCGAAGGACATAATGGTCAGCGACATAGAGCACTGGCCCTTGTCCAGAAAAAGCCCGCAGATCCGCTCTTTTGTCAGTGCAGTAGAAAGCTGCGTGGTGTCAATGACATACCGCGCCCGGTCACGCAGAGGCTGCAGGATTTCCCGCTCCCTCCGGATGGCTTCGTCCATGGCCAGGCGGCCGTTCATTGCCATGGGATGGACGCGGCGGGTCTCCTTGTAGCGACGGCGGATGACCGCATCGGCTGCATCCAAGAACAGGATGTCATAATCCATCTTCTTTTCGTCCAATGCGGCCAGAGCGCTTTTGACCTCTTCTACCGTGCGCAGCCCGCGGATGTCCATGACAACCGCCACGCGATTGAGCTGGTTTTCGCCCTGCAAGGCGAAGTCAACAATACGCGGCAGCAACCCGGCGGGGATGTTATCGATGCAGAAGAAGCCGATATCCTCCAGCGCATTGGCTGCCATGGATTTCCCCGCGCCGGAAAGGCCCGTTACGACCAGAAACTTCATGAATAAACCTCACTTCCCCGCTGCACTGCCGGTTTCAGCGCACAACTCTGATTTCGCGTTCCAAAATATGCCCGGTTTTTTCCTGCACAATGGCACGTACACGGTCGGTCAGTTCCACTACATCGGCACAGGTGGCGCCGCCGACGTTCACCACGAACCCGCAGTGTTTCTGGCTGACAGCCGCTCCGCCTACGGAAAAACCGCGCAGGCCGCATTCTTCAATCAGCTGCCCGGCAAAACACCCGGCCGGACGTTTGAAGGTACTGCCGGCAGAAGGCAGTTCCAACGGCTGTTTGTCACGGCGGCGGGACATATAGTCCTGCATCTGAGCGTTGATCTGGTCCCGGTCACCGGGATGCAGCAGGAACTGAGCTTCCAGAATGCACCAAGACTGCCGCTCAAAAATACTGGTACGGTAGCCAAGTTCCAGCTCTTCGGCGGGCAGGGTATGCAGTTTCAGGTCTTCGTCCAAAAAGGTGACCTGCTCCAGCACATCTTTCATCTCACCGCCGTAAGCGCCGGCATTCATATAGACGGCTCCGCCCACCGTGCCGGGAATGCCGTAAGCGAATTCCAGGCCGGTGAGAGAGTGCTCCAGCGCCTGATTGCAGACAGAGACCAGCATGGTCCCCGCCCCCGCAGTCAGACGGACGGACCCGTCGGGAAGAACCTCGCAGGTGCTTCTGGTCTTCAGGTCAGTCAGGCAGATTACGGCGCCGTCAAAGCCCTCGTCGGCAAACAAGGTGTTGGAGCCGTTGCCCAGAAGATAGGTGCGGACCTGATTTTCGCGGCAAAGTTCCAGGGTCCTGGTCAGCTCTGCCACAGTGCGCGGTTTGCAGAATACCGCAGCCGGGCCGCCGATACGGAAAGTGGTATGGCGGTCCAGCGGTTCGTTATGAATACAGGGCAGCGCCTGAGTGCCCATCGCGTCCAACAGACCGGCAATCGGCTTTTGCGTCATGCTTGCCCTCCCCTTCTGATTTGTTTTGTATGCGTCTGTTTCAGATAGAATCTGCCAGAGCAGCCGCACCGATCACGCCGGCATCATTGCGCAGTACGCAGGCATTGATGACCGGGTTGTGGCCGGTGGTAATATTGTGGGTCTCCCGCTCCACATAGGCGCGCACGGGGGCCAGCAGGGTCTCGCCCTGGTTGGACACGCCGCCGCCGATGCAGATTACTTCCGGCTGGAAGGTATTGACCACATTGGCAACGCCGCAGGCCACATATTCCATCCAGTTCTCCACCACGCGCTTGCCGCAGGCATCCCCTGCCGCCATGGCATCAAAAGCGGTTTTGGCGTTTACATGATCCAGGTCGCCGGCGATCTTCCACATCATGGTATCGGGATCGTTCTTCATGGCTTCCTTGGTATCCTCGCTCAGAGCACGGGCGGAAGCATACCGCTCCCAGCAGCCGCGGCGGCCGCAGTTGCAGGGACGGCCATCCTTCACGATGACCGTATGGCCCATCTCGCCTGCCGCAAAATTGAAGCCGCGCAGGATCTTGCCGCCCAGAATGATGCCGCTGCCAATACCGGTGCCCAAAGTCACGATAACCGCGTCGCGGTATCCCTTGGCACCGCCTGCCAGATATTCACCGAAAGCGGCGGCGTTGGCGTCGTTTTCCACGTATACCTTGCAGCCCAGCAGATTTTTCATATCGGGGCCCAGGTTCCAGTCATAGTAACCGAAGTTGGTGTTGTAGCCCACAAAACCGGTGGTGAAATTCACGCTGCCGGGAGTGCCGATGCCCACATAGGCAATCTGGTCAAAATTCACCCCGCCCTGTTTGGCAACGGCACGGCAGAGGTCCGCCAGAGCGCGTTCCAGGTCGTCGGCGGGACGCGGCAGACGAGTGGCACGGGTCAGCTTGGCCATGATCTCATACTTTTCGTTCACAAGACCGGCGGTCATGGTGGTGCCGCCCAGGTCGATACCGATGGTATACTGGCTCATAATAAAATGCCTCCAATTTCTTGCGCACACTTGCGATGGTGGCGCTTTAATTCCTCTACCAGATTTTCCGCGCTGGCATTCACGATCAGCTCTTGCGGAAAGTCGATTTCCTCCACAAGAGTATACAGTGCAGTCATGTTTTCCTGCAGCTGACGGATGCTGTGGGCGTCGGTATCCAGGGTAATGCGGCAGCCGTTTTTCAGGCAGGCCTTGAGCAGGGCGCGCATGTTGGGGATGCCGTCTCTGCGAACCTGGAAAGAGTTGCCGTTGAGCTCCACGACCTTGTTGTTTCGGGCAAAAGCCTTGGTGACGAGGTCGTAATCGTACCGGTAATGCTGCTGTTCGGAATGACCGATGCAGTCTACATACGGGTTTTCCGCCACACCAAGCCACAGCCGGGTGGCCTCTTTTTCTGTGAGCAGACCGGGAATACAAGGGCTGTGGATGGATGCCACCACCCAGTCCTGGGCGGCCAGCAGCCGGTTGGGCAGATCCAGCCCGCCTTTGGTATCCATCACGTTGACTTCCGCTCCGTAGAGCATGACCATGTTCCCGATGGTGCGGGGCATGGCACTCCAGTTTCCGAAATGCCAGATGTGGGGAGCATCGGGCATGGCCGGCGCATGGTCGGTCAGCGCCATGGCGCGATAACCGAGAGACTCGGCCGCCGCGGCCATTTCCAGAGCGGTCTGAAAGGCGTGGGTGGCGCAAAGGGTGTGGGTGTGCAGATCTGCGATCACTTGCATGCGGGATGGTTCCTCACTTTAATATGGTCTTTTGGATTTTTCAGAATCCGGTAATATCGTTTTGCAGACCCAGGCTGTTCAGCAGGTCCTGGGCGGCATTGTAGCCAAGTTCTTTCTGACGGTTGTTGATAGCGGCGGTTTCCAGCACCACCGCCAGGTTACGTCCGGGCATGACCGGGATCAGCATGCTGGGCACGTTGACACCCAGAATATCGTAGCTGTCGTGTTCCAGACCGGTACGGTCGTAGTTTTTGGTGCGTTCCCAGGGCTCGAACTCTACCACCATTTCCACTTCCACGCTGTTCTTGACGGCGCCGGCGCCGAACAGACGGGCCACGTTGATGATACCGATGCCGCGCAGTTCGATGAAATGGCGGATGTTGGCCGGAGCCATGCCCATGATCTTGCGGCTGGAAACCTTGCGCAGTTCCACCGCGTCGTCGGCAATCAGGCGATGGCCCCGTTTGACCAACTCAATGGCGGTCTCACTCTTGCCTACACCGGAATCGCCCAGGATCAGGATACCTTCACCGTACACTTCCACCAGAACGCCGTGGCGGGTGATACGGGGGGCCAGCTCGGTGTTGAGGGTGGTGATCAGGGTGATCATCAGCACAGAGGTCATCTCTTCCGAAAGGAGCAGCGGCACACCGTACTGCTTGGCAAATTCGAACATTTCCGGCGGCGGCGTCATTCCGCGGGACACAATGACCGCGGGCGGCACAAAGGAAAACAGCTTTTCCAGGTGGGTGCGGCGGATGGCAGGGTCCAGCTCCTCCAGATACGAAAGCTCGGTCAGGCCGATGATCTGGATACGGGTGTTATCAAAATACTGGTAGTACCCTGCCAGCATGATACCGGGACGATAGACTTCCGCGGAATAAACCTTAATCTCTTTCAGATCTTTGGGGGTATAGGCGATTGCCAGGTTGGATTCCTCGGCCAGTTTGGCCAGCGTAACAGAGAATTGTGCCACGGATGTTCTCCCCTTTCAAAACGATATGCGGCAAAGGCAATCCCTTTGCCATATTTGTTTTATTATACCGTAACCGCTTGTTTTTGTACAGACAAACCGAGCCGAATCCGGACAAAATTCATCCGGGGCCTTTGTGCCGGAATCAGCTCTTTCCTTTCCAGAGTGCAACGGCGCCGGCCCGGACTTTGCCATCCAGCCAGTACAGAGCGGCAGCTGCCGCCGCGGTGAGCACAAGATACACACCAAAAAGCAGCGCCGTATCACGCCGGGACAAAGTCAGCAGATCAAAGCCTTCCACCAAGCGCAGAATGATCACATGATGTACGAGGAAAACAGCGTAAGAGTATTTCCCCAGCAGGGCGCAAACGCGGCGCACCGGCCCGAAATCTACCAGATCGGCCGCCAGAATCAGCAGCACGAACACCAGTGCGCCGAACAAAGCACACACGATCTTGGTATCCCATCCCCCCAGCAGCGTCTGGATGCCCAGCAGTGCGGCCGCGGTGATCCCCAAAAGAATCTGACGGTTGCGGGAAATCCCCACCAGCAGCATGCCAAGGAAAAACTCCGGCAGATGGATAGCCACCAGCCGGGCATCCCAGCCTGCCAGGTGGACGGACACGCCGATCACACAGGTAATGGCAAAGGTCAGCCAGGGACGCTTGCGGTATCCGTACAAAAGCAGCGGGAACAGGAGGTACAGAAACAGAATGCTGCCCAGGAACCATTCGCCCACACAGGCAAAATCCTGCCCTACCCATCCGGCGGCGACTGCAAAGTTATCCAGGCCCAAAACGGTCAGAATCAGCGTCACGGTTCGGGCACCGGCATAGTATCCCGGCCGGGTGACAAAACGGATGGAAAAACAGATGACCCAGGCCAGCCAGAACATGGGATATACGGCCCGGACCCGTTTTTTATAGAAAGCGGCGGGTTCAAAGTGCTCGGGAGCGGTGTAACACAAAGAAGCGCCCGAAACGATGAAAAACAAGGTGGAGCCAAAGTCGCCCAGATAAATGCCGAAAGGCAGTGTACTGGTAAACAATTTGTGGGGCAAGGTGAAGTACCCGGTCACCGAGGCATTGAAATGGATGATAAGAATGCAGATCAAAGCCACAGTGCGGATGAGATCCAGATAAAAAAGCCGGGGTCTTTTCATTCGTTAATCTCCTTGCGGGAAAGCAATGTATGTTTTACCCTGCGGGCCAGCATTTTGGTCGTGCCCGGGATGGTCAGCAGAGGTCGGGCAGCGGCTTGCCGAATATCGCTCGTGGCGGCAGCCTGTTCCGCTTCGGCAACATCCGCGCTGAAATAGCCGTTTTGCTGGGCGGTCAGGGGAAGCAGCCAGAAATCGGCGGAGCATCGGATGGGAGGCAGACCGTCGGGAAAAGCTGCCCCTCGTACCATAAGCCCGCCGCCGTTGGGCAGCGGCAGGGGCTCATCCGCCAAGGGTACGCCGAGCCCCAAGGAAGCCATGGATTCCTTCAGGTGAGGCAGGTCCTGTTTCCACTCCCGTTCCTTGGCTTCCAAAGCATCCGGGCTTGAAGGGAGTGCCGGTCCCGCCACTCCCAGCCCGGGATGTACATCAAAAAGGGCGGCCACCGCGGCCAGGCGGGACTCATCCCAGCGGTAAGCCTGTTCATACCAATGCAGTACCCTACCCCGGAAAAAGTCCAACGGAATCCAGTACAGGGTATCTTTTTGCAGCTGTATGCCGTCGCGAAGGTCTTGGGGTAAAAGCGTTACCGGCACTGCCGCGGAGGAAGCCACCGGCAGGAGGTAGTGCCAATGAAGGTTTTGGAACATACAGGTCAGGGGCTGGTTCGGCAGCAGACTTGCAATCAATTCATCCGCAGGAAAGTCGGTGTTACGTTTCAGGTAGGTATACAGCTGCGCAGCCGCACAGCCGTCGGTGCGGCGCAGTTCGTCGGCATAGGGGGTAAAGAAACTGCGCCGTTTGAAGAATGGACACCCCTGCCCCGCGATCAGTTCCCGGGGACAGGCCATAATGGGATTGACGAACAGCCCGCGCCAGGCGTCCCCATCCACAAAGGTGCCCCAGCGATAGCCCAGGTCGGCAAAATGTCGTGTGAATCGTGTTTCATGGCAGCGGATGGAATCTTCATAGCTGGCGGGCAGCTGCATATTCTGCCAGTACTGCCAGAAATCATCATACATGCGCCGCCGGACGGCAATAAAGTGAGATTGAATGTGTTCGGGCACAAAACCGTTTTTGCCGAATCGCCGGCTTTTCATGGCATAATGGCGGCTGATTCCCCAGAAATCCAGTTCAGGGCGGGCATCCATGGCGGCAAACATACTTTCCAGCGGCCGGACCGGCCCGGCCAGGGTATAGTTCATGAGGATGAGTTCATCAAAGCTGTCCAACGCCTTACGGCCCAGATGGAAGAGTGCATCACGGTAGGCACCTACATCCATGCCTGTGTTTTGACGTTCCAGATATTCTACCCCTTCCCGGGCAAGCCAATCCCGGGTTTCCCGGGCCAAAGGACCGTTGTGGACAAACAAAAGGACCCGTGCCTGTTTCCCCATGGCGTGTACCGCAAAACGGCAGGCCGTATCGGCCTGCCCGCGGGGGTCATAGTGGAAATAGATCACGAGTCTGTTAAGCATGGTCAGAAATCCGCCTTATTCTTCATACGGGGCACCGTGAGGGCCAAAGACTGCGCGTTTGGTGCGCATCATGCCACGATACACCGGCGCCGGCAGGCGGTCGCGCAGCCAGTTGCGGGTGCGGCGGCGCTTGCTGTTGGAGTAAGGACCGTAGGTGTGAAACACCCCGAAATGTCGTTTGCAGGAAAAGGCTACCGCCGACTGAGCCGCACTGCCGAAAGTGGTGCAGTTGAAGACCCGGGCCAGCGGACGGATGAGACCGGCGGCGTAAGCCTGCATGGCATCACAGCGGGAAACGGCAAACTCGGTGCTCATCACTTCTGCCGGATAATATCCGGCACCCTGGGCCACAAAGGGATACACACGTTCAATGGCGTGGCTGATGGTACCATCCTGGGGCAGCGGTTCCGGTGGGAAGTCTTCGCGCTTCCAGCCGTGGTCGAACAGCGGAGCCAGCGCAGCCGGACGGAACCAGAACACACTGCCGAAAGGTGCCAGAGGGGCTTTCTCACCCGAAATGGGCACAGAAATCTTCAGATCCTTGAGCAGCTGCTTGGTATTATCAAAGTTCGGCCCCCAGCCGTTGGAACACATGTTCATGAAATACAATCCATGGGTGGGGAACGGCGGGCAAAGAATCCCCAGACGGGGGTCTTTTTCGAATTCACACAGGATGTTCAGCACATGGTCGGCGTTTTTGCAGATGTTTTCATTGCAGACATAGCCGAAGCTGGCGCCCACACTGCCGGGCTTGGTCTGAATGGCTTTCTTGTCGTGCATAAAACAGGCGTAATCGTAGCCGCGAAGATGCGGCGCCAGATCACACAGGAACGCCCCCACGTCCCGGCCGCGGTTTTCTACCTTCATCACGGTCACGCTGTGCAGAGGGAGCACGGCAAACGTCTTTTCGATCTGCTGTTTCTTCTCTTCGCTGTCGGTGGAGATGAAAACGTCGGTTTCCGGGGGCATGTTGCGGGCAAAGTCCATGCTCTGCGGCAGCATGTCCATGAAATACAGATGCATGGCCAGTGCAATACGACGGGTCTTGCGCAGATTCTTTGCGCAGGCCTCATCCTGCAGCGTGGGAGGAATCAGCCGGGTCAGGCTCAGGTTGCGGGTGAAGTCAAAGGGGTGCATGGTGCGGATCATGTTCGACCAGAGCAGTTCCAGCGGATAGGAAGTGTGGTCCCGCAGATAAGCGTACAGTTCCCGCACCGGTTCCCCGGCGGTATCGTTGAGATAAGCTTCGTAATCATGCATGAAGTTGCGGCGCTTGAAAAGCGGGCACTTTTTATCCCGCAGCAGCCGGGCCGGGCAGACCAGCAGCGGATAATCGGTAAAGTCCTTCAGGTCATCGGTGTGGACATATACATCCCACTTGTAACCCTTGTCCGCGAAAATCTTGGTGAAGACAGCCTCATACCGCTGCACCGAATCAGTGTAGCCGTTGATCATGGGCATCTCGTCCCAGTATTTCTGCAGATCGGCGGACTGGATGAACTTTTTGCGGTAGACGATAAAGTGGGACTGGATATGCACCGGCAGGAAATCATAAATATGCTTGCCCTTGAAGGGATTGCCTTCGGCACCGTGGTGGATGCTCAGCCCCCAGAAATCCAGGTCCTGATTCTCGGACATGGTGTCAAACATTTCCTGCAGCGGGCGCACGGGTCCCATAAGGGTGGAATTGGTCATTACCACTTCATCAAACTCGCTCAGGCGCTGCCAGCCGTACTGATCCAAAGCGGTCTTGTATGCCCAGACATCCAGACCCTTGTTTTCCCGCACAATGATATTGTCGGTAAAACGCCCGAAGGCCTTGCGTCCCTGCTCGCTCAATTTTCCGTTGCAAACCACCACCAGTTCGGTGAGGTTTTTGACCAGATCGTTCAGGTAATATACGATAAAGTCGTCAACGTATCCCTGCTTCTCAAAAAAGAAGAAGATTCCCAGTCGTTTCATGGAACTTCCTTTCGGTTTCAAATTATCCATTCAAGCCTGCGTCCTTCATGATCTGCTGAATCTCGGTGGAGTCGCCCCAGACGCCGGGGCTGTCGTACGGACGATCCGGGAAAGCACCGTAATCCAGTTTGATGCGGTAGTTCTTGTCTTTCAGGAACTGTTCCACGCGCTGTGCCAAGGAAATAGGCTTGCCGGTGCAGACATTGATGATACCGTCATACTTTTCCTGTACGCTGGCAGCCACGATCATGCGGGCCAGTTCATCCACATCGATGAAGTCGTACAGATTCTTGCCGCTGGTAAAGGGGAAGGTCTTTTTTCCGTCCAGTTCGGCCTGGGAGATTTTGGCAAAGATAGAGCTGCCGTGAGCTTCGTCGCCGGTGATATAGTAAGCACGCAGCCAGTGCAGGCGGCAGTCCGTTCCGGCCAGAGAGAGCATCAGGCTCTGACGAAGGGCGTTTTTGGCGATGCCGTACTGACTCTGCGGATTGCAGGGCGTGTCGGCGGTGATGGCACCTTCCCAGTAGCCGATCTCATGCATGGTCCCCATGACCGAAAGCGAGGGCAAACCACCCGCGGCCATGTTGTTCAGGAACACAACATGGTTGGACAGATCTTTCATATGGCTGGATGCATTATGGCGGAAACCGTCGCGCCAGGCCATGTGAATGCAGACGTCCGGGCTGCCGAGAGACCGGTAGATGCCCTTGTCTCCGCTGAAGATGGGAACGTCGCAGAACTCGGCACGCTCATCCACGCCTTTGAAGGCGAAGTCGGCCGCAATAACCTGGTATCCCATGTCCAGGGCGGTCTTTACAACGTGGCGGCCGATGTAACCGGCTGCACCTGTCACAAGAATCTTTTTCATTTTAACAGCTTTTCCTCCTTGTTCGGAAGATGGGCGTATAACCCCTGGGTGTGAGTGGCATACAAAAACAATGCTACTGCCTGCTTTTTATTGTGCCTTGCCATGCGCAAAAAGTCAAGTGTGCCGCCCGGAACATCCACATCCCGCAGCGAATGGCGCAGCAAACGCCAGGAGCGGCGGCAAACCGAATCGGAGGCTTCGCTGTCCCGCAGCTGGTGCATCAGAAAGGTGATAAAACCGGCTTTTCTTGCGGCCCAAACCGCGGCGAGTTCTTTCTTCTCACAGCGGGCACAGGCAGCGCGATATTCTGCCCGGACCCAGGAGGGCAAGGTCTGCCCACGGCCGACTACGGCGCGGATGGTAGCGGCCGACGTACTGTCGGTGCGCTCGTAATGGCGACAAATAGGCGTTGGATCGTAGGCAGCACTGATATTCTGGGCGTAAAGCACCGCATTGAAGAGGAAATCTTCCAACCCGAAACGGCAGCGCGTGTCAAAGCGAATGTTTTGCAAAGCGCTCCGGCGGTAAAAGGCATTCCACACAAACTGCGGACCGGAATTTTCCAGAAAAGCCAGATAAGCCTGGCCGTTTTTGCCTGCGGACAAGCGGCAAGGCTCACCGGCGGCATGCGGGAAGGTCACCATGGAACCGTTGCTGCTTTCCCGCAAAAGAGCATATCCACCGCGCACCACATCTGCGCCGGTTTCTTGGATCAGCCGCCTTGCCGTCTCCAGCGCTGCGGGAAGATACTGGTCGTCATCGTCACAGAAGCCTACGTACTCTCCCCTGGCCTTTTCCAGGCCAAGGTTCCGTGCGGAGCAGATGCCGCCGTTGGACTGTGTGAAAACGCGGACACGGGAATCTTTTTCTGCGAGTTCCTGGCACAGTTTGGCACTGCCGTCGCGAGAGCCGTCATCCACCAGCAAGAGTTCCAGATCTCCCACCGATTGCTGTAGAATGCTGTTTGCCGCAGCCCGCAGTGTCTCGGCGGCGTTGAATACCGGAATGATGATGCTGAACAACGGTTGCTGCATCAATGTCACCTTCCATGTTTGGTTTTTAATGTTTCGTACAGTCTGGCATAGGGCAGCGGCAGTCGGAACGCCTTTTTCAGGAAAGCGTTCTTCCACCTTGCCTGCTTCAGGTCTTTTGCGAAAGATTTGGGGGACTTGCAGTAATAGGCCCATTTCCGGGGAGAAGCCAACGCCCAGGTTTCGCCGTCCTCGACGGTGAGGGCGCCGAGGTTTTCGACGTCATCCATATGCGGGCTGCGTACAAGGTTCAGATACGCCTGGGTGAGCATTTCCACCGGCATAGGCATCCCCCACCACATGCCGGTACGCCAGACGCGGGCAAATTCAAGGGCTGCTTTCTGCAGGCGCTGGATGTGTTCTGCCGGAAGTACCGGTTCCAGGACAGGAACGACTACACCGTCCTGCAGATCATATCCTACAGTGGCTCCCACCGGTTCGGAAATCAGTCGTTCCAGAAGGGGCTGTCCTACCCAGTACCACAGCGGTGCAGGATCGCCTCCGAACAAAAAGGCCTGGGCACGAGCTTTCGGCAGCGCTTGGTGCAGCCGTTCATCGCAGGCAAGACATGCGCCCTGCATGACGGAACCACCAAGGCTTTCCAGGATTCGCTGGGTGGTTCCACCGCTGCCCACATCTACCAGGACCGGCGGCTGCTCCCGCAGGCGGTTCTGTCCGAGGTACCGTCGTATCAGATCGGCCTGACGCCGTACGGAGAGTCCCGCAGTGGTTTTGCTCAAAGCAGCCAGCCCCAGAAGCTGTTCCCGGACGGAGGCGGACAGCGGTCTCGTGCGCAAATCCAGCATCTGTTGGGTGTCGGCGATTTTCAGAGCTGCGGTTTCATCAAACCCGCAGAAATCCAGCACCTGCCTGATGGTCAACACCTGCCGCGGCAAGGCGTCGGCCAGAATGGACAAGCCTTCCTCGTTCATGGGACGCTGCAGCAAAGCGGGGCACAGACTGCGGCGGGATACACGGAGATATTCCGTTTCTTCCCCATACAGCTCCCGGTATATCTGCCGCACCAGATACATGTCACGCGCCAGAAACATCAGTCTGTTGTCGCTGTTTCCGTAGGTATCGTGCAGCCAGACGGCAAAGGCGGTAAGGAGTGGACCGATCAGGGAAAAGCCAATGGTTTCCCAGCAGTCCTCGTCAGACTGACGGTTGCGGATGAAAGCCTGCAATGCCCCCTGCCGGGCGTTTTGGGCGGCGGGATAGTAGGCAAGCCGGGCCGGTTCGGGAATCAGGTATCCGCGAATACCGGCCATTCCGGCACCGACCACATCCACACGGCGATCATTGCCTACATAAAGGACCTGAGACGCTGTGAAACCGGTGTTCTGCAAAAAGAACTTGAACAGTTTTCCGCTTCGCTTTTGAACACCGTAAGAGGAGGAAACAAAAACACCGTCCAGAAAATCAAACCCGCAGCGGCACAGCATGGCGCCGACCTGCTCTTCCGAAAGATACATATCGGAGATGGCATAGACGGCTTTCCCCTCTTCGTGCAGGGAACGGGCAACATTCAGCAGTACGCGATTGGGAACAACCACTTCTTTTTCCGCTTTGACCTCTGCCTGTGGGGAGATGCCCTGTAAAGCGGGCTGGGCATAAATCTGCTCCAGGGTCACTTCTCTGCCGGGAGTGCGGGCTGCGGCTTCGGCAGCCTGCCGCTTTTCCGCAAAACCGGCGGGGACGCGCCCCGTCTGCTCCATCATGACAAACAAATCGGACGGAGCTGCAGTGTCCCGGAACAAAAGGGTGTCGAACACATCAAATGCCACCGCCTGATATTTCTCGGCGGCCTTGATCAAGTTTTGTTCCAGTTGCTGCATGATGCTCCGTCCTGCATTTTATGGTTCAATCGTTTGTATCGTGGGGTGAAAGCGAACACCGGCGGCGAAACCTTTCCAGATAATGGCCAGGCGCTTGCGACGGCTGCCGGTCGGGCTGGTCAGGACCTGCAGGCTGTGCCAGCCGAACTTACTTACCAGCCACAGCCAGCCGGCAATCCCCTCTCTGCGATACAAATACACATCATTCCGGTAGAAATACCGATAACGGTCCCAGCGCTCAGGGGCGTCGGCGGCAATATTGACCACGGTGGCTTTTTTCATGGCATGAACCACCCGGCTGGCCGGCACCGTATAGCACGGCATCCGGCGGGAAATGCGCCGGGTGTACTCCCAGTCGTCCGACCAGATGAAAAAATCTGCGATGGGCAGGCCGAACTGCCGCACCGTTTCCGTACGCAGAAACAGCGAGACAAAACTGGCCATCACACTGGGGACCAGCTCGCTTTCGTATCCGGCAATATCCCGGTACGGTGTTGCCCGCTGCCGGTTCATGGCCTGGTCATCCCCTTCCGGGGTCAATGCACGGGAAGAAAGCCACCCGTACCGTCCTTCTAAATCGCGATCCGCTTTGAGAAACGCCTGCAAGGCTCCCGGCTCAGGGATGGTGTCGTCGTCCATGAGCCACAGGCAGTCATACCCTGCCTGTGCCGCTGCGCGGACCCCATAGGCAAAACCGCCTGCACCGCCCAGGTTGCTGCCGGTGTTGCGATACTGCACTTCCGGCAAAGAAAGAGCCTGCACGGCTTGTTCGGTGCCGTCTGTGCTGGCGTTGTCAATAACCATGATTTCCAGCCGCGGGTCCCCCTGATTATGAAGTGCCTGCAGGCACCGGCACAGGAGTTTTTTTCGGTTATAGGTCACGACCACCGCCGCAATTTTGTTGCGCTGCATATCAATCCTTTTTGGGGAAGAGCTTCCGCATCAGGAAAGCGGTGCCTTTGCGAAGCCACCGTTGGTTTTCCATGTGCAGAACTTCCAGTTCCTCATACGAAATATTGTTGGTGATCAGCCAGGCATCCAGCAAACGCTCACTGACAAACCCGAACACCCGCTTGTCATTGGCGGAATAATGGGAAATGTCCAGTTCCTTCTCCAGTTCGAACAGGATGTCGAACAGCCAGGAACAATAATGACCCAACAATTCCCGCTTCATGATGAACATATTGAAGTGGTGGCCATGGGTTTTGGACATGTACATGTCGTATGCAGGCAGGTACTCCGGACACTTGCGTTCAATGATGGAGCGGGTGACTTCCAGGTCCTGCTTGTGGTGTGCGTGGATATACTGGGTATAGTTGGTTTCAATGTAATAATGCCGTTCCCGGGGCAGGATGACGTTGGTGGTTGCCAGAATGGAGTTGAGCTCTTCGTGCCCGATGACCCGGCGCTTTTTGGAGACAAATCGATTTTGCCGGCTGGCAAAGTAGCGCCGGTAATGAACAATGCCGATATAGTCGGCTTCCAGGTTCTTCCAGGCCCAGTAAAGACCGGTCAGTTCGCAGAAATTCCAGTTTTTATCCGAAATGTTTTCCCCGGTATCGTCCCCGGTATAGCCAATGTCGGGATGAATGGCATGTCCCATCTGTACCGGCATATACATGGGGTCGTCCGGTATCCAATACGGCTTGTGCGTCGCAATGATGATTTTCGTTTCCAAAATGTTCCCCGCTTACGGTATGCGCCGGCAGGTGTACCGCGGCGTCAATGTATTCCGCAGGCGACCAACTGGGCGCACTACGGTTATTTTTAATAAGTATACCGCGTTTTCATCAGAAAGCAAGTTACAGATGTGTAAACAGTGTACCGTGAACGGCGGACATCAGGATTCAGCGGACTCTTCCTGCTCCAGTTTTTCTTGTTCCTCGGCCAATTTTTCCCACTCGTCAAACAGTTCCTGCTGGTGAAAGCGGGCATCATCCAGCTCATCACACTTGTCACGCAAGAGCAGGTGATCCTTCAGCACTTCCGGATCGTTGATCTCATTTTCCAACTCAACGATGTGGGCACCCAAATCCTCGATAGAGGTTTCCAGTTCCTTTAACCGGTTGCGCAGTTCGGCGCGGCGCCGTCGCTGCTCTTTTCCGTACCCGGCACGGGGGGCGCGTTCTTCCCTGTTGACTTTGACAGGTTCGGCGCCGGACGAAGCGGCATGCAGCGCTGCAAAGTCGCGATACATGATGGCCTTGCCGTTCTCCAGATACAGGATCGGGCAGCCCAGAGTCTGCATCAGATAACGGTCATGGGTCACCAGCAGCAGTGTGCCCGTATAGGCGGCCAGCGCATTGGTCAGGCTTTCCCGCATATAGATGTCCAGGTGGTTGGTGGGCTCGTCCAGGAACATCAGGTTCGGACGTTCCAGCGCCAGTTCGGCAAAACGGAGGCGGGCCAGTTCACCGCCGGACAGGGTGGCACAGTCTTTGAAGACTTCCTCACCGCGGTAACCAAAGCGGGCCAGGTGGCTGCGAACCTCCAGCTCTGTAAAGCGGGGATACTGATTCCAGATGGCATCGATCACACGGCCCACGCGCCGGGCTTGCTGCTGGGTAAAGATACCGGCCTTTGCGCCGGTCCCCAGGCGAACCATACCGCCGGAGGGGCGGCGCTTGCCGTCCAGAACCTGCAGCAAGGTGGATTTGCCGGTACCGTTGGGCCCGGCAATGACCAGCTTGTCGCCCCGGTGAACGGTGTAGTCGAAGGGTTCCAGCAGGGTGCGTTCTCCGATGCGGACGGTGAGGCCTTTCATGATGACCAGTTCGTCGTAAGGCTCAATGTCATACTCGAACCGGAAATTCAATTCACGTCCCTGACGTGTGGGGGCTTCCACGATCTCCAGTTTTTCCAGCTGTTTGCGGCGGCTCTGGGCCATTTTGGTGGTGGAGGCGCGCACCAGATTGCGGTCGATGTAATCCTGCAGTTTGGCAGCTTTTTCTACGGCGGCGTCATGCATTTTCTGCTGACGCTCGTCAGCAGCTTCCCGCTGCGGCAGATAGGCGGAATAATTGCCCTTGTATGTCAGAATAGTCTTGCCTGCCAGTTCCCAGATTCTGGTGCAGACGGCATCCAGAAAATAGCGGTCATGGCTGACCACCAGCACGGCGCCGCGATAGGTTTTGAGGTAACTTTCCAGCCATTCCATGGTTTCCAGATCCAGATGGTTGGTGGGTTCGTCCAGAATCAGGATGTCGGGACGTTCAAGAAGAAGACGAGCCAGACGAAGCCGGGTCTGTTCCCCACCGGACAAAACACCGGCTTTCTTGGACCAGGTATCGGCGGGGAAACCCATGCCGTTGAGCACTTTTTTGATCTGGGTGTCCATGTTATAGGCATCCATTGCATCGATTACGGCGGTGCAATGGGTCATCTGTTCTTCCACTTCGGGACCGTGTGCCTGGGCCATCTGTTTCTGCAGCTGTTCCAGTTCCGCCATGGCCTGCAGCGCGGGCGCAAAAGCGGTTTTCATGGTCTCGTAGATATCCTCTTCGGGGGAAAGCCTGCCTGACTGTTCCAGGTAACCGCAGGTGACACCGCTGGCAAATACCGCATCGCCGGTGTCCGGCTGGCTTTCCTGGCACAGAATGCGCAGAAGGGTCGTTTTTCCGGTTCCGTTGGCACCAATAATACCGATGCGGTCCCCGCGTTCCACCCCGGCCGTGATTCCGGCCAGAACCTCATGCTCACCAAAGCTTTTGCCGAGGTTCTGCAGTTCGATCAACATGATATATTCAACCTTTCGTCCTTCATTTCTGCTTGCCGATACAGCGGTTTCGGCACCGAAAGATGCCGCTGCCCGGCAGAGCAGCGGCATCAGTCCTTGTTTTACTGGTCGTTCATATGGCGGCGGTTGCGCACGCCGACATTCTCCAGTTCTTCCGGCTCCATCACGATCTGGTACAGGGCTTCATACGAACCGATGGTATACTTGGGTTCGATACCCGTCTGATTCTCCGCGCCGGTAAAGTTGACCCAGCAGGTATCCAAACCGGCGTTTTTGCCGCCGCGAATATCGGCCAGCAGATCATCCCCCACCACCAGAACGCGGGAACGGTTGGTCACTCCCAAATCACGCAGAGCGGCTTCGTAAATTTTGGGATTCGGCTTGGTGGCGCCGATTTTTTCCGAGATATATACTCCGTCCATGAAAGTATCCAGGCCGGAAGCTTCGATGCGGGATTTCTGAACCTTGTAGGCACCATTGGAAACAATGGCCAGGGTGGCCACTTCGGCCAACTCATGCAGGGCGGTCAGGGCCCCGGGAATCAGGTCGGAATGACAGGCCAGCTGATCTTCGTAGTAATCGTTGATCTCACGACCCTTGCCGTTATCAGGCAGGCCCATAGCCTTGAGATACTGCCCGAAGCGAATGGAAAACAGCTTGTTTTTGTTCAGCTCTCCTTTGGCGAGCCGGTCCCACAGCTGACGGTTCACTTCATGGTAGGTGTCCAGCGCCGCTTCGTCATGAGGCAGGTCGTAATGGATCAGGGTATCGGTCAGCGCCTGCCGTTCTGCGGCGTTAAAATCCAGCAGGGTATTATCTGCATCCAGCAATAAACAAGTATAATATGCCATATATCTGCTCCTGTTGACAGGGTCTTGCTTCCGGCAGGAAGACCGGAGGCAAGGTGAGGTGAATCGCCGGAATCAGTCATCGTCCTTCTCAGAATCCGGCGTGGCAGTCGGTGTGGGCGCGGGTGTAGCAGTAGGCGACGCTTCGGTAACGGTAAGCTTGAACTCTGCGGTCTTGCCGTTGTTGGTTGCCTTGATGGTGTATTCGCCCACGCCGGAAGCCGTGAACTGCACCGTATTGCCGGTGGCGGACCAATCCGGCTTCTGCGGGCAGGACCAGGTAATATCCCCTACCTGATTCTCCACGGAAGCGGTCAAGGTGGTGGTGCTGCCCGCCGGCATGCTGGAAACGCCCGTGACCGATACAACGGTAGGTTTGTCCTCCACCGTAATGGTGATCTCCTGGGAATCGTATACGCCGTCAATCTCCACACCGGCTTTGATGGTGTAAGTACCGGTGGCCGTGGGGCTGAAGGTGTAGCTGTAACCGTTGCGCACCAGGTCACCGTTCACGGCCCACTGGACGTTGTCGGCACTGGCGGCTTTTTCGTTTACCACCAGGTTGGCGTGCAGCGTAACGCTGTCCCCTACGTACATGGTCTGGTTGCCTTCCTCAATGCTCAGGTCCACGGTGGTTTTCTGGTTGAACATGGCGGTCACGGAAATGTCCTGGGTGACCTTTTTGACCCACTTGGTGTTGGTAATGCCATCGCTCCACTTGAAGAAGGTATATCCATCGGCAGGTACGGCTTCCACCGTGACGGTTTCGCCATCCTCTACCTCAAATTCCAGCTTGGTCACACCGGTCTGGTCGTTGCCGTTCAGAGTTCCCTTGCCGTCCTCAATTTCAAAAACCACTTTGTGGACAGAAGGCGTGGCCGTGGGAGTGGCGGTGGCAGTGGTGCTGGACGCGGATGCGGAATCGGCACGGCGCGGAATGTCGTTAGTATCCGGCCGGCGGTCCTCGCTGTCGTAAGCATGCGAAACCACATAATTGACCAATTCCTTGGCACCTGTGGTGGTCAGAGAACCGTCGCTGACCAGGGTGGTGTCCGCGTAGCCGCTTTCGTCTTTCAGGATTTCGGCACTGTTCAGGAACTTGTACCCGGAGTCGTTGCACATAGTGGCCAGCGCCTGATTGTACTGGTCAATCAAAAGCTGGTTGGCCGCAGCATTCTGAGAATCTTCGGTCACGGGCGGAATGGCGTTCACGATGATATCGCAGTAGGAATAAGCGGTGGAGAAGCCCTCCAGCATGTGCTTATAGTCCTGCACAAAGGAATCCACGGACAGGCTGGAAGAGAGGTCGTTGCTGCCCAAGGTGACAACAATCCGGCGGGGCTTCATCTTGGCCAATGCCTGGGGAATGGTGTAAGAGTTGGAATCGTCCTCAAAGTAAACGCAGTATTCCTGCAAAGCCTTGCTTACAGACAAACCATCCTTGCCCAGATACTGGTCCAGGGTGATCTGCCCGGAGGTCTTGATGGACTGGGTATATTCGTCCCCAACATAGACCACGCTGGATGCGTAGGAGGAATCCGAAGAATTGGCTTCTTTCAATACGGCTTCCAAAGACGTGTCCACAGGATACAGGCTGCTGTCGTAGTCACCGGAACCTTCCTCCTTGCCGGCACCCAGCATTCCGGGAACCACCCAGGCCCCCACAAAGGTGACGATCACAGCCAGCACACACAGTACCAGCACAAGGCAGGCACGACGCTGAGTGGGGCTGAAGGAAGCCCCGCGGAAACCATTGCGGCTCATAACGAAAGATACCTCCGTTCTAATCTTGCGGTGAAATCTTTAGGTGTTCAGAATGTACCGGGTCAATTCCGGGCAATCAGCGGCCAGAACAACGGGAGACCATTCGGTCAGTTCTTCCCGGCTGCCGTATCCGTACAGGACCCCTGCGGCGGGCAGCCCGCAGTCTGCCGCGCCCTGCATATCGTCTTTGCGGTCCCCGACCATCAGAATTTTTCGGCCGTGGAAAGCAGGAACTTGCAGTACGGAACGAATCACGGCCGTTTTGGTGTCTACGCTTTTATCCATACTGGCGCCGCCGATATAGGTAAAGTATCCGTCCAGCCCCTGTTCCTGCAGGATAGGCGTTACCACGGCCGTCGGCTTGGAGGTGGCTGTGGCAAGCAGAATTCCCGCCGAATGCAGCGAACGCAGCATCTCGACGACTCCCGGAAACGGAGAGCAAAGGTGCATTCCCCGCTGTGCGTAGCGGGTGCGGTAAATCTGCACGGCCTGTTCCACTTCCTGGTCGCTTTGGAAATGCTCCGCAAAGCTTTGCCGAAGCGGCGGCCCCAGATAGCGGCTCAGATCCATAGCGGAAGGGTCAAGACCCATGTTGCGGAAAGTATAAGAAAAGGTATCCAGAATACCGGGACGGGAATGAAGCAGGGTGCCGTCTACATCAAAGAGAACAGCATCATATCGCGGCATCATGATTCCTCCACGTGGATTATTCTCCTGAGGGCATACCCCAAGGCTATAACAGTGGTGTATATTATAACACAAAAAGCTTGTTTTGAAAATCACTTCATGGGAATTTGATATTCTTTTGTGAAAAATAGGTAGAAAGAAAAAACGCCGGCTTTTGGCCGACGTTTTTCTTGTTCTGATTAGGAAAGCAGCATACGGTCATTGGCCCCGCCGCCGCTGAGCTGTTCAAAGCGGTCCAGCAGATCCGAAACCTGCAGGGCCTTCTTTTCTTCACCGCGGACATCGTAAATCACACGGCCCTCGTGCATCATGATCAGACGGTTGCCGTATTTGATGGCATCCTTCATATTATGGGTGATCATCAGAGTGGTCAGGTGATTTTCCTGCACGATGCGCTCCGACAGTTCCAACACCTTGGCCGCCGTTTTGGGATCGAGGGCGGCCGTATGTTCGTCCAGCAGAAGCAGACGGGGGTTTTTCAGTGTGGCCATCAGAAGCGTGATCGCCTGACGCTGACCGCCCGAAAGAAGTCCTACCTTGCTGGTCATACGGTCCTCCAGGCCCAGCTCCAGGATTTTGAGCCGTTCCCGGTACATATCCCGCTCCTGGCGGGTAATACCCACCTTCAGCGAGCGGGTGCCGCCGCGCCGCAGAGCCAACGCCAGGTTTTCTTCAATTTCCATGGTGGCGGCAGTACCCATCATGGGGTCCTGGAACACACGGCCGATGTATTTGGCGCGCTTATGCTCCGGCAGACGGGTAATGTCTTTGCCGTCGATCAGGATCTTACCCATATCGATGGGCCAAACACCCGCCACGGCGTTGAGCATGGTGGACTTGCCTGCACCGTTGCCGCCGATCACGGTGACAAAATCGCCATCTTCCAGTTTCAGGTCCAGACCGTTCAAGGCAACCTTTTCGTTCACGGTGCCGACATTAAAGGTCTTGTATACGTTCTTCAGTTCAAGCATGGTCGGCACCTCCCTTGCGCACATTTACCCGGGTGAAATACTTGGCTTTCCAGTAAGGAACCGCCAGGAAGACGGCGACTACAACGGCGCTGAGCATCTTGAGCAGGTCGGTATCGATCTTGAACCAGATGCACACCTGCATGACCAGGTAATAGACAATGCTGCCGATGACAACGCTGAGCAGCTTGAGCGCAAAGTTACGGAACACTTTGCTGAACAGGGTTTCACCGATGACCACAGCCGCCAGGCCGATGACGATGGCGCCGCGACCCATGGAAACATCCGCAAAGCCCTGGTACTGGCACAGCAACGCGCCGGAGAAAGCCACCAGACCGTTGGAAAGCATCAGGCCCAGAACAGTGGTGAAGCTCGTATTGATGCCCTGGGCGCGGGCCATGTTGCCGTTACAGCCTGTGGCACGGATGGAACAACCCAGTTCAGTGCCGAAGAACCAGTACAGAATGGCGATCAGAAGAACCACGACGAAAGCCACGATCACGATGGTGTTCTGCCAGAAAGGCACATCCTTCACATAGCGCAGAGAGATCAGAAGATCGTATTTGTCCACATTGATGGCCTGGTTTGCCTTGCCCATCACCTTCAAATTGACGGTATACAGGGAAAGCTGGGTCAGAATACCGGCCAGGATGGCGGGAATGCCCATCAGGGTGTGGAACAGACCGGTAACCAGACCGGCCAGGATGCCCGCAGCAAAAGCCAGGGCCATGGCAGTCCAGACATTCATACCGGCCAGCATGCACATGATGCACACCGCACCGCCCAGGCCCAGGGTGCCGTCTACGGTCAGGTCGGCCACATCCAGAATACGGAAGGTAATGTAAACGCCGATGGCCATAATGGCCCAAATCAAGCCCTGGGAAAAGGCCCCGGGCATGGCGTTGAAAAGCGTTGAAATTTCCACGAAAACGATCCTCTCTCTTTTTGATTACAGGCTGTGCCTGTAAGGCAAAAAGCCACGAAACATGGAATCTCCATTTCCGTGGCCTCTGCCTTGATTCAATGCAGAATGCGCTTTGCTTTATTCTTCGATGACAACGTAATCATCGGGGATGGTAATGCCAAGAGCTTCCGCGTTGGCCGCATTGTATTTCTTGGTAAACTGCGGCGCATACTCAATGGGCATTTCCTCGACTTTGCTTTCACCGGTCAGGATTTTCACCGCCATGTTGCCAGTGGCAACGCCCAGATCGTAGTAGCTGATGGACAAAGTCGCCACGCCGCAGCCGGCGCAGATGCCTTCTTCACCCGCGACCACAGGAACCTTGCCGTAGCAGATATTGTTGATCAGTTCGGTGTTGTTGGCGGCGGTGTTGTCGGTGGGAATGTAGATCACGTCGCTGGCATCCGCGGCACTCTGACAGACGGTTGCCAGATCGTTGGAATCGCTGAAAGCGTAGTATTCGCAGGTGTAACCCATGGCTTCCAGTTCAGCCTTGACGGTATCGACCTGATACTGGCTGTTGGCCTCGGCACTGCAGTACAGCAGACCAATCTTCTCGGCGTCAGGGAAAAGTTCCTGGATCATGGCCGCCTGCTCATCCAGCGGGGCCAGGTCACTGGTACCGGAGATGTTGGTGCCTACCAGACCGTCGAAGTCATCAATGCCCAGGGCCACGCCGTATTCCGTAACCGAGGTACCCAGCACGGGAATGGTGTTGGTGCCGGCCTGGGCCGCCTGCAGTGCGGGGGTGGCGTTGGCCAGGATCAGATCCACTTCCGAAGCCACAAAACCGGTGATGATAGTGGCACAGGTATTGGTGTCATTCTGTGCGTTCTGCTCGTCAAAAGTAACGGCATCTTCACCCAACGCTTCCACAATGGCGTCCTTGAATCCCTGTGTGGCGGCATCCAGTGCGTCATGCTGCACCAACTGGCAGATACCCACGGTATACTTGGCACCTTCGGCAGCGGTTTCGCTGCTTTCGGTCGAAGTGCTTGCCTCGGACGCAGTATTTTCGGATGCCTGGCTGCTGCCGCCGGAAGTGCAGCCGGCCATAGCCAAAACCATGCAGCCTGCCGTAATAAGAGAAATGACACGCTTTTTCATCTTGCTTCCTCCTGATTCCCTCGCATTCACTAAGAGCAACTCCCAAAGCTCTTTTGCGGTTTAATGCTTTAAAGTATATCACAGCTTTTTGCAGTTGACAATGCGCATATTCACAAAACAATCAGGAAATATCACAAAAAACAAAGCATGTTGCACATATTCTGCGGCCGGCTACCGCTTACTCCGCCATTGTGGTGGGATCCGCCTGATGTTCCAGCAGTCGCTGATAGGTGGAATCCATCCCCAGTGCCCCCAAAGGAGCGGTGATCAGAATGGCCAGTACGGCTACCGAAAGCACGATCTGGCCGCAAGGCAGCCCCAAGGAGAGCGGCACGGAGCCGATGGCAGCCTGGACGGTGGCTTTCGGCGTGTAGGCAATCATGCAAAAAAGACGTTCTTTCCGGTTGAGGTTGGTACCGAGCATGCAGAGGAATACACCGAAGGCACGGAAAATCTGGGCTACGGCAATCATGGCCAGAGCGCTGAGGCCCGCTGCCAGGGTGTAGCGAATATCCACTGCCGCGCCTACCAGCACAAAGAGGATGACTTCCGCCGCCAGCCACAGCTTGCCGAATTTCTCGGAAAGGCGTTTGGAAACAAAAGCGGTACTTTTGCACTTGAGGGTGCAGGCCATGGACACCACGGCCAGCAGTCCCGACATGGGAATATAACCCTTCAACCAGTTTTCCATGGCGACCAGCAGGAAAGAAACGCCCAGAACGATGATGACCTTCATGCTGTTGCGCACATAATGACGGCGGGCGTATGCCGTTTCAAAGAACAAGGCCAGTACAAGGCCGACCGCCACACCAACCAGAATTCCCAGCACAATAGATACCGGGATGGCGGCAAAATCCTGCCAACGGGCACCGCCGCCCTGGGCCATACCCACAAACGTGGAGAACAGGACAATGACGTAAATGTCGTCACAGGAGGCGCCGGCCATGATCATCTGAGGAATTCCTTTGGCGGTGCCCCAGCGGCGGTCCATCAGCTGCACCATGCGCGGTACCACCACAGCGGGAGAAACTGCCGCCAGGACCGCGCCCATCACGGCAGCCTCGATGCGATTGATTCCCAGGAAAAGCGGTGCAAACAGCACAAAAGCGAGCAATTCACAGCTGGCAGGTACGCAGGACATCAGAATTGCGGGACGTCCGACCTTTTTCAGATCGGACAGGTCCAGCGACAATCCTGCTTTGAGCAGAATAATGATCAGCGCCATCTGCCGCAGGTCGGCAGACGCCTCCAGAATCAGAGGGGCCAGCAGATTTAGGGCATACGGCCCCAGAAGAACACCGGTGAGCAGCATACCGATGATACGGGGCAGCCGGAGAAGACGGCACAGGGCCGCTGCGGACAATCCCACCAGAAAAATGAGAGCCAAAGATGTAAGCATATAATTTTCCTCCTGAAATAAACATAAAAAGGCCGACAACTTCTGCGTCAGAAACGAGCACAGAAGTCATCAGCCTTAAACAGCGGTTCGGGTTTTCCCGGGGAGCACTTCATTCCCCTATTCGGTTTTTACGGACGTTCAGGCAAAACGGGAAGCCTCTGCCCTGGCCAGGCGCATGATAAAATCTTCCCGTGAGACACTGGCGCGCAGTTCCTTGACCAGCGCAGCATCGGAGAGAAGATTGACCAGCCGCGCTAGAATCAAAAGATGTTCAGCCTGTGCCTGAGGCGGTACGGCGATCATGAAAATCAGATCCACCGGTCGGTTGTCCGGTGCGCCCCAGTCAACGCCTTTGCGCAGCGTCAAAGCAGCCACACCGGGTGCGGCCACACCGGCATTGCAGGCATGGGGCAAAGCCATTCCGTCACCGATGGCGGTACTGCCGCCGGAAGTTTCTCTCTCGCACACAGCGTTATAGTAGGCGGTGCCGTTGGTTATAACGCCATTGGATTCCTGCAGTTCCACCAGAACGCCCAAAGCATCCGCCGCGTTAGCCATATCGGCATGGAGCAGCACACTGTCCCGGTTCAAAAGATCACTTACCCGCATAACCACAGCCCACCTTTCCGTTTCAGTACGAGGTTGCCTGTTCGATCAGTTTGTAGAGGAATTCTCCCACCGCACCTTCGGAACAGGTGCAGGTGGTCACCTCATTGGCCGCGGCTTTGACCTCGGCCGGTGCGTTGGCAACAGCCACAGAATATCCTGCCTGCTGCATCATCTCCAGGTCATTGTAGTAGTCCCCGATGACCAGCGTGTTCTGGACGGGTTCCCCCAGCAAGGTGCAGGTGTCACGCAGACCGGACGCTTTGCCGATACCGGCAGGCATGATCTCCAGATAGATACTGTTGGTGGGCAGGAAATAGTTTTCCCGGCCATAATAGCGGGTTTTGGCGTATTGGCCGATCTTGCGGATGGTTTCGGGATCGGCGGCAAACACCACCTTCACCCAGCCGTCCGGAACACTGTCCAGCGGGCAGGCCACACCGGACAGTTTCTCATCCACCTGGTGGGCATGGGTGTAGGGGTTTGCCTGAATAATGTACATCTCCCCTGCCCCAGCCATGACTTCCACGCCGACCTGCGGGAATTTCTGCATAATATCCAGGATTGCCGCGGTGGCCTGGGCACGTTCCAAGGTGGCATGGCGAAGAACACGGTTGGTGGTGAAATCATAGAGCAGCGCGCCGTTGCAGGAGATTGCCGGCAGCGACAGAGGAATATCCCCCAGCGCTGCACGGATGGATTCCGGCGGACGGCCGGAGGCCACCGTAAACCGTCCGCCCATGCGGATAAACAGGCGGATAACGGTACGGTTGCATTCCGGGATACCTTCCTTGGCCGTCAGCAGAGTATTGTCCATATCGCAAAAGACCAGATAATCATGCAGGTTCCGTTTCATCTGCGATGTTCCTTTCTCAGACGCGTCAGATATTCTTGGAAATAGGGCGGCAGTTCGCTGTCAAAGCGAAGCATATCGCCGGTAATGGGGTGCCGGAATCCCAGTTCTTTGGCATGCAGGCACTGTCCGTTCAGAAAACGAAGCACATTGCGGGGACCATACACAGGGTCCCCTGCCAGAGGATGACCGATATGGGACATATGTACACGGATCTGATGGGTGCGGCCGGTTTCCAGGCGGCAGGCAATATAGGTGAAATTGCCGAAGCGTTCCAGTACCTGCCAGTGGGTGCGGGCCGGTTTGGAATTGGTGGCGGTAACCGCCATTTTTTTGCGGTCCCTGGGGTCCCGCCCGATGGGAGCGTCTACCGTACCGGAGTCCTCTTTCAGATTGCCGTAAACCACCGCGTGGTAGACCCGATGGATGTCATGAACGGCCATCTGCTCGCTCAATCCCTGATGGGTGGCATCATCCTTGGCCACCACCAGCAGACCACTGGTGTCCTTGTCGATGCGATGAACAATGCCGGGGCGGATGGCGCCGCCGATACCGGACAAACCGCCTGCGCAGTGATACAAAAGCGCGTTGACCAAGGTACCGTCCGGATTGCCGGGGGCCGGATGCACCACCATCCCTTTCGGTTTGTTGACGACCAGAAGATGGTCATCCTCGAACACAATATCCAGGGGAATGTCCTGGGGCTGGGCTTCGATGGGCTGCGGGTCCGGCAGCGTTACCAGGACGGTATCTCCTGCCATCACTTTGTCCTTCTTGTTCACCGGCTGACCATTGCGCAGTACAGCTCCCTGTTCCATCAACGCCTGCAAGGCACTGCGGGAAAGCTCCCCGCAGCAGCCGGAAAGCCAGCGGTCCATCCGTTGGCCGGCATCCTGCGGCGCGGCGACAAACTCAAGCGTCTGCATCGGTCTGTTCACTCTGAGCGGGGGCTGCCGCAGAGGTTCGGCGTTCCCGACGCAGGTCCAGCAGCAGCGAAAGAACCAGCAGTCCCACGCCGGTGCAGACACAAATATCGGCAAAATTAAAGACCGGGAATTCGATGAACTGGAAATTCAGATAGTCTACCACAACACCGGTACGAACGCGGTCGATCAGATTTCCCAGACCGCCGCCAAGAACCAGCATCCAGACGATGCGTTCCAGCCGGGACATTTTATGGAAAATCAGAACACCGGCCACCACCAGCAGAACCGCGCCGGTCACCGCAATCAGCAGCCAGCGGCGGCCGCTGAGCAGAGAAAAAGCCATGCCGTCGTTCAGGACGTATTGCAGCTCGATGAATCCGGGAATCAGGGGCATGTTCCCCACCGGCAGAAGGTAGGTGGTCGCCCAGATCTTGATCAACTGATCCAGCACAGCCAGCGCCAGACCTCCGATCACGAAACAAATGCCAGTCAGCATAAAAATACCTTTCGAAACATGCAGTTTCGTTCAAGCCACAAAAGGCGGTGCTTTCCATCAGATGCAAAGCACCGCCCACAGGGCCTTGTTTATTGCCTGAACGCCGGTTTCGCAACCATCAGGCGCGGTTGAGCACGGCAGCGCAGCGCGGGCACAGAACGTCTTCGTTCACGGCATCGTCAAACTTCCAGCAGCGCAGGCACTTGTTGCCGGTGGCATGGGCCGCACTGACGCCCAGACCTTCCAAGGTCCCCTTGGCGCCGCCTTCACCCTTTTCCAGCTTGACCTGGGAAATGATCATCAGGTCGGCCAGCTCGTCCATAGGGATGACATTCAGGAAGTCGTACAGCTCATCGCTGCAATACAGGGTCAGAGCCGCTTCCAGAGAAGAGCCGATGACTTTATCAGCGCGAGCCTGCTCCAGAACCTTCTTCACATCATCACGCACAGCCATGATGCGTTCCCACTTGGCAGTGAAAGCGGAGTCGGCAGCGGGCTTCGGTTCGGGCATGCGCTCGAACACCACATATTCCTTCATCTCGGGCAGCTTCGGGATGTAGCTCCAGATTTCCTGGCTGGTGAAGCAAAGGATGGGCGCCAGCAGCTTGGTGAAGTCTACCAGGATGCGGTACAGCGCGGTCTGAGCGCAGCGGCGAGCATGGTCGTCCGCGCAGTACAGACGATCCTTGATCACGTCCATATAGAAGTTGGACATGTCGATGACGCAGAAGTTGTAGATGGCATGGTAAGCGCGGGAGAAGTCGTATTCGTCGTAAGCGGCACGCATGGTGCGGGTCAGTTCGGCAACGGCTTCCAGCGCCCAGCGATCGATCTCAAACAGCTGGTCATCAGCTACCATATCCTTGGCGGGATCAAAATCGCCCAGGTTGCCCAGCATGAAACGGGCGGTGTTGCGCATCTTGCGGTAGGCTTCGGACAGCTGCTTGAAGATTTCCTTGCCGGCGCGCACGTCCACGGTGTAGTCGCTGGAAGCGACCCACAGGCGGATGATGTCGGCGCCGTAATCGCGGATGATCTCGGCGGGTTCCATGCCGTTGCCGGCAGACTTGTGCATCTGCTTGCCCTGAGCATCCACGACCCAGCCATGGCACAGCACACCCTTGTAAGGCGCAATGCCTTCGGTAGCTACGCTGGTCAGCAGGCTGGACTGGAACCAGCCGCGGAACTGGTCGGCACCTTCCATATACAGGTCGACAGGCCAGCGCAGTTCATCACGTTCGCGGCAGACAGCGCTCCAGGTGGAGCCGGAGTCGAACCACACGTCCATGATGTCGCCATCCTTTTCCCAGTCGGCGGCACCGCATTCGCACACCTCGCCCTTGGGCATGATATCGTTGGCGTCGTACTTGTACCAGGCGTCGCTGCCCTCCTTGCGGAACAGGTCGGAAACAGCCTTGATGGAAGTTTCGGTGATGTGGTATTTGCCGCACTTCTTGCAGTAGAAGGCCGGGATGGGCACACCCCAGACACGCTGACGGGAGATGCACCAGTCGCTGCGGTCGCGGACCATGCCGGTCATGCGGTCGTGACCCCAGGCGGGCTGCCACTTCACGCCGTCGATGGCCTTGTAGACATCGTCCTTGAAGGCGTCAATGGAACAGAACCACTGCTCGGTGGCACGATAGATGATGGGATGATGGCAGCGCCAGCAATGGGGATACTGGTGGACGATGTGTTCCACGCCCAGCAGATGGCCGCTTTCCCGGATATGCTCCAGAATCACCTTGTTGGCGGTCCAGACCTTCAGGCCGGCAAATTCCTTGCCGGCTTCCTCGGTCAGGCAGCCGGCGGCATCCACCGGCATGACGATGGGCAGCTGAGGATAGTGACCCACGCAGGCATCAAAGTCCTCGGCGCCGTGGCCGGGAGCGGTGTGAACGCAGCCGGTGCCGCTGTCCAGCGTGACATGGTTGCCCAGAATTACCAGGCCGGTGCGATCCAGGAAGGGATGCTTATATTCCATCAGTTCCAGGTCACGGCCGGGAATGCGCACATCCAGCACGGTATAGTCTTCCACACCGCAGGCCTTCATGGCAGCTTCCACGCGGTCAGCGGCCATGATATGGTAATCCTTACCAATCTTGACGAAGGTGTAGTCAAAGTCGGGATGCAGGCAGGTGGCCACGTTGGCGGGCAGAGTCCAGGTGGTGGTGGTCCAGATCACGATCCAAGCCTTGTCCAGAGGCACACCGGCCTTGGCCAGCACGCCGTTGGGATCGCCGGTCAGCTTGAAGCGGACGTACAGAGAATCGCACTCGTCCTCACCGTACTCGATTTCGGCTTCCGCCAGAGCGGTCTGGTCTTCGGGGCACCAGTACACAACACGCTTGCCCTTATAGATGTAGCCCTTTTCGGCCATTTTGCCGAAGATCTCCACCTGGCGGGCCTCAAACTCGGGGCGCAGGGTGAGATAGGGATTTTCAAAGTCCCCCTGCACGCCCAGACGCTTGAACTGGCTGTTCATCACGTCAATGTGCTCGGTGGCGAATTCGCGGCAGATCTGGCGCAGTTCCAGCTTGGAGATGCCCGCCTTCTTGTCGCCCAGAGACCCCAGAGCTTTCAGCTCGATGGGCAGGCCATGGGTATCATAGCCCGGAACATAAGGGGCGCGGAAGCCCGCCATGTTCTTGTAACGGATGATGATATCCTTGATGATCTTGTTCAGGGCAGTGCCCATGTGAATGCTGCCGTTGGCATACGGAGGACCGTCATGCAGGATGAAATCCGGGCAGCCCTCATTATTTTTGATCATCTGCTCATAGACATGGTTTTTCTCCCAGTCTTCCAGCATCTTGGGTTCCTTTTTCGGCAGGCCGGCCCGCATTTCGAACGGGGTGGCCATCTTGTGGATGGTGTCGTTGTAATTTTGCGCCAAGGTCTCCAACTCCCTCTATGTTTGATATATTTACCGCAAAACCGCGGCAGCCGGAAGGGCCGCCGCGAAAATAGCTGCGGGGTCAGTCATTATAATCCACACCCTGGAAAGCATCAAAGGCGGAAGGCAGACTGTCTTCTTTTGCCTGCTTGGTCGTCTTGGACTTGCGGGTGGTGGTCTTTTTGGTGGTGCTGCTGCGGCTGCGGGAAGCCTTTTTCGGCGGTTCCGGCGTCAGGTCCGCATACAGGCCGGAAGCATCGGGCAGCTCATCCATGGGCGGCACTTCGGGTTCCGGCTCATAATACTCCGGCTCGGGTTCTTCCGGCTTGGGAGCAATGGCAAATTCCACCGTATCGATTTTCCCCTCCTGAGACGGGACCTCATCGGCGGGCTCATAATATTCGGGTTCCTGGTAAGCGGGTTCTTCCTGCTGAACAGGCTGTACGGGCACAGGTTCCGGTTCCACTGCAGCAGGGGCCGGCTCTTCCTGGATCGGCTGCGGTATCGGCTCGGACTCCGCATAAGAGGCGGCAGCCTGCGCTTTCTGTTCCGCTGCCGCTTCCTGGGCAAGTTCGCCGGGGTATTCGGGAATCTTGCTGAGCACTTCGATGTGTTCGCGATACATACCCATCAGAGTCTTTTTGAAGCTGTCGGCTTCTTTTTTCAAGGTGATCAGTTCCTGCTTGGCCAGTTCCACCTCATCCCGGGCATGCTGTTCCCGGTCCTCAGACTTGATGTTGGCCGCACGGATGATCTCGGCAGCTTTCTGCTTGGCTTCGCGGATCACGTTCTCACCCAGACGCTGGGCGTTGATCATAGTGGTGCGCAGGGTATCCTCTTCCGCACGATACTGGTCAATGCGCTGTGCCAGCACCACCAGCTTTTTCTGCAGGTCCTCGTTTTCGGCGCTCAGTGCGTCGATGCTGTCTGCGACCTGCTTGAGATAATCGTCCACATCCTCGCAGCGGTACCCGCGCATCGCGCGTTCAAAAGTCACGCGGCGGACATCCTCCGAAGCAATCATCCATTACTCCTCCTGTTCGGGCAAAAGCCGTATCGTTTACGATCCTGCTCAATATTGAAAATAGGTAATGAAAAGGCGGCCTTTTCGGCTTGTGCCGCCCACTTCCTGCACACGCCAGCGCCCCGCGCCTCGCACGGTGAAAAGATCCCCGGCATACACGGCTTCGGATGCACTGCGCAGCGGCAGATGGTTGATCTCTACCCGGCCACCGGCAATGGCCTGTGCCGCCAGTGTGCGCGAAGTGTGCATCATGGCGGCGAGTACGGCGTCGGCGCGCAGGCTGGAAACCGTTGTGTCGTGCAGTTCCCTGTCGGGGCAGCGCAGCACTTCTTCCGGTATCTGTTCGCAGCGTTCGGCACGGACGCTCCAGCTGCCCGCCTGATGCAGTTCCTGGGCAAGAAAGTCCAGCTTGTCTTCCAGCACAAAGGCATACATGACATTGGCATTGCCGGGATCGGGAAGAATATCGCCCAGACAGGCACGATCAAGACCCAGGCCCAAAATGGCCCCCAGGTATTCCCTGTGTCCCGGCACACGAGGCGGCTGCGCATTCAGGGCTGTCAGTCGAACGGTGGCTACCGGTTCCAGCGGCCAGCTGTCCGGCGGTTCCAGACAAAGGACCTTGCGTTCCGCATGGTCCCACCCGCCCCAAAAGCGCCCGTATGTACAGTTTTCCCGATTCATGGCCGCTGATGCCAACACCTGTTCACGATCTGACAAAAAACCGGTTCTGAGGGGAATCCCTCGATTCTGCGCCACCGCACACAACTCCTGCACACGGTGCATCAAAAATCGTTCCCCGTCATTTTGCGGCGGGATAAACCCGCGAACGGCAGAATCAGAAGAAGACGCCATTGTTCTCCAGTTCATCGATCAGGTCGCCCATAATGTCAACATTATAGGGCGTGATGATGAAGGTGCTGGTGGCAACGCGCTTGATCTGTCCGTTATTGGCATAAGCCACGCCGGACAGGAAATCAATCAGGCGACGGGAGACCTCTTTGTTGGTGGACTCCAGGTTCAGCACGACGGTACGCTTGGCGTTGAGCTGGTCGGCAATGGTGGAAGCATCGTCAAAACGCTCCGGCTTGACCAGAACAACCTGCAGCTGGGTGGTAGCGTTGATATTGACTACCTTGTTGCGCTGCTGCACGGGCTCGCGCTGGGCATACGCGTCCGGCGCAGCCGAACCGCCCTGTCCGCCTGCAAAGATTTCGTCCTCGGTATCATCCACATAGGCATCCCCATCGGGGTCCTGGTTGATTCCCAGAACGTTTTTCAGGCCGTCAAACATTGACATGATGGATTCTCCTTCGCTTCTCTAAATACAATATTCAATGATACTATACCATATCAGGTGTATGTACAAAGCCGGACGGACAATAATTCCGGCGATATACATAAACTATTATCGTCTTTTTTTGTCCAGTTGTCAATATAAAGGCGATAATTCCAACCGGTAAGCGGCTAAATCAGCCCGCCGTCCTGCAGATTGCTGCCTTCTACAATGACTTCATCGTACAGGCGGACCTCGCTGTCCCCGCCCACCGAACCATCGGAGGGTACCAGCATGTAGGTATCATCTTCATACAAAATCTGGATCTTTCGGAACCGCTGCAGGTCCCCGTATTTGACATAGACGCCTTTCTCGCCGTCCACGATGTGCAGCGCATCTTTGTCAATGCGCAGCCCCTGGTAGGTCTGCAGGTCGATTTTGGCGGTCTCCTGCCCCAGGCGCAGAACATCGGAATTGATGGTCTGACATTCAATTACAATCTTGGCCAGCCCGGATTCTTCGTCCAGTTCCACCGAGGAGACGGTGGCGTCCAATGGTGTCTCTTCTTTTCCGGGTATACTGATGCGGACATTAGTCACACCGTCGAAGCGTTCGGCAGTATCCCGATCGCACACGGTATAAAAACGCCAGGAGAAGCCCTCCACGATGCGCCCTGCCAGGCTGGCCGTGCTGGCGGGCACCCCCTGGTCCAGCAATTCCTGAATCCGGGCCGGCGTGGCATCGGCCAGGGTCTGTTCCTCCAGGTCCAGGGGCATAGCCGATGCGGCGGAGATAAAGTACCCGTTTTCTTCGGCGGTGATGGTCTCCAGTCCTTCCAGCTGGGCGGCTACCGTATCCCGCTCTGCTTCCAGTTCCGCGATGGTGGACTGAAAGCCGGAAGTCTGCCCGGTGGAAATCTGCAGCCGGTTCTGCGCCAGCAGAAATTCCGATTCCGCGTCCTGCATTCCGCTGTAAGAGGCGGTATCCAGCTGATCCAGCAGGTTGTACAGCGCTGTTTTTGTCTGCGTGGTCAGAAGCGTCAGGTCACTGCCTGCCGAATTCTGGGACTTGGTCAGCAGGTCAATGTTATTCTGCAGGCGGATCAGTTGTTCCCGTGCGGCACTTTGAGAGTCGTCGGTATACTTTTCCGCGATCACCGCACCTTCCGAGACGCGTTCACCGTCCTCCACCAGATACCCCAGATTGCCTTCTCCCGGAACGTTGATAGCGTCAAACATCACGAAACCGGGCAATTCCACGCTGTCGGCCATGGTGTAAAGAACGGCGATTTCCGTCTTGTACTCCCGGCCAAGGATCACATACAGCTGAACGATAATGTAGGCCGCGGCCAGCAAAAACAGCAGCCCGCCCATGGCAAACACCGCTTTCAGTGCGGCGCGGCGGCTGTTCTCCCGTTCCGGCATCTGTGATCCCTCCTTTTGGTGTCATTCATGATCAAGAAAATCGGCAATAAGTGTTTCGGCACGCTGCAAAACCGTTCCGTTTTCGGTGTCGTCCACATCCAGCCAGACGGCATCTTGCTGATGACGGAACCAGGTCAGCTGCCGTTTGGCATAGTTGCGGGAAGCTTGTTTCAGGCGATCCAGGCAGGCGTCCAACGACTGGGCACCGTCAAAGTAAGGGAAAAATTCCTTGTAGCCGATGGCCTGTGCCGCTGTGCGGTAGGTATCCCGGTGGTCATAGACCATGCGGGCCTCGTCCAGAATTCCCGAATCCCGCATGCGGTCCACACGTTCATCAATGCGGCGGTACAAAAGATCTCTGTCCCGGTACCCCAGGCACAAACACAGCGAACGGTAAGGCGGTTCGCTGCGCCGCGCCTGACGCCGCTGTTCGCTCATAAGGCGGCCGGTGTTCCGGTAAAGTTCCAGGGCGCGGATGACCCGCGGCAGGTTGTTGGGATGCACCGTGGCGGCATACTCCGGGTCAATGGCCTGCAATTCCCGGTACAGCGCTTCCTTGCCTTCGGCTTCGGCCTGCTGCTCCAATTTCTGCCGAATGGCCGGGTCCCCTTTTTCAGGGGCAAAATCCATCCCGTTGAGCAGGCTGGTGATGTACAGGCCAGTCCCCCCTACCACCAAAGGCAGCCGTCCTGCGGCGGTGATGCTTCGGATGCGGGCATCGGCCGCAGACACGAAATCCGCCACGCTGAAAGGGGTTTCAGGGTCCAGAATGTCCACAAGATGATGCGGCACGCCCTGACATTCCTGGGGGGTAACCTTGGCGGTGCCCACATCCAGACCATGATAGATCTGCATGGAATCGGCACTGATCACTTCGCCGTCAAAATGCTGTGCCAGTGCTACCGAAAGAGCGGTTTTGCCGGTGGCGGTGGGACCGCCGATGGCCACAACCTTGGGCAGGGCCTTCTCACACAAGGCGTCCAAACTGTTTTTCCAGCTCCTTCCGGGTGATCTTCAGTACGCAAGGGCGACCGTGGGGGCAGAAGGGCGGCACGGTGCCGTCCAGAATTTTCTGTGCCAGAACCAGCATCTCTTCGGCATTGGTCTTGTCCCCTGCCTTGATGGCGGCCCGGCAGGCGATGGAATGCAGCACCCACTCGGTTTTTTCACGAAGCGCGTCATGGGCACCGTTCTGCAGATGTCCGGCCAGTTCCAGCAGCATGTCTGCCACATCGTCCACCGGCACATCCGCCGGAACCGCGCGAACCACAACGGTCGGACCACCGTAATCTTCCGCTTCGATACCTGCGTTCTGCAGCAATTCCTGGTTCTGCAGAATCGCCAGTTTTTCCTGGGCACTCATGTTGACCTGCACAGGCATCAGCAGCATCTGGGCGGGCACATTGCCGTAATCCCGGGACAAACTCTCAAACAGAATCCGTTCGTGGGCGGCATGCTTGTCGATCAGGCACATCTCGCCGTCCCGCTCGGTAATAATGTAGGTCTTGAACACTTCACCCACCAGGCGCAGCGGCTTGCTGGCCGGTTCCGGGTCGAAGGTGGTCTGTTCCACACCTTCCGCAGGCAGAGCACTGAGGGCGTGTTTGCTCTCCTCCCGTTCTTCCGGCAAAGCCGTTTCGTCAGGCTGCGGCAGAGGCGCCGGCACAGAAGGGGCTGGCGCCGGTTCTGCAATAGCCTTTGCTTCGGGAACCGGTGCTTTCGGCGATGCATCCGGCAAATCCGGGAGAATATCCAACACAGATTCGGAAGATACCGGTGCGGATTCGAGAGAAATCTCTTCCGGCTGATGAACGGGCACCGTCAAGCCGGGAACCGGTTTGGGCGTTACACCTGCGGTCATCTTGTTCAGCGCCCGGTATTCCGCTGCCGACAAGGTAGAAAAATGTTTCTGTGGCTGAGGTGCAGCAGCGTGCATGGGAGCTGCTGGCGGTGTCTGTGCAGCGGCTTTGGGCTGGGGCTGTGCCTGAACGGTAGTCTCAGCTTCCTCAGGGGCTTTGTGTCCCAATTCAAAGCGGCATTCCCCGCTGCCGGGAGTGGTGAGAGCCGAACGGACCGCCCGGTAGACAGTATCGAACACATCGCTTTCCCGGGCAAAACGAATTTCGGTTTTGGCCGGGTGTACGTTTACATCCACCAGTTCCGCCGGCATGTCCAGCATGAGGATGGCACCGGGAAAACGGCCCTGCATCAGGGTACCTTTGTAAGCGTTTTCCAGGCCGGCCATCATGGTGCGATTCTTGACATAGCGGCCATTGACGTAAAAATGCTGGGCACTGCGGGAAGCGCGGCAGGCACGGGGCGGTGTGATCAGTCCTTTGATCTTGTAGACACCGTTATCCCCTTCCAGGTCCAGCAGGTCGCGGGAAAATTCCCGCCCCAGCACTGCATAGGCCGCGCTGCGCAGGGAACCGTCCCCGGGGGTGACAAACTGCTGTTTGCCGTCCCGCACGAAGCGGAAAGAAATTTCCGGATGAGACAGCGCAACATGCATAACAGCGTCAGCGACAAAAGTGCCCTCGCTCACATCTTTTTTCAGGAACTTCATGCGGGCCGGGGTGTTGAAGAACAGGTCATTCACCGTGATGGTGGTACCGCGGCCCCGGGCACCCGGTTCCAGGCCCTGGGGTTCGCCTCCCTCAATGCGGTAGCAGTAGGCGAACTCGTCCGCATCGGTCTTGGTCAGCAGTTCCACTCGGGCCACACTGGCAATGGAAGCCAGTGCTTCGCCGCGGAACCCCAGCGTATGGATGTGAGTCAGATCGTCCGCGGTGGAAATCTTGCTGGTAGCATGGCGAATGAAGGCATTCTCAATGGATTCTGCCTCGATGCCGCTGCCGTTGTCCGAGATCTGCAGCTGCTGGATACCGCCCCGCACAATGGAAAGGCTGATCTGAGTGGCGCCGGCGTCGATGGCGTTTTCCAAAAGTTCCTTGGCCACCGAGGCGGGGCGCTCCACAACCTCACCTGCCGCGATCAGTTCAGCGGTATGTTTGTCCAGCACACGGATCTGTGCCATGATGATTCACCTGCCTTGTCTATGGGAAAAGCTCAGTTATTTCAGCGCCTGTTTCAGTTCATACAAAAAGTTCAGTGCTTCCAGCGGGGTCAACGTCTCCACGTCGATCTGGTGCAGTTTGTCCACCACTTCGCTGGGAACAGCGGGATTGTTGTAGGCTTCCACCGTCTCAAAGTCCAGCTGCATAGAGGTATTGGCTCCCGGCGCGGTGGCTTCCAGCTGACGCAGCACCTTGTGGGCGCGCTTGATGACGGCATCCGGCAGTCCGGCCAGTTTGGCGACTTCAATACCATAGCTGTCATCCGCAGGCCCTGCCACGATACGGCGCAGGAAGGTGATGTCCTCCCCGCGCTTTTTCACCGCGATGTTGTAGTTCTTGACGCCGTACACGTCCTTATCCATGCCGGTCAGTTCGTGGTAATGGGTGGCAAACAAAGTCTTGCAGCCGATGTTGTCGCAGATGTATTCTACCACCGCCCGGGCGATGCTCATGCCGTCAAAGGTCGAAGTGCCGCGGCCGATCTCGTCCAGAATCACCAGGCTGGACTTGGTGGCGCTGCGAAGAATCTCGGCCACCTCGGTCATTTCCACCATGAAGGTGGACTGCCCCGCCGCCAGGTCATCCGAAGCACCCACACGGGTAAAGATGGCATCCACCACACCCACCCGGCACTGGGCGGCAGGCACAAAGCTGCCGATCTGGGCCATCAGGGCAATGAGGGCATTCTGACGCATGTAAGTAGACTTGCCTGCCATGTTGGGACCGGTGATGATGAGCATGCGGTTGCCCCCTTCATCCAGGGTGGTATCGTTGGGTACAAACAGGCTGTTTTTCAGCATCTGCTCAATAACGGGGTGCCGTCCCTCGGCAATGTCCAGCACGTCGCTGTCGTCCACCGTGGGCTTGACGTAATTGTTCTGTACCGCAGCTTCGGCAAAAGAAGCCAGCACGTCCAGCTGTGCCACCGCGGTGGCGGTGCGCTGGATGCGCAGCAGTTGGGCGGAAATGTCACTGAGCAGGTCGGAGAACAACTGATGTTCCAGGGCCAGCAATCGTTCGTTGGCGCCCAGAATCTTGTTTTCCATCTCTTTCAGTTCGGGGGTGATGTACCGTTCGCCGGTGGTCAGGGGCTGCTTGCGGGTAAAGGTTTCGGGCACACTGCCCACATAACTGCGGCTGACTTCAATGTAATAGCCGAACACTTTATTGAAACCGATCTTCAGCTTGGGAATACCGGTCTGCTGGCGCAGGTCGGCTTCCAGCTGAGACAGGACACCTTTGCCACCGTGCATGATGTCCCGCAGTTCATCCACTTCGGCGTTGTAGCCTTCCCGGATAGCACCGCCATCCTTTAGGTTAGCCGGGGGATCATCCACCAGCGCACGGGTAACCTTGTCCAGAATGTCTTCCAGCGGGTCCACGGCGTTGGCCAGATCATCCAGCAGCTTGGCACCTGCGGCCAACGCCTGTTCCTTGACCTGAGGCAGGCGCTGGCAGGTATCCCCCAGAGCCTTTACCTCACGGGGAGTGGCGGAGCCGTACAGAATGCGGGTGGTCAGACGCTCAATGTCGAACACATGGGAAAGTGCCTCTTTGAGTTCTGCACGGCCGACATTGGCGTTGTACAGCGCTTCCACCGCATCCAGGCGCTCATTGATGACCTTGCTGTCTACCAGCGGCTGCTCGATCCAGGAACGCAGCATACGCTTGCCCATGGAGGTTTCGGTCTTGTCCAGCACCCACAGCAGTGTTCCCTTCTTTTCCCGGCCACGCATGGTTTCGGTCAGTTCCAGGTTAGCCCGGGTCACGGCGGAAAGACGCATATACTGGGCATCGGCATAATTCTGCACAGCCTTGATGCGCTCGGTGCCGTGTTTCTGGGTTTCATACAGATAGCCCAGCAGAGCGCCGAAAGCCTGAGGCACGAACCCGTCCGGTGCAAATCCGCAGGTTTTGTTCCAGTCGGCCCCGAACTGCCGGGTAAGCATACTGTCAATGACGGCCTGCTTGTAGCAGTCGTCCTCCCGCAGTTCCACCAGGGCGTTGGTGTGCTGTTTGATATAATTGGTCAGATCCTTCAGATCCAGTACAGCCGGATTGATGAGGATTTCGCTGGGCATGTAGCGGCAAAGCTCGGTGATGAGCGCACCGCCCATCTTTTCGCTGTGCAGCTCGGTGGCGTAAGCCTCGCCGGTAGAAATATCGGCAAAGCAGATGCCGGCCTTCCAGCCGCCGCGCACACGCTTGGCATAGATGGAACACAGATAGTTGTTCTTGTCCTCCGCCAGCATGCTGCTTTCGATGACTGTACCAGGCGTGACCACACGAATGATGTCCCGCTTGACCAGTCCTTTGGCGGTGGCGGGGTCCTCCATCTGTTCGCAGATAGCCACCTTGTAGCCCTTGGCAATCAGGCGGGCCACATAGATCTCATAGGAATGGAAGGGCACGCCGCACATGGGGGCACGTTCTTCCTGACCGCAGGCCTTGCCGGTCAGGGTCAGTTCCAGTTCGCGCGAAGCCGTCAGCGCATCGTCATAAAACATCTCATAGAAATCCCCTACGCGGTAGAAAAGGATTTCATTGGGATGCTGCTTCTTGATATCAAAATACTGCTGCATCATGGGCGATACGTTTTGTCCGGCCATGCTTCACACTCCTGATTCTTATTGCTTTGGAAAGGAAAAAACTCAGTGGCAGCCGCCGCAGGTGGCGCAGCTGCCGGTGCAGCCGCCCTGGGGCGGATTCACGGTCATGGGGTCGCCGCCGTTCATGGCCGTGTTGATGATGGCGTCAATGTGACTGACCAGCGCTTCGCACTCGGCTTTGGCGGTGTTGTAGCGCACCATGCCTTCGCTGGCCATGATCTGGCTGTACAGGTCATTCACCCGCTTGTTCAGTTCGGCCACACGCTCATGATCGGGAGCGCTCTTGGAAGTTTCGTTGTTCAGGTCCAGGCGAGCCAGATTGAACTCACCGATCAGGCTCTGCAGTTCCTGGTCCATATCGTTTTCGCGGCGGGCAGCGTCCAGCTCCAGGTAACGGGGGTCAGTCTGCATAGCCACAGCGGCTTTCTTGAAAAGATCAATGCAATCCATGATAAATCTCCTTTTGATTCTGTATTATATAAAGTATAGTTTCCCTTTATAATGCAGGGAAAGGGCTTTTTACTCTTCGCACCGTTTCCCCAGCAGCAGCGCTGCCCGGGACCCGGTCAGGCGGACCTGGGCGTACTGGCCGATCAGGTCTTCGCTTCCGGCAAATTCCACCACCAGGTTGTTGTCCAGGCGGCCGTTGAGGGTCCCTTCCAACCGGCCGGAACCTTCCACCAGCACCCGCACGGTCTGCCCTACCAGCTGGGCAATTGCCGCGAAGGCGACCCGCTCCTGGGTACGCAGCAGACGGTCCATCCGCTCGGTCTTCTCTGCCCGGGTGATGGGGTCTTCCATTTTGGCGGCGGGGGTGCCTTCCCGCTTGGAGTAGATGAAGGTGAACAGCTGCATATAGCCAATATCCTCCACCAGTTCCAGCGTTTTCTGGAAGTCTTCTTCCGTTTCGCCGGGGAATCCCACAATAATGTCGCTGGAGAAGGTCACGCCCGGGATTTTTTCACGGGCGTAATCGATCAGTTCCCGGTACTGCTGCGCCGTGTAATGGCGGTTCATCTGCTGCAGAAGCCGGTCACTGCCGGACTGGACAGGCAGATGGATGTGCTTGCACAGATGAGGCTGAGCGGCGATGGTATCGATCAGCTTGCGGCTGGCATCCTTGGGATGGCTGGTCATGAAGCGGATCTGATAATCTCCCGGAACCTCGCACAGAAGGTTTAGCAGATCGGCAAAGTCGATGGGATTGGCAAGACCCTTGCCATAACTGTTCACGTTCTGCCCCAGCAAGGTAATCTCCTTGTATCCCTGTTCAATCAGCTGCTTGAACTCAGCCAGAATGTCGCCCGGTTCGCGGCTGCGCTCCCGCCCGCGCACATAAGGCACGATGCAGTAAGTGCAGAAGTTGTCGCACCCGTACATGATGGGCAGCCAGGCGCGGAATCCGGAATCCCGCCGGATGGGCAGTTCCTCCACCACCGCGTTGCGGCTGTGGGGCTCTTCCAGATAGCGTTTGCCGCGGCGGAACCGCTCCGCCAGCATGGCTGGCAGGCGGTCGATGCCGTCCACGCCGAACACCAGGTCCACATAGGGATAGCTTTTGCGCAGCTTGTCCACAATGTGCTGCTGCTGGGCCATACACCCGCAGACGCCGATGACCAGGCGGGGGTTCTTCTCCTTCAGTTTTTTCAGCGCACCCACATTGCCGAATACGCGCTGCTCGGCATGCTCGCGCACGGCGCAGGTGTTGAACAAAATCAGGTCGGCCTGCTCCACGTTTTCGCACAGCCCAAAGCCCACATCCATCAGAACGCCGCGGATCTTCTCTCCGTCGTTGACATTCTGCTGGCAGCCGAAGCTGTGTACATACGCCAAGGGCGGCGCATCCCGGTATACCGACGCGATCACGGCAGCAGCCTGTGCGTCGTGTGTATAGGTCAGTTTTTCCAAAATCGATCTCCTGCCATTGTGTGTAAGTTCAAATGGGCATACGCCCAGATATACCATAATAGTATATCGCACGCCCCCAAAAAGTACAAGATGTATCCCAAAGGATTTTTTCTTCCCCGTTCTCAGCTTGGCGCAGTACAGCAGCGGTGCTATAATGGGAGCATCAGACAAGGAGGCGTTTGCCATGAAGTTGTATAACATTGTATTTAGCCCCACAGGCGGCACCCGGAAAGTTGCCGACGCGCTGTGCGCCGGTTTTTCTCTGCCGGTACAGATGATCGACCTGTGCGACCGGAATCTTGATTTTTCCTCTTTCCACTTTGAGCCCGGGGACATCTGCGTGATCTCGGTGCCCAGTTTCGGAGGCCGTGTTCCTGTTACAGCGGCACAGCGCATGGCTGCCATGCGCGGCAGCGGTGCCTGGGCGGTACTGGTGGCGGTTTACGGCAACCGCGCCATTGACGACACCCTCATCGAGATGAAAGACCTGGTCACGGCTGCCGGTTTCCGCTGCGGGGCGGCGGTGTCGGCGGTGGCAGAACATTCCATTGCCCGCTGCTATGCCGCAGGCCGTCCGGATAACAGCGACACGGTTGAACTGACCGAGTTCGGGCAGGCAATTGCCCAAAAGCTGAATGGCGAATCCGCTTGCGGTGACGCAGAAGTACCGGGCAACCGCCCTTACCGCAATTTCGGCGGCGTAGGCATGATTCCCATGCCCGGAGATGCCTGCACCGGCTGCGGTTCCTGTGCCACCCTCTGCCCCACCGGAGCTATTTCCGACCAGGACCCCCGGCAGGTAGATACGGCGCTTTGTATCAGCTGTATGCGCTGCGTGGCTGTCTGCCCCGAGCATGACCGCCACGCCGAAGCCGCCAAGGTTGCCGCCACCGAAGCAAAACTGGCCAAATTGTGTGCCGACCGCAAACCCAATGCACTTTTCCTCTGATTCCTTTCCGTTTTGCAAAAAAGCAGCGGCATTTCTCTTGACCTTATACCGACTTTATGCTTTACACTGTGCTTGAAAGGACGGTGAACGTCGTATATGAATATCAAGGAAGCCGCCAAAAGCAGCGGAGTTTCTTCTCAGAACATCCGCTTTTATGAACGGGAAGGTCTTTTGCACCCGCAGCGGGACCCCAACAATTCTTATCGCGTCTACTCCCAACAGGATCTGTACAATCTGAAACTGATTCGCATGCTGCGGATGCTGGATATGCCGCTGGATGAAGTCCGTGGTGTGCTGGAACACAAAACGACCCTGTCACAGGCACTGCGGGAACAGGAACAGCGACTGCATGCCCGGGCACAGGAGCTGCAGGCCGCCATCCGTTTCTGCCAGGACCTGCAATCTGTTCCATTGCCCGCCGACAATCTGGATGTGGACGGGTATCTGCAAAAGATGGAAAGTACACCGCAGCAATCCGGATATTTTACCCGCTGGGTGCAGGACTACAAACTTGTGGCCGCTGCCCATCATCGGGCGGAATTCACCTTTGTGCCGGACGGGCCCGTGACCACCCCGCAGGAATTTACCGATGCGCTGCTGGCCTGGGCTGCCGGCTGCGGCAAAGATATTGTCATTACAAAAGAAGGCATGTATCCCCGCTTTACACTGGATGGCGCGGAATATGAAGCTGTCCGCATCTATCGCCGCGTGGGATTTCGATATGTCAGCGCGCCGCTGGCTGTTATTCGCTGCCAACTTTGCGGAACCGATGGTCAGGATGATTCGGTATCTCCTTTGCGCAGAAAGCTGCTGCGCATTTTCCGTTGTGCCCTGCCGGGATTGTTTTTGTTCGCGCTGATTCTTTTGCCCAACGCCGGGTGGCTCTTTGCGCCCGGGCAGACCTGGAAAGACTATCTGATTTCTGCCTTGTTTGTTCTTGGGATGGCCACCGTGTGCGGGCTTTCTGCCTGGTTCAACTACTATTACCACTTCAATGACCGTACACGGCAATAAAACGCCCAAAAAGACCCCCGTGCCAGAAAGCACGGGGGTCTTTTTATCCAAAATACCGGGCAATGGTATCCATACGCTTGCTTTGTGCCACATGGAAAGGGCAACGACGGTCGCAGCGGCCACAATGGACACAGGCATCCGCTTTGACTTTAAGCTTTTGATAATGTCCCGCCGCCAGACGGTCACCGGCACAGGCCAGATCATAATACTTGTTTACCAGACCGATGTCGATTCCGGCCGGGCAAGGCTGACAGTGGTTGCAGTAGACACAGCTGCCATACACATCTTTTGGGGTAAACTGAGCGATGAGGGAATAATCCCGCTGGGTCATATCTGCCTGACGGAAGCCCAGCAAATCTTCCAGGTCCTTCATTCCCCGCACACCCGGCAGCACGGTGAGTACCCCCGGGCGGTCCATGGCGTATTGGAGACACTGATACCTGGTCATTGCCACGCCGAAGGGCGAAGTGGCCGCATCCAACAGCTTGCCGCCGTGGAAGGGTTTCATGACCGATACCCCCACCCCCATGGCCTGACAGCGGCGCAGGAGCGCGGCACGTTCACCCACCGAACCGATTCCCAGTTCATCCCCGCGTTCCAGGTCGTATGCCGGATTCAGGGAGAACATCATCATGTCCATCACCCCGGTGTCCAGGGCTTTCTGGGCCACCTCCGGTGTGTGGGAAGAAAATCCGATATGGCGAACCCGTCCCTGCTGTTTCAGTTCCCGGATATAGTCCAGAACGCCGGATTGCAGCAGCTCTTCCAGGTCGTCCATTTCATCCACACAATGCAGGAACCCGAAATCCACATAGTCGGTGCCGAGGGTTTCCATCTCCCACTCAAAAGTGCCGCGGATTTGTTCCAAATCACGGGACCATCCATACTCCCCTTCCCGGTTATAGACCGCGCCGAAGTGCAGCTGAAAGTACACCTGTTCCCGCCGCCCCGCAATGGCCTTGCCAAAGGGTTTGTACACGTTGCCACCCGCCGCACACAGATCAAAAAAGTTGATACCGTTTTCCATCGCACGGCGCACAACCGCTTCGATCTCCTGTTCCGGGGCTTTCTGGATGCCGCCCATTCCGAGCCCCAGTACGCTGAATCGTTCCCGTTCGCTGCCGTGGGGCAGACTGCGATATTCCACCGCCAAAACCTCCCTGTTCGCCGCCGTGCGGCGTTTCTGGCTTTATTGTAGCGGAGTGAGGCGGCAAACGGAAGTATCGTTTTCGCGCTACTGTATAAACCTGAAGTTGACAGTTCAGCAGCAGCCCTCGGTCATCATGTGAATGATGGTCTTGTCAGTTTCTCGCATGCCTTCCCGCGCCAGGGCGCCGACGTTGCGGATATTGTTCTCCACACCCTTGGTCACGATGCCGTCGCCGCTGTAAAACTGGGTGCCGTGGGCCTGCATCTGCATGCCCAGAAGTCCGGCTTCCACCGCCGAAGCGATCTTGGCGGCACAGCTGGCCTTGGCACCGTCACAGATGATGCCGGAATCCACCGCAATGGCATTGACAATGGTATGGGAGATTTCGTTATACCGGCCGCCATGCAGATAGCAAACACCAGCACCGGCGCCCACACCGGCCGCCACAGCCCCGCAGAAGGCACTGAGCTTGCCGATGCCGGTTTTGATATGGATGGTCACCAGATTGGATACTGCCAAAGCACGGTACAGCTGTGCCTGGTCGGCCCCCATCTGATTGGCATAGACGATAACAGGCAGAGAAGCCGTCAGCCCCTGGTTGCCGCTGCCGGAATTGATGACCACCGGCAGTTCACAGCCGTTCATGCGTGCATCCGACCCGGCTGCGGCCATCGCCTTGGCGCGGTTGTGTACACCGTTACCGTAGGCCTGCAGCAGGATACGGCCGATGTTGGCGCCGTATTCTCCACGCAGACCTTCCTCCGCGATGGCGGTATTATAGTCGATCTGGCGCTGCAGCACTTCCCGCACATCCTCAGGGTCCAACTGATCCGCAAAGGCAATAATGCCTTCCACGCTCAGGAGGCTGCGGTCGGTTGTCTTGGCGGAATGTTCCTCGGTGCAGGGACGGTCCAGCTTGATTTCGCCGTCCCGCTCGATGCGCACCACATTGGTGTGACCGCCCACCAGCCGAACGCGGGCTGTATGGCCGTCCCCGGCAACCGTAATATCAATATCCAGAAGGAACCCGCTGTCCGACTGGGTAACGGTAATAGGGGTGCGGGCACGCCAGGAAGAAATCGCCGCCTGATCGTCGGCAGACACCCCTGCCAGGACTTCCAGTTCCCGATCGGCATCGCCGGCTACGGCACCGGCCGCCACGGCGGCCTGAATGCCACGCAATCCGCCGGTATTGGGAACCACCACGCTCTTGACATTCTTGATGATGTTGGCGCTCACTGCCACCGACACCATCTGGGGCAGGCATCCCAGTTCCCGCCGGGCCAGCGCCGAAGCATACGCCAGCGCAATGGGTTCGGTGCAGCCCATTGCAGGTACCAGTTCCTCCTGCAGAATCTTCACATACGCCTGGTATACATCCCGGCTGATCTTTTCGTTCATGGAAAGCCTCCCAATCTGATACTTCCTGTTTTTCGGACATTATACTACATCCAGGAGCAAAAATCAAAAACCACCTTTCCGCTGCGGCCACAGCGATGTATAATAAAAACATAAACAAAGAACCAAGGTACCGGGAGGGAACGCCATGCAGCAAACCACTTTGTTTGAACAGAACACCCCCCAGCCGTTGGCCGCCCGGCTTCGCCCCCGGACGCTGGATGAATATGTTGGCCAGACACACTTGCTGGGCCCCGGCAAGGTACTGCGCCGCCTGATTGAAAGCGACCAGATTTCCTCCATGATTTTCTGGGGCCCGCCGGGCGTAGGCAAAACCACTCTGGCCCGGATCATTGCCAACCGCACCAAGGCTGCTTTCATCGACTTTTCCGCAGTGACCAGCGGTATCAAGGAGATCCGCACCGTGATGCAGCAGGCGGAAGACAACCGTCGCTTCGGAGAAAAGACCATCCTCTTTGTTGATGAGATTCACCGCTTCAACAAAGCGCAGCAGGACGCTTTTCTTCCATTTGTGGAGAAGGGCAGCATCATTCTCATTGGTGCCACCACCGAAAATCCCTCTTTCGAGATCAACGGGGCTCTTCTTTCCCGCTGCAAGGTGTTTGTCTTGCAGGCTCTCAAAACCGAGGACCTGGTGGCGCTTCTGCGGCGGGCGCTGCAGGATGAGCGCGGCTTCGGCGGACAGGTCGTTCATATTGAAGACGAAATGCTGGAAACCCTGGCGGTATTTGCCAATGGAGATGCCCGCAATGCCCTTTCCACCCTGGAGATGGTGGTCCTCAACGGCGAAGTGAATGCCGATGGCAGCATTACCGTCACACGGGAAACACTGGAACAGTGCACGGAAAAGAAATCCCTGCTGTACGACAAAAACGGCGAGGAGCATTACAACCTGATTTCAGCCTTGCACAAATCCATGCGCAACTCCGACCCGGATGCCGCCGTCTACTGGCTGGCGCGTATGCTGGAAGCCGGCGAAGATCCCTTGTATGTAGCAAGGCGGGTCATCCGCTTTGCCAGTGAGGATATTGGTCTTGCCGATTCCCGTGCGCTGGAGCAGGCGGTAGCCGCTTACCAGGCCTGCCACTTTCTTGGCATGCCGGAATGTACCGTGCATCTTACTCAGGCTGTGATCTATATGGCAATGGCCCCCAAATCCAATGCTTTGTACAAAGCTTATGAACATGCCAAGACTGATGCCGTCAAGCAGCTGGCGGAACCGGTTCCGCTGATCATACGCAACGCCCCTACCCGCCTGATGAAAGAACTGGAATACGGCAAAGGGTATCGCTACGCCCACAATGAACCGGACAAGCTCACCTCCATGCAGTGCCTGCCGGACAGTCTGCTGGGACGGGAATACTACGAGCCCACCGAGGAGGGCTTGGAAAGCCGCTACAAAACCCGGCTGGAACAGATCAAAGCCTGGAAGGCAGAACACAAAGAATAAGTCAGGACCCCCGGCTAAGCCGGGGGCTTGTGTAAGCCCTAGAAGGGCATAATA
>CAJMLV010000012.1 GCA_905214345.1 uncultured bacterium
TTTGAAGACACGTGCACAGATTGAACGTATGTACTGGTCGGTTACACGTGAAATTGCGGGGCGCGCTTGACTTTGCGTTTCTTGCGCCGAAAATTCTTGCAGATATTGCCGAATTGGACGGCGTCTCAGGCGTCCGTTTCGTCCGGTCCGCCGTACAGGGTGATGTAGTCGGCGGTTTCGGGCTGGCGCTTGCCGAACAGGGCGGCAGCCAGTGCCAAAACGGTGGCCGCCACAGCCAGCACAGCAAACAGTTTCAAAAGGGTCTTCATCTGGCATACCTCCATGCCCCGGCGGGGCGTTGATCTTGCACTTGGCGTATCCTTACTATACCACACCCGCCGGCAAAAGGCAATCAAAAGGCACAGCAAATCACACAGAGGCGTGTAAACGTGGTTACACAATTGTATACATTGTGTAAAAATTGACGAGCTGCGCGCCTTGACTTGTCCCTGCGGGCGGATTAAAATAACCATGTATAATTTTGTCTTTTCGGCGGAAATGGCCTGCCGGAAAGAGAAACAAGAATGGGGGAACAGGATACATGTTAAAGTTCCTGAAGCGTTCCGCCAAAGGCGCCCATGTCCCGCATGAGAAAGCAACGGCCGATATGCCCACCGTACGCATGCCGGTCCCTGAAAATGTTGTGATTCCCATGTCGATGCACATCGGCGCACCGGCGGAGCCCGTCGTCAAAAAGGGCGATCAGGTGTTCGTGGGCACGCTGATCGGCAAAGCCGGCGGCTTTGTCAGTGCCAACATCCACTCCAGCGTGTCGGGCGTTGTGGTCGACGTTGCGCCCATGCGCATGGTCAACGGCCCGGTGTGCCAGGCGGTGGCCATCAAGTGCGACGGCAATCAGACGGTGGACCCGGCCTGCGTGCCGCCCACCGTTACCGACAAAGAGTCGCTGCTGGCGGCTGTCCAGGCCTGCGGTCTGGTGGGCGTGGGCGGCGCAGGCTTCCCGACCCATGTGAAGCTGATGGCCAAGGTGGACACGCTGCTCATCAACGCGGCGGAGTGCGAACCGTACCTGACCACCGACGCCCGGGAAATGCTGGAATGCAGCGAGACCATCCTCTCCGGCATCGAAGCGGTGATGAAGTACTGCGAGATCCCGAACTGCATCATCGGTATCGAGCGCAACAAGCCTGCCTGCATCGACCTGATGTGCTCGCTCACCCGCGATATGAAGGGCGTTTCGGTCAAGCCGCTGCCCATGCGGTACCCCCAGGGCGCTGAAAAGACCCTGGTGGAAACCTGCACCGGCCGGGAAGTGCCCCAGATCGGACCTTCCGGCAAGCCGGGCCTGCCTGCGGACTGCGGCTGCATCGTCATGAACGTCACCTCCGTGTCCACGCTGGGCAAGTTCCTCAAGACCGGTATTCCTCTGGTCAGCAAGCGCGTTACCGTGGACGGCGACGCCATTGCCAAACCCCAGAATATCGAAGTGCCCATCGGCACTTTGTACCGTGATGTGATCGAAGCCTGCGGCGGCATCAAGCCCGACGTGGAACTGGGCAAGATCATCTTCGGCGGTCCCATGATGGGCGGCGCTTCGCCCAGTGCCGACTTCCCGGTGCTCAAGCAGAACAACGGCCTGCTGCTGTTCAGCCGCAAAGCCGCCATCCTGCCCGATCCCCAGCCCTGCATCCGCTGCGGCCGCTGCATCAGCGCCTGCCCCATGGGTCTGGAACCGGTGGTCATTGTGGAAAATCATACCAAGAAGGATACCGACGCCCTGAAAAAGCTCTGTGTGGACCTGTGCGTGGCCTGCGGCAGCTGCACCTATGCCTGCCCCGCCAAGCGCCCCGTTTCTCAGGCCGTGACCCAGGCCAAGGGCTGGTATCTGAACGAAATGCGTAAGGGAGGTAAGTAACGATGGACCAGGTTTTGTTCGTAACTGCCTCGCCCCACATTCGGGACGATTCCAGCACCCGGGGCCTGATGGGCAATGTGCTCAAGGCTCTGGTGCCCTGTGTCATCGCGGCGGCCATGATCTTCGGCTACGAAGCTCTCATCAATGTGGCCGTCACCACGCTGGCCTGCGTGGCCTTTGAATATCTGTACTGCCTGATCATGAAGAAGCCCAACCCGGTGGGCGACCTTTCCGCCTGCGTCACCGGTGTGATCCTGGCGCTGAACTTCCCCGTGGGCCTGCCCCTGTGGATCAGCGTTGTGGGCGCCTTCGTGGCCATCGTGGTGGTCAAGCAGCTGTTCGGCGGCATCGGCTTCAACTTTGCCAACCCCGCTCTGGTGGGCCGTATCGCGCTGTTCCTGGGCTTCACCGCCCGCATGACCGCTTACGTCTACCCCGACATGGCGGTGGACGCTCTGGCCGAAGCCACCCCGCTGGCTGACAGCGTGGACAAGGCTTCCGTCAGCCTGATGGACCTGTTCCTGGGCCTGCACGGCGGTATGATGGGTGAGACCTGCATCCTGGCCATCCTGCTGGGTCTGGCTTACCTGCTGGCTACCGGTACCATCGGTTTTGCCATTCCGGGCAGCATCGTGGGCACCGTGTTCGTCCTGTCCTGGCTGGCAACCGGCAGCCTGCATGCCGCTCTGGCCGAGATCATGGCCGGCGGCCTGATGTTCGGCGCCGTCTTTATGGCCACCGACTACGTCACCAGCCCCTTCACCACCAAGGGCAAGCTGATGTACGGTATCTTCATCGGCCTGGTCACCTTCGCCATCCGCTACTTCGGCAGCATGAACGAAGGCATGAGCTTTGCCATTCTGCTGGGCAACCTGATGGTGCCCTGGTTCAATGCCTGGGGCCATCAGATCCCGCTGGGCTTCAAGAAAGCCAAGAAACAGAAGAAGGCCGCCAAAGAAGCGGCCAAGGAAGGGGGCAACGCCTGATGTCTGAGAACAATGCGAAGACCCCTGCGCAGGAGTCCGCCTTCAAGGCGATGATCTACCCGGTCATCATTCTGGTGGTCATCTGCGTGGTGTGCAGTGCGGCTCTGGCAGCGCTGAATGATGTGACCAAGCCCATCATCCAGGCCAACCAGGAAGCTGCCACCCAGGCCGCCTACATGGGCGTTCTGCCCGGTGTGACCGATGCTTCCACCCTGACCACCGTGGAAAACCTGCAGACCGCCGGTGTGCAGGGCGCCGTCACCACCCCCGACGGGCTGGTGGCCATCAAGGCTTCCGCCGCCGGTTACAGCGGCAAGGAAGTTGTGGTCTATGTTTCCTTTGACGCTTCCGGCAAGATCCTGGCGACCAGCGTGGACGCCTCCACCCAGACCACCGGCATCGGTTCCAAGACCCAGAACGAAAGCTTCTGGTCCGGTTTCCTGGGCTGGGATTCTTCCGAGCATGTTTCTGCCGGCAACCCGGTGGATACCATCGCCGGTGCGACGGTGTCCTCCAACGCGGTCATCTCTGCCTATAACAGCGCCATTGACTGCTACAACAATGAGATCAAGGGGGTGGCTTGACCATGAGCGAAAAACAAAGCCTGTGGAAAATCTTCACCGCCGGTATCATCCGTGAAAACCCGGTTCTGCGCCTGGTGCTGGGCTGCTGCTCGGTGCTGGCCGTTACCACCACCGTGTCCGGCGCTCTGGGCATGGGCCTGGCCATGACCTTTGTTCTGGTCTGCTCCAACATCGTGATTTCCGCCCTGCGCAAGGTCATTCCCGCCAAGGTACACCTGCCCTGCTATATCGTCATCATCGCCACCTTCGTGACGGTGGTGCAGATGGTGCTGGAAGCCTACGCTCAGGACCTGTACAACACCCTGGGCGTGTTCCTGGCCCTGATCGTGGTCAACTGCATCATTCTGGGCCGTGCCGAAATGTTTGCCTGCAAGCATACCGTGGTGGAATCCGCCGTGGACGGCATCGGCATGGGCGTTGGCTACATCATCACCATGCTGCTCATGTCCTCCATCCGTGAGATCATCGGCAACGGTTCCTGGATGGGCATCACCATCATCCCCGAGAGCGTGGACCGTATGGGCCTGATGAACCAGGCCCCCGGCGGCTTCTTCGTCTTCGGCTGCCTGATGGCCCTGTGTGTGTTCATTGAGAAAAAGACCAATCATCCCATCGAGCGCAAGACCTGCGGCGAAGTGATGATGGACGAGATCGACGCCGCCAAAACCGAAGGGGGTGACCAGGCATGAGCAACTTTGCGGTATTTGCGACCATCTTCTTTAACCTGATCCTGGTCAACAACTACGTTCTGGTCCAGTTCCTGGGCATCTGCCCCTTCCTGGGCGTTTCCAAAAAGGTGGACTCCTCCACCGGCATGGGCCTGGCGGTCATCTTCGTCATGGTCATCGCAACGGCGGTCACCTTCCCGCTGCAGATCTTCCTGCTGGACGCCTATGACCTGGGCTACATGCAGACCGTCATCTTCATCCTGGTCATCGCCGTGCTGGTCCAGCTCATCGAGATCACCCTGAAGAAGTACGTGCCTGCTCTGTACACCGCTCTGGGCGTTTACCTGCCTTTGATCACCACCAACTGCTGCGTGCTGGGCGTGACCATTCTGGCCGTGCAGGACTACTCCGAGATCGTGGAGACCCAGGGCTTCGGCCTGGCTTACGCCGAAGCGCTGATCTGCGCTGCCGGCGCCGGCGTGGGCTTCCTGGTTGCTATGTTGCTGTTCTGCGGCGTGCGCCAGCGTGTGGAATCCGCCAATCCGCCGGAAAGCTTCAAGGGCCTGCCCATCACCCTGGTGGCGGCTGCCATCACTTCGATGAGCTTCATGGGCTTCGGCGGTCTGGTTGAAAACATCATCAATGCACTGTGCTGAGATAAGGAGGGGGACTAAGATATGAATCCGATCATTCTTGCGGTCGCCGTCCTGGCGGTGCTGGGTCTTGTGGGCAGCATCGTGCTGGTGCTGGCTTCCAAGTTCATGGCGGTGTACGAAGATCCGCGCATCGCCCAGATCACCGACTGCCTGGCCGGTGCCAACTGCGGCGGCTGCGGCTATGCCGGTTGTGCCGACTACGCCAAGGCCATTGTGGAGGACGGCGCGCCCACCTTCAAGTGCGCGCCCGGCGGTGACAAAGCTGCCGATGCCATCAACACCATCATGGGTGCCGAAACCAGCGACCGTCCCAGCCTGAAGGCTGTGGTGCTGTGCAACGGCGGCGAAAACTGCGGCAAGCGCTTCACCTATCAGGGCATCCAGACCTGCGCTGCCGCGGCTTCTGTGGCCGGTGGTCCCAGCGCCTGCTCCTTCGGCTGCCTGGGCCTGGGTGACTGCACCCGCGCCTGCATGTTCGACGCCATCCATGTGAAGAATGGTGTGGCAGTGGTGGACCGTACCAAGTGCACCGGCTGTTCTGCCTGCATGAACGTCTGCCCGCGCCATGTCATCGACATGAAGCCCATTGCGCCCCAGCCGGTGGTGGAATGCTCCAACACCGAACGCGGCGCCGCGGTCAACAAGACCTGCAAGGTGGGCTGCATTGCCTGCGGTCTGTGCGTCAAGAACTGCCCGCAGCAGGCCATCTTCCTCAAGAACAACGTGGCCGTCATCGACTACACCAAGTGCAACGGCTGCGGTACCTGCGTGACCAAGTGCCCGAAGAAGGTCATCCACTGGGTGGAAGGCAAACCCACCTCCGTGGACGCCCCGGTGCCCGAACACCAGGTCCTGTAATTCCGTTGGCCTGAACCAAACAAAACGCCGCCCCGGCGGGGAGTGATCCCTGCGCCGGGGCGGCGTTTTTTATTTGTGCTTTCAGAACAGCCGGTCTTTGGGGTACAGCCCTTCCTCGCTCATGCGGCGCAGGGCTTCCACCAGTTCGGGCTTGTCTTCCCGGTAGGTGATGCCGTGCCAGCGGTCGGAACTGGTCAGCACCGTCACCTGAGCCGTGCCCTTTTCCAGGGCGGCGGTGACCACGCTGGGCAGATAGTATTCGCACTTCAGCGGGTTTACCGGCAGATTTGCATCCAGGAAAGCGGCAAAGCCTTCCCGGGCGCGGTCCAGAAAATCGGGGGTGAAGCCCCACAGATTCATGGAAACCACCGCGTCGGCGGGCAGGTCGGTCCAGGTGGCCCCGTCGTCCTCAGTGTAGTGGATGCCGCTCTCGTAGGTCTCGATGCGGGTGCGTTCGGTGACCTTGACCAGGCGGTTTTCCTCGTCCAGCTGGCACACGCCCCGGGATACCGACCCGTTGGCGCTTACCGTGTTGCCCAGCAAAAAGCCCACCATGGCCCAGGGGGCGGGGGAACCTGCCTTGGTTTCGGCCTTGGCCAGATGCTCGTAGATCAGGCGGAAGCCCTGGGGACCATAATAGTCGTCGGCGTTGATGACGGCAAAAGGCGCATCGATGACATCCGCCGCGGACAGGATGGCGTGGGCGGTGCCCCAGGGTTTTACCCGATCTTCCGGTACCGAAAATCCCTCGGGAAGTTTGTCCAGGGTCTGGTAGGCGTAACGCACTTCCAGGCCGGCTTTCTCCGCCCGGGCGCCCACGCTGGCACGGAAAGCTTCGTCGATCTCCGGCTTGATGATGAACACCACTGTCTCAAACCCGGCACGCCGTGCATCGTACAGGCTGTAATCCAGAATTGCTTCGCCGCTCGGCCCCACCGGGTCGATCTGCTTCAGGCCGCCGTACCGGCTGCCCATACCGGCCGCCATCACGGCCAGGATCGGTTTGTTAGTCATGGTTGGCCTCCCCATTGATTGTTAGGTTTTCTGTTTTCTATTGTATACGTTTGTCCACGCGGATGCAAGCGGTGTTGCATGTGGGGGACAGTCGGTTAAATTCCCGTAAATTACGGCGAAAACCGATAGTATTTTTGACACAGGCATGGTATAATGTATACCAACCTTACTCGAAACGCAACATTTTCGGGCGGCCCGCCCGGCGGGCATGCTCTTTTCTATACGGAGGAACGGCAATGGCTACACCTTGCAGGGGACTGGTCCTGGCCGGCGGCGGTGCCAAAGGCAGCTATCAGGTCGGCGCATACCGTGCGCTGCGGGAACTGGGCTGGAACCCCCAAATCATCACCGGCACCAGCGTGGGCTGCCTGAACGCGGCGCTGTTCGTGCTGGATAAGATCACCGAAGCGGAAGAACTGTGGAAAAATCTGGACATCCACGGCGTTCTGGAAACTCCCACCGGCAAGACTCCCGAGGAATTGCAGAATTTTCTGCTGGACACGGTGCGCAGCGGCGGACTGGACCTGGAACCTCTGGGGGATGTCATCGACAAATATCTGGATGAGGACGCCATCCGTGCAGCCCCGGTGCGGTACGGTCTGGTCATGACCGAGATGAACACCCTGAAAAGCCGACAGCTGCCGCTGGAACAGATCCCTTACGGCAAGCTGAAGGAATATATGATGGCTTCCAGTGCCTGTTTCCCGGCGCTGCGCCCCCGCACCATCGACGGCGTGAAATATATCGACGGCGGCTGGCGGGACAACATGCCCCTGGACCTGGCCGCCAACATGGGCGCCACCGAACTGGTGGCGGTGGACATTGAGGGTGTGGGCTACAACAAGCCCAACCGCACCGGTCTGCCCACCCGGGTCATCCGCAGTCACTGGGACCTGGGCCCCATGTTTGATTTTGACGGTGTGCGGGCGGCACGGAATATTGCCATCGGCTACCTGGATACCCTGCGGGCCTTCGGCCGGGTGGGCGGAACTGCCTACGCTCTGCTGCCCGACCCGGACGGTTTCCTGCCCAAGTTTGCGGCGGCTTACCAGAAGGAATTTTCCGCCGCTGTTTCCCGGGCGCCTACGCTGGCCCTGGCCGAAAACATGGCCCGGCAGCGCAGGGGATACCCGGCGCCCTTCTCCCAGAATCTGCTGGCCCCCACCAAAGGCGCGTCGGCACCTCTGGAACTGGCGGCAGAAAAGATGAACGTGCCGCCGGAAGAACCCTACACCCCGCGCCTGCTGGCACTGACCTTCCTGGGTAGTTTTGACCGGGACCCCGCCGATCGCTTCCGCGTGCTTCTGGGCATGGAGGAAGGCAACCAGATCGGGGAGACAGCCATGGCCGCCGCCGCGCCGGATGATTTCGTCACGGCGCTGGTGTCCCGCACATTGCAGCAGATGAACTTTTTCTGATGGGGGCACCCGGTTATCGACGGTGCCGTTCCCCGTTCGTATGTAAGAAAGGAGTGTGCAGCCTATGCGTACTTTCACAGGTACTACCGCATCCGGCGGGCTGACCATCGGCCCGGTGGTGCGCATTGACCGCGGCCTCATCGGGCTGCACCGCATTGTCAGCGACCCCTACCATGAACGGGCCCTGTACGATGCCGCCATCGTGCTGGCCAAGGATGAGCTGTCCTTGCTGCGCAAACGGGCCCAGGACCCCAAGGATGCCGATATTCTCCTGTTCCAGATGGCGTTGCTGGAGGACGAATCCTTCACCAACGAGATCGGGGACTACATCGCCGCGGGGGCAGGCAGTGCCGCTGCGGTGGAGCGTGCGGAACGCATCTTTGCCGGGCGGATCAGCAACATTGACGACGATTACATCCGGGAGCGCAGCGTGGACGTGTGTGACGCCTGCCGCCGGGTGGTGGATATTCTGGACGGACGATCCCGCCGTCCGCTGCAGCTGGAGAAACCCAGCATCCTGGCAGCGGACCTGTTCTATCCCAGTGACCTGTTCAGCCTGGACCGCAGCATGATTTTGGGGCTTGTTTCCGACCGGGACAGCGTCACCAGCCATGCGGCCATCATGGCCCGCAGCATGGGCATCCCGGCGCTGTGCCGTCTGGGGGAAGGGGTGGCCAAAAATGCAGAGGGCCACACCGTAGTTCTGGACGCCGAGCGCAGCAGCCTGATCGTGGACCCTACCCCTGAACAGACCGAGGCCGCCCGACGCCGTATGGCCAGGCTGGAACGCCGCCGCCAGAAGCCGGACCCGCTGGTCAACAAACCCAGCCGTACCCGGGACGGCACGGCCTTTGTGATGCTGGGGTCCGCCAACTCCAGTGAACCCAGCGAGATCCGGGCGGCGCTGGAGAGCGGTGCCAACGGCGGCATCGGCCTGGTGCGCACCGAATCCATGATCCTGAACAATTACGACGAAGAACGCCAGGTGGCGGAATACCGCAAGATGCTGGAATCCGCCGACGGCTGGCCGGTGGTGGTGCGTCTGTACGATCCCGGCGCCGATGACTGTGCCCCCTGGGTGCAGACGGTGGAAACTTTGGCCGACCGGGATTCGCTGTACAAGACCCAGACCCGTGCCTTGCTCCGTGCCGGCGGTTCGGGGGCGCTGCGGGTGGTGGTACCCATGATCTGCGGTGTGCAGGGCTGGGATGACTGGCTGAACAACTTTGAAGAATGTAAGCGTGAACTGCGCCGGGAAGGGATTCCCTTTGAGGAGGAACTGCCGGTGGGCTGCATGATCGAGGTGCCCGCCTCCGCCCTGGAAGCAGGGGAGATCATCGACCACGGCGCACAGTTCTTGTACATAGACCTGGACGATCTGGCCAACTTCATCTATGTGCAGCCCCAGAACGAGCGGGAAGAACGCCGCAAGACCGACACGCCGGTGGTCAAGCGGCTGGTGCGGGATGTGTTGGATGCCGCCGCGGCCCGCCGCACCGACGTGACCCTGTGCGGTATCCCGCTGAACCAGCTGGATGCCATGCCGGATTATGTGGTCCTGGGCGCCCGTGGGTTCTGCGTGGAAAATGCCTGCCTGACCGAACTCAAGGCTGCCCTGATGAAGGTGGACCTGTCCCGACAGCGGGAACAGGATGCCTGATGCCAGCAGAAAATCCGCCCCTGCCGCATATACTGACCGGGGGCATACAAAAAACGGAGGATGCCGTCAGGCATCCCCCGTTTTCTCGTATTCGGTTTATTCCAGGTCCCCCGTCAGGGTCATGACGGCTGCCAGAGCAGCCAGGGGGGCTGTTTCGCACCGCAGGATGCGGGGACCAAGCCCCACCGTCACGGCGCCGGAACGGGCGGCCAGCTCGGCCTCCTCGGGAGCAAACCCGCCCTCGCTGCCGGTGACCAGGGCGATGCGGGCAGCGTCGGGAGCGTCGGCCATGATCTGCCGCAGCGACCGTCCGCCGCCCTCAAAGAAGAAAAGCACCAGGTCGTACTGGTCAAACTGCCCGCAGACCGAAGCAAAATCCGGCAGAGGCATGGCCACTTCCGGCACCCGGCCCCGGCCGCACTGTTTGGCGGCTTCGGCGGCGATGCGGTTGTACCGCTCGTTTTTGGCTTCCTCTTTCTTGGGGGCGGCCACACAATACCGGCTGAAGAAGGGGACCACCTCGGCCACGCCCAGCTCCACGCCGTGGCGGATGACCTCTTCCAGCTTGCCCTGCTTGGGGTAGGCGGCGTACAGCGTGACCTGTGCTCTGGGTTCGGCGGTGCTGGGATACCCTTCACTCACCGAAAAGACCACCCGGTCACCTTCGATGCTCTCGATACGGCCGGTGTATTCCAGGGCATCCGGGCCGCACAGCACCACTTCGTCCCCAATGCCGGCCCGCATCACATGCACCAGATGGTGGGCGTCGGTACCCTGCAGCACTGCTTGTCCGTCGGCCACTTCCCGGGTAAAATAGCGGTGGGGCATTTTTCAGCCCTCCTTGCGGCAGACGATGCAGACCCAGCCGCGCTTTTCATGCACTTCGATGGGGTCCAGCCCGGCGGCCCGCAGGCCTTCCAGCACTTCGTCCTTGCGGGTGTCGATGATACCGGAAGCGATGAACACCGCGTCCGGGGCCATCAGGGCAGGCACATGGGGCGCCAGGGAAAGAATGGCCGCCGCCACGATGTTGGCGGTGATGATGTTGTACACACCGCTGGCCTTGTCCGAAAGGTCGCCCACCAGCACCTTCAGGCGGTCCTGCACCCCGTTGCGCTCGGCGTTTTCGCCGGCGGTGCGCACGCACATGGGGTCGATGTCCACACCTTCGGCTTCGGCGGCGCCCAGTTTCAGGGCTGCGATGGCCAGAATGCCCGACCCGGTGCCGATGTCCAGCATCCGTTCGCCGCCCTTGACCCGCTCATCCAGCACTTCCAGGCACAGGGATGTGGTCTCGTGGGTGCCGGTGCCGAAGGCCATGCCCGGGTCCATGGTGATGACGGTGCGGTCGGTCTCGTATTCTTCCCAGCCGGGTACAATGGCAAGGCGCTTGCCGATGTCCATGGCGTGGTAATATTTTTTCCAGGCGTTCTGCCAATCCTCCTGTTCCACACCGGCGGTGGACAGGGTATACTCAATGCCGGAAGCCTCCAGCCGCTCCCGGAACAGGGGCAGCACCTCGGCCAGGTTCTCGTCCGGGGCCAGGTACATATGCACTTTCACAATGTCCCGGGGCTGGTCCAGCAGATCCTGCTCGATCAGGTCCACATGGGCGATCTCCCAGGCCTGCTGTTCCAGGTCGCTGTAATCTTCAATGTAAATGCCGCCGTTGGCCACCATGGTGGCAATGGCTTCCGCCGTGTCGGCGTACTTCTGGGGCACGGTGATGGTAATATCGGTCCATTCCATAAATTCAGGAACCTCCTGCTGAAAGTTTAGTTGTATTATACCGCATCCCACGCGGCTTGGAAAGGGGCGCTTTGTATGAACCTGCGGATTCTGCCGCTGAACGCGGCACAGACCAGGGACGTGTATGACCGTTGGATGAAAACGGATTTCCCGCCGGAGGAACTCAAACCCTACGGCAGTATGGCGCAGATGATGGCCAAGGGCTGGTATGAACCCCTGGCTCTGGTGGAGGAACAGACCGGCGAAATGTCGGCTTATGCCTTCCAGACAACGGTACCCGGCTGCCGCTGCGCCTTGCTGGATTACTTTGCCGTGCTGCCCGCCCTGCGGGGCAAGGGGGCGGGCACCGCAGCACTGGGGGCGCTGGCGGAACATTACGCCGGACGGATGGATGCGCTCATCATCGAGTGTGAACACCCCGCCGAAGCCCCCGACCCGGAGGTGGCCCGGCGGCGCATCGGTTTTTATCTGCGGGCGGGCGCCCGCACCACCGCCATCGAAAGCCGGTTGTTCGGGGTGCGGTATCTGGTGCTGGCCCTGCCCTGCGGCGGAACCGTCACCGACGCGGCGGTCAGTGCCGACCTGCGCCGCATCTACGGGCAGACGGTGCCGGAACCCTATTACCGGGGCAATGTAATATTTTACGGCGGCTGAGGGCATACTGGGAACATCCACCAACTTATAAAGGAAGTGTTCTCGTGAAACTGGACCCCAAAAGCTATGCCAAGATGGTCCGCAGTGCCTCGCCCCCGTCACCGGTGGGCAAGGACTGCCTGTGGGCCTTTTTTGTGGGCGGCGGCATCTGTCTGGCAGGGGAGATGCTGCGCCAGACGTATCTGATCTGGTACGATGCCGAGATGGCCGGGACCCTCACCAGCATCACCCTGATTTTTGCTTCCGCTGTGGCCACCCTGCTGGGCTGGTACCAGAAACTGGCTGCCCACGCCGGGGCGGGCACCCTGGTGCCTATCACCGGCTTTGCCAATTCGGTGGTCAGCCCGGCCATTGAGTTCAAGACCGAAGGCTGGGTCACCGGCATCGGTGCCCACATCTTCGGCATTGCGGGGCCGGTCATCGCCTACGGCACCCTGGCCAGCTGGGTGTGGGGTGTGCTGTACTGGGCTATGAGCAAAGGGGGGTGAGTGCCGTGTCCATCCGCCGGAAAGATACCCTGGTATTTGAAAAGCCTCCGGTCATTGCCGCCTGGGCGGCGGTGGGAGGCAAACGGGAAGGGGAGGGGCCTCTCGCTTCCGGGTTTGACCTGCTGGTGGAGGATTCCGCCTTCCGGGCCGAGAATTGTCCCGGCTGGGAAAACGCCGAGACCCTGCTGCAGACAAAATGTGCCGAACTCTGCCTGCGCAAGGCGGGTATTTCCGCCGACCGGGTCACCCTGGCTTTTGCGGGAGACCTGCAGGCCCAGTGTACCGCCAGCGCTTACGCTATGCGGGGGCTGGGCGTGCCCTTCGCCGGGCTGTATGGTGCCTGCAGCACCATGGCCGAAGGTCTGTGCCTGGGGGCTGCCTTCGCGGGGGCCGGGTACAGCGAGCGCACCCTGGTCATGACCAGCAGCCATTTCTGCGCCGCCGAACGGCAGTTCCGCACCCCGCTGGTCTATGGCGGCAAGCGCACCCCCACGGCCCAGTGGACCGCCACCGCCGCCGGGGCCTGCCTGCTGCGCCCGGCGGGGGCAGCGGGGGTGCCGGTGCTTTCGGTGACCTTCGGCCGTGTGCAGGACTTTGGGGTCCGGGACATCAACAATATGGGGGCCGCCATGATGCCCGCGGCGGCTTCCACCCTGCTGGCCTATTTCCACACCTTCGATGCCGTGCCCGGAGACTTCGACGCCGTCATCACCGGCGACCTGGGTGTGGTGGGCAGCGAACTTCTCCGGGCTCAGATGGCCCGGGAAGGCTATGACCTGTTCAATCACCTGGACTGCGGCTGTCTGCTCTATGACCGGAACCGGCAGGATGTGCAGGCCGGGGGCAGCGGTCCGGGGTGCAGTGCTTCGGTGCTCTGCTCCTGGATTCTCCCCCGGCTGCAGAGGGGAGAGTGGAAACGGGTGCTGTTTCTGGCCACCGGGGCCCTGATGAGCCAGACCACCTTTCTGCAGGGAGAAAGCATCCCCGGCATCGCCCATGCGGTGGAGCTGGGGGCACCGAAAGGGGAGAAGAACGGATGAATTATCTGTGGGCGTTCCTGGTGGGCGGCGGCATCTGCGTTGTGGGGCAGCTGCTCATTGATTATACCTCCCTGAGCCCGGCCCGCATCCTCACCGGGTATGTGGTGGCGGGGGTGGTGCTCAGCGCAGCGGGGCTGTATGCCCCACTGGCGGACCTGGCTGGGGCAGGGGCCAGTGTGCCTTTGCTGGGGTTCGGGCATCTGCTGGCCCAGGGGGTCTGCCGGGCGGTGGATGAGACCGGCCTGCCGGGGATTTTCACCGGCGGGCTGTGCGCTGCTGCCGGGGGCATTGCCGCCAGCCTGGTCTTTGCCCTGCTGGCGGCGCTGGTGGGCCGCAGCCGGGACCAGAGTTGAGCCATATAAACGAAAATTCCCGCCTCGGGGCAAAAGCCCCGGGGCGGGAATTGTTCTTGCGGGAAATTACTGCGCAGCGTTGGCCTTGTTGTTGCGCTTGGCCATGCGGCTGACCTTGCGGGAAGCAGTGTTCTTATGGATGACACCCTTGCTCTTGGCAGAGTCAATCGCGGCGACGGCCGCGCGGATGGCGGCGTCCTTGTCAGCAGCATTGCTGTCGATGGCAGCGTCTGCCTTCTTGATCACTGTCTTCAGGTTGGTCTTGATGGCCTTGTTGTGCGCGGCTTCTTTCTTAGCCTGCACGACCCGGTCCTTCTGGGATTTAATGTTAGGCATTCGTTCCACCTCCTTGGTTGACCCATAACAGTACAAATTATACTAGCATACTTTTGGGGCGGTTGCAAGACCTTTTTGAAATTTTTTGCCGCCTTTTTTGCGATTTTCGCCGCCCGGCGGGCGGTTTTCCCTCTGCAAAAGGCAAATCAGGGCCTCCTGCCGCATATACTCAAATCCAGGAGAGGAGGGGATCGCCATGCTGGATCTGCGCCGTGGGCTGGCCCGGCTGGGGGCCGGGGCACTGGCGGGGGCCATAGGGCTGATGGGGGTGCTGGCGGCGTGCCGTCTGCCGCCGGGGGACTGGGGGCTGCGGGCCGCAGCCTGGCTGGTGGCACCCAGGGCTGCTGTATCGGCCTGGCAGGGGGAGAGCGCCCCGGCGGAGGATACTGCCCGCACCATGGCGGTGCCGCCAACGGCCACTCCGGCACCTGCCCCCTCGCCGGAACCCCAACCCACGCCTGCGGCTGCGGAACCGGCGGCCGCTCCGGCGCCACAGGCAACCTCCGCCGCGCCGCCGGATCTGGAAGACGCCGGTGAGATCCAGTCCCGCTTCTACAGCCAGGGAAGTGGAGACGGCTATGTGGAACTGACGGCGGGCAGCATCAAGAACTCCACCCAGCACACCGACGCCGAGCTGGCCGAAGCCGCGGCGGCGGGGCTGCCCTTTGCGGTGGAACTGAATTCCGATGAACCCCAGGTACTGATCCTGCACACCCATGCCACCGAGACCTACCAGACCTGGGACGAGTTGGTGTATGACCCGGATTTCTCCGCCCGCACCACCGATACGTCCCTGAACATGTGCGCGGTGGGGGACCGCATGACCGAGATCCTGAATGAAGCGGGGATCAACACCGTCCACGACACCACCCTCCATGATTCACCCAGCTATACCGAAAGCTATGCCCGCAGCGCCCAGACCGCCCGCAGCTGGCTGGAGAAGTACCCCAGCATCAAGGTCGTTCTGGACGTTCACCGGGACGCCATCGAGACCTCCAACGGCGTGCGGCTGAAACCTCTGTGTGAGATCGAAGGCCGGGACACCGCCCAGGTGATGATCATTGCGGGGTGTGACAACGGCAGTACCGTCAACCTGCCCAACTGGCGGCAGAATCTGGGGTTTGCCGCTGCCTGGGAAGCGGAGATGGAGACCCTGTATCCCGGTCTGACCCGTCCGGTGTTGTGCGGGTACCGCTTCTACAACCAGGATGTGACCACCGGCAGTCTGCTCATCGAGATCGGCGGCCATGCCAATACCCTGACCGAGGCAGTGCGGGCGGGAGAGTATGCCGCCCGGGCCCTGGCGTCCCTGTTTGGAGCCGCTATGTAAAAATTTTGCTGTACATTCCCGCTCCGATGCGCTATAATACCCGTATCTATAATGTTAGAGGAGAGGGAAGTCCCATGGAATACCTGAAAAACCGGACCGAGTTGTCCAAGCTCTACACCGACACCCCCGCCGACGGAACCATCGTCACTGTCTGCGGCTGGGCCAAAACGGTGCGTGATTCCAAAAACATTGGGTTCATTTCGCTGACCGACGGCAGCTGCTACAAACCCGTTCAGATCGTGTTTGAGGCTGCCCGCCTCGAAAATTATGCCCAGATCGCCAAGTGCGGCCTGTACACCAGCTTTGCGGTCACCGGCCGTCTGGTGCTGACCCCCGGCGCCCGTCAGCCCTTTGAGATCAACGCCGACGCCATCGAAGTGCTGGGCACCTGCGGCCCCGAATACCCGCTGCAGAAGAAAAAGATGAGCACCGAGTACCTGCGTACCATGACCCATCTGCGCCCCCGCACCAACACCTTCCTGGCTGCCTTCCGTCTGCGCGGTCAGGCGGCCTATGCCCTGCACCGCTTCTTCAACGAGAACGGCTTCACCTATGTGAACACCCCCATCTTCACCGGTTCCGACTGTGAGGGCGCCGGCGAGATGTTCCAGGTCACCACCATGAACCTGTGCGACATTCCCCGGGATGAGGAGGGCAAGGTGGACTTCACCCAGGACTTCTTCAAGTGCCCGGTGAACCTGACCGTTTCCGGCCAGCTGGAAGCCGAGGCCCTGGCTATGGCTCTGGGCAAGGTCTACACCTTCGGCCCCACCTTCCGTGCCGAAAAGAGCTACGACACCCGCCATGCCGCCGAATTCTGGATGATCGAGCCGGAAATGGCCTTTGCCGACCTGAACACCTACATGGATACCGCCGAGGCCATGACCAAGTACGTCATCCGTTACCTGCTGGACCACTGCGCCGATGAGCTGGCCTTCTTCAACCAGTTCTTTGACAAGGGCCTGCTGGAACGCCTGAACCTGGTGGCCAACAGCGACTTTGCCCGGGTCAGCTACACCGACGCCATCGAACTGCTCAAGCAGAACGATGCCAACTTCCAGTACAAGGTGTCCTGGGGCATGGACCTGCAGACCGAGCATGAACGCTATCTCACCGAGCAGGTGTTCAAGAAGCCGGTCTTCGTCACCGATTATCCCAAGGAGATCAAGGCTTTCTACATGCGCATCAACGACGACGGCAAGACCGTGGCCGCGGCCGATATGCTGGTGCCGGGCATCGGCGAGCTGATCGGCGGTTCCCAGCGTGAGGAACGCCTGGATGTGCTCACCGCCCGGCTGCATGAACTGGGCCTGAAGGAAGCCGACTACGACTGGTATCTGGACCTGCGCCGTTTCGGCAGCGTCAAGCATGCGGGCTACGGCCTGGGCTTTGAGCGCCTGCTGATGTATGTCACCGGCATTCCCAACATCCGCGATGTCATCCCGTTCCCCCGCACCTGCGGTGGTTTCTGATGCGGGGCGTCGCCGCAAAACTGCTGCCCTGGTTTGAACAGAATCGAAGGCTTCTGCCGTTTCGGCAGGAGCCTTCGGCTTACCATATCTGGGTCAGCGAGATCATGCTCCAGCAGACCCGGGTGGCCGCCGCGCTGCCCTACTATGAGCGGTTCGTTTCCGAACTGCCTACCCCGGCGGACCTGGCAGCCTGCCCGCCCGACCGCCTGCGCAAGCTGTGGCAGGGGCTGGGCTACTACAGCCGGGCCGCCAATATGCAGAAAGCCGCCCAGCAGGTGGTGGACCTGTACGGGGGCGAACTGCCTGCCGACTGGGACGCTTTGCGGGCGCTGCCCGGCATCGGGGATTACACCGCCGGTGCGGTGGCCAGTATCGCCTTCGGCATCCCCGCCCCGGCGGTGGACGGCAACGTGCTGCGGGTGTTTGCCCGCCTGTTTGACGATGATGCCGACATCACCCGCCCCGCCACCAAACAGCTGTTTACCCAGCGGGTGATGGAGGAGATGCCCAAAGAGACCCCCGGCCCCTACAACGAAGCCCTGATGGAACTGGGGGCACTGGTCTGCGTGCCGGGTACACCCCAGTGCGAAGTCTGCCCTTTGCGGGAAATCTGCCTGGGATATGCCTCCGGCCGTGCGGCATCTTTGCCCGTCAAGCCGCCCAAAAAGGAAAAGAAGAAGGTCCCGGTGACGGTGGCTCTCATCGAAAGCCCCGAAGGCCTGCTTCTGCAGCGCCGTCCGGCCAAAGGGCTGCTGGCCAACCTCTGGCAGCCCCTGTGTTTTGAGGGGCAGAGCCTGAGTCGGGAAGCCCTGGCTGCCGAGCTGGACAAGCTGGGGGTGGCCGTGACCTGGGGCGAGGCCCTGGCCCCGGCCCGGCATGTGTTTACCCACCGTATCTGGGAACTTTCCGGCTGGCGGGGCACCGCTGCTGCCTGCCCGCTGCCCGATGGTCTGGCCTGGGGCCGCGCTGACGATACAGCGGGGAATTTTACCGTTCCCAGCGCTTTTGCGGCCTATGTGCCCGGAGCGGGAAATGGGTGAATTTTCACAGGAATTTTTCCTGGGCTGATGGCAAAATTTTACTTCTCTGTTGTTGTATTCTAACCCGGGGTCGGTTATAATAAAGACAGTTGACCCCGGCGCAGGCCTTTTGTGAGGCACGCGCCAACACAACGCGGTCCGCCCCGCGGTCCGCCTGCTCGGAGGAATGTACTATGATGAAGAAATCCACCTTTGGCGTTGCTCTGGCTTTCATTGCGGCTGCGGCCGGTGTCCTGACCGCCGTTGCGCTGTATCTGCGCCGCCGCGAAAAGGAACTGGACGAGTACGAGCGTCTGCTGTACAGCGACAACGACTTTGAAGATGAGGACGAAGAGCCCATCTATGAGCCCATCGAGACCGAGGAGCCCAAGGCAAAGGATGGCGAAGAAGAGGACGAGGAAATCTCCTTCTGATCTTTCCGCCGCATAAGACCTGCGCAAAAAAGGCCAGGTGCGGCCGGTGCGTGCCAACAGGCGCCCCGGATCGTACCCGGCTTTTGCTTTCTGGCCCCGGCCGCAACAGGAAGGAATGAGTATGAAAAAACTGCTGCTTTGGCTGCTGATGGTCGTGTTGATGGTCGTGCTGCTGCTGGGCGGCACGGCAGCGGCGCTGTATGCCCTTACGGGGGAAAACAAGCTGCCGCAGACCCATCCCACCCTGAACGAAACCGCCCTGGAACCCAACGGGTATGAGTGGACGGTGCCGGTCTTGGGGGATGTGGTGGAGCGTGACTTTACCAGCCTGACCAACCTGACGGTGCAGAAGTTGGGGGACATGGGGGATACCATCCCTGTCCTGACCCTGCCCGATTGGGTGAACCGCTCGGAACTGACCCTGACAGGGCCGGACGGTTCGGTGGTGCTGCAGGGCAGCGCTTCCGACTATGAAACCTATACCTATACCCAGAACGGCCAGTATCAGCTGGACCTGACCCTCTACCGTGACCCGGTGGAAGGTGTCAACGGCGTTTCCACCGGCTGGTACGCCTACCGTGTGAACTTTACGGTGAATATCCAGCCCAAGGCCACGTTGAGCACCACCAGCGCGCCCCAGGGTACGGTGGTGGCGGTGCTGGTCACCGGCATTCTGGACGGCAGCACTCCCACCCTGGAGAGTGATCTGGGCACCATCTGGTTCCGCAAGACCACCGACGGGTTCATGGGATACATTCCCGTGAGCTACAACACCACCGGCGGGGAGCATACGCTCACCCTGACCTGCGGTGATCTGGTGCAGGAACTGAGCCTCTCGGTCACCGAGAGCAAGGTTGCCACCGTACAGGTGGAAGCCGAGGAAGAAACGGACATACCCGGCGCGTCGGATCAGTACAAGAATGCGATCTGGCCGCTGTATACCCAGGGCAGCAGCGATAAGCTGTGGCAGGGCGCCTTCGCCGCCCCCTGCACCAGTCTGCCCTCTGCCGAATACGGCGACCGTCTGATGACCGACGGCACCGTGACCGGCCGTTCCACCGGCCTGACCTACGCCAATGCCGAACCGGGCAGCGATGTCAGCGCCCCGAGCAACGGCACTGTGGCTTTTGCGGGGGAACTGTCCCTCACCGGCGGCACCGTGGTCATTGATCACGGCTGCGGGGTCAAGAGCTATCTGTTCGGCTTGGGCACCGTTACGGTGCAGACGGGCCAGACCGTTTCCCGCGGGGATACTGTGGGAACCACCACCGATGTGCATGACCTGATCTACGAACTGCGCATCGGCAACAAATCCGTCGATCCCGCCGCAGCCATCAAGGGCTCCAGCGGTCTGCAATACCAAGAGAACAAATGAGAAGCTCCGTCGGGGGCTCCCCTTTTGTTCGCCGCATATAGATATGGGATGGGTTAGATATGGAGGATAAGACTTTCGAAAAAGACAAAGTGCCGGCCGCGGGGGAAAAAGCCTCGTCGGCCGGACATAACAGGCGTCGGCGCCGCCGCAAAAAGAGCGGCACCGGTGCGTCCGCCCCGGCAAAGGCGGAAACGGCGCCGGCCACGCCCGGCACGGAGCAGGAGACCTCGGCCGCACCGGCGGAGGATGCTCCGGCTGTGAGCCCGGCGCAGAACGCGTCGGAAAGCCATCTTCCGGCAAACCCGGAACCGGAAAAGGGGGAGGAGAAAAAGGCGGAGAAAGCGTCCGAGCCGGAACATGCCGCTGCCGAACCCGCACCGGAAGCTCCTAAGACCCCTGAAAAACCGGAAGGCCCCGAAGCACCCGAAACGGCGGAACCTGCCCAGGCCGCAGAACCGGCGGAAGAGGCGGCGCCTGCCGAAACCGGGGAGGAGGCTGCAGAACCGGAACCCGAACCGGCGGCAGAAAAGCCCGAAAAGCCTGCCGAGGAACCGGCGGACGACGGGACAGGAAAAGCGCCCGAGGACGGGCAGCCGGATACGGACGACGAGGAAGAACTGATACCGGAACAAGAGCGCCGGGCGGCCGAGATGACCCGCACGGTGCAGATCTCCATCGAGAAGATCGTGGAGAACATTGAGGAAGCCGTAGAGGAGCAGGAAACCGAGGAGTATGTGCCGGACACCGCCGAGGAAGTTCCGCTCACCCGTTTGCAGCGGCTGCATCAGACGGTGGGGGACGGTGCCTGGGCCCTGCTGAAATGGCTGGCCTTTGTGCTGGCTTTCGTGGCGGTGGTGGCGGGTGCCGGCATCGCCTGGCTGTACAAGGGTGCCACCCCGGATTCCATCCCGCAGGTGTCGGCGACCTTCAACGGCCAGGAACTGGAACCTGCCTCTTACAGCTGGCATGTGCCGGTGGTGGCCAATGTGTTCAAGCGCACCTATGCCGACACCATTTCCAAGGACCCGGTCCAGATCGAAGAAACCATCCAGACCGCCCAGGTGGATCTGGATGTGGAACACACCAGCTGCGACACTCTGCTCACGGTGGAGGACAGCACCGGCGAGGTGGTTTTTGAAGGCACGGCCGAGGAATTCGGCAATTACACCTTTACCAAAAACGATACCTACACCGCCGAGCTGGAAGTGTTCCGCAACGAAAAGCAGGTCAGCCACACGGCGGAAGTTTCCGGCAAGCAGACCTACCTGTTCAGCTTTACGGTCAGCCTGCGGCCTTCCATCCGGCTGAACACCGTGTCCACCACCCAGGGCGGTGTGGCTGCGGTGCGGGTCAGCGGCGGCGTGTCCAACGAAACAGGGCCGGTGCTCAGCACCGAACTCACTGCCACGGCCTTCCGCCAGGGCGAAAGCGGCTGGGTCTGTTATCTGCCCATTCCGGTGGATCAGGAACCCGGCACCTATACCATCAGCGTCAGCTACGCGGGATATACCCAGGAACTCAGCCTGACGGTCAAGGCCCGGTCCAACGTCTATAAGGATTACTCCTACAAGAGCCAGCTCACCAGCCCCTATATCTCGGAGGAAGATACCCCTGCCGAGGTGCTGGCGGTGCTGAATAAAGGAAGCGAAACCGCCGCCTGGGGCGAGGACGGCTTTATGACCCCCTTCACCGGCAAGGCGGAACTGGAACTGGCTTACGGCACCACCGAATATGTGGGCCGGACCCGCAGCGAACGCGCCGCCGGTACCGGTACCGGCCGGGTCAGCACCAATGTGGTGGCTTCCACCACCCGGGGCGGCGACCTGGTGGCCCCCGCGGCCGGTACGGTGCTTCTGGCCCAGGATCTGGGAGATACGACGGGCTATACCGTGGTCATCGACCATGGCGCCGGCGTTAAGAGTATCTTCTACTGCCTGCGCAGCATCTCCGTCAAGGTGGGCGACACCGTCAAGGCCGGGGATGTCATCGCAGAAACCGACCGCACCACCATCGGTGAGGTGCGGGTGGGTACTGTGCCGGTGGAGCCTCTGGCCATCTGGCGCGGTGAATGTGATGCCCTGAACCACTATTGATTTGAATACCTCACAAGCCTCTGCTTCGGCAGGGGCTTTTTTGTTTGTTCTTTTTTCCGGGCAGCCGGTTTGGCCGCTTCTTTTCGTCACCCGGCGGAAATTTCCGGCATAAGATGGCTCAGAACACGGGGGTGGGAATATGTCCTTTACATTTTGTATGGCAGACGGCGACGCCCGCCAGCAGGCGGCTTCCCGGGCATTGCAGGATGCGGGCTGCATCCGGGGCGGACCCGAACGGGCGAACTTTCTTTTGCTGCCCATGCCGCTGCGCACCGTCACGCCCGGGCAGCTGGATCTGCTTCACCGGGCCAAACCGGGCACACCGGTTTTTGGGGGCCTGATTTCGCCCCAGGCGTGCAGTACCATTCGGCGCACCGGCCTTGCACCGGTGGATTACTACACCCGCAATGAGCTGGCCAGCCTGAACGCAGTGCCAACCGCCGAAGGCTGCCTGTGCCTGCTGATGCAGATGCGTACCCGTACCTTGTGGGAAAGCCCGGTCCTGGTGCTGGGATTCGGCCGGGTGGGGCAGGCGGTGGCCCGGCGGCTTGCGGCGTTGGGGGCCCGGGTCACGGTGGCGGCACGCAGTGCAGACCAGCGGGCGGGGGCGCGCTGCTGCGGTTGCCATGCGGCGCCGCTTACGGCGCTGGAACGGCTGCTGCCCGGATTCGATGCGGTGGTCAACACCATACCGGCTATGGTGCTGCCTGCCGGGCTTCTGGGAAAACTGCCCCGGGGGACCGTGATCATAGACTTGGCCAGCGCCCCCGGCGGGGTGGATTTTGACGCAGCCCAGGCCATGGGTTTGCAGGCGCGGCTGGCTTCGGGATTGCCGGGGCGCTGTGCCCCGGACACGGCGGGCGAGCTGATTGCCCAGACCATTATGACGATTCTGACGGAACAGGGGAGGGCGGAATGATGACACAGACTTGGCAGGATACCCCCCGCGCGGTGGTGTTTGCACTGTGCGGCAGCTTTTGCAGTTTCGGGGCGGTGCTGCCCCAGATCCAGCGCCTTTGCCGGGACGGATGGGATGTCCTCCCGCTGCTCAGTGCCAGCGCCGCATCCCAGGACACCCGCTTCGGTACGGCGGCATCCCTGGCGGCAACACTGGAGGAGATGACCGGCCACCCGCCCATGACCACCCTGCAGCAAGCGGAACCTCTTGGCCCTCAGAAGATGGCCCGGGCCATGGTCATAGCCCCCTGCACGGGGACTACCATGGGGCTTCTGGCCAATGGCATCAGCAGCACAGCGGTGACACTGGCAGCCAAAAGCATGCTGCGCGGCGGCCGCCCGCTGGTGCTGGCTCCATCCACCAACGACGGCCTTTCGGGCAGTGCTGCCAGCCTGGCGGCTCTGCTGCAGCGCAAAAATATTTATTTTGTGCCTTTCGGGCAGGATGACAGCTTCAAGAAACCCCACAGCCTGAAAAGCGATTTCACCCTTTTGCCGGATGCCCTGGAAAGTGCTCTGCGGGGTGTGCAGCTTCAGCCGCTGCTTTTGTAACTTCCGGCAGAACGGCGCATATATTGGTATGGTGTGACGGATATTTCGAAAGGCGGTGCGGCGATGGAACGGATCAGGATCACGGGCGGGCGGGTATTGACGGGCAGGATTCGTCCCGCTGCGGCCAAAAACAGTGTGCTGCCTCTTTTGGCGGCCGGTCTTTTGTGCGCAAAGCCCTGTGTACTGCGGGGCGTGCCATGGCTCTCGGATGTGGATGCCAGCCTGGCCTTGCTCCGGACGGTGGGGGCCAACCCGGTGCGCCGGGGCCCGGACATCCTTCTGCCGCCGGCTCAGGTGACCGGCAGCGTTTCTCCGGAACTGGCGGGGGCCATGCGTGGGTCGGTGTTCTACCTGGCGCCGCTGCTGGTACGGGCGGGCAGTGTGGAGATGCCGCTGCCCGGCGGCTGCCGCCTTGGGCCCCGGCCCATCGACATCCATCTGGCGGGATTGGGGGCCATGGGGGCGGAAATCACCGAAAAAACCGATTCTGTACGGCTTTCCTGCCCGGGAGGATTGCAGGGAACGGAGTTCTCCTTGCGTCTGCCCAGCGTGGGGGCCACCCTGACCCTGCTCATGGCTGCCGCCTGCGCCCGGGGGACCACCGTACTGCGCGGGGCGGCCTGTGAACCTGAAATTGCGGATACCGCAGCCTTTCTGCGCATGGCCGGGGCGGAGATCCAGGGAGCAGGCACCCCCGTGATCACCATACGGGGCGCGGATGGGATTTTGCCCGGGGGCGGGGTACACGTGCCCCTGCCGGACCGCATTGCAGCGGCCACCTACGCGGCGGCGGTGGCTGTGGCCGGGGGCAAGGTCACGGTGGAGCAGTGCCGCCCGGGACATCTGGCCTCTTTTCTGCGGTTTCTGTGCACGGCGGGGTGTCGGGTCACGGCCGGGCCGGACCGTTTTACGGTGGCGCGGGACCCGGAAACGCCCTTGTGGGGCGGTGCGAAGCTGTGTACCGGGGCATGGCCGGGCTTTGCCACCGACACCGCACCGCTGGCAGCGGCGGTGCTGCTGAAGGCCCGGGGGGAAAGCCGCATCCATGATTCCCTGTTCCAGAACCGGTTTGCCTGTGCCGAAGGCTTTGCCGCCATGGGGGCAAGGGTGCGCGCCGAGGGGCGGGACCTGTATATTGCGGGCGGTGCGGCCTTGCACGGTGCCCGTGTGACGGCCCCCGACCTGCGGGGCGGGGCAGCGCTGGTGCTGGCCGGGCTGGCAGCCCGGGGCAGCACCGTGGTACAGGACCCCGGTCACATCCGCAGAGGGTATCAGGACCTGCCCGGAGAACTGGCGACTTTGGGCGCGCGCTGCTCCTGCTGCAAAACAATAAGCGATGCCACGCGAAAAACTGTGAGTGCTATGCAAATACGATAAAATATGCGCTGGCATGTGAAGTCTTTTGGATATTTCTACGGGCTGCGGCGCAAATTTTGTTTTTTTGCGCCGCAGCTATTGAAATTGTGTTGTGGATTTGGTATTCTAATAATCAGTTATATGTAAAAAATACAGGGCCAGTGTGCCTCTGGGTCACAGCCGCATTGCGGCGGCCCGGGTTGTCGGGCCCGTCTAAACAAAGAACTTTTAGGGGGATACACTCATGGCGTTCGTTCTCGATGAAGAGATGCAGAATGTAACAAACATCAAGGTGATCGGCGTCGGCGGCGGCGGCGGCAACGCTGTCAACCGCATGGTGGACGCGGGCCTTGGCGGCGTGGAATTCGTTGCGATGAACACCGACCAGCAGGCCCTGATCAATTCCAAGGCGACCCAGAAGGTCCAGCTTGGCGCCAAGCTGACCAAGGGCCGCGGCGCCGGCGCCGACCCCGAAGTGGGCCAGCGTGCCGCCGAGGAAAGCAAGGACGAGATCGCCAACGCCCTGAAAGGCGCGCAGATGGTCTTTATCACCGCCGGCATGGGCGGCGGCACCGGCACCGGTGCGGCTCCCGTGGTGGCCGAAACTGCCCATGACCTGGGCATCCTGACCGTCGGCATCGTCACCAAGCCCTTCAGCTTTGAAGGCAAGCGCAAGATGAGCCTGGCTGAACAGGGCATCGCCAACCTGATGATGCACGTGGACAGCCTGATCGTCATTCCCAACGAGCGTCTGAAGCTCATCAGCCAGGAAAAGATCACCCTGATGAACGCCTTTGAAGCGGCCGACAACGTGCTGCGTCAGGGCGTGGAAAGCATCTCCAGCCTGATCAACATTCCGGCTTTCATCAACCTGGACTTTGCCGACGTGCGCTCCATCATGAAGGATGCCGGCTTTGCCCACATGGGTGTCGGTGTCGCCAAGGGCGCCGGCAAGGCCGAAAACGCCGCCAAGGCTGCCATCTCCAGCCCGCTGCTGGAAACCAGCATCGCCGGCGCTCGCGGTGTCATCATCAACATCACCTCCAGCCCGGACATCGGCCTGGACGATGTGGAGACCGCTGCTTCCATGATTACCCAGTCCGCGCATCCTGACGCGAACATCATCTGGGGTACTGCTTTCGACGAACGCCTGGCCGACGAGATGAACATCACCGTCGTGGCCACCGGCTTCGAGAACACCCCGGGGGTGGACGAACCCATCCAGGCTGCCATGCACGCCCAGATGGCCGCCAAGAGCGCTGCCGCCCCGACTGCCGCTCAGCCGGAGCCTGCCGTGCAGCAGCCCGCCGCACCCACCCCGCCGCCCACCGTGGACCCCGTGATCCCCAGCCCGGTGATCTTCAACACCGAGGTCGCGCCCGCCAGCAGCACCAAGGCTGCCGAGCCGGAAGATGAGGATGACGGCGACTACTTCAACGATCTGCTCAGCATCCTGAACAAGCGTTCCTGAGTGCGGGACCGTGCGCTGCCCGGTCTTGCGGATGTTGATATGCCGGGCTACCTGCCGCTGTAACCCAGCGGGGAATGTCCCTGTTACACAGGAGGAGGAACGCTATGCCGTCCATGGAACCGCCCGTTCAAGAGAAGGGGTTCCGCACGAGCATGCTGGGCTTTGACAAGAATGATGTGCTGGCCTACATGAACGCGCTGGCCAACGAGACCCAGCAGCGGGAACTGGAATACCAGCAGACCATTGATGAGCTCAACGCTCAGCTTGAAAAACTGAAAAAGGACCAGTCCAACGCGCGCCGCTGTGTGGAAAAACTGCAGGCGGAGCTGAACCAGGCCACCCTGCGTGCCGAAACCGCCGAAAAGGCGGGCAGCGATGCTGTGACCAAGCTCCGCGAAGCGGAGGAGCGTGCCGCCGGCTACCAGGGCAAGTATAAGGAATGTCAGCAGTCCATCCTGGAACTGCAGTTCCAGAAACGCGACCTGGAAAAGCAGGTGGAGGAGATGGAGGCCATGATCCCCAAAGGGGGCATGCCCACCATGGCGGCCACTCCGGTGCCCGCCCCGGCTCCCGCGCCCGAACCGGCCCCTGCCCCGGAACCGCCCAAACCGGAACCCCCGGCTGCACCGGTTCCTGCCAACGTGACCGAACAGGCCCGCATTGAAGCCAAGAAGATCCTGGCCGATGCCCGCCTGAACGCCGAGAGTGCCGAACGCCGCCTGCGTCAGCAGGAGGAGGACCAGAAAGCCCGCATGGCAGATAATGCCCGCGCTCTGGCTGCCGGTGTGCAGCTGCTGCGGGACCGCCTGGCCCGGGTGGATGAGAAGCTGACTTCCGCTTCCATGGATCTGGAAAACGCCACCGGCGCCATCTATCAGGCACTGGACGATACCAGCACCGACCTGGAAAGCCTGGGAGCCGACATGCGCTCCTTCGGCAAGCTGCGTCCCATTGCGCCTGCGGCGGAAGCACAGCCGGCACCGGCTGCCCCCGCTGCTCCTGCCGTACCTGCCCGTGCCAAAGTATCGCCCCGCCGTGTGCGTCCGGTCCAGTCTCAGCCTGCGCCGGACCCGGCCAAGCGTCTGCGCCGCGCCCCCGCGGCAGCCCGCCCCGTATCTGAGGAATTGGGTGACGCTATGGACCGTCTGGAAAAACGGTACCGTTAATTTTTACATACAACAGGCCGCGGCCGCCACTTGACGGCCGCGGCTTTTCTTTATAGGGAGAAACCGCCATGCCGAAGCTGCCTGTCCTGCAAACTTTCCGCCGTGTCCGAAATGCGGCCTGCCAAGCGCTGGAAGCCCAGTCTGTTCCGGTGCGCTGGCTGGTCCGGGGTGTGCTGCTGCTGGCTGTTATTCTTGCTGGCGGCGCCATCACTGCGTATGGCGGACTGCTGCTGGTGTTGTTGCTGTGGGCTCTGTGTACCGGTACCCTGTGGGTGTTGCTGGGAGCGGCGTGGAAAACAGCCTTTCCCGGTGAGCCCTGGAAACAGGACCGTCTGTTCCGCCGCTGCCTTCTCATAGGGGCGCTGGCGGGCGTGCTGTTCATCGCCGGGCTGGTGTTTTACCGGCAGACCGTTTACGGCGAGGACGCCATCAACTACTACGCCAAGCAGAACCTGCTGTTCAACAGCTTTGCCACCAGCGGGTTCTACGGGGTGAGCAATCTGGCCGAAAACCTGCTTACCGCTGATTATAAGATGTTCATGAACCTCTTTGTCAGCCTGCCGTATCTGTTGCTGCCCCGCACCATCAACATGTTCATGGTCAGCTACGCCCTGACCTGCTTTGTGCCCATGTGGACCGCCCTGCTTATGGTGGCCAAAAAGCTGCTGGGTGTGCTGACTCCCCGGGTTTCGGATACCCGGCGGGGAATTTACTACGGGCTGTGCATGGGAGCCATGGTGCTGTGGCCCATGTTCCTCTGGCCCGCCACCCATGGCATGCCCGATGCTTTCGGCCTGACTTTTGCGGCCGTTATTCTGCTGCTGTGCGCGGACTATCGCTTCGACAAGCTGGATTGGCCCCGCCTGGCAGCCCTCTTTGTCGCTACCTTTGCCCTGATCCTCACCCGCCGGTGGTATATGTTCTGGGTGGTGGCCTTCTACCTGTGCTATTCTGTGGCGGTCCTGGCGGGGGCTTCCCGACGCGGCGCCTTCCGCAAGGTGCTGGGCAACCTGCTGCGCTTCGGTCTGCCTTCGGTGGCGGTGATCGTGGTGGTGCTGCTGCCTACCTTCCGCACCATCCTTACCACCGATTATGCCGACATCTACGGCGCCTATTACGGCGGCGGTTTTGTGGAAAACTGTCTGGGTCAGCTGAAGACCCAGGGGGCGCTCTGGCTGCTGGTCTGCCTGGCCGGGCTGGTGGTGGTTCTTCGCCGCCGGGAAACCCGGATTCCGGCCGTTGTCACGGTGCTGACCTCTGCACTGGCCATGGTGCTCTTTACCCGCACCCAGTCCCTGGGGGATCATCAGAGCCTGATTCTGGCGCCTGCCTATCTGCTGGGCCTGTTCGCTGCGGCAGCTGCGGTCTGCTCAGCGGGACGCACGGCGGTCGTGCGCTGCGGTACGGTGGCGCTGTCCGCTCTTTTTGCGGTGAACTTCGGCAATGCTTTGCGTCTGTCGGGAGCCAACGTGTCCACGGTGCTCCTCAGCGGGGAAAGCCTGGACCTGACCCGCCGCACCGACCTGGAAGCCATGAAAGCCGTCACCGATTTTGTGCTGGAAAACTGTGCCGAGGATGAGACCGTCTACATCAACATCGACACCGACGGGTACAGCGGTTCTACTTTCGCTTACAGTGATCCGGCCCACCCCCAGCTGCAAAGTATGATCTTGTGGGAGAACAGCGTGCCTTCCACCCACGGTTTTCCCACCGGTATCTGGACCTCCCGCTATGTGATGGTCACCGACAAGCTGGACGAAGGCGGTCTGGTAGGGGCGGTGAATGTGGCCCTGCGCACCCAGACCCCCAGCAGCAGCCATTACACCTATGTGACCGAATTCAACCTGCAGAACGGCGTGGTGCTGTATTGCTATGAACGCACTTCGGCCCCGGATGCGGCGGAAGCCGAGTATTACAAGCAGGTCTTTGCCGAATACGACGCCCGCTGGCCGGAACTGTTCAGCCAACGCATTGACGAATATATGGCCGGGCTGGAAGAATAAACGGTAAAAATTGTAACCGAATCGTAACATATTTTTGCCATTCCCTTGACGAAAACCGCCCTGCATGGTATATTTATAGGCAGAATATCTTGGCTGATTGGGTTTTCCCACTTGTTTTGGCGGCTTTTCCGCCTCATCGCTCTGAACGCAGCAGCCTGCTGTGCCGGTAGGCTGCCTGGCTTTGTTACGCCTGCGTTACCAAAAGGAGGTCAGCTTCCCATTGAAGCGTTTTCTTTGCGTGGTCCTGGTTGCCGCGCTGATGGTTTTCTTTGCCGCCTGCGGCAGCGATCTGCTCTCGTCTGAACCCGAAGCGACCGCCGCACCCACGGCATCGTCATCCCGCAATGTCCGCAGTGAGCCGGTCAAGGTGACCGAGACCTACGCCAATGCGGACAATGTCACCGATTCCCAGACGGAGTCGGAACCCCAGACCGCCGAAACGGCGGAAACCCCCGAAACAGGGGATTTTCCGGTGGTGTATTTCGCCGGGGTACTGGGCTTGATCCTGATTTGTTCCGCCGGGCTGCTGATGCTGCGGCGTATCTGATCACAACCTGGATCGTCAGGGGCGCGCACGGCGCGTTTGCCGGGCCGGTTTTGGTACCGGGCGGCAGGCACGCGGTGGGCGCCCTGTTTCGTTTTTGATTTCTGTGTAAGGAGGATACCGCCCCATGCCCCGCAAACAACGCTACCGCCGCCTGCAGGGCAACAGCGCCTACTATCCCTTCGGCGCCCGCAAGGTCCTGCGCCAGAAACAGCGCCGCCATGCCCGGCTGCTGCGCTGGGCGGGGATTCTGGTGCTGTGCGGGGCCGCGGCGCTGCTGCTGCGTCAGGTGGTGTTCCGCGGCGGGCAGCCCACGCCACCCCCGGTTCCTGCCACGGCGGAGACTGCCACCCGGGAGACCGCCCGACGTCCCACCGTCACGGTACGTCCGGCCACCGTGGATGCCCTGGCAGGGCAGGGAACTGCCGAATCCGCCCTGCCGGAGGAACCCCAGACGACCGCCACCCCGCTGCCCCAAGCCGAGATCCTGCCCCAGTACCGGGAACTGTATGAGAAAAACAGCGATATGGTGGGGTGGCTGCGCATCGACGGCACTGATATCGACTATCCCGTCATGCAGACCCCCGGGGACAACGAATATTACCTGCGCCGTGGTTTTGACAAGGTGTATGCTACTTCGGGTTCTCTTTTCCTGGATGAGCGCTGCAGCCTTGGACCGGACACCACCGCCAACTGGCTGATATACGGCCATAATATGAGTGACGGCAGCATGCTGGGGCAGCTGGACTGTTACGAGGACCCGGAATTTTATGCCGAACACCCCACCTTTACCTTTGACACCCTGACGACGCCCGGCACCTGGCAGGTGGTGGCGGTGATCCGCACCACCCTGGGCGCCGACGAATGGCCCTACTACACCTTCTTTGATGCCGACAGCCGGGCGGATTGGCAGCGGCGGGTGGACGCCATTCTGGACCTGGCGCTGTATGATACGGGGGTGGAGCCGGAGTACGGCGACCAGCTTCTCACCCTGTCCACCTGCGGGACGTCCAGCTTTTACACCGATGAGCGGTTTGCTGTGCTGGCGGTGCGGGTGGAGTAAACCCTCTTGCTTTTTCGGCGGGAATCCGCTATGATGATAGCGTTATCTATATCAGAGAAAAAGGAGCCAACTGAAAATGGCAGAATTCAAGTATGAAATCACCGAGCGCATCGCCGTGCTGTCCACCAACGCCAGCGGCTGGGAGCGTCAGCTGAACATGGTCAGCTGGAACGGCAAGGAGCCCAAGTATGACCTGCGCGACTGGTCCCCGGACGGCAGCAAGATGGGCAAGGGCATCAGCATGACCCAGGAAGAACTGGCCACCCTGAAGGGCATTCTGGAAGAGATGGATCTGTAATGGAAGACTACCGCCAGCAGTTTATCGATCTGTATAATCAGAATATCACCCGCCCCGGCGCCGACCGCCTGCTGAAATGGCTGGACGGCACCGACTTTTTCCGCGCGCCCGCATCCACCAAGTTTCACGGCGCCTGTGAGCAAGGGTTGGTGATGCACAGCATCAACGTCTATAATGCCATGATGCAGCATTTCTTCACCGAAGGGGATAATGCCGAGACCTTTGCGGTCTGTGCTCTGCTGCACGATGTGTGCAAGGCCAACTTTTATAAAGTAGGTACCCGCAACGTGAAGAACGACGCCACCGGCCAGTGGGAAAAAGTTCCCTTCTATCAGGTGGCAGACCAGCTGCCCTATGGACACGGCGAAAAGAGCGTGTATCTGATCGAGCATTTCATGCGGCTGAAAACCGACGAAGCCATCGCCATCCGCTGGCATATGGGAGGATTTGACGAGGCGGTGCGGGGCGGCAGTTTTGCCATCAGCGATGCGTACAATCGGTATCCGCTGGCAGTCAAGCTGCACACCGCCGACCTGATTGCGACCTACCTCATGGAACAGGGCACCAGCCAGGTGGAAAACGGCCATTGAATTCCAAAACAACACCCCCGCCACTCCGGTGCAGACCGGGTATGGCGGGGGTGCCTTTTTACTTTCTCTTCACAGCAATCCAAAGCAAAACCCCCGTGACGGGATACGCCGGGGGTGGTGCCTGGGGCAGGGTGAAGGGAGTCTCCCGCGGCCTAAAAAACAGTCCACCGGACTGTTTTTTGCGCTCTGCGGAGCGCCGGCCTTTTCGACTCCTCTTCACAGCAAATCCAAAAAGAAAGCCCCACAGCGGGATACGCTGTGGGGCTTTCTTTTTGGAGCAGGTGAAGGGAGTCGAACCCTCGTCCTCAGCTTGGAAGGCTGATGTACTAGCCGTTGTACGACACCTGCACGGTATTTGTAATTATACCTGTGCAGGTGCCGGTTTGTCAAGTCGAAATCAGAAGGTTTCAGAATTCCTTTTTCGTATAAATCATGGTGCTGATCCACCAACTGATGACAAACAACACCAGTCCGGCCGCAATCAGGCCGCCGCTGAAGAAAAGCAGGCTGGTTTCATCCATTGCGATGACCGGCGAGGCAAGGGAAGACGAATCGGACTGGGTGGCGTAGGAAGTGAAAGCCACCAGCCCCACACTGATGCCGATAGCCACGATCACCCCGGACCGCGCCTTGGCCGCGCCCAGCTTGTAAGAAAGAGGAAGGGTCAGCGCGTAGTAGATCAGCACCAGACCCAGGGATACCAGGCAGCCGGCCAGATTGTACATCAGGTTTTCCTGCAGTTCGCCCTTGAACAGGTCGCTGACCGTGAGCAGAATTTCCGCCAGAACAAAGCTGCCGGCCATCCAGCCCAGCGCCAGCAGATACTTGGCACCCACCAGCTGCCCGGGGGAAACAGGCAGTGTGCGGGCGTAGGCGTCCCAGTGGCTCATCTCGTCAAAGGAGAGGGTGGAGGCGATGTACAGGCCGCCCATGAACACCAGGGCAAACAGCATGAAGGCCATATCCAGGGTATAGGCCATGGCTGTGTACAGTACGACGACCAACAGAAAATTTTTACGGTAGCTGGACCAGATGGTCATCTGGTCTTTATGCAACAAACCCATCATTGTGCGTCCCTCCCGCTGTAAAACCGCATGATGTCATCAATACCGGCCGGGTCACATACCGCGCCCGGCAGCAGGCGCAGCACTTCCGCCCGGCCCTTGACCAGGGTCTCGCACCCGAAAGCTCCCCGCCGGGTGTGGACGGCCGTGCTTTCCGGCAGGCGGCGCAGGTCAGCTTCACCGCAGCGCAGCAATCCGTATTCCTGCATCAGGATGTCCTTATCTTCGTGGAAGAGCAGCTTGCCGTGGTGCAGGTAGGCAATGGAATCCGCCACCTGTTCCAGGTCGCTGGTGATGTGGCTGCTCATCAGGATGGTATGGGTCTCGTCCTGGATAAAATCCAGGAACAAATCCAGGATCTCCCCGCGGACCACCGGGTCCAGCCCGGCGGTGGGTTCATCCAGCACCAGCATTTCCGGTGCGTGGGCCAGGGCGGTGGCCAGGCTCAGTTTCATCCGCATACCGCGGCTGTATTCCTTTACCTTCTTGTTTGCATCCAGACCAAAGCGGTCCAGATACCCGGCAAAGGCACTGTCATTCCAACGATTTTTGAAAATCCCCGCCATGCTGCGGCCGATGTGGGCGGCATTCATTCCTTCGTAGAAATAGGCGTCCTCAAACACCACACCCACCCGGGCTCGGATGGCGGCGTCCCGGGGGCTGCCGCCCAGCAGTTCGGCCCGGCCGTTGTCCGGCGGATTCACGCCGGTCAGAATTTTCAGGGTGGTGGTCTTGCCGGCACCGTTTTCGCCCACCAGCCCCACAATGGTCCCGGCAGGAATGGTCAGGTCCACCGGACCCAGGGTGAAATCTTTGTATTGCTTTTTTATGCCGTTGAGAACGGCGGCTGCTTTGTCAGGCATGATTCAGCCCTCCCACAAAAGCTGTAATGTCTCGGTTACTTCCGCAAGGGTGATCCCGCCCCGGCGGGCGGCTTCCATGGCGTTCTGCAGATGCCCTTCCACCTGTTTAAGACATTCCTCCCGGTGGAGTTCGGGGTTCTGGGGCGCCACAAAGCTGCCGCGGCCGGGCATGGTGTGGATAAACCCTTCCGCTTCCAGATCTTCGTAAGCTCGTTTGGTCGTGATAACGCTGATGCGCAGCTCCTTGGCCAGCATCCGGATACTGGGCAGGGCGTCGCCTTCTTGCAGTTCGCCGGAAAAAATCTTGTCCTTGATCTGCCGCGTGATCTGCGCGTAGATCGGTTCGCTTCCGGTGTTGGAGATGAATAACTCCATGGGGTCCCTCCTTCGGGCAGGTATCTGAACTGTTCATATCCTGTATAAACAGTATATACACGATATACACAGTTGTCAATACCGGCGGGAAAAATTTTCGCCAACCGGTTCCTTTGCCTTTGCGCGGACCGGTTTTTCTGATATAATAAGTAATACTACAAGTTGCGCGCCCTTTCGGCGCAGGAAAGGATGTCCCCGCCCATGACGCCCGACGCTCCCCGCACGCCGTTTTTCCTTCGTCTGCATATCCGCAACAAAGAGCGCCGCATCACCCAGATCATGCGCGATCAGGTGGCCGCGGCTGCCAGCCTGCTGGAAATGCTGCTCTCGGTGCTGGTTCTGGCCGGTTTGCTGGTCAGCACCATTCCCATCGCCCAGGAAATGCTCTCTCTCTGGTTTTCCGAAAACACCGACGCATTCCAGACTTTCCTGGGGCATGCCTTTAACCTGGTCATCGGCATCGAGTTCATCAAGATGCTGGCCAAGCACAGCCCCGGCAGCGCTCTGGAAGTGCTGCTGTACGCCATTGCCCGCCACATGATCCTGGGCCATGGCTCTGCGGTGGATGACCTGATCAGCGTGATCTCCATTGGCCTGATCTTCCTCATCCGCAAATTTGTGTTTGTGCCCAGTTTCGGTTCTTCCATGCCGGATGGCCAAAAAGCCCCGGATATGGTGGAGTGCAACCATCACGACAGTGACGAAACTTTCGGCTGATACAAAAACAAGCGCCCGCGGCCTTCCCGATAGGGAAAGCGCTGCGGGCGCTTTGCAGTTCTGTAAAAAAATCAGGTCCCGGTGGGACGGTCGGGCGGATACTCGCCCTGAAGTTTTGCCTCGATGCGGCTCAGGCGGGCTTCCAGTTGGGAGATGCGCTGCTGCTGCATATCCGGCAGGTCCTGCTGATCCAGGTCGTCGGCGGGGCAGCAGCGGATGTTGTTCACCCGCACGATCTCGGCGGGCACGCCCACGGCAGTGGCGTTGGCGGGCAGGTTGTGCAGAACCACACTGCCTGCGCCGATGCGCACATTGTCCCCGATGAACACCGGGCCCAGCACCTTGGCGCCCGCGCCGATCAGCACGTTGTTGCCCACGGTGGGGTGGCGCTTGCCGGTATCTTTGCCGGTGCCGCCCAGGGTCACGCCATGGTAGATGGTGCAGTTGTCCCCGATCTCGGTGGTCTCACCAAAAACGATGCCCATGCCGTGGTCGATGAACAGTTTGCTGCCGATCTTGGCGCCGGGATGGATCTCGATACCGGTCAGATGCCGGGAAAGCTGGCTGACCAGACGGGCCAGAAACAGCAATTTGCGCTGGTACAGCCAATGGGCGATGCGGTGGGTGACCAGTACATGAAAGCCGGGATACAGCAGGATCACCTCCAGCACGTTGCGTGCCGCGGGGTCCTTGTCCCGAATATTTTTTGCGTCTGTCCACAGGCCCATACCGTTACCCCTCTTCCTCTACTTTTGCCAATGAGATAACAATACCATATTTTCGCCAAAAAGGCAACGCAATCCCTTTTCGGCGGTAGGAGAATATGATATAATAACTGTATATGCGGCCGGGTTGCCCGGTCGATTTACGGGAAAGAAAACAGGGAAAGAACAGGGGGCATGGCCATGACCCGAATGGAAGCGCTGGAAGAATACGCCCACGCGCAAAAACGAGCGCAGCGGGATTACCGCGAAAAAATGGCGGCGGGCCAGTATCCGTATCTGCCGGTGCTGGATGACATCCTGCAAAATGAGAATATCGAAAACCAACTGCCCATCGGTACGGTGGAGATCCCGCTGGAACTGGTGGTGGGCACCAAGACGGCGGGGCGCACGGCGGCGTTTGCCTCCAACTTCCTGCCTCTGCTGAGCCCCAAAACCGAATTTGCCACCAAGTGGGTATCGCTGTGTATGGCCCATGTGGAAGAGGGCATCCGTGACCCTATCCGCTGCTTTGAGTATCTGGGCCGTTTCTATGTACAGGAAGGCAACAAGCGTGTCAGCGTGCTGAAGTATTTCGGGGCGGATTCCATCCCTGCCAACGTGACCCGCGTTATGCCCCAGTACAGCGATAACCCGCAGATCCGGCAGTACTACGAGTTTGTGGAGTTTTACCCCGTCTGCGGTATGTACAACCTGACCTTCACCCAGGAGGGCAGCTATGCCCGCCTGCAGAAGGCCCTGGGCAAAGCCCCCGGGGAAAAATGGACGGATGACGAGCGGGCGGACATTCTTTCGCTGTACAACTGGACCAAGAAGGCCTATTACGCCCGGGGCGGTGCCTCCATGCGTCCCACCGTGGGGGATGTTCTGCTGCTGCTCATCCGCCTGTACAAGGTGGATGACCTGAAACACCGCACCCCCAACGAGCTGGCCAAAGCCATCGAGGCGGTCTGGCCGGACGTTCTGGCCATCCAGGACCCCAAACCGGTCGTGCTGAGCACCAAGCCTGCCGAACCGGCTCCGGCCCAGCCCAAACTCATCGACCGTATCCTGCCGGGTATCCGGCCCTCTGCGCCCACCAATCTGAAGGTGGCTTTTGTCAACGAGCGCACCCCCGAGACCAGTACCTGGACCAGCCAGCATGAATTCGGCCGCTGCCAGCTGGATCAGGTGTTCCCCGGTCAGGTGGAAACGGTGGCTTACCACGGCGCCGTGGCGGGCGAAAATGCCGACGAGCTGGTGGAACAGGCCATTGCGGAAGGCGCTGACATCGTGTTCACCACCAGCCCCAAACTGGTGGGGGCGTCCCTGCGTGCCGCCCTCAAGCATCCGCAGGTGCGTATCCTGAACTGCTCGGTGGATATGCCCTATACCAGCATCCGCACCTATTATACCCGTGTGTACGAAGCCAAGTTCATCAGCGGCGCCATCGCCGGTGCCATGAGCCGCAGCGATCGCATCGGTTATGTGGCCGATTATCCCAGCTTCGGCACACCGGCCAACATCAATGCCTTCGCCTTGGGTGCCCGCATGGTCAACCCCAAGGTCCGCATCGACCTGCAGTGGACCTGCCTGCCCGGTGAGCCCATGCGGGAATTCACCTCCAAGGGAATCAACATCGTTTCCGGCCGCGACACCCCGGCGCCCGGCCGTCCCCAGCGGGAATTCGGTATCTTCATGATCCGGCCCGGCGGACGGCTGGAGGACCTGGCCTCGCCCTTCTGGCATTGGGGCCAGTTCTATGAGAATGTGGTCCGCAGTGTGCTCAACGGCGCCTGGGCCAAGGACGCCGATGAGGGCGGCACGCCCCGTGCCGTCAACTACTGGTGGGGCATGAACAGCGGCGTCATGGACGTGCTGTTCAGCCGCGAACTGCCCCACGATGTGCGCCATCTGGCCGGTATCCTGCGCCAGGGCATCATCGCGGGCGGCATCGACCCGTTTGCCTGCCACATCGTGGCCCAGGACGGGACCCTGATGAACGAAGGACACAGCGGGTTCAGCCCGGAACAGATCCTGCACATGGACTGGCTGTGCGACGCCGTGGACGGGCAGATTCCCGAATACGACTCCCTCACCGAAGAATCCAAACCGATGTATCGCATGCAGGGAATCCACCGTGACCGACTGCCGGTGGACAAGGAGGCTGAACTATGAGGCTTCTGGCCTTGGCTGATGAGGAATCCAAGTATCTCTGGGATTACTACGAGCCGGAAAAACTGCGCGGCTATGATCTGATCGTTGGCTGCGGCGACCTGAGCATCCATTACCTGACCTTTCTGGCAACCGTTGCGCCGGTGCCGGTGGTGTATGTCCATGGCAATCATGACGAAAGCTATGACTCCCGCCCGCCCACAGGGGCGCTGTGCATCGACGACGATGTGTTCTGCTACAAAGGTTACCGGTTTTTGGGGCTGGGCGGCAGCTGCCGCTACCGCAGCGGCGCCTGGCAGTTTACCGAAGCGGAAATGCGCCGGCGCATCCGCCGTGTCCGCGGCAAAATCACCCGTGCGGGCGGTGTGGATGTGCTGGTGACCCATGCGCCCCTGCACGGGTACGGAGACCTGAATGACCTGGCCCACCGCGGGTTTACCGTCTTTCGGGAAGTTTTGGATACCTACAAACCCGATATCATGCTCCACGGCCATGTGCATCTGAGCTATGGCGCCAATATGGAGCGGGAACATCAGTATGGCCAGACGCGCATCATCAATGCGTTTGAGCGTTTTACCATCGAACTGCCGGACAAACCGGAACGTCCGGTGCCCCAGGGGTTTCTGGCCCGCTGGCGCAGCATGAACCGATAAATCAATACAAGGCGCCGGGTTTCCGGCCGGAAAGAGGCAACACTATGAAACAGAAGATCGGCGTTTTGGGAGCCGGCACCTGGGGCACCGCCCTGGCGCGCCTGCTGGCAGTCAACGGCCACGATGTGACCATGTGGAGCGCCCTGCCCGAAGAACTCAAGAGCATGGCCACCACCCACCGCCACCCCAACCTGCCCGGCATGGAACTGCCCTCCGACATGCACTATACCGCCGATATAGCCGAAATCTGTACCGGGCGGGATCTGCTGGTGTTCGCGGTGCCTTCTCCCTTTGTGCGGTCTACCGCCAAAAAGGCTGCCAAACATATCCCGGACGGCCAGGTCATCGTGGAGGTGGCCAAGGGCATTGAGGAAAAGACCCTCATGACCATGTCCGAGATCATTGAGGACGAGCTGGCCAAGGTACCCGGCCATGAGAACTGCAAGGTGGCAGCTCTGTCCGGCCCCACCCATGCCGAGGAAGTGGCCCGCGACCTGCCTACCCTGATCGTTGCGGCCAGTGAGGACGAAGCTGCCGCAAATCTGGTGCAGAAAATTTTCACCAACCCCAATTTCCGGGTTTACACCAACAACGACCGCCGCGGCGTGGAGCTGGGCGGTGCCATCAAGAATGTCATCGCTCTGGCGGTGGGCGTGGCCCTGGGCCTGGGCTACGGCGATAACGCCAAGGCCGCACTGATCACCCGCGGCAACGCCGAACTTTCCCGCCTGGGTGTGGCGATGGGGTGCCAGGCTTCCACCTTTGCCGGGCTTTCCGGCATGGGCGACCTGATCGTGACCTGCACCAGTATGCACAGCCGTAACCTGCATGCGGGCATGCTCATGGGCCGTGGCATGAACGGGGAAGAAGCCAAGAAAGAAGTGGGCCAGGTGGTGGAAGGCATCAACGCTCTGCCCGCTGCCCGCAAGCTGGCCAAAAAGTATAAGGTGGAAATGCCCATCGTGGATGTGGTGGCCGCCATCATCTCCGGCGAGCTGGACGCCCGCAACGCGGTGGCCTCCCTGATGGGCCGCGACCTGAAGCGAGAATGAACCAGTTTTTTGCCGTCACCTGCAACACCCGGCCCATCCTGCCGGGCAGTTTGCGGTATATCCGCAGCGATGTGCCGTTGCAAGTCTCGGCGCAGGAGAAAGAAAACCTGCTGGCCCGGGACATCCGCACGGTGGTAGACCTGCGCACGCCGGAGGAATGTGCGGCAAAGCCCTGCCCGCTGGAACAGGACGAGCGCTTTTGCTATCTGCATCTGCCGGTGACCGGCGGCAACGCCATCCCCCAAAGCCGTGCCATGGTGCCGGTGTCTTACCGGAAGATGGTGGATGAACAGATGACGCGCATCCTGGATGCCATCTGCAATGCCGGTTCCAATGTGCTGTACTTCTGCAGCGCGGGCAAGGACCGTACCGGTGTGGTTTCGGCACTGCTGCTGCGCCGGGCCGGTATGCCGGACGAGTACATCCTGCGGGACTATCTGAAATCCGGGGAAAACCTGGCTGCGCAGCTGCAAGCCTTTGCCCGGCAGCATCCCGGTCTGGATGTGGGCATCATCACACCTCGGGAAGAATATATGCGGTGGTTTCTGCAGGAACTGCCCAAGGAATAAAGAAAAACGCATCCGTGAGGAGAAGTTCTCCACGGATGCGTTTTTGTTTGTGGAAAATTCAGGCGGGCGGTCAGAATGCCAGGCTGCCTTCGCTGCGGCGCAGGTCGTCCCGCTCCAGTTCGGCCATCAGCTCGTCCTGCTTCTGGTTCAACAGCAGGCTACGGCTGTACTTGTCGAACCGCTCGCACTCGTTTTCGGCCAGGAATGCGGCGGAATCCGGTCCCAGAGCCAGCTCGTTCACAAACACCACCATCTCCTGGCTGTCGGCAAAGGCACGTTCCATAAAGTCGAAGGCGAATTCCAGCGCATCCCCGGCGGTGGCCACGTCCTGTTCCCGGCGGCGGACCTGGGCGTTGAATCCGGCACGCACCGTGTCGAAAGCTTCGTCGCCGTCCATGCCGGCATCCAGCTTCTTGCCCCAGTTCCGCAGCAGGGCGGCTGCGCGGCTCTGGGCAGCTGCTTCTTCGCCCACCAGACGACCGGCAGCCTTGCCGGCTTCCAGCTGGTTTTCATAGGCGTTGCACTGGGCGGTGAAAATGGCGACGGGGTCGTCGCTCCCGGCGGCCAGGGCCCGCTTGAAACTGCGCAGCTGCTGATAGCAGGCATCGGTGGCGGCGTCGGTGCGGCGGGCCTGGGCAAAACGGGTGTTCAGCCCGGCCAGCAGCAGGCTGACCAGGCTCATCCGTTCGTCAAAGGCGGCATTCAGCGCACGGTCCAGAACGGTGTCGAAAGGTTTGCCCTGCAGAATGTCCTCCACACCGTAATCGGCCTTGTACTTCTGGTACAACGCCCAGTAAGCGGCAAAATCCCGGGCTACGTCGGGGTGGCGCAGATACTGCCCGATGACCGCTTCGTCGGCGGGCAGCTCCAGGGCGCCGGCGGCCTGGAGGTAGGCGGAAAGATCTTCCCAGCCGCGGGCGGTGACAAACATCGGCCCGTCCACATCGTTTTCGATCTTGTAGAAATGCTGGGGGCGCAGTTCCAGATAGGCGGTCACGGCGGGGTGCAGGCGGTGGGCACGGGCGTATTCCTGCCAGACAGAGAGCTGGGGCTCGATGTCGATGCGGCGCACGCGGTCCAGGGTGACCAGGTCAAAATCCCGCACGCTCTTGTTGTATTCCGGCGGGTTGCCTGCCGCCACAATGACCCAGCCCGCGGGCACCGGCTGGTTGCCGAAGGTCTTGCCCTGCAAAAACTGCAGCATGGTGGGGGCCAGAGTCTCGGACACGCAGTTGATCTCGTCGATGAAGAGGATGCCGTTGTTCAGCCCGGTCTGTTCCATCTTCTCGTAGCAGCTGGCGATGATCTCGCTCATGGTGTATTCGGTGACGCTTCGGTCCACCCCGCCATAATGGCGGTGACGGATAAAGGGCAGGCCCACGGCGCTCTGGCGGGTATGGTGGGTGATGGTGTAGGCCACCAGGGCAATGCCGCATTCCTGGGCGATCTGCTCCATGATCTGGGTTTTGCCGATACCCGGAGGGCCCATGAGCAGAATGGGGCGCTGCCGCACCGGCGGGATCAGCGGGGTGCCGGTGTCGTCGGTGGCCAGATACGCCCGGACGGTATTTTCAATTTCCTGTTTGGCACGTTTGATGTCCATGCTTGCGTTCTCCTTCCCGATTGCTTACAGCTGGGGCAGTTCGTCGGGGTCCCATTCCTGCCAGTCAAGGGCAGGGGACTCCGCCTTGGGCGGCGGCATAAATTCTTCCGGGGCCAGTACCAGGCGGATGGCCCATGGCGGCACTTCCGGCGGCACTTCGCCGTCCTCCAGAAACAGAAACGCCGTCTGGTAGGCCGGAGGCCGGGCAGGGAATGTACCCTTGCCGTCGGTGAAATACAGAACCCCTTGCAGATCCCGCAGCCGTCCTTCTTTTTGCAGTTCGTCGATGCGGGCGAAGGCCGGGCGGAAATCGGTGCCGCCGCCCCCGGTCAGGGTCAGGGCAGCGGCGTATTTTTCCAGGCTTTCGGTATCCCGTAGAAAGACGATATCCCGCACCGCGTCATCGCACTGCATGACCACGATGTTGCACCGGCTGAAAAAGCTTCCGGCGGTTTTCAGCAGTCCGAAGGTCTCCCGCAGAAAAGCCTTCACCAGTTCACCGGCGGTGGATTCGCTGGTATCAATGACGATGACCAGATCCTTGATCTTGCGGCTTTCCCGGGTCTCCAGGGGTTCGATCAGGGGCATGTTGCCGTAGGTATTCAGCCCGTAGGTGTAGTAGCCCAGATCGAACTCGTCGGGGTCCAGTTTGGGTTCTTCCCGCAGCACGGCGAACCGGCGCAAAAAATCCCGGTACAGCCGGCGGCTGCGCCCTGCCTGCACCTGGGCGGCCAGGGTCTGGGCACCGGCGGTCTCGCCTGCCTGCCGCCCGGCCTGCTGCATGGTGATCTGGGTCTCCCGGCCCAGTTGTTCCCACTGGCGGCCCATCATCTGGGCGGCGGGATCCTCCGGGTCGGAGGGCCACAGGCGGTGGCTGTCACAGTAAAATTCCTGCTGCAGGGCTTCCAGTTCCGCGGGGCTGCGCTGGGCCAGAATCCGGAAAATAGGCCCTGCCGCAAAGAGCTTGGTGCTTTCCTTTAATTCGGCATAGGTCTTTTGCCGCAGCCAGCCCACCGGGCGGGCCAGGGCTTCCACACCCAGGGTGTCCAGGGTATGTTCCACCGCAATGTCACAGGCCAATCCCCACAGGGCCGGGTCACGGGGGCCCCGCAGCCAGGGGTGGCGGAAGATGCAGTGCAGCACACTGTGCAGATAGGCCCGGGCCAGATATTTGCGGTTTTTGCGGTAGATGCGCAGCACCCAGGCCGGACCGTAACACAGGGCTGCACCGTTGGTGGCGGGGCCCCGGTCCGGTTCCGGGTCGGGGGTCAGTGTCAGGGCGCCCAAAGCGGCATTCAGATAGCGCAGCTGAATGTACAGCTCGCTGCGGGTCAGCTCCATGGCCCGGCGGGCCATCACGGCTTCCCATTCGCTTTGTGTCTGCACATGCTCGGCCATAGCCCGGCCCCTCCTTTCTGTATTTGGTCCCGGCGCGGCCGGTCACAGGTCATCAAAATCATAGGTCTTTTTGGGTTTGCGGTTTGCCCCGGGAACGGCGGCCAGCAGCAGGGCGGCACCTTCGCTCCAGCCGGCGCGGCCGCAGGCCAGAGCGGCTTCCCGGCGGGCAGCCTCATCCAGAACACCGGCCAGGGTGCGCAGGGCGGCAACATCCCGGTCGGCCAGCACGATGGCAGTCCCGGCGGCGGGATGTTCCCGCAGATAAGCGGCATACCGCTGCCGGGCATCCTCTTCCGGAAGTAGAGGACAGCACAGGCGGTCCAGCGCCACCCGGCAGAGCCCTTCGGGGGACTCCTCCGCATCCGCGTGGGCGAAGGCCGCATCGTATTCATCCAATTGCAGAACACCTTCCGCAAAGCATTGGCGGTAACGGTAACCCACCCCCTCGATGCTGTGGTTGAAGATATGGGCGGGGGTGTTTTCGTGGAGATATTCCAGAAATTCCGGGTAGTACAGCCGCACAGGATTGTCTCCCGACAAAAACTCGACCTCAATACCGGCGGCCACGGCGGCCAGCATCTTTTTCAGCCCGGTGGGCTGATTGGGAGCGGCCCGCAAGGCAAAGGTGCGCAGGGAACGGCAGTTGGTGAACAGATCGCTGCCAAGACTTTCCAATCCGGGACCGGCAATCAGGCGACGCAGACCCCGGCAGTTGTAGAATACACCGTTGTGGATGGCCCGCACGCTGTCCGGCAGGCTCACCTCCTGCACGAACTCCCCGCATATGGGGTGATCGACGGCCGCTGCACCGGCGGGCACTTCCAGTTCGCCGCCTTCCGGGTCCCGTCGGGACGAAAAACAGTAGGGGCCGATCTCGGTCACCGGCAGCCCGCCTACCATGGCGGGAACGGCAGGGCAGGGGGTATCCCCGAACAGGCGCAGCACCCGCGCACCGTCTGCGCAGGGCTGCCACAAAACGCTGACCGAATGCTGCATACCGCCACCTCTTTTCCTTTTTTGAAACAGGTCTTTACAACAGGGCTATTATAGCATAAAATGTTGGGACGGGAAACAGAAAAACACCCGCGTGAGCTTGGAAAATTAGAGGAGAGAGTTTGGGGAGGTTCTGACTTTTTATGCGCACGTCTGTCGATCAAAACGCGATCCTGACCGGGTCCATACCCCGTCAGCTGCTTTTGTTCTTTCTGCCCATCTGGTTCGGTACGCTGTTCCAGCAGTTGTACAACACCGCCGATACCCTGATCGTCGGTAACTTTGTGGGTACCCAGGCCCTGGCGGCTGTGGGTGCCACGGGTGCGTTTGTGCAGCTGCTGGTGGGCGTGTTCGTCGGCCTTTGCAGCGGCGCAGGAGTGGTAATCGCCCAGAGTTACGGCGGCGGTGACGTGGAGGCTGTGGACCGCCAGGTCCACACGGCCCTGTTCATGGCCATTGTGGGCGGCGGCGTACTGACGGTGCTGGGCCTGGTGACCAGCCGGGGCGTGCTGATGCTGATGCAGACCCCCGCCGACATCATCGACGACGCCACCCTGTATCTGCAGATTTACTTCTTGGGCATGATCCCCCAGATCATCTATAATATGGGCACCAACATCCTGCGCGCGGTGGGCGACAGCAAACGGCCGCTGTACTTCCTGATCATCGCTTCTTTTGTGAACATCGGTCTGGACATCGTTTTTGTGGCCGTGTTCCGGTGGGGCGTGGCAGGCGCGGCGCTGGCTACCATCATCAGCCAGCTGGCCAGCGCGGTGCTGACCCTTCGCTGCCTGGCGGGGTCCAACGGTATGCCCTGGCATCTGGAGTGGTCCCGCATGCGCCCCGACCCGGCGGTGGTGGCCGATATCTGCCGTATCGGCCTGCCCAGTGCGGCCCAGTCGGCGCTGTACAGCGTAAGCAACATTGTCATTCAGGCGGCGGTGAACGGGTTCGGCACCACTGCGGTGGCAGCCTGGAGCGTCTACGGCAAGATCGACTTCCTGTTCTGGATGACCGTCAACTCCTTCGGCATCGCCATCACCACCTTTGCGGGGCAGAATTTCGGCGCCCAGCTGTATGACCGCGTACGCCGCGGTACCCGTATCTGCCTTGCCATGGCCATGGCGGCCACGGCGGCGATCAGCGTGGCACTGTACCCCCTGGCGGAGATCGCCTTCCGCATGTTCAGCCAGGACAGCGCCGTGATCGACCAGGGCGTGCAGATGATGCATTTCCTGGTTCCCACCTACATCACCTATGTGTGCATCGAAGTCTTTTCCGGTGCCCTGCGCGGCTGCGGCGATGTCCGAGTGCCCACCATCATCACCGTGTTCGGCGTGTGCGGGCTGCGTGTGGCCTGGCTGCTGCTGGTGGTGCCTCGCTTCCACACCATCCTGATGGTGGAAGCCAGTTATCCCATCACCTGGTCCCTGGCCAGCATCCTCTTTGCTATCTATTGTGCCCGGAGCCATTGGCTGGGCCGGTGCATTGAGGCCCATGAAGCAAAAGCCGCTGCGGCCCAGGGGTGAAAAGGGACCACCATGGAGTTTCTTCTTCGCCCCGCTGTCCCCGGGGACCTGGGCGGTATCCTGGATGTGATGGAATCTGCCCGTCAGGCCCTGGACTGTCAGGAATGGTTCGTGCCGGACGATGAAGCCTACTTTGCCTCCCATATCGACAGCGAAGAAGGTTTTTGTTTTGTGGCCGAAGCCCCCAGCGGGGAACTGGCCGCCTACTTTACCGTCAAGCTGGCGGGGGAGGCGCCCGACGCCCTGGGGCGCCGGCTGGGCATGGAGAGCACACAGCTGCATGCCTGTGCCCAGATGGACAGCTGCTGCGTGGCGCCGCCTTACCGGGGCAACAGTCTGGAAGGTCGGCTGATGGAACTGGCGGAGCAGCGACTGCAAAACTGGCCCGGCAAGCCGTACATTCATTGCCTGGGCACCGTCCACCCGGACAACGCCGCCAGTCTGTACAGCTTTTTGAACCGGGGGTACCGCATTGCTGCCGCCGATGTGCTGTGTTACGGAGGCAAGCGGCGCCATATCCTGCAAAAAGACCTGTAATTGACCGATAACAGAAAATGTCCCTGCCGTTTTCCACGGCAGGGACATTTTTGGTTGAAAATCAGATGGATTCCTTCAGTTCCTGGCAAGCGGCGCGCACCGCCGAAGCGCTGGTCTGCTGGATGTGCCATTCGTCCAGACCGGGCAGGCCCATGGGCACGCCTTCCCGGCGGAACTGCATGCCGCTTTCCCGCTCGGTCTTGCCGCTCATGTGGAATGCGCAGGCCCGGGGCAGAACATGGCGCAGTTCCCGGATGACATCGGCATTGACCCCGGCACCGATGAGCACTTCCGGGCCGCCCAGCCGGTCGCGCTCAGCCAGCAGGGACGCCAGCACCGTGCGGCCGTCCCGGCAGCTGGCTGCCGCACCGCTGGTCAGCACTGTATCCATGCCCAGAGCTGCTGCGGTGCGGTAGGTTTCCAGCGGATCGCGGGAAACATCGATGGCCCGGTGCAGGGTGATACCAGCACCCGGTCCCGCAGCTTCCATCAGCCGGCGGGTGGCGTCGGTGTCCAGGCGGCCGTCGGCGGTCAGCGCCCCCACCACAAAGCCGTCGGCACCCGCCCGGCGCAGCACCGGAATCTGGGCACACATCAGATCGATTTCCTCAGGGGTATACAGAAAATCTCCGGGACGCGGACGCATCAGGCACCGCACCGGAATATCGCTTTCCGCCCGGATCTGGGCCAGCAGGGCGGCGTAAGGGGTCAGACCGCCCACGCTCAAAGCGCTGCACAGCTCCAATCGGTCGGCACCGCCGGCCACCGCGGCCCGGGCCGAAGCCAGGCTGTCCACACAGACTTCCAAAACAAATTGCATACAAGGGTCCCTTCTTTCCGAAAGAGGTTCTGGCCTTAGTATACCACGGCGGACCGGGAAAGCACAGAGCCCCCGCACAGAAAAATTCCGGCGGGGGCTGGGTGCAGTTATATGAGAATACAGGGGTTCGGCTCAGGCGGCCCGGCCGCCGCGCACCACCCGCAGGGTGACCGCGGGATGTACCGGCTGACGGGCGGTAGCGGGGGCGGGCTTTTCAGCCGCCAGACCGCAGACGATGTTCATGCCAACCAGGTCAGCCGCACCCAGCACCAGGGCCAGGGGCCAGACCAGGCTGCCGTCGGCGGCGGCACACAGGATAACCAGCATCAAAAAGCCCATCACCGAAAACAAAAACCGATATGCCTGCTGTTTGATCGTCTGAAAGTTCATGATCCATACCTCCGCAAACTGTATCAATCACAACCATCTGTTGTTGTATGCCTCTATGATAATACAACAAACGGTTGTTGTCAACATAAAAAACAACTTTTAAGTGGAAAAATTCTCTTTACAGGAACTACCAAAGGTTGTATAATAAAATCATCAAAGGACCTCGGCATCCCCCTGCCGGGAAAGGAGCTTGCAAATGTTTGCTGAACGCTTGAAGCTGGCCCGCAAGGCCAAGAAGTACAGCCAGGCCGAAGTGTCCCGCCTGCTCGGGGTGACACAGCAGGCGGTGGGCAAGTGGGAGACCGGGCGTTCCACCCCCGATCCCCAGACGGTGGCCCGCCTGGCCGAGATCCTGGACACCACCGCCGACGCGCTGCTGGGGCTGCACAACGCTGCCGCCACCATCGGGCGGGAAGCCATGGCACGGTACGAGCAGTGCCTGGTGCCGGTGGTGGGCACGGTGCGTGCCGGCTACGGTGCCCTGGCTTTTGAAGAGGACTACGGCAAAGAATATGCCAGCGTCAAGGACCCGCAGAACTATTTTTATCTGGTGGTCAAGGGCGACAGCATGGAACCCCGCATTTCCGACGGCGACCTGGCTCTGGTGCGCCGCCAGTCTACCCTGGACAACGGCGACCTGGGGGTCATCGTGTTCGGCGTGGACGGGGAAGGTACTTTGAAGAAGTACATCCAGCGGGGCAATTCGGTGGTGCTGCATCCCTTCAACCCGGCGTATGAGGAGGTCGTCATCAAGGGGGAGGACCTGGATCATCTGTACATCGCCGGCAAAGTGGTGGAAACCAAGGCCAAGTGGTAAGGCTGCGGAATCCTCTTTACAAAAAACAGTATAGCAGCCGCGCGGTCCTTTAATCGGGACTGACAGAACGGCTGCGTCGAGATAGAGTCCCTTAACCGGGACGGTCTGAAGGAAAAGGCCGTCCCCGCCGGCAGTCCGCCGCTGCGCAGAAAAAGGCACGGCGACGGGCTCTATTTTTTATACCCTTTTTTAGGCGGAAGGAGCATCCCATGGACCTTGCACAGAAGCTGGAAATCCTGGCCGACAGCGCCAAATATGATGTAGCCTGCACCTCCAGCGGTGTGGAACGGGCGGGGCGTCAGGGGTCTCTGGGCAGCTGCCGGGCGGCGGGGATCTGCCACTCCTTCACCCCGGACGGGCGCTGCGTTTCTCTTTTGAAGGTGCTTTATTCCAACGCCTGCTGCTACGATTGCAGCTACTGCGTCAACCGCCGCACCAACGATATTCCGCGCGCCACATTTACACCCCGGGAACTGGCGGAACTGACCATCGGCTTTTACCGCCGCAATTATATAGAGGGCCTTTTCCTTTCCAGCGCGGTGCTGGGCAGCCCCGACGCCACCATGGAAAAGATGATCGAGGCCCTGCGCATCCTGCGGCAGGAATACCGCTTCAACGGGTATATCCACGCCAAGGCCATTCCCGGGGCGGACCCGCAGCTGGTGGAACGGCTGGGGCTCCTGGCCGACCGCCTTTCGGTAAACATTGAGCTGCCCAGCGAGACCAGCCTTTCCCGATTGGCGCCGGACAAGCACAAAGCGGGTATCCTGCGCCCCATGGGGCAGATCGCTCAGCGCACCGCCCAGAACCGTCGGGAACTGGCCGTCTACCGCCACGCCCCGGCCTTTGCCCCGGCCGGGCAGAGCACCCAGATGATCATCGGCGCCACCCCCGAGACTGATCTGCATATCCTGCGCCTGACCGAAGGACTGTACCGGAAATATGCCCTCAAGCGTGTGTTTTTCTCGGCGTATCTGCCGGTGGTGCCCGACCCGCGTCTGCCCGCCGTTACCGCCAAGCCCCCGCTGCTGCGGGAACACCGGCTGTATCAGGCCGACTGGTTGCTGCGGTACTATCAGTTTTCCGCTGCGGAGATCCTGAATGAGGAGGAACCCAACTTCGACCCCTACCTGGACCCCAAATGCAACTGGGCGCTGCGGCATCCGGAGTTTTTCCCGGTGGAGGTGAACACCGCCACCAAGGCCCAGCTGCTGCGGGTGCCCGGCATCGGTCCCAAGAGCGTGCAGCGCATCCTGGCGGCCCGCCGTCAGCAGCATCTGGGTATGGACGAGCTCAAACGTATCGGGGTGGTACTCAAGCGGGCACGGTATTTCATCACCTGCAACGGCAAAGCCCCTGTGCGGGGCACCCGGGCCGAGGTGGCCGCCGCGCTGCTGGACCCCAACGCTTTCGGGGTGGGCATGCGGCAGCTTTCGCTGGATGATTTCCTTCCAACGGCGCTGCCCGGCGCCGCGCCGTTGGTCCACCAGCTGGCAGACGGCGGCATGGATGCCCGGGAGGCTGCCCGTATCACCAGACAGGAGGCATTGACATGTCTTACCAAGCGGCTGTAAAGGATGTGTCTTACTGCTATGACGGCAGTTTTCAGGGGTTTTTGTGCTGCGTGTTTGAAAGTTTCTCCCAAAAAGAGATCCCGGCGGCGGTGCTTCCGCCGGAGGAGGGCCAGACTTCGCTGTTTCCCCAAAGGGACATTCCCACCCGCCCCGATCTGGCACGGCGGGTGGCGGCGGGGTTGAACCGCCTGGGACCGGAGGTGAAGGAACGGGTCACCACCGGCTTTTTGGCCGACGAACCCGGCAAGGAACTGACTCTGCTGCGGTTTGCCCGTCTTTGCTTTGAGCGGGGACCTTCTGCCGCCCGGATGCTGGGGGACGCCGACGTGGCTGCCGCCTTTGCCCTGGAACGGGCTGTGAACAACGAGGGGTGTAAATACATCGAATTCCTCCGTTTTGAACAGCGCGACGCCATGCTGGGTTCCATCATTCACCCCCGGCACAACGTGCTGCCCCTTTTGCGGGGGCATTTCTGCAGCCGCCTGCCGGACGAGGATTTCATGATCTTTGACGCCACCCACGGCGTGGCCCTGCTGCGCCGCAGCGGCAGGGTCTGCTATATGCAGATGAAACAGTACACGCCGGCCCCCGACCCGGCCGAGGAGGACTGGCAGGCGTTGTGGAAGCGTTTTTTCCACGCCCTGACCATCGAGGAACGCCGCAACCCGACCTGCCAGCGTACCCATGCCCCCAAGCGGTACTGGCAGGACATGTGCGAGATGCAGCCGGACCCGGAAACCGGCACCTGAAAAACCGCCTGCGGAAAAACTCTTTCGCCTTTTGCAGGAATATGGTATAATATTCGGAACAGGCTGCGTGTCCGGTGCAACGGGCTCGCGCCGTCATACCTTTGCGACCGCGGCCGGGCGGCATCCGACCGCCCGGGGCTGCATAGGATATTTGCAAAAGGGGAGCTGCACTATGGAAGAATTGCTGCACATTCTGGAAAAGAACGCCCGCCTGCCGGTGGAAGACATCGCCGCCATGATGGATAAGACCCCGGCCGAAGTCGCCGCCATGATGGACGAAGCAGCCGAAAAAGGCTATATCCGCGGCTATGAAGCTCTGATCGACTGGGAGCGCGCCGGTGTGAATCTGGTGGAAGCCTCCATTGAACTGCATGTGTCTCCGCGCAAGAGCCGCGGCTTTGACGAGATCGCTTCGGTCATTGCCAGCTTTGACGAGGTGGACAGCGTGCTGCTGATGAGCGGCGGCTACGACCTGCAGGTCACCGTCAAGGGCCGCAGCTTCCAGGAAATCGCCCTCTTTGTCGCCAAGCGCCTGTCCCCGCTGGACGACGTTCTGTCCACTGCCACCAGCTTTGTGCTGCGCACCTACAAGCGCGGCGGGCGGATGTACCAGAACGAAGAAGCTGACGACAGGGAGTGTACGGTGCTGTGATGAATTACGACCAACTGCTTGCGCCGGCGGCCAAGGAGATGCGGCCTTCCGGCATCCGCAAGTTTTTCGATCTGGCGGCTGATATGCCGCACTGCATCTCACTGGGGGTGGGGGAACCCGACTTCAAGACCCCCTGGAGCATCCGGGATGCGGGCATCCGCAGCCTGGAACAGGGCAAGACCAAATACACCGCCAACGCCGGCATCAAGGAACTGCGTGCCGAGATCTGCCGGTATCTGGCCCGCCGCATGGAACTGGAATACCAGCCCGAAAACGTGCTGGTCACGGTAGGCGGCAGCGAAGCCATCGACCTGACCATCCGTGCTTTGGTTTCCCCGGGGGAGGAAGTCATCATTCCGGAACCCTGCTTTGTCTGCTACGAGCCCATCACCCAGCTCACCGGCGGTGTGCCGGTGCCCATTGCCACCAAGGCGGAAGATGAATTCCGCCTCACGCCGGAGGCTCTGCGCGCGGCCATCACCCCCCGCACCAAACTGCTGGTCCTGCCGTTCCCCAATAACCCCACCGGTGCTGTTATGGACCGGGAATCGCTGGAAGCCATCGCCGAAGTGCTGCGCGGCACCGACATCATGGTCCTTTCGGATGAGATCTACGCCGAACTGACCTACGGTCTGGACCGCCATGTGAGCATCGCCAGCCTGCCCGGCATGAAGGAACGGACCATCGTGGTCAACGGCTTCAGCAAGGCGTATGCCATGACCGGCTGGCGTCTGGGGTATGCCGTGGGCCCTCAGCCGGTGATCGCGGTCATGACCAAGATCCACCAGAGCTGCATCATGTCCGCGCCCACCACCAGCCAGTACGCGGCCATCACGGCGCTGCGCTCCTGTGATGATGAGATCGAGATCATGCGGGACGAGTACAACCGCCGCCGCCGGTATGTGGTCAAGGCGCTCAACGATATGGGCCTGACCTGCTTCGAGCCCCGCGGGGCCTTCTATGTGTTCCCCTGCATCCGGGTCAGCGGCCTGACCAGCGAGGAATTCTGCGAACGGCTGCTGCGGGAGCAGGAAGTGGCCATCGTGCCCGGCGATGCCTTCGGCGCTTCGGGCGAGGGTTTTGCCCGCATCAGCTATGCGTACAGCGTGGACCATCTGGAAACCGCTATGCGCCGCATCCGCCGTTTCCTGCAGGAACACGGCTGGCTGCAGGAGCAAAAATGATGTTGAGGAAAGGGGAGACCCCCTGTGCATAACAAAAAGAGTGTCACCGTGCTGGCTCCCGCCAAGCTGAACCTTTCGCTGGACGTGGTGGGCACCCTGCCCAACGGCTACCACGACCTGGACATGGTCATGCAGACCATCGACCTGTACGAACGGTTGGAACTGCGCCGCAGCCAGTACCTCAATCTGCGCATGCCGGGCAGTTTTGTGCCGGTGAACGATAAAAACACCGCTGTGAAGGCGGCCATTGCCTTTTTCAACTACACCGGCCTGCTGGCGGGGGTGGACATCACCATCCACAAAAAGGTGCCGGTGCGGGCCGGTATGGCGGGCGGCAGTGCCGACGCCGCCGGTGTGCTGGTGGGGCTGAATGAACTGTACGGCGCCCGCCTTTCCATGAGCGAACTCTGCGCCATCGGTGCGGGCATCGGGGCGGACGTGCCCTTTGCCCTCATGGGCGGCACCTGCCGTGTGCGGGGTGTGGGCGACCTCATCAAGCCCCTGCCGCCCTGCCCGGACTGCTGGTTCGTGGTGGTCATGCCCAGCGTGGGCATTTCCACCCCGGAAGCCTTCCAGCGGTATGACCAGATGGGCAGCCCGGTACATCCCGACTGCGACAAGCAGGAAGCTGCCGTGCGGGCCGACGACCTGTCCGGCGTCTGCGCTGCGGCGGGCAACGCTCTGGAACACTGTTCCGGCGCTACCGAGACCCCGTCCATCTGTGCCCTGCTCAACGAAAACGGCGCTCTCACCAGCCTGATGACCGGTTCCGGTGCGGCGGTGTTCGGTGTGTTTGAACAGGAAGAACAGGCCAAAGCGGCCGCTGATGCCCTGCGCGGCGAATACAAGCAGGTTTATCTGGCCCGGCCTACCCGGGGCGGCGCCTTTGTGTGCCGGGAACCCCGCCATACCAAAGCCATCCCCGTGTGAATTGTGTGAAACCCCGTACGGGGCTGCATCCAAAACGCCCCTTTCGCCCATACTGACGGCGAAAGGGGTGTTCTGTTCATGAAACATTTTTCGTATACTTCCCGCCGTGTCCCTGTGCGTCGGATTCTGGAAACAGGCGTTGCCCTGGCGTTTCTTCTGACTGTTTTGCTCAGCGCCGCCGCCTGGCGGTATCAGTCCCTTTGCCGGGAAGTCTGCCGGGATACGCTGCGCCTGCATATCCTGGCCAACAGCGATACATGGGAAGACCAGCGCCTCAAGCTGCAGGTACGGGACGCGGTGGTGGATACCGTGGCCGACCTGACCGCCGGCGCCAAGACCAAACAGCAGGCGGTGGACGCGGTGCGGAAGGCTCTGCCGCAACTGGAAGCCCTTGCCCGGGATGTGGTACAGGGACGGCAGGCGGTGTCGGTACGGCTGGAGCAGATGGACTTTGACGCCAGGGATTACGGCGATTTCCGCCTGCCTGCCGGGGAATACACAGCTTTGCGCATTGAACTGGGCAGCGCCAATGGGCACAACTGGTTCTGCGTGCTGTACCCCGCCTTGTGTGTGGGAAGCAGCGAAGCCCGGTATACCAGGGCCGAGGAAAACGCGCTGGTCTTTGGAGAATACGAAGTGCGGTTCGCTCTGCTGGATGCGGCCCGGGACCTGACCCGGCGATTGACCGATTGAATCTGAAAGAATCCTGTCTGAAAGGCGGTTACTTATGCTCACCTTACTTCTCGGCCCTTCGGGCAGCGGAAAATCCACCCGCCTGCGGGCGGAACTCAAGGCCCGTGCCGAAGAGGGACAACACAGCATCCTCATTGTGCCGGAACAGTTTACCTCCTCCACTGAGGGGGCACTCTACCGCACCCTGGGGGATACCCTGTCCGGCTATGTGGAAAGCTACTCTTTCACCTCCCTGGCTGAGACCCTCCTTCGCCGGTACGGCGGGGCGGCAGTGCCCACTCTGACCGAGGCGGGGCGGGCGGTGCTGGTTCGCCGGGCACTGGATTCCCTGTTGGACAAGGTGGTGTATTACAGCCGCCAGCGGCGCAGTGCAGCCTTCTGCGAGAAGGCCGCCCAGACCATCGAAGAGCTGAAAAGCGCGGGCGTGCGCCCGGAACAACTGGCCGAATATGCCTGCGCTCCCGGTGCCGACAAGGACAAGCTGGGAGAACTGGCCCTGATCTACCAGACATACGAAAGCCTGCTGGCCGGTACCGCCATGGACCCCGGCGACCGCCAGGAACAGGCGGCACGCCGGCTGCAGGATGCCGGGGGCGGCGGTGATTTTTTTGCCGGGCGTTCCGTGTACATTGATGAATTTGATACTTTCAACGCTCCCAAGCGGGCGCTGTTGGCAGCCATTCTGCCCGCGGCGGACCTGACCGTCAGCCTTTGCTGTGATCACATCCAGGAGACCGACGGCGGGGTGGGCCTGTTCAGCGGTGCCCGCCAGGTAGCCGCTGCCCTGACTCAGATGGCCCGACAGGCGGGGGTGGAGGTGCGGATCGTCACCCTGACCGATGATCTGCGCCACGGCAAGGCTTCCGCCCTGGCAGAACTCTCGCTGCTGCTGGCGGACCCCTCTTACACCCCCGAAGAAACGGTGAAAACCGCTTCCGGGCAGGTTCCGGCCATCCGCTGCTGCAAGGCGGACAGCCGCCAGCAGGAAGCCAAGGCTGCCGCGGCTTCCGTCAAGGCCCTGGCCCGTCAGGGGGTGCCCTATGGCCGCATGGCAATCATCTGCCGGGACGCCGCCGCATACCTGCCGGCGGTGCGGTATGAGTTCCGTCTGCAGAACATTCCGCTGTTCTGCGACGAAGCCACCACCCCCGAAAACACCGCCCCGGCCCGGGCGGTGCTGGCAGCATTGGAACTGCTGCGGGGCGGCGTGAACGGCAACGCTCTGCTGCGCCTGCTCAAGACCGGGCTGGTGCATATTCCGGAGGAGCAGGCCTGCGCCCTGGAAAACTATGCCTATACCTGGCCCCTCCGCGCCGAAGAATGGCGCCTGCCTTTTACCCGCAACCCTTCCGGCTATGTGGAAAGCTGGTCGGAACAGGATAAAGAAGACCTGCTCAACGCCGAGACCGCCCGGGCTTTTCTGGCGGACCGTGCCCTGGATTTTGTGAACAAGGCCAGGGGAACGGCGGTGGGGGAGATGACCCGCCGTCTGTACCTGTTTTTGCAGGCGCTGGGGGCCGAGGACTCCCTGCAGCAGCTGGCGGAGGAACTGCGCGCTAAAGGTATGCTGCCCGCTGCCGATGAAGCCCTGCGGGAATGGAACGTGGTGGTGGGCCTGCTCAACGATCTGGTCCGCCTGCTGGGCGAAGACCAGACCCTCACCCCGGCGGAATATGCCGATCTGTTTACGCTGCTTTTGCGCACCACCGATATGGGGCATATTCCTCAAAGTCTGGACAGTGTGATCTTTACCACGGCGGGGCGGATGCGCCTGCCGGAAACCGACGCCTGTTTTGTGCTGGGCCTGGCGGAAGGAGAGTTCCCCCAGACCCCTGGCGACCAGGGCCTTCTGACCCACGCCGACCGGGATGCCATGATCGCCCAGGGCGCCGAACTGCCCGACTGCTTCGAGAACCGTGTTATCCGGGAACAGGTCTGCTTCTACAAGGCACTCACCGCCGCAGGACGGTGGCTGTGGCTTTCCTGGCCCGGCGGGGCGGCGGGACTGCCGGTGACGGCGGCCCTAGCCCCGGCCCTGGACCTGCTGGCGGTGCCTTTTGTCGAACCCGAACCCGCCGATCTGGGGGCTACCCCGGCGGCGGCCCTGGACCTGCTGGGCAGTGTCTGGCAGCAGAACACCCCCGAACGGGCTGCGGTGCTGGGGGCCTTGCAGGCGGTGGAAAACACCCCCGATGCCGCCCCCGGCTTTGCGGCGGTACAGCGGGCCGCCCGGCGGGAACCGGCGGTGGTCACCGATACCGCCGCCCTGGAAAACCTGCTGGGGCCCCGGCTGCACATCAGCCCCACCCGGTTTGAGCGGTATGCGGTGTGTCCTTTCGGGTACTTCATGCAGTATGTACTGCGGGCCAGACCCCGGCAGAAGGCCGAACTGGCTCCCAACATCAGCGGTACCCTGACCCACTGGGTCCTGGAACAGGCCCTGCGCCGTCAGGGAACGGCGTTCCGCACCCTGTCGGCGGAAGAGATCGAGAGCCTGGTCAATGATCTGGTGAAGGAATACGCCGACGCCAACCTGCCTGGTGCGGGGGTGCGCATGCAGTATCTGCTGGGGCGCATCGCCCGCAATCTGGTGGGTCTGCTGGGGTTTATCCAGCGGGATATGAACCAGTCCGGCTTCCAGCCCGTGGCCTTTGAACTGCGTATTGACAACCGTCCCGACCCCGATGACCCGGACGCGCCCCGTGTGGACCCGGTGGAACTTACCGACGGCGCCGGGCACACGGTGCGGGTGGTGGGTACCATCGACCGGGTGGACGCCATGCCCCTGAACGGCAAGACCTGGCTGCGGGTGGTGGACTATAAGACCGGCAGCAAGAAGTTCGACCTGAAAGAGGCCTACCACGGTCTGGACTGCCAGATGCTTCTGTATCTGTTCACCCTGGAACGCAACGGCGGCGCCCTCTTCCCGGGGGCGACGGCGGCGGGGGTGGAATACCTGCTGGCCGACCCGTCCCCCACCACCGGGGCCCGCCCCGAATCCGGCGGGGATGAGGGAGATGTCCCGCCCACCTACCCGCTGGACGGTCTGCTGGTGGATGACGAGAGCATCTGCCGTGCCATGGACACCCGGGGCACCGGAGAGTTCGTGCCTCTGACCTTCAACGCCAAGAGTGGGCAGGTGAGTGCGGCTTCCCGCAAACATCTGGCCTCGCCGGAAAAACTGGCCCGCATCCGGGACCACCTGGATGGTTTGCTCACCCGCATGGCCGAGGACCTGTACGGTGGTCGCATTGCCGCCGAGCCCTTTGTGCCGGGAGGCAAAAGCCCTTGCCTTTACTGCGATTACCGCTCGGTCTGCCGCCATGCCGACGGCGAAAACGAGCGTGCCCCCGAAACGAAGGAAGACCCCTTCGAACTCTGATCCGAACATCCCTTTCAACTGATTTGCAGGTGTTACCATGCCCGATCAAGCCATTCGATTCACCCCGGCCCAGGCTGCGGCCATCCAGGCCCGGGGCGGCAGCCTTCTGGTCAGCGCGGCAGCCGGTTCCGGCAAGACCCGCGTGCTGGTGGAACGTGCCGTGGGGCTCATCACCGACCCCGTGCACCCTGTGGAGGCGGACAGCCTTCTGATTATGACCTTCACCAATGCGGCAGCGGCCAAGCTGCGGGCCGATATCACCGCCCGCCTTCTGGCCGAAGTGCGCCGCCGTCCCGACGACGCCCGTTTGCGCCGCCAGCAGCTGCGGCTGCAGCGGGCCTCCATCGGCACGGTGGATGCCTTCTGCCTGCATTTTGTGCAGCAGCATTTTGCCGCCCTGGACATTCCGCCGGACTTTGAGACTGCCGACGACGCCACCCTGGGCCGTCTGCGGCAGGAGACCCTGACCGCTGTGCTGGAAACCGCCTACACCGACCCGGATTTCTGTGCCTTTGCCGACCTGTACGACCGGGGCCGCACCGACGACACCGCCGGTACGGTGGTGCTGGAACTTTACGATTTCACCCGAACCCTGCCCCATCCCGACCGGGCGCTGGACAGCTTTGCCGCCATGTGGGCGGGGGAGGACCTGCCCCAGGATACCCTGTGGGGCAAGGCATTGCTGGCTTCCGCCGCCGCCCGCACCGCCGGGGCGCTGCGCCTGATCGATGCGGCCATCGCTTCCGCTACCCGGGAAGAAAACGCCGACCGTGCCTACACGGCGGTACTGCTGGATGACCAGAGCAAACTGCAGCTGCTGGGCGAACGCCTGCAGCGGGGGGACTGGGACAAGGCAGTGCAGGCACTGGATCTGTTCAGCCAGTGGCAGCGACCGGGGCGCATCAAGGGCGGCAAGGACCAGAATCCCGCCGCCCGGGCCGCCAGCGAGCTGCGGGACCGGGCCAAAAAGCAGGTGGAAAAGCTCAAAACCGATTTTCTTCTGTGTACCACTGCCGAATTTGACGCCGACCGCCGTCGTGCCGCCCCTCTGGTGGCGGCTCTGGTACGGGTGGTGCGGCAGTTCGGTCAGGCGTATTTCCAGGCCAAAGTGGAAGAAAAAGTGCTGGACTACGCCGACTATGAGCATCTGACCCTGGACTTGCTCCAGACCCCGGAAGGGGAGCGTACGCCCTTGTGCCGCACGGTCAGCGCCCGGTACTCGGCGGTGCTGGTGGACGAATACCAGGACACCAATGCCTTGCAGGATGCCATCTACTTCTCTCTGGCGTCGCCGGAGGGGGACAACCTCTTCTTTGTAGGGGACATCAAGCAGAGCATCTACCGTTTCCGTCAGGCAGACCCCACCGTTTTCACCGAAAAACAAACTGCCTGGCAGCCCTATGATTTGCCGGAGGGGCAGACCATGACCAGCCCCGCCACCATCGCCCTGGACGCCAACTTCCGCAGCGCTCCGGCAGTGATCGAAGGGGTCAACTTCCTTTTTGAACAGGTCTTTTCCGCCGACCTGGGCGGTATCGTCTATGGTCCCGGCCAGCGTCTGGTGGTGGGCAAGCCCGGGGACTATGCCGGGCTGTGCGAACTGCTGGTGCTGGATGGCTGCGCCGATGCCGCCGCCGACGATGCCCGGGCCATTGCCGCCCGCATCGCCCGGATGAAGGCGGACGGCTTTGCGGTGCGGGGCGGGGAAGGCACCCGCCCCTGCCGGGACGAAGACTTCTGCATCCTGCTGCGCAGCCGCGGGGATTTCCCCGTATACGAGGCTGCCTTGCGGGCGGCGGGCATCCCTGTCTTTGCGGATGCCGCCGCCGACCTGCTGGATGCACCCCATGTGCGGCCCTTCGCGGCGCTGCTGCGCATCATCGACAACCCCGCCCAGGATGTGGAACTGTCGGCGGTATTGCTCAGTCCCCTGTATGACTGTCGTCCCGATGACCTGGTGCGTCTGCGGGGCAAGGTGCCCGGGGGCAGCCTGTATGCGGCGGTGCGCCAGGGGGACCCGAAACGGTTCGGGACCTTCCTGGATGACTTGCAGACCTTCCGCCGTCTGGCCCGCACCCTGCCGGTGCCTGCCCTTATCGAAGAGCTTTTCGCCCGCACCGGATACCTGGCCGCGGCGGGGGCCATGCCCGACGGTGCCCGCTGCCGAGAAGATCTGCTGGCCTTTGCCTCCTGGGCGTCCGGGGCGGGAGCCCGCGGTCTGCCTGCGCTGATCCGCGCCATGAACGCCGCCCAGCAGAACGGAGGAGTGAATCCCGGTGGCGGGGGACAAAGCCGCCCGGGATGCGTTTCCATCATGACGGTACACCGTTCCAAAGGTCTGGAGTTTCCGGTGGTGTTTGTGGCAGGCACCACCCATAAGTTCAACCAGAGCGACGTCATCCGCCCGGTGCTCTGTCACCGTACCCTGGGTGTGGGCCTGACTCTGCGCAACGGTACCAAGGCCAGCCGGTACAAGACCCTGCCCTATGCGGCGCTGGCCCAGAGCATCAAAGCCGAGACCCTCAGCGAGGAGATGCGTATTCTGTACGTCGCCCTCACCCGTGCCCAGGACGCCCTTATCATCACGGTGCCCTGCAAGAGCGTGGAGCGGGAACTTTCCACGCCCGCTTTGTGCGCGGCGGCGGGGGCCACCGGGGCCGAGACCCTGCAGGGGTTCCAGCATTGGGGCGGCTGGCTGCTCACCGCGGCGCTGCGCCACCCGGCGGGGGAACCCTTGTGGAAATACACCGATTTCCTGCCCACTTATGCCGATACCGAAGCGCCGCTGCAGATGCGGGTGGAAACACCGCCCCCGCCGGCAGACGCCGTTCCGGATTCGGAACAGGCTGAGCCCGACAAGGAACTGGAACAGGCCCTGCTGCAGAATTTTGCCTGGCAGGACCCGGCGGAGCTGCTCCATGAGATTCCCGCAAAGGTCAGCGTTTCGGCGGTGACCCATGCCGCCCGGGATGTGGCTTTGGAACGTCCGGCTTTTCTGCAGAAGAGCGGTCTGACCGGTGCCGAACGGGGCACCGCCATCCATGCTTTCCTGCAGAGCATGCCCTTTGATGCCGCTGAACCCGACCTGGACGCCGAGGTGCAGCGCCAGCTGGATTTGCAGCTGCTGGACCCCGAACTGGCCAAGGTGCTGGACCTGGAAGCGGTGCGTCCGTTCCTGCAAAGTCCGCTGTGGCGGCGCATCCGGCAGGCGAGCCGCGTTTTGCGGGAGGAACCGTTCATCACCTCCCTGCCCGCCGCAGACATCGTTCCCGGTGCCCCGGATAAGGCAAAGGTGCTGGTGCAGGGGATTGCGGACCTGGTCCTGGTGTACGATGACCACGCCGAGATCGTGGACTACAAGACCGACCGCTCCCGGGAGCCGGACTATTATATAAAAGAATACGCAGCCCAGCTGCGTCTGTATCGCCGGGCATTTGCCCTGCGCCTGGGGGTGCCGGTGGACCGGCTGACCATCTACGCCTTCTCTCTGGGAGCCGAGATCGACGTGCCCCTGCACTGATGGGACCGGTTGAACGGCAGAGTGTAATTTTATTTGCCCTTTCCCCTTGACTTGTACCGGGATATTGTGCTATTATGATAGCACCTCTTTTGCGGGTTTTATTTTTTGTGCCCATTTTCAGGGCCGTCCCGCAAGCCGAGGGAGGCTTGGACCGCCGAAATTTGACCGCGCGGTCCGCTACAAACCGTTAAAATGGAGGTGCCGAACAATGACTGTCAAAATCACCCTGGCCTGCACTGAATGCAAGCAGCGCAACTACAACAAGCAGAAGAACAAGAAGAACAATCCTGATCGTCTTGAGATGAAGAAGTATTGCCGCTTCTGCAAGAAGCACACGGTCCACCGCGAAACCAAGTAAGTGAAGGAGCTCTGAACAATGGCTGACAAGAATGCGGTCAACGAAACCGCCGCCAAGGCTTCGGAACAGAAAAAGGACAAGAAGGCCGCTACCGGCAAGAAAAAGTCCTCTTTCATGGACAAGGTCAAGGGCTTCTTCGCAGGCATCGCCAAGTTCTTCAAGGACACCAAGAGCGAACTGAAAAAGGTCGTGTGGCCCAGCCGCAAGGATGTCAAGACCAACACCATCACCGTCATCGTGGTCGTGCTCATCGCCGCCGTGGTGCTGATTCTGTTGGACCTGGCGTTCGGCGAACTGATTCACCTGCTCATCGGCGCATAATAGCGGAGGCAAACCCATGGCTGAACAAGCGTATTGGTATGTGGTGCATACCTATTCCGGCTATGAAAACAAGGTCGCGCAGGACCTGATGACGATGGTGGAAAACCGCCGTCTGCAGGACATGATCTGCGACGTGAAGGTCCCTACCGAGACCGCCGTCGAGGATGTGTTCGACAAGAACGGCAACAAGATCGGGGAAAAGGAAGTCCAGCATAAGGTCTACCCCGGTTACGTCTTCGTCAAAATGGTCATGACCGACAGCACCTGGTACATCGTGCGCAATACCCGCGGCTGCACCGGCTTCGTGGGCCCGGCTTCCAAGCCGGAACCCCTCTCCGAAGAAGAGGTGGCCAAGCTGGGTGTGGATATGGTAGCCGAACCGTCCATCGATTATGCGGTGGGCGATACGGTGGAGATCACTTCCGGTTCCATGGAAGGTTCCGTGGCGACCGTGGAAGAGATCGACAAGGCCGCCCGCAAGGTCAAGGTCAAGATCACCATGTTCGGGCGCGAGATTCCGGCCGAACTGGAACTGTATCAGGTCAAGCTGCTGTAAAAAGCAGAGCGGCAGCGTGCCGCAAACCCGCAATTTTCGGTAAAAACCGCAGGTCGGTTTTTATAGGGTGCGTTCCCGCGCCCGTGGGAGGCCCCTCAGGGGCCGCAACTCACCACAAATTTTGGAGGTGCAAATATCATGGCACAGAAGATCACTGGCTATATCAAGCTGCAAATCCCCGCCGGCAAAGCGACTCCGGCACCGCCCGTTGGCCCTGCTCTGGGTCAGAAGGGCGTCAATATCATGTCCTTCACCAAGGAATTCAACGAGCGTACCAAGAACCAGATGGGCATGATCATCCCCGTCGTCATCACTGTTTACGCTGACCGTTCCTTCAGCTTCATCACCAAGACCCCGCCGGCTCCCGTCCTGATCAAGAAGGCCGCCGGCATCGACACCGCCTCCGGCGTGCCCAACAAGAACAAGGTCGGCTCCATCACCCTGGCTCAGGCCGAGGAGATCGCCAAGACCAAGATGCCCGACCTGAACGCTGCTTCTCTGGAAGCTGCCGTCAGCATGATCAAGGGCACCTGCCGCAGCATGGGCGTCACCGTCGAGGGCTGAGTCCGCTGCAAACGTGGGAGGAAGATTCCGATACACCACATTATGGAGGAATGAGTAATGAAACACGGTAAGCATTACGTCGAGAGCGCCAAGCTCATCGACCGTACCAAAGTATACGATCCGCAGGAAGCTCTGGAGCTGTGCTGCAAGACCGCCCGCGCCAAGTTCGATGAGACCATCGAGCTGCATGTGCGCCTGGGTGTCGACAGCCGCCACGCCGACCAGCAGGTCCGCGGCGCCGTCGTGCTGCCCAACGGCACCGGCAAGAACGTTCGCGTCATCGCCATCTGCAAGGGCGACGCCGCCAAGGCTGCCGAGGCTGCCGGTGCGCAGGAAGTCGGTGATGATGATCTGATCGCCAAGATCCAGGGCGGTTACCTGGACTTCGACGTTCTGGTCACCACCCCTGACATGATGGGCAAGGTTGGCCGTCTGGGTAAGGTTCTGGGCCCCCGTGGTCTGATGCCCAACCCCAAGGCCGGCACCGTGACCCCCGACGTGGGCCGCGCTGTCACCGAAGCCAAGGCCGGTAAGATCGAGTACCGCCTGGACAAGCAGAACATCATCCATGTTCCCGTGGGCAAGGCTTCTTTCGGCGCCGAAAAGCTGATGACCAACCTGGACACCGTCCTGGAAGCCATCGCCAAGGCTAAGCCGGCCGCTGCCAAGGGCCAGTACTTCAAGAGCGCCACCGTGGCCACCACCATGGGCCCCGGCGTCCGCGTTGCTACCAACAAGTACGGCGTCTGATCGGCAGAACAAAAGTATTGACAAACGCACATTTCGGTGCTATAATGATTAAGCTGTTTTTAAGACAGCAGGTGCTGGCCAAAAGCCAGCCTAACGGGCGCAAGCCCGCCTGCCGAGAAACGTGCGCTTGATTGCTATGCTTTCAAAGCCCCTTTTCCCGGCAACGGGGAAGGGGCTTTTTTCATGGGAATTTTCCCTAAAAAGCCGCTTGCCTGTTCAAACTGAAATCTGCAAGCGGAACGAGGTGAAAAAGAAATGCCCAGTGCAAAGATCCTGGAATCCAAGAAGGCGTTTGTTGCCGAGCTGAACACCAAGATCACCGGTTCTCTGGCCGGTGTTGTGGTTGCTTACAACGGCATCAGCGTTGAAAACGACACCAAGCTGCGTAAGGAACTGCGTGAAGCTGGCGTGGAATACATGGTCGTGAAGAACACCATGCTGCGTCGTGCTGTTGCAGGCACCGTTTACGAAGGCCTGACCGAGTACTTCAAGGGTGACACCGCCATCGCGCTGTCTGCCGAAGACCCGGCCGCCGCTGCCCGCATCCTGTGCAAGTATGCTGACGGCGACAAGTCCAAGCGGTTCACCGTCAAGGGTGGCTTCTGCGATGGCCAGCTGCTGGATGCAGCCGGCGTCAAGGGCCTGTCCACCATGCCCAACCGCGAAGGCCTGCTCTCCATGGTTGCCGGCTCCCTCAACTCCATCATCGGTGGTCTGGCTGTTGCCATTCAGGGAATCGTCGACAAGGAAGAAGAACCCGCTGCCTGATCAATCGGGCTGCATGAGGGCTGCGGCATAAACGGACCCCTCACAAAACAAATCCGCCGCACCTAACAATTCAAAATTTAATGGAGGTATCCTACCATGGCTTCTGAAAAGATCACTGCCATTGTCGAGTCTGTCAAGACTATGACTGTTCTGGAGCTGAAAGAGCTCGTTGACACCATCTGCGAAGAATTCGGCGTTTCCGCCGTTGCCGCTGCCGCTGCTCCCGCTGCCGGCGCTGCTGCTGCTCCCGCTGAGGAAGAAAAGACCGAGTTCGACGTCATCCTGAAGGACGTCGGCGCCAACAAGATGCAGGTCATCAAGACCGTTAAGGAACTGACCGGCGCTTCCCTGATGGAAGCCAAGAAGCTGGTTGAGACCGCTGACGCCAAGCTGAAGGAGCAGGCTCCGAAGGCTGAGGCTGAAGAGATCCAGAAGAAGCTGGAAGAAGTCGGCGCTAAGGTCGAGCTGAAGTAAGCTTTTTCCCTCATACAGTTAAGAAGGCCGCTGCCCACGGGCAGCGGCCTTTTGTGCTGCAAGGAACCTGCCGCCGTACAATAAAACAGACCCGCCGGGCAAAAACCTGCGGGTCTGTTTTCGTTTTGGAGGGGACCGCCGGGGAGAATATCAGCTCTCCGTCTTCTCGAACACCTTGGCGGCCTGCACCAGCAAGTCCCGGATAGGCAGATGCTGGGGGCATACATGTTCGCACTGTCCGCAGCGGATGCAGTCCGAAGCTTTGCCGTGTCCGTTGGTGTTCACCTCATAATAGAAATCGCTGTTCCAGTCCTTGTACTGCTTTTTGGCATTCAGGCAGGCGAACAGATCGGGGATCAGGATCTCTTTGGGGCAGCCTGCCACGCAGTACCGGCAGTTGGTGCAGGCAATGAGGTTCTGTTCCAGCAGCAGGCTGCATACCTGGGACACAGCCGCCCGCTCGGCGCCGTTCAGCGGGGTGAAGGCCTGCATGTAGCTCAGGTTGTCTTCCATCTGTTCCGTGGTGCTCATGCCGCTGAGCACCATGCCCACGCCTTCATAGGAGGCCGCGAACCGCACCGCATAGCTGGCGGCGCTGCCGCCCTGCAGTCCGTCCAGCACTTCGGCAGCTTTCGGCGGCAGTGTGGCCAGCCGGCCGCCTTTCACCGGTTCCATCACGATGACCGGCTTGTTGAATTCCCGGCATACCTCGTATACCGCCCGGCTCTGCACACCGGGGTCCTCATAGTCGGCGTAGTTGAACTGGATCTGGACCACTTCCACTTCCGGGTGCTCGGTGAGGATGCGGCGCAGCAGTTCCGGCTTGTCGTGGAAAGAGAAGCCCACATGCCGCACCAGCCCCTCCACTTTCAGCTGCTGGGCGGCTTCAAAGGCGTGGCAGCGGCAGTAATGGTCGTAGTTATCGGCGGTGAGAGAATGGAGCAGGTAGAAGTCGAAGTACTCCACACCGCAGGCTTTGAGCTGACTCTCAAACAGGGGACGGATGTCCTCTTCCTTTTTGAAGAAAGAAGAAGTGAGCTTGTCCGTCAGCAGATAACGGACCCGGGGATAACGACTGGTCAGGCAGTCCCGCACAGCCAGTTCGCTTTTGCCGTCCAGGTATCCGTGGGCAGTGTCAAAGTAGCAGAATCCCCGGTCCAGGAATTCGTCCACCATGCGGCAGACCTGCTCGGTGTCCACCGCTTCGGTGCCATCCGCCTGTTTCAGCATGGGCAGGCGCATCATGCCGAAGCCCAGCTTTTTGGCACCGAAAAGATCTTTGTAAAGGTTTTCCATGACTTCCTCCGTTTTTGTTGAAAACTTTTCCGAAAAAAGGGGCGTGCCGTTGGCGGCACGCCCCGCGTTCGGGCGAATGGATCAGGCGCGCGGAGCGGAAACGCGCTGCGCTTTGGGCATGGACAGCTTGGCGTTGCCTTCTGCCGCCAGTTCGTACTGCTCGGTGAAATGGCGCAGGATCACGGTACGGCGTACCATGCCGATAAATACGTTGCGGTCATCCACCACCGGCACAAAGTTCTGGTCGATGGCGGCGTGGAGCAGCGCCCGCATGTCGGTGGTCACGGGCACAGCTTTGTAGTCACGCCGGCGGGGAAAGCTGGAAATGGGCACATCTTCGCTGGCGTCCAGGTCCAGTCCGTGCAGGTTTTTGATGCCCCACAGAATATCGCCTTCCGAGATGGTGCCCATGTACTCGCCGTTGCGGCGCAGCACCGGGATGGTGGCAAAGCGCTGGTTGCTCCACTTTTCAAGGGTCTGACGCAGGGTGAAATCCTCGTACACAAACAGGACCTCCTGCTTTGGTGTGAGGAAAAACAGCAGGTTCATAACGGGGTCTCCTTTGGGGTATGGTCGGGGGATGGCGCGGGGCAGATGGCCGGGCGCCGGTTTTCTCAATTTCAGTATACGCGGACGCAATGGAAATTTTGTGAATGGAATGTAAAATCGGGCTGACAAAAATGCCCGGCGTTTTTGGGCATTATTTCATCGGTTTTCTTTCCTGTTTCAGCAAAATGCCCCTGTTCAAACCGGGTCAAATAGTGTATAATAAACTATAATTATACGGCGCAAACCACCAGCGGCATCCCCCGCCGGGCGCTTTGCCGCTGATCTTGGTAATAAAGGAGGTTCGGCTTGTGATCACAAAAGTCAATCCCTATGGGCATATTTCGCTTACAAATGAATACTTCTCCGGTCTGGTGGCGCAGGCGGCCCGGCAGTGCTACGGCATTGCCGCCATGGGCCAAAATCCCGCTGCCAACACGGTACGGCAGACCCTGCGTAACGGCAGCCTGCCGGAAAAGGGCGTGAGCGTTTCCCAGCAGGACGGCAAGCTCATCATTGCGCTGCATATTAAGGTGGGGTACGGTCTGAATATCGCGTCCATCACCCAGAGCATCACCCACCGTGTGCAGGACGAGGTGGAACGCGCCACCGGGCTGAAAGTGGCCCGTATCGACGTGTTCGTGGACGACATCATCTCGGACTGAACCCGCCAGAAGAACAGAGTGTAAGACAATGAGGTGTAAGAATACATGATCAACGGTAAGACACTGCGTGACGCCATCCTCTCCGGCGCCAACAACATCGCCAACCAGCGCGTTCGCGTGGATGAACTGAATGTTTTCCCTGTGCCGGACGGCGACACCGGCACCAACATGAGCATGACCATCGGCGCGGCCACCCAGGAACTGCGGGCCATGCCCGATACCTGCACCGTGGCCGAAGCCAGCAAGGCGGCAGCGTCCGCCATGCTGCGCGGTGCCCGCGGCAACTCCGGTGTTATCACCAGCCTGCTGTTCCGCGGCTTCTCCAAGGCGCTGCAGGGCAAGACCAACGCCGAGGCCGCCGATCTGGCCAAGGCGCTGCAGATGGGTGTGGAAGCTGCCTATAAAGCGGTCATGAAGCCCACCGAAGGCACCATCCTCACCGTTACCCGTCTGGCATCCGAGGCTGCTGTGGCTTCCACCGCCACCGAGGTGCCCGCCCTGTGGGCGGAGGTCATGGCCGCCGGTCAGGCTGCTCTGGACGATACCCC